>JAFURF010000046.1 GCA_017471965.1 Bacteroidales bacterium
AGCCTCAGTTCGAGGGCCAGACCAAGACCAAACTCGGTAACGGTGAGGTCGTGTCTGCAGTCTCTCAGGCGACAGCAGCCGCTCTGGAGCAGTATCTTGAGGAGAATCCTAAGGAGGCGAAGATGATCGTCGACAAGGTGATCCTTGCGGCAACTGCCCGTCACGCTGCGAGAAAGGCACGTGAGATGGTGCAGAGAAAGACCGTGATGTCGGGTGCAGGTATGCCTGGAAAACTCGCTGACTGCTCTTCACGAGACCCTGAAGTATGCGAACTGTTCCTCGTCGAAGGAGACTCTGCGGGCGGTACTGCAAAGCAGGGCCGTGACCGTATGACCCAGGCCATCCTTCCTCTAAGAGGTAAGATCCTCAATGTCGAGAAGGCTATGGAACACAGAGTGTTCGAGAGTGAGGAAATCCGCAACATCTACACTGCCCTCGGAGTGACAGTGGGTACTGAAGAGGATAGCAAGGCACTGAATCTCAGCAAACTCCGCTATCATAAGGTCATCATCATGACCGATGCCGATGTGGACGGAAGCCACATCGCAACCCTTATCCTGACATTCTTCTTCCGCTATATGATCGACCTTATCAAGAACGGATACGTATATCTTGCGACTCCGCCTCTCTATCTTGTGAAGAAGGGAAAGGAAGAGATATACTGCTGGACCGAGGCTCAGAGAAAGGAGGCTACCCTCCAACTCGGAAAGGGCTCTGAGAAAGGTGTGTTCGTGCAGCGTTACAAAGGTCTTGGAGAGATGAGTGCAGAGCAGCTCCAGTCTACAACAATGGATCCTGAGAAGCGTCTTCTCCGTCAGATCACCATTGAGAATGCGGCCGAGGCTGAGCGTACCTTATCGATGCTGATGGGTGACGATGTGCCGCCTCGCCGTGAGTTCATCGAGCAGAACGCACACTATGCCAACATTGATGCATAGTCATCATAGAAACGTAAATACTGAACCAAAACCCAATAGTTATGACTGATATTTTTGACAGAATCGAAAAGCATTCCGGAGGTCCTCTGGGCCAATACGCCGCAAAGGCTTTCGGTTATTATATGTTCCCGAAACTCGAAGGAGAATTGGGACCGCACATGAAGTTCCAGGGCAAGGATGTACTTGTATGGAGCCTCAACAATTATCTCGGTCTCGCTAATCATCCTGAAGTCAGAAAGGCAGATGCCGAGGCTGCTGCGAAATGGGGCCTTGCATATCCTATGGGTAGCAGAATGATGACAGGACACACAGACCTGCATGAACGTTTCGAGAGGGAACTTGCGGAGTTTGAAAGAAAGGAGGATGCTTTCCTTTTCAATTTCGGCTATCAGGGTATCCTTTCTACAATCGACGCACTCATGGACCGTCATGATGTGATCGTATATGACTCAGAGGCTCATGCATGTCTTATCGATGGTGCCCGTATGCACATGGGAAAGAGGATGACTTTCCGTCACAATGATTATGAGAGTTGTGAAAAGACTCTTCAGAGGGCTACCAGACTGTGTGAGGAGACCGGTGGCGGTATTCTGCTCATTACTGAGGGTGTATACGGCATGACAGGAGCCCTCGGCTTCCTTGACAAGATTGTCGAACTCAAGAAGAAATACAAGTTCAGAATCCTCATCGATGACGCTCACGGATTCGGAAACATGGGCCCTACCGGTCGTGGAACATCCGAGCATTTCGGAGTGATGGATGAAGTGGACCTGTATATCGGTGCATATGCGAAGTCGATGGCTTCAATCGGAGGCTTCGTGGCCGGTCCTAAGAAGATCATCAACTATCTGCGTTTCAACATGCGTTCACAGATATATGCGAAGTCTCTCCCAATGGCTCTTGTCGAGGGAGGTCTCAAGAGACTTGAGATCATCCGCAGCAAGGAGGGTGATGAACTCCGCAAGAAACTCTTCACCATCACAAAGGCACTTCAGGACGGTTTCCGCAATCTCGGATTCGAGATAGGACCTGCCGAGGCATGCGTGACACCAGTGCAGATCAAGGGCGGTGTCGGTCAGGCTTCGAGGATGGCTGTCGATCTCCGCGAGAATTACGGAATCTTCTGTTCGGTAGTGATTTATCCTGTGATACCGAAGGGTATGGTCATCTTCCGTATCATTTCCACTGCCGCTCATACAATGGAGGATGTGGAGCGTACGCTCAAGGCCTTCACTGACGTCCGTCAGAAACTCGATGCCGGATATTATGACGGCGATGAAGGGGATATAGTAGATATGGCTATAAAGTAGCAGATGAAGAAATACATGGAACCTCCATTAGGGGGAATGGCATATCTTTACGGCTCCAATGCCGATGCATCAGTGTCGTCACGTTTCGTGGCGACACTGACTATGCATTTGAAGCCTGTGGTCCTGGAACAGGCTCTGAACGAGGCCTTGAAACGTTTTCCTCAAATTGCTGTCGGAGTCGGGGAGTCGGATGGTGAACTGTTGTTCGTCCCTCTTGATGCCCCGGTCAGGATATTTGACATCAAGGATGCAGATCAGCCTTATGTGTTCGGAGATCCGGCGCTTAACGGATACCTGTTCAAGATCTCGGTCTCTCACAAGACCATCTGCTTTGATTTCAGCAGGGCTCTGGTAGACGCTCATGGACTTATGACCTTTGTCAAATCCGTGCTGTACAGATATATAGAACTGAATGGCTATCCGGTGAGCAATGATGGAACGGTAAAACTCCTGTCCGGGTCGTATTTCCCTGCCGAAGGTGGTGATCCTATGCCGAGGATGGATGACATGTCTGCATCACGTCCTGTCTGGTATATGGATGCCAAGGCTGTGGCTGTTCCGCCGGCAGAGAGTGTCAGGGAAGAGGTCGTACAGATCAGAATTCCTCAGGGCAAACTTAAGGGCGACAAGATGCAGTTGCCGAATGTTCCGGTCACTTTTCTCGCTCCGGTCTTTTCGCATGCAGTCTATGAGTCGCTTGGAGAAAGGATGCAGGCTGGAGAATATGTAGTAGCGTCCGTTCAGATCGACCTTCGTCCATATGTTCCGTCTGCTTCGATCAGGCCATATACGACCCCTGTTTTCCTGGCGTATAACAGGAATCTGGATGACTATCCATATAATACTGTCCTGATGTCGCAGAAGAAACTTCTGGAGGCACAGTTGAAGAATGATACCCTGGCATACAGTGCGCAGCGCAAGATCTCTGACATTGAGCGAGCCTTTGACAGCAAGGGTTCGGTGGATGAAAGGAGGCATGGTGCGAAGGAGATGTTCTCAAGGACAGTCTCCATGTCTACCTATGATATCTGCCGTGTCGGCAATGTGATCCTTCCGGATTCGATGCAGAGGTATGTCACCGAATTCTATCCGCTCATACCGTCCGGACCTTACATGTTCTCTCTGACTGTTGTGAATTACAGAGGTGATGTGGTAGTGACTGTGAGCGGAAGGCGTGATGTGAACAAGGTGTGCGGCAGATTTGTTGAACTTCTGGTCAGAAATGATATTGACGCCTTCATAGCGGATGAATATTCGTTCATTCCTATGGATAACAGTATATAAAAGTATGGAAAACATAAATTTCCCGCGTGGATATAAGGTGTATCTGCCTTTGATCCTTCTGTTTCTTCTGCTTGTTGCCATAATGCCTCGAAGTTCCCGCTTCAGTTATGATTACAAGAAGGGTTCACCGTGGCATTACGAGACTCTGATAGCACAGTTCGATTTCCCTGTCCTCAAGACTGAGGAACAGTATCAGAGGGAGGTGGAACAGGCAGCGCTGAGGGTGATCCCTTATTATAGGGTCGACCAGAAGGTCGAGGGACAGGTAAGGAACCAACTCGCTGAGGCGGACTTCGGTGAGTATACATTCCTGAAGCCTCATCTTTCAGATGCACTTTCTTCAATTTATGCAAAGGGAGTGATGCCTGTAGTGACCGATCAGTCACTGGACGGTGCTCAGGCGAGTTCCGACGGAATGATCTATGTCCAGAAGGACCGCAGGGCAGTGACAGTCCCAGTTTCGGAGGTCTATACTGTGGAAGGAGCACGAGAAGTGCTTCGTGAGACGATCGGGGAGCATTGCACCGGATGTGATGTTGATTCCCTTTATGCCGCTTCAGGTATGGGTGACCTGATTGTTCCGGACCTTGTGTTCGATCAGCAGACTACAGATCTTGTGCAGGAAGACAACTATGGTCATGTGTCCAGGACACAAGGGGTGGCCAGAGCCGGCCTCGTGATAGTTTCGTCGGGTGAGATCGTCACCGCCGAGATAGAGCAGTTGCTGGATTCATACAAGGCGGAATATGATGCCAATGTAGGATATGTTGGCCCGAAGGCCCTGCAGTGGTTCGGTAACGTAGTGCTCGCTTTCTTTCTGGTACTATTGCTTTTCCTGGCGATATATTATTGCAATTTCAAGGTCTTCGAGCAGTATAACAAGTATCTGTACCTGCTGATGGTGTTCACTATGTCTGCGGTGGCATCGTCATGGGTCGCATCCAACGACCCGGACCTGTTCTATATGATGCCGTTCATGCTGGTGGTCTTCTATCAGTTGGCATTCTTCTCCCGCAGGATGGTGTTTTCCGTATTCTTCATCTCCCTGCTTCCGATGCTCATATTCGCGCCTAACGGAATGGAACTGTTTGTCATCTATCTTGTCGCCGGTACTGTGGGCATACTTGCCTTCGAACGTTTCAACAAGGGCTGGCTGCAGTTTGTAACTGCTCTCATAGTGTTTGCGGTCATGGTGATGGTGTGGCTTGGATTCCGTTTTGCCGAGGGTATGACCTTCGCCGATTATCATACTATTCTCGATATGGCGTTCGGTGCTCTTCTTTCTGTTGCAGGCTATCCTCTCATATATTTGTTTGAGAAGATATTCAAACTGGTGTCGACATCCAAACTTGTCGAACTCAGTGACACGAGTAATCCTCTTCTGAGAATGCTTGCCGACAAGGCTCCGGGTACATTCCAGCACAGTCTGCAGGTCATGAACCTTGCTGATGCCGTGGCGCGTTCAATCGATGCGAATGTGCCGCTTGTCAGGGCTGGCGCCCTGTATCATGATATCGGAAAGATTGCAAACCCGCAGTGCTTTACCGAGAACGAGACCCCCGGAGTCAAGTTCCATGCCGGACTGACTCCTAAGGAAAGCGCTCAGGAGATCATCAGACACGTATCTGACGGAGTTGCTCTGGCAGAAAAACATTCTTTGCCGGAAGTGCTTGTCGATTTTGTACGTACTCATCATGGAACGACTCCGGCAGCATATTTCCTCAATCAGTATCTCAATGGAGGCGGTGATCCTGAAGATGTTTCCGAGTTCTACTATGACGGGATGAAGCCTCTTACCAAGGAACAGGTGATCCTGATGATGTGTGATGCGGTCGAGGCGGCATCACGTAGCATGAAGGACTATTCTCCGGAGAATATATCCTCTCTAGTCGAGAGAATAGTGGATGGCAAGATTTCAGACGGACAGTTGACAGCTGCGGACATATCGCTTCGAGACATAGCAACCGTCAAGGAAACGATGAAGACCTACCTGCAGCAGATGTATCATTCACGTGTGTCATATCCTAAAAGAAAGGGTAAGACCGTCAGGTAGTTGTTGGCGACCGTATTTTTTGAAAATTCGCTTATATTGTTTAATTTTGCACGCTTTTTCGCAAATAATCAAAATATAATATAGAAATGAAACTTGATCAGAACAGAATTGATGACCTCAATCTCGAACTTACCCTTACGGTAGCGAATGAGGATTATGCAGACAGCAGGAAGAAGAAACTCAACGATTATAGAAAGAAGGCTGAGTTCAAGGGATTCCGTAAAGGCATGGTGCCTATGTCTCTTGTTGAGAAGATGTACGGACAGTCAGCACTTGTTGATGCAGTGAATGATGTAGTGTCTGAAGGACTCAACAACTTCATCCATGAGAACAACCTCCGCGTCCTCGGAGAGCCTCTTCCAAGCGAGGATCAGCCGCAGACAGAGTGGGTGGCAGGAAACGAGTTCGTCTTCAAGTTCGATATCGCAGAGAATCCTGAAGTGTCTTTTGAACTTTCAAAGGATGACGAGATCGTATATTATACAATCAATGTTACCGAGGCTGCCAAGAAGGAGATGAAGGAAAACCTCCTCAAGCAGTACGGTTCACTCGAGGAAGGCAAGAAGGCAAAGGAGGATGACTTCATCATCGTTGATTTCGAGCAGGGCGATATGAAGGTAGAGGGAACTTATGTCGCTCTCCGTAATGTTGCTGAGGGTGTCCGCAAGTCTTTCGTCGGTGTGAAGCCAGGTGATGTCCTTGACGTAAATGTGAACGAGGCGTTCGAGAACGAGACTGACCGTTCTTCAATGCTCAAGGTAAGCAAGGAGGAGATGGCGAATCTCGACCCTATGTTCAAGATGACTGTGAAGAATGTGAAGACATTTGTGAACGCACCTCTTGTTGAGGATACATTCGAGAAGATCTTCGGCGTGAAGACAGAAGAGGAGTTCGATGCGAAGATAGAGGAGAGAATCCGCGCTGAGTATGCTCAGGAGGCTGATTTCCGTTTCTCTAAGGACGCAAAGAACTACCTTCTTGAGAAGGCTGGCGTACAGATTGCCGAAAAGTTCCTCAAGAGATGGGTATATGTCGTGAACGAAGGAAAGTTCACCATGGAAGACATCGAGAAGGACTGGGATCTCTTCATCATTGACTACAAGTGGCAGATGGTACGTAACTACCTTATGCAGAAGTACAATGTGAAGATCGAGGAGGCTGACCTTCTTGCAAGTGCCAAGGGCTTTGCTGCATATCAGTTCGCCATGTATGGCATGAACAATGTTCCTGATGAGCAGTTGGAGTCATTCGCAAAGAACATACTTTCTCAGGAGGAGCAGGGAAGACGTATTCTCGACCAGGTGGAGAACGAGAAGACTTTCGCTGCTGTACGTGAGGTCGTTTCTCTCAAGAAGAAGAAGATCTCAGTTGAGAAATTCCGCGAGTTGAAATAATCAATGAACAATACGGGTCGGCTCGCAACGCCGGCCCTTTTTTATATATGGATATGAATAAGGAATTCAAAAGATATGCAATGCTCGAGCATCGTATCAGTTCGATGACGATGCACAGGTATGAGTCTGTATTGGACGGATACATCAATCCAACGATCATCGAGGAAAGAAAACTGAATGTGGCCTCGATGGATGTCTTCAGCAGGCTTATGATGGACAGGATCATTTTCCTCGGTGTTCCTATTGATGCTGACGTTGCAAATATCGTTCAGGCACAGTTGCTCTTTCTTGCATCGAACGACAGTTCAAGTGATATTTCCCTTTATCTCAATACGCCGGGAGGGATCGTGTCTTCAGGATTGGGTATCTATGATACCATGCAGTTGATCGAGCCTGATGTCGCTACCATCTGTACCGGAATGGCTGCCTCGATGGGATCGGTACTTCTCTGTGCCGGTGCTCCTGGCAAGAGGTCAGCGCTTCCGCATTCTAAGGTCATGATTCATCAGCCTCTTGGCGGTGCGAGCGGACAGGCTTCTGACATACTTATTGCCGCTCAGGAGATCGAGAAGACAAAGAAGGAACTTTATTCCATCATTTCAGAGCATTCGGGGCAGCCTATAGAGAAGATATATGCTGATGGAGACCGTGATTTCTGGATGACTTCAGCAGAGGCCCTTGAATATGGAATGATTGACGAAATCCTTACCAAAAAGAAGAAATGATCTATGGCAAAGGATAGGAAGCAGGGCAGTTACTGCATGTTCTGCGGCAAGAGCGAGCACGAGGTCCCTTTGATGCTTCAGGGACTTGATGCGTGCATCTGTTCTGAATGCGTGAAACTAGCAGGCAATTATCTCAAGGATTTTGACAAGTCGGCAAAGCCGTCAAAGTTGGGCAGGATCGAGAATGACAACAAGCCTAAGGATATCCATGCATATCTTGACCAGTATGTCATAGGTCAGGACAGGGCCAAGAAACTCCTGTCAGTGGCGGTCTATAACCATTACAAGAGGCTCAACAACAATCTGTCTGACGATAACGAACTCGAACTGGAGAAGTCGAATATCCTTATGGTAGGTCCTACAGGTACAGGAAAGACATTGATGGCCAAGACTATAGCGAAACTCCTCGATGTCCCGTTCACCATTGTTGACGCGACAGTCCTGACTGAGGCAGGATATGTGGGAGAAGACGTGGAAAGCATTCTTTCAAGACTCCTTCAGGAGGCAGACTATGATGTGGCCAAGGCCGAGAGGGGAATCGTCTTCATTGATGAGATCGACAAGATAGCGCGCAAGAGTGACAATCCTTCCATTACACGTGACGTGTCAGGAGAGGGTGTGCAGCAGGCCATGCTGAAACTTCTTGAAGGCAGTGTCGTGAATGTACCGCCACAGGGTGGACGAAAGCATCCGGAGCAGGAGTTCCTTCATGTCAACACCCAGAATATCCTGTTCATATGCGGTGGAGCCTTCGAGGGTATCGAGCGACGTATCGCTCAGAGACTCAATACGCAGGTGATCGGTTTCGGCGCGTCGAACAGACAGAAGATAGACAAGGAGAACCTTCTTCAGTATGTCGAGGCTCAGGATCTCAGGTCATATGGACTTATACCTGAGATCATCGGACGTCTCCCTGTCATAACATATCTGGATCATCTTGACAGAGATGCTTTGAAGAGGATTCTGACTGAACCGAAGAACGCCCTTATGCGCCAATATGAGAAGATGTTCGAACTTGACGGTATCAGACTGCAGGTGGAGCCTGCCGTACTTGATCTGATTGTCGACACATCAATCGAAAACAGACTCGGCGCCCGTGGCTTGAGGTCTATCTGCGAGAGAATCATGACTGACGCGATGTATGAGGCTCCTTCGACCAAAAAGAAGACCTTCAAGTTGACTCTTGAATATGCAAAGTCCAGATTAGGACATGTATAGTGCAGTTTGTTGATAAAAAAGTGGCTCTGGTGTTGCTCAATTCAAAAAAATGTCCTACACTTGCACCGAATTTAGTACTAACCTGGATTTAGAGATTTAAGATATGTCAACTACAGCAAAGAAGAGAGGTATTGTCAGTTATGAGAATATGTCAGAAGAACTGGCGGCGGCATTTGCAGAGAAGTATCCGAAGGGATACAGCGATTATTTTCCTGATCTGGTAAAGTATGATAAGCCGGACGGAACATGTTTTTATGCTGTCACAGTGGAAATTCCGGATGCCATTTATCTCATCAAGATAAAGGTGAAGACAGATGACGCAGAAGATATCGAGCGTTGGCTTGACGGAGAAGACGGCGATGACGGTGAAGGAAATGATGGAGAGAGCCTTCCTGATGACAACATCTCCCAGTATTCGACAGATGATGAAGGCGCAGATGCCTGATCTGATAAATTGAAATGCAAGTGTCGGACTGTATGAAGCAGTCCGGCACTTTTTTATTGCGTTCAACGTCATTCATTGACTGGAAATGGTTATATTTGTACGATTATGGCAAGTCATAAAGGCATAGGTGGTTTTATTTCACCGCTCAGGCGCCTCATTAAGGGGATGTCGGAGCGTGACGGCATGATGGTTCTTGCTGTTTTCGTGGGTGTTGCTTGCGGTCTGGCGTCCGTGCTCCTTAAGTCTGCCATCGAATTTATACATCATGGCATCACATCATGGTTCGACGGTGTTGCCTATAGTGCCCTCTTCCTTATATATCCGGGTATCGGTATGCTTCTCGCCATGCTTTGCGTGAAGTATGTCGTAAAGGATAATATCGGTCATGGTGTGACGAAGGTACTTCTTGCAGTGTCGAAGAACGAGTCAAAGATACGTCCTCACAACATGTGGTCATCCATGGTGGCTTCGTCTGTGACCATCGGTTTCGGAGGTTCGGTGGGAGCGGAGGCTCCGATCGTATATACAGGAGCGGCGATAGGATCGAATGTGGGACGTTATATGGGACTCTCATACAAGAATATGACAATCCTTCTTGGGTGCGGTGCCGCAGGTGCTGTGGCGGGAATATTCAAGGCCCCTCTTGCCGGAGTTCTGTTCACCTTGGAGATACTTCTTTTCAACATCTCCATGAGTTCCATCCTGCCACTTCTCCTTTCGACGATTTCCGCAACGGTGATTTCATATATCTTCCTTGGTGATCAGCCGGCCTTTGAATGTACCATTTCCGAGTTCACCATGCATAATATACCGTTCTACCTGATTCTGGCGCTCTTCTGTGCCGCATGTTCGGTATATTTCACCCGTATGACGCTATTCCTTGAAGATAAGATAAAGTCTATTCAGAGGCCGTTTGTGAGGTGGGCTGTTTCAGCCTCCGGTCTGGGTCTTCTCATTTTTCTTTTCCCTCCGCTTTACGGAGAGGGATATGACCATCTGCATGTGCTTCTGAATGGCGGGAATATTGATTTTGACGGGCAGACCATCCTTTCGTTCTTCATGAATTCCGAGTGGTCGATACCGGTCTTCTTCCTGTTGATATTGATTCTGAAAGTCTTTTCGATGTCCTTTACCAATGCCGGTGGTGGAGTGGGAGGTACTTTCGGTCCGACTCTGTTCATTGGTGCGATAGCGGGATTCTTCATTTCCAGGACAATCAATCTCATAGGTGGCGGAGGAGTGGTGCCGGAGCAGAATTTCGTGCTTGTGGGCATGGCTGGGCTTATGGCGGGTGTGATGCAGGCTCCGATGACTGCGATCTTCCTTATTGCAGACATGACGGGAGGATATGAACTCCTTATTCCTCTGATCCTTACTTCCACGATTTCATATGCTGCCACCAAGTCGATCGAGCCTTATTCGATCTATACCAAGCGTATCGCTAAGAAGGGTGAACTTCTGACTCATGACAGTGATCAGGCTGTGCTCACGCTTCTCAAGACAAGTGAACTGATCGAGTCTGATTTCAGTACTGTGAAGATTGATGCCACCCTTAGGGAACTTGTCGAGGTGGTTTCTACATCAAAAAGAAATATCTTCCCTGTAGTTGATTCGAGGAATCATTTTCAGGGATATGTGTCTCTTGAAGATATCAGGAGGGATATGTTCAAGTACGACCAGTATGATACCCTCCATGTATATAATTTCATGCGCTCTGCACCGGCTTATGTGTATGTGGATGACAAGATGGATGCGGTGATGATCAAGTTCGAGCAGACTGAGGCGTGGAATCTTCCTGTGATTGAGCATGACAGGACTTATGTCGGATTTGTTTCTAAGTCTCAGATATTTTCGGCTTATCGGGAGCAGTTGAAACAGGTGTCGCATGATTGATGCGGATGGAAAGTATTGGCAAAGTGTTCCATTGGCCCCCTCCCACTTCGTGGGCCCCTCCCCCTACGCGGGGGTGCGAAAATGCCAATTCCACACAAATGCCAACACTTTCTCATATATCATCAGACATTGTTAACGCGGGGGTAAAGAATGAGGGGTGAAGAGTATTGGGGGATTTAAGGGATTTTTGCAATTTTTTGGAGTATGAAGGAGATATATGTCAGGAGTATTGCCAGGGAAATTGGTGTGAAGGAATGGCAGGTGGAGAATTGTGTGAAGTTGTTTGAGGAGGGTGCCACCATTCCGTTTGTGAGCAGATACAGAAAGGAAAGGACAGGCGGCCTGGATGAGGTTGCTGTGGCGGAGATCCGTCATTGGGCTGATGTGTATGCAGAGATGGAGAAACGCAAGACTACCGTTCTTGAGACCATAGGCCAGGCAGGTGCGCTTACTGATGCTCTCCGTCGTCAGATCGAAGATTGTGTAAATGCCCGTGAACTTGAGGATATCTATCTTCCTTTCAAGCCAAAGAGACGTACACGTGCGACTGTCGCTAAGGAGGCCGGCCTTGAACCGCTTGCTGACAGGATGTATGACGTGACCTTGGCGGATCCTGTGCAGGAGGCGCGGAAGTATGTAGGAGACAAGGTGTCTTCTGTCGAAGACGCTCTTGCAGGGGCGCGAGACATCATTGCCGAGCGTCTTAGTGAGACTGCCTCTGTCCGTGACACTGTCAGACAGATCTTCAAGACCAGACGTATAGTGACCAAGGCTACGAAGAAGGCGACTGGGCCTGATGCCTTGAAATACAGGTCTTATTTCGATTATTCAGAGTCTATTGAGAGGATTGCGCCTCATCGTCTGCTCGCTATTCTTCGTGCGGAAGAGGAGGGATTCATTTCCGTGAAGATCGATGCTGATGCCGAGAAATGCGGAAAGAAGATATATTATGATTTCTGTCAGGAACGGAAGTATCCGGCCGCACCTCTCGCTGAGCATATCCACCAGGCGTTTGATGATGCCTATAAGAGACTCATCGAACCGTCGATTTCCAATGAAGTCATAAAGGAGGCGAAGGAAAAGGCTGATGCCGAGTCAATACGTATATTCGGAGAGAACCTGCGTCAGTTGCTCCTGGCTCCACCTGTCGGTCAGAAGCGTGTTCTTGCAATCGATCCCGGATTCAGGACCGGATGTAAGGTCGTGTGTCTGGACGAGCAGGGAAATCTTCTACATAATGAGGCCATTTTCCCACATCCTCCAGTAAGCGAGAAGGTCAAGTCCATACAGGCGGTTTCAGCAATGGTTCAGAAATTTGGTGTGGAAGTCATTGCCATAGGAAATGGAACAGCAAGCCGTGAGACTGAGGAATTCATCAAACGTGTGCCCCTCCCTAAGGGAGTCCGTGTGTTTAGTGTCAGTGAGGATGGTGCGTCTATATATTCGGCGTCTGAGGTGGCGCGTGAAGAATTCCCTGAATATGATGTGACGGTCCGTGGTGCCGTTTCCATTGGCCGACGTCTTATGGATCCTCTTGCGGAACTTGTAAAGATCGATCCAAAATCTCTTGGTGTGGGACAGTATCAGCATGACGTGGATCAGACTCTTCTCAAGGAAAAACTGGACAATACAGTGGAGAGTTGCGTGAACAACGTCGGTGTAAACCTCAATACGGCAAGCAGTTATCTTCTGAGTTATGTGTCAGGTATAGGCCCGGCTCTCGCCGAAAACATTGTCGAATACAGGACCGTGCATGGTGCCTACAGGTCACGCCATGAACTTCTTAATGTCAAGCGCCTTGGTGAGAAGGCTTTCGAGCAATGTGCCGGATTCCTGCGTATCGCCGATGCCGAGAATCCTCTTGATAATTCTGCCGTTCATCCTGAGGCCTATCATATTGTGGACCGTATGGCTCGCGATCTCAAGGTCTCTGCAAAGGAACTTGTCGGAAATGCGGAATTATGTTCAAGGATTGATCCGTCAAGGTATGTGGAAGGCGACTTCGGACTTCCTACCATAAACGACATCATTCAGGAATTGAAGAAGCCGGGACGTGATCCGCGTGAGTCTGCCCAGGAATTCGAGTTCGCTCATGACATCAAGACGATAGAGGACCTTAAGACCGGTATGGAACTTCCTGGCATTGTGACGAACATCACTGCTTTCGGAGCGTTCGTGGATGTAGGCATCAAGCAGAACGGACTTATCCATGCTTCGCAGATGGGTGTGAAAGGGATGGCTGATCCATCCAAGGTTCTCAAACTGCATCAGCAGGTCAAAGTGACGGTTGTTTCCGTCGACCTTGAACGCGGCCGTATCGGCCTCAGACTGATCCGATGATCATCTGTCTTTTTTCATGGTGTATTGTGACAGGATGACACCGAGTGTGGATATCCCAATTCCGATCCATTGGCGTGAGTTCAGCAGTTCATGGCCGATAAGCCATGCTATTATGGCTGCAGCAACCGGTATCAGTGCCGAGAATATGCTGGATTTTGCTACTCCGAGATTCTTGATCGTGCTGACCCAGAGGGAGAAGGCAAGACTTGAACAGAGGACGGCAAGACAGATGATAGGGTACCATACTTCAGGTGTCAGATGAGTCTCGACACTGAATCCGTCAAGTCCCTTCCAGATGAACAGAGGGAACAGATATACGGATCCTATCAGGAACTGATACATCACTATGATCTGGCTCGAATAGTTTCCTGACAGACTTTTTGTTATGGATGCGTGCCCTACTTCTGCGATGACTGCAATCAGAAGGAGAACGATGCCCCAGATGAAGTTTTCTCCAAGGTCTCCTTTAGCCATGGCTACCATGACTATGCCGACCAGAGAGAACAGGATTCCTATTATATTTACGGCGTTGACCTTTTCCTTGAAGAACAGCATTCCAGCTCCTATGGAGAATATCGGTATGGTTGCTATCACCATTGCACTGATGGTGGGTGAGCCTGTCTCCTTCAGACCGTATGTTTCACAGATGAAGTATATGAAAGGCTCGAAGAATGCCAGAAGAAGGAATTTCCCCAGATCCTGTTTCTGTATCCTCTTGATTCTGGCGTATGCCGTATTGAAAAGGAACAGGATGATTCCTGCCATCAGGATTCTCACGAAAACGAAATAGAATATAGGAATCCCTAAGGCGATGAGTTTGTCTGTCCAGATGTAGGACATTCCCCAAAGGGTTATAGCAAAAATGGATGCGATGTAGATCAGTATCTTGCTAGGTTGAACTTTAGGTGACATGTTTTTTACGGTTAGTCGTTTGTAATCGGGGAGATCAGCGTCCGTTGAATGTCAATGGTTTTCCGAAGTTTTCTGTGTTTTCAAGATTGTCTGGGTCCATAAGGTGTCCGTTGACATAGACCTTCTCTATCTTTCCTTTCAGAGTACAGCCTTCATATGGGGTCCATCCGCATTTGCTGTACTGGTCTTGAGCCCTTACGGTAAACTCCTTGTCCTTGTCGAATATTACAATGTCTGCAGCATATCCGTACCGTATCTTGCCTCGTTTCAGACCGTAGAGGTCAGCAGCGTTTTCTGAGAAGACAGCAGCGATTCTGGTCAAAGGTATATCTTCCTGTTCTGCTATTGTTATCAGTACAGGAAGGCTCTGCTGAATCGATGGCAGTCCTGAAGGAGCCTTTGTATATGGGCCTTCCTTTTCGGATAGCAGGTGTGGCGCATGGTCGGAACCTATTGTGTCGATAAGGCCGGATGCCAATGCCTGCCTTAGGGCATCTCTGTCTGCGGGAGTCTTTACGGACGGGTTGCATTTGACTCTGCTTCCCAAGGTCCTGTAGTCCTCGTTACAGAACCAGAGATAGTTGCAGGATGTCTCTGCGACAATGCCCGGATTGTTTGACTTTGCTGCACGGACCATCTATATTTCCTCTTTTGTGGAGATGTGGCAGAGGACCATACGTGTTCCATTGCTTATGGCTTTCTCCAAGGCCCTGATGCTGGATCTGATGCATGCGCTTCTGCTTCGGATTTTCTCATGCTCTTCAAACGGGATGTCATCACCATATTTTTCTATGGCAGCGTTCAGATTGGCCTTTATGGTTGCTTCATCTTCGCAATGGACGAGTACGGGCCTTTCCTTTATTGAAAAGAGTCTGCCAAGAGTCCTTTCTTCGTCTACGAGCATGTTGCCTGTAGATGATCCCATGAACACCTTTACGCCCGCTACCGAGTCAGCCTGGCATTCGGAGTTACCATCCAGGATATCCCTTATCTCATCAGCGTTACTGTTGGTGGCACCTATATGAAAGCCTATGTTGACAGCGCTTCTGCCTTCTGCGAGTTCTCTCTTTGCCTTTAGTGCCTCCCCGGAAACAGTTGCAGGAGACGTGTTCGGCATGTCTATTACGGAAGTGACGCCCCCAGCAAGGGCTGCCCTGGATTCTGTCTGGATGTCTGCCTTGTGAGTCAGTCCCGGTTCGCGGAAATGCACATGTGCGTCTATGCCGCCGGCCATCAGGTGCTTGCCTTCGAGATTGACCTTTTCTGTTGCATCGTATCTAGAGAGGGCATCTTCGAGCCTTTCCTCAAAATCCTCTCCGTCAGCATAAATTACATCTGCAATCTTTTCGCCGGCAATGACGACGCTTCCTACAGCTTCTTTGGTTGCGGTCACAATAGTGGCCTTATGCAAAAGTATTGCTTTCATTATGATCTTGCCTTGATTTTTCTCATCTTCAGTTTCATCACACCCCAGAACGCCTCGCCGAAGATGCCGCTGCTCATCTTTGATGTTCCTTCGGTCCTGTCTACAAATATGATAGGAACTTCCTTGATCTTGAATCCAAGTTTGAATGTCGTGTATTTCATCTCGATCTGGAAACCGTATCCCTTCATCTTTACTCTGTCCAGGTCGATTGTTTCGAGTACCTGACGTCTGTAGCATTTGAATCCTGCAGTGGTGTCATAGACCTTCATTCCAAGTACGGTGCGTACATAGACTGAAGCATAATACGACATTATTACCCTGCCGATGGGCCAGTTTATGACACTGATTCCGTTGCAGTATCTTGAACCTATAGCGAGGTCTGCACCATCCGCACATGCCTGATACAGTTTCTGCAGGTCATTCGGGTTGTGGGAGAAGTCTGCGTCCATCTCGAATATGTAGTCATATTCATGTTCTATACACCATCTGAATCCGGTGATGTATGCGGTTCCAAGCCCCAGTTTCCCTTTTCTCTCTATCATGAAGAGCCTTTCCGGGAATTCCTTCTGAAGAGTCTTTACGATTGCAGCGGTCCCGTCTGGGGATCCGTCTTCGATTACCAGTATGTGGTATCCGCCCTCAAGGGCGAATACCGCACGGATTATCTTCTCAATGTTTTCTTTTTCGTTATAAGTCGGGATGATGACTGCCTTTCTGTCCATTTCCTTTATTCGATAGTCTTTAACATTTCCTTCACTGCAGCCTCCAGCTGCTTGTCTTCACCACGCAATACTGATGCCGGATCATTGTATATCAGTACATCTGGTTCTATCTGCATGTTTTCCAGATACCTTCCCTCCTTGACTCCGATCGCTCCCACCTGAGGGATACCGAACACTATGCTTGGGTCAATCTGATTTTCCCACCATACCGCTGTCATTGTGCCAGGGACCGGAGCACCGATGAGTTTACCTATTCCTAGAGTCTTGTATACATATGGGAATCCGCATGCGTCCGAGTAGTTGTCTTCACCTACGAGTACGCATGAAGGCTTGTTCCATTTATTGTAAGGCTCTGTGCCGATGTATTGCCCTCTAGGCTCGAACCTTATGTAGCCCTGACCGGACAGCAGGGTCGCAAGGTCATCATGCAGCCATCCTCCGCCGTTGTGCCTGGTGTCTACGATTACAGCCTCGCATGATCTGTATTTGCCGAGAAGTTCAGAGTATACACGTCTGAAACTTTCTGAATCCATGCCTTCCACATGGACATATGCTATTCTTCCGCCTGAAAGTCTCTTGACCATTTCCGCTCTCTGGTCAACCCATCTTTCGTACATCTGCACGTAGTCGGTGAATGCAGGCTCGATGTACATTTCTACTGGCTTTCGTCCGTTCTTTGATACGCTGATGACGATTTTCTTGCCGCCTTTCTGGCGAAGAAGAGGGTACCAGTCTGATCCTGCCTTGATTTCCGTGCCGTCGATGGCGGTGATTATGTCTCCAGCCTTGATTTCAGGATCTGCTATATACAATGGACCTCCTTTAAGGATTTCCTTGATCTTCAGACCGTCTCCGGCGTACTCATTGTCATAGAGTGCACCGAGCGTTCCCATGTTAAGCCCGCTTCTATATCGGTATCTTGCGCCTGTGTGCGATCCGTTCAGTTCACCAAGAAGTTCGGACAGCATCTCCTGAAAATCGAAGTTGTTGTCGATGTGCGGCAGGAACTTTCTGTATGTGTCTTTATATCCGTTCCAGTCTATGCCGTGAATGTCAGCAACATAGAACTTTTCGTCCACCTGCTTCCAGATGTGGTCAAAAATGTACTCTCTCTCTTCTGCCGGTCTGTATTCAAATGTTCCGTTGAAAGCAATGCTTTCCTTCGAACCGCTTGCTGTCGATATCTTTGAAACTCCGCTTCCTGTCAGAAGGAACATGTATTTGTCGTCAGCAGTAGGGTAGAGCGAACCGTATACTCCTTTGGAGACTACCCTTACACTGTTGTCTTCGAGATCCAGGCAGCAGAGGTCTGTGCTTTTTTCCAGACGGACCATGTAATACAGTTTCTTTCCGTCCTGTGTGAGGTAATGATCACCGAGTCTGCCCGAGAATTGTGTCAGTTTGACTATCCTGTCCTCTCTGTTCTCGAGGTCGAGGATAAGTTTCTCTGTCTTTTTTTCTGCCTTGGCGCTATCCTTCTTTTCCGTCTTCTCTTCCTTCTTCTTGTCCTTGTCGCTCTTCAGCATGTCTTCAATGGCTCTGTCTTCCTTGTCCTTGTTGAACTCGGCATATCTCTTTCCGTCGAAGAACATTATGTAGATATCCCTTTCTGCGCCCCAACTTCCATGACTTCTGTAGCCGGCCTTGTCCGAGGTCCAGGTCATTGCCTTGCCCTTTAGTGCCCATCTGAAACCACCGTCAGAATATCCGCTCTGGGTAAGGTCGGTGATCTTTCCTGTCTCTACATCGATGAGTGCCACATCCTCGTTGTTCCATCCACCGTCTCCCTGCCAGTTGCAGAGAAGATATCCGCTGTCAGGACTCCAAGCGAAACTCTGGTCTCCGTCAGTGTATGAATAATTGACACTCTTGTCCAGAACGATCTTTTCCTTGCCATTGTCAAGGTCCATTATTGCGATGCCGGTCCTGTCCTTAAGATATGCGATATGTTTGCCGTCAGGGGATACCTGAGGCTGGAAGCATGTCTCTCCGGGCTTGGTGATGAGCCTTTCTTCCATTTTTACGGCATATGTGAAGAACTTGTCATCCTTGTCGGAAAGGGCTGTCTCCCATATGCCCCAATGTCCATTCCGTTCTGCCGCATAGTAGAGTGTGCGTCCTTCTTTTCCGAACCATACGCTCCTTTCCTGTTGAGGGGTGTTGGTTATCCTTTTTGTAGTCCTGTGGTCGAGAGTTGTGACGTATACATCTCCATGTAGAACGATCGCGATTTCTTTTCCGTTAGGAGAAACTGCAAGGTCTGAAGCACCGGAACTCATGTTACGTTCCTGCACCGGCTTCTCGATCTGGTCGGTGATGATCTCGATATCTACCTTCTTAGGTTCCTGACCGTCAGTCATGGTGTAAAGTTCCCCGTCATATGAAAAGCACATCCTTCCCTTATCGGATATGCTCAGATATCTCACAGGATTCCCTTTGAAGAAAGTTATCTGAACGGGAGTTGTCCCGGGCACCACGCTGCTCCTGTATATGTTCATGGTGCCGTCCTGCTCGCTGAGATAATAATATGTATCGCGTTCTGCAGGGTTGAAGACAGGGTTGCGGTCTTCTCCATTGAATGGACTTACCTTGACGAATCTGCCGTCTCCGTCGATTGACAGATTGCCGGCCTTTGCTGGAGTATAGTACCAGATGTCTCTGGTGACTGATGATGTGTGGTGTTTTCTAAGCGGGTCTTCGTATCCTTTGTAGTCCTCATAGAGGATATTGCCTTCCGTATCGATGCTCAGGTTTGATACAGGAAGGGATGTGATCTGTCTCGGTCTTCCTCCTTCCGGGCCGATGACATAAAGTTGGGCATTACCGGGAAAATCTCCGTATATGGCATCCTGCTGAATGTTTGCACTGAAGATGACGCTTCCATCTTTCAGTACTCCCATCGGAGTCTCGTTGCCGGGATGGGATGTAAGCCTCACAGGGGTGCCTCCTTTTGCTGATACCTTATATATGTCCTTGCTGTTCTCTCTGTATGAACTGAAAACAAGTTCCTTGCCGTCCGGTGTCCAGAAAGGATCTGATTCATACGCCGGATTGCTTGTGAGTTGCCGGGCCTCTCCACCTTCACTGCTTACAGTATAAAGGTTTCCTTTATATGTGAAAGCGACTGTGGCTCCGTCTGGAGATATGGCGTTCTTTCTTAGCCACAGCGGTGTGTTCTGTGCCACTGTCATTCCTGCTGCCATCAATAAGGCTGCAAATGCTGTCAACGTTTTCTTCATCTTCTCTTATACTATATATATAAATAACATACAAAAATAATCTTTTCGGTTGAGATTGTCAATATGTGGATATGGGTAAAAAACATCTGAGAGAGACCTTATGTCTCTTTGTTTTAAATTAACAAAATTGTAACAACTCTATTCGCCGTTGAATGTCAAC
Organism: Bacteroidales bacterium; assembly: GCA_017471965.1. GTDB lineage: Bacteria > Bacteroidota > Bacteroidia > Bacteroidales > UBA932 > Cryptobacteroides. The sequence continues at coordinate 20,060 of JAFURF010000046.1, forward strand.
GACTTGGATGTGAAATGCTGATCCAGACGTTTTGGAAAGGCATTTTTTATCTTGAAAAAATTTGGAAGTTCGAAAATAAAGCGTACCTTTGCAATCCCATTTGAAACAGGGGTGCCCGCAGAGGTGGAGTTCTTACCAAGACTGACGCAGAAAAATGAAATTTCTGAAAATTTTGCAAAATAAATTTGGAAGTTAAAAAATAATGCGTACCTTTGCAGCCCCGTTCGAAAAACGGGCAACGACAAGTTCATTGAAAAGACTGATTTACTGTACAAGAAGCAAGTACCGAGAAAAACAATTTATCGAGAAGCGTCGATTCTTTTGAAAAGAATTGAGAGTGTCAGGACGGACTAGAGAAATATAAGAGATTATACA
>JAFURF010000047.1 GCA_017471965.1 Bacteroidales bacterium
ACATCGAATCTAGTGAGGATCAACAGGATATTGGACGAAAAGGGGGAATAATGTGAGGAATCTACCGAGTTTTTCACAAATTTGCCTCCTGAGAATCGAGTATTTCAGAAGAAACTCAAATTCATCAGGAGGCATTCAAAGATGCGATTCTCAGAGGGGTATATTTTGAGACTCTTTTTCAGCGGCCTCCCAAAAGGGAGCACGCAGTTTCTGTAATTGGTTGGTAATCAGAGTCTGGTGAATTACGCCTTATCTATAATGAGGGAGGCGTCGAGGCCGAGGAGGGCCATTCTCCTGCGGATGGCAGGCAGTTCGTTTTCCAGAAACTCCTTCCGCTGTGCTTCAAGGACGATATCTCTGGCGTCAGGACTGATGAAATAACCGATCCCACGCTTGTTGTAGATGATGCCTTCCGTGGTGAGTTTTTCGTAGGAGCGCATGATCGTGTTAGGATTCACGCCGATGTCTGCACCGTACTCGCGCACCGATGGGATACGCTCGTCGGGCATGAGCCTTCCGCTCAGGATCTGCTCGCATATGGCGTCACAGATCTGCAGATATATGGATTTATTGCTGTTGAATTCCATGGCCTAGTGCTTTAAGGTCTTGATTCTGAACCATATTCCTGCCATGAGGGCAAGATTGAAGACTGTGTCGCTGACGGTGTCGATGAGGACGAGGTTCTTGAATATTCCGTTGTTGAACATCTGAAGGATCGTGTTTGTGTCTGCGTTGGCATTCTTTACTATCTCTGCAGCCCAGTTCTCCAGGAACGGTGTCATGATGATGCTGCTTGCCATGCTGATAGCGAATAGGACAAGGATTGTCTTAACAGTCTTTCCGTTCTTGAAGTATATGGCTCCCAGAAGGAACGGAAGCGTGATGCCGAAGATTTCGTCGATGTACATCCATGGGTTGTTTATCTGGCCGAGAATATCTTGTACTAACGCTGCATTCTCGATAGTGATCGATTCATCGACAAAGTTCATGGTCAGTTCCGTCATGTCGCCTATGTTTCTGATCAGTTCCGCTGCGCCTGCGACGAGATTCTTGCCGCATGTGTGGTCAAGTGCGCAGATGATGGCGTCAGTTCCGAGGTGGAGGGCAAATCCGAGTACTGGGACTATGATGCAGGTCATAAGGAACATGCTGACGAACTTCTCAAGTCTTGAGGCGGGGAGTGTGAGGAAGAACGAACCGTACTGCTTTTCGGTGATCTTTCCGTAGCATTTGACCGGCATTGTCACTACCAGACATATGGTCGCAACAATGAATATGAATGATCGCAGGCCGATGTCCGGTCCGTCCCATGTCGATCTCAAGACGAGGTTGAAGACGTTTGTCAGGAAGTATGTGCCTACTGGGAAAAGTATTGAGATTGTCAGCAGACTGAGTCCGTAGTTGGACCAGCATGTACTGAGGTCGGAAGTAAAGTATCTGCCGAATCTGCGGAAATTGAATATGTCGTTGGTTTTCATATCGTTAAGTGTCTATTTGTTGAAGATTCCCTTGATGAGTTCCTTGTTCTGGTGCACTGTGTTGAAGAGTGCTTCCATGTTTACCTTGCTGTCTTCTCCTGTCTGGTTGAGTCTGACCTGTATGTTTCCGCCCGGGATCATTTCGCTGTAGAGGGCGTCAGCGGTCTTCTCGTTGGTGTAGTCGAAGTACAGTTTTTCCGAAATCTCTTCCATCGTTGCGTTGAGGAGTACGTCCTGACGGTCGAGGATGATGATCGGGTCTATGATGTTCTCAAGGTCGCGGACCTGGTGGGTGGAGATGACTATCACTGAGTCTTCTCGTGTGTGCTTTGTGACCGCCTTTCTGAACTGGGCCTTTGAGGGGATGTCGAGGCCGTTTGTAGGTTCGTCCATGAAGAGATATTTCGTGTTGCATGCGAGGGCGAAACTGATGTACGTCTTCTTGAGTTGTCCGAAGGACATCCTGGTCATCTTCTGCTCCGGGTCAGTCTCCAGTTCCTTCATTATTTCAATGAATTTGTCAAGACTGAATCCTTCCCAGAACTTGCCGTAGTTGCGGGCGTAGTCTATGGCCTTCATGTTCATAGGCGCCACCTCGTCGCTGAGATAGTACTGGTCTGTGAGGAACGATGGTTCTCTGTCGTACGGATTGTGACCGTCGATGTCGATGCTTCCTGTCTGCGGATTCTTCAGGCCGCAGAGGAGTGTAAGGAGGGTAGTCTTGCCGACTCCGTTTTCTCCGAGAAGTCCGTAGATGCGGCCTTCTTCCAGATTCATGTTGATGTTCTTCAGAACGTATCTGTCTTCCGGCAGCATATGTCCTTTTTCTTTGTTGAGGGTGATTGTCTTCACGCCTCTGGTTTCCCTGTAACTGAAACCTAGGTCTTTGATCGTGATCATGACTTTATGGGTTTAAGTGTCTGTTTGTTAAGATTTTGTATGTTTTATGCTTGGTGTATTAGTAAACTAGTACACTGCAAAGGTAGAGATTAATTTCAAATATCCAATACTTTTCGTGCAGATTTTACAGAAATTTTGTGCGTCACGCTAGAGGGACTTCCTGTGAGAAGAAGCCTTGAAAGCGCGGATGTTTTCTTCGAGGAGAGGCTTTTCGGAAGGAGGAAGGGCCCATGAAAGGAATCTGTCGCGGATGTATCCGACGGTCTGGGAAGAAGGGTGGCACATGTCTTCTGCGTAGAAGCGGTAGTCGCGCAGTTCGTCCATGACTATTTCGTATGAAGGGAAATAGTCGGCGGAGTAGTGAGGATTCATGCTCAGGTCGACAGGAAGGCTGCACAGGAAGTCGTCGATGCCGAGGAGGAGGGCGGACTTGCTGATCTGGTTACCGTGGGCGCCGTCCTTGAAGTGGCGGATCGGACTGACTGTGAAGATAATCTGCTTCGGCTTGATGCCGACGGCAGGAGAGACGATGCCGCAAAGGTCTGCAATCTGACGGAGTGCTTCTGTGACTTCAGATGCTGAAAGGCGTTCACGGACGAATTCCGCAGCAGGATGCTTGAGGCAGTTTGAGACTATGTGTCCGGTTCCGATGTGGCGGAAGCACCAACTTGTGCCTAGGGTGATGATGATCTTGTCGCATGAGGCGAAGAAACCCCGGGCTTCCTGGAGCGTGGCATTGGCATTTTCAAGAAATTCCTCCTTGTCGGCACGTGCGAAGGAGGTGTGGTGGGAGAATGAACACCAGCGCTGGTCTCCTGCCCCTATCCTTACGCAGTCTTCTTCGGTAAAATGTCCATATGAACCGGATGCATCTGTACCTGGGTCCATGACCATGCGTCCTGAGAGTCTTTCGATGGCGCGGAGGATTGAGATGGGGTTGTATAGGGTGCCGAAAGGATTGACCATGATATCGAAGCCATAGTCAGCAAGGTGTTTGCCGATGCTGTCGGAAAAACAGCTTCCGAGCATCAGTATTTTATCGCAATATGAGATGCCGACCTTGCATTTTTCGTCGGTCACCGGTGTCTGCAACTTGATCATGTTTCTGGGTTCTGTGTGTGCAAATTTATCAATAAATGTGTTATCTTTGAAAGATTTTATGTTTTATTGAACGATGAAGCCATCAGGTCTATACATATCACTCTTCAAAGTGGCCATGGCGGTCATGTTGCTGCTGCCGTATTCGTTTTCTTTTGCAGGAACGCCTGTGCGTTTTGCATATGATGTGGATTTTGATTTCAATTTCGACAACAGAGAGTTCTACAAGAGCGGATTTTCGTCATCGATGACCATTTTCGGGGCTCGTCTGACTCCTTCGATAGGTATAGAAGTCGGCAATACTCATAAACTGATGCTGGGCATCGATGTCATGAAGGATTTCGGGGCATCTCAGGTGTCGCCGGAGATAGCGGGAGATGGCTCTGCAGAAACCGGTGCTTCGCAGCATAATGCCGATCTTTTGCGTGAGATCATCCTTTATTACCGCCTGGACAGACAATTGGGAAAGACAGACATGACTCTATATGCCGGAATATTCCCGCGGAGAATGTCTGAAGGCAGGTATTCCCAGGCCTTCTTTTCCGATTCCTTGAGATTCTATGACAACAACCTCGAGGGACTTCTTCTGAAGTTCCGTCGTCCGAAAGCGTATTTCGAGGTCGGTTGCGACTGGATGGGACAGTACGGCCAGGCAAGGAGGGAGCGGTTCATGATCTATTCGTCGGGCGAAGGTTCGTTGACAAAGGTCCTTTCTCTGGGATATGCCGGCTATATGTACCATTTTGCCAATTCTGCTGAAGTCAAGGGTCTGGTTGACAACATCCTTATTAATCCATATGCAAGGTTTGATTTCGGACATATGACCGGTATGCAGGCCTTGTCAGTCCGTGTTGGATGGCTTCAGGCATTGCAGAATGACCGCGATCATGTGGGGCATTATGTGTTCCCTGGCGGAGGAGAACTGGATATTGAGGTAAGGAACTGGAATTTCGGCATAAGGAACAGTCTGTACTATGGCACCGATATCATGCCGTATTACAACAATGCCGATGTGGGAGGACATAAGTACGGACACAGACTCTACCTGGGTGATCCATTCTATCGTATTCACGATGATGGCGCTGCAGGAATTGGGACATACGACAGACTGGAACTGTTCTGGGCGCCGAGATATGACTTCCTTACGGTGAAAGTCGGAGCCTTGTTCCATTTCAATGATTTCAGATATTCAGGATGCCAGCAGGTAGTGCAGTTGTTCTTTGACCTTGAGGCCCTGATGCAGAAAAGAAATAAATAAAAGATTACGAATATGAAAAGATTTTTTGCATGTCTTATCGTTGCGGCAGCGTTTCTGTCTTCGTGCTGCGGTCCTAAGGATGGTGAGTACACTTTCAGAATTCTGACGACAAATGATGTCCATGGACATTATTTCGATTCTCTGTATGTGTCTGACGGTACTGCCAATTCTCTGCTTTCGGTAAAGTGGTATGTGGATAGTGTACGTGTGGCGGACGGTGCAGAGAATGTGATCCTCATAGACGACGGCGACTGCCTGCAGGGCGATAATGCGGCCTATTATTTCAATTATGTGGATACGACATCCAAGCATCTTTTCGCCCGTATGGTCGAGTATATCGGATATGATGCTGTGGTCGTGGGTAATCATGACATCGAGACAGGACATCCTGTATATGACCGCCTCGTCAGGACTATGGATGTCCCTTTCCTTGCGGCAAATGCCATCCGTACAGACAACGGCAAGCCGTATTTCCAGGAATATGTCACACTCAAGAGACATGGACTCAACATCACCATCATAGGTTTCACGAACCCGAACATCAAGAGTTGGCTTTCTCCGCTTCTTTGGGAAGGTATGGAGTTCAAGTCACTCCTTCCTTTCGCTCAGGAGGCAGTAGACCGCATAACAGCCAAGGAAAAATCTGATGTGGTGATAGTCGCCTTACATGGAGGTACAGGAAAGGGTGATGGCTCTCTGCTCGAGAATCAGGGTCTTGACCTCTTTCAGTCTCTCGAGGGAGTCGACTTCGTGATATGTGCCCATGATCATCGTCCTATAGTACATAAGAATGATGACATATGCCTTATCAATGCCGGAAGCCATTGCAAGACGCTCGGTTACGGTACCGTCAAGGTGAAGGTCGAGGGAGGAAAGGTCGTGGAGAAGACTCTTGACGCCGATCTTATGAATCTAGACAAGAGCAAGGTGGATGAGGATATGAAGGCGTTGTTCCGTCCTGAATATGAGGCTGTTAAGAGTTTTACCCTCAAGGAAGTGGGCGAGCTCAAGGCGGACCTTCGCACTCGCGACGCTTTTGTCGGTATGTCGGATTACATGAACCTTATCCATACTTTGTCGTTGAGTTGTGCTCCTGCACAGATCTCATTTGCCGCGCCTCTGACATTCAACGGAACAGTCAAGGCCGGAACTCTGGTATATAATGACCTTTTTACTATTTATCCATTTGAGAATCAATTGTTTGTGGTAGAGATGACAGGCAAGGAGATCAAGGATTATCTTGAGGCGTCATATGACCGGTGGATCAACACTCTTACTCCTTCCACAAAGAATCTTCTGAAGATTTCAAACAAGGCTGATGCGCGCACCGGACAGAAGAGATGGTCTTTCGACAATATGTCGTTCAATTTCGACTCGGCCGCCGGCCTCGTTTATGAAGTCGACGTCACAAGGCCTAGGGGAGAGCGGATAGTCATCGCATCACTCGCTGACGGCAGTACGTTCGATCCGGCAAAGACATACAATGTCGCCATGACATCATATCGTGCAAGCGGTGGTGGCGGTCTTCTGAAGGAGGTCGGCATTGATACAGACCGCATTGATGACCGCGTCGTGGAATATCATCCTGAGATAAGGAACATCCTTTATGACTATCTCGTGAAGAACGGCTCCATCGATCCTGCCGTAGTCGGTGACAGGAATATAATCGGTGAATGGAAATTCGTGCCTGAAAAGAAGACGCAGAAGGCTCTTGCAGCGGATATGGCCTTGCTCTTCTAGAGCAGGCCGAGCAGTTTGCTGCGGGAGAGCATGCAGGAGCCGATCGTGCCGGCCTTTGCTCCCAGTTTGGACAGTTTGATGCTTGTGTCGCTGTTGATGATGTTCAACGAGTGCTTCTGTATGGCACTCTTGAGCGGAAGCAGAAGATATTCCTTGGTCTGGGCTACATTTCCTCCGATGACGATCAGTTCCGGATTGAAAAGGTTTATCAGGCCTGCTACGGCCTTTCCTAAAGTGAATCCGATTTCCTCTATCACTTCTATTGCCAGAACGTCTTCTTCGTTTGCAGCCTCTATGATATCCTCAATATGGATCTTTTCGCCCTTGTTGTATTTTTCAGAGAGGGTCGATGACCTTCCTTCGCTCAACTTTTCCATGAAGATCCTGTAAATGGCTGATCCTGAGGCGCCTGTTTCAAGACATCCTATCTTTCCGCAGTGGCATATCTGATTGTTGTTGAGCAGGGGGAAATGTCCTATTTCGCCTGAGAACCCTGATTTGCCGTATGAGAGTGTGCCTTCCAGAATCATTCCCATTCCGAGGCCCCAACTTACGTTTATGAAGAGCATGTTGCTTTCCTTGTTGGCAACACCGCAGATGTATTCGCCGTAGGTCATCGCTCTGGAGTCGTTCTCCACATATACGGGCCTTCCCATCTCGTCTTCAAGCACTGAGGATATAGGCTTGTCCTCGCCAAGGAAGTAGGTGAAGCAGTATCCTGTCTCATTGTTGACGCGGCCGGTGAGGTTGAATCCGTACGCCAGGACTTTGTCAGGATTGATTCCGTTTTCCTTGAGGAGGCAAATGATGAATCTGCACATTTCGCGGAAAGATTCCTCAGAGTTCTGAATACAGAAGTCGACGCGTTCTTCAAAATTCAGCAGGGTGCCCTTGAAGTCCGTCACGGCGATGTTGAGGAATTTTCTTCTTACATCGATTCCAACAAAATAACCGGCGGAAGGATTCAGGCCGTAGATGCTCGGCCTGCGTCCTCCGCTGGTATCCATCTTGCCCACTTCTTCAAGAAACCCTTCGTCAATCAGTTCACCGACGAGTTTTGTTATGGTCGGTATGCTGGTATTGAGTTCCTTGCTCAAATCAGAAAGACTGAAGTCTCCCTCGTTTATGCAAAGGTTCAGAATCTGTTTCTTCAGGCTGGAATTCTTTCCATCAGCAAATAGAGAAGTGGTCATATGTCGTAAGTTTATTATTGGAGCAAATATAGGAATTATTTTCTGTTATTCCAGTATGCTTCAATCTCTTCCAGTGTCTTTCCTGTGGTCTCTGGAATGACCTTCCACATGATGAGCATGTAAGGTATGCACATCACGGCGAAGATGAAGAAGGTGCCTGCCTGACTCCATCCGAGAAGTACAGGGGTGAGTTGGCCGATGAGGTAGGTTCCGATCCAGAGGGCGAAACCTGCCACCGACATCGCACGTCCGCGTACGCTGTTAGGATACATTTCCGAAAGAAGTACGAATACGATTGCGGAAATCGATATTGCGCAGCAGAATACATATGCGAGGAAGAAGGTGAGCATGAATCCGTTGCCGAGTCCGAGGGACTGTCCCCATGCGAAGTATGCGCCTATCGCTACGAGGCAGATGATCATGCCGGTTACTCCCCAGTAGATCAGTTGCTTGCGTCCTACGCGGTCGATGATGAACACTGCCAGGATGGTTGTGACCATGTTCACCACGCCGACGAGCACTGTAGAGAACATAGGGTTGTCGAATCCTGCTTCAGAGAATATCTTCGGACCGTAATAAAGCACTGCGTTCACTCCCATGAACTGTCCCAGGATAGCGATGGCGCTACCTGCTATCACTGCAACCAGAATGCCTGGCTTGAGGAGGTCTGACCATGCTCCTTTGGTCTCTCCATCGAGAGAGGTCTGAGTCGTTTCAATCTCTTCCTTGACTTCTTCTGAGGTGGCGTAGATCTTTTGGAGAACTGCAGATGCCTTGTCGATTTTGCCGTTTACGATCAGCCACTTCGGACTTTCCGGAATGAAGAATATGATGAAGAAGAACAGGAGTGCTGGGACGGTCTCGCTTCCGAGCATTCCGCGCCATGCCTCTGTGTGCATAATCTTCTGCCAGAGGGTCACATCGCCTGAGATGGACGGATCGATGTTGGCATCGATGACCCAGTTCATAAGGTAAGCAAGAAGGAAACCTACGGTCACTGCAAGTTGGTAAAGTGATACGAGGGTTCCTCTGATCTTTGCCGGTGATACCTCTGATATATATATAGGCGAGACGATGGATACGATTCCGATGCCTATGCCACCTATGATTCTATACGCTACGAGGCTGTCAAAACTGCCGCAGACTGCGCATCCTATGGCCGAGATGCTGAATAGGGCGGCAGAAATGAGCATCGTGAGCTTACGGCCGAGATAATCGCTGAGGGTTCCGGCCACAAGCACACCTGCTATCGAACCTATGAGTGCGCAGCCGACATACCATCCTTCTGCCATGGCGTCGAGGCCGAACTGGCTTTTCACTATTTCTGTTGTTCCGGAGATCACCGCGGTGTCATATCCGAACAATATTCCTCCGATGGCGGCAACCACCGCCATGAAGATAACATATCCCATTGTATTCTTCTGTTTCATGATTAAATGTTGAAATATTCCTTATACCTGTTATAAAGATTGCCGGCCGCTCCGTAGACTGACTGCGGGCTCATGAAGTGAGGGAATTCGAAGGTGATGGCCTTGTCGTAGCCGCATCTCTTTGCAGCCTCCAGTTTGAGACGGAGTTTGTCGAACTTGATAGGCAGGAACTTGATAGGCATGTCGCGGTCGAAGGTCTCGGCGTTGGTCCAGCACTGCATTCCGTATTTGTCGGCGAGTTTCTTGTTGACGCTGAAGAAGGCGTCAAGTTCGTCATAGTCGATGTGTCCGTCCTGGAATGCGACGGCGTCCACGACGTCATGGATGCCTGCAAATATCTGGTTCCATTCCTTTTCATGCTGCTCGACAGAGACTGCATTGTCGTTGATGGCCTTGTTCGTACCCATGATGGCCTTCTTTCCGTCGATCCATGGAGAGATGAATACCGGCATGCCTCCTGATACGTCCTTGCACTGCTTGCCCATGGCGTGGAAGGCGTCCACTGCTCCGATGGTGTCGCGGCTGATCTCGGTGCTGATGTACCAGCCTCCGAAACTGTCATACTTCTCTCCGTACATCTTCCATACTTCGTCGATGACGAACTTGTTGTCCTCGATCTCGTGGCTCATGTCCTTTGTGTCCCAGTATACGCCTGAGTCGTAGAGGCCAAGGTAGAACTTCATGCCGTATTTCTGTGCCAGACGGCAGAACATGTCGATAAGGTCCACAGAAGGCATGTAGCAGCCTTTCTTCAAAAGGTATGGTGACGGATAGGTGATGAACTTGCGGTATCCGCATCTGATGTCTATCACGGTGTCGATGCCGATGGCCTTCATGTATGCGAAGTCCTGGTCCCATTCCTTCTCTCCCCAGTTCTGGTGCGGGATGTCGTGAGATATCTCGTCGAGGAATGTTCCTGTGATCCTCAGGCCGTTGTCCTTAGGGACGATGAGTGTGCTCTGTCCGGCATCGGCAGCAGGAATGGCATCTCCTGTCGAGCATGAGGTCAGAAGAGATGGAGCGGCTATTGCCGATGCTCCTCCGATGGCCATTGTCTTTAGAAAATCTCTGCGGTCAGTCATGATTGTATGCTTTTTATGGAAATTTAAATTATCATCATGCAAATATATATAAAATTGTCTGACGAGGCTCGTATAAGTCTGGTAAAAATCAAAAAATAATGTTTTTGCTAACCGATTGTTAAAGAAATAATGAATATTGTCCCTTAATTATTAAATTATTTTAAAAAATATTTATACTTTTGTACGATAAATATATGTTGTATGAAAAGGTATAATGTCTTGACAATTCTTGCTTTTGGAATGGTACTGTTCCTTTCCGGAGCATGTTCGTCTGATAATCAGAAGGTTGCGAACCATAATTATATGTGGTTCGACTGTGAGGCCAACTATGCGACCCTATCTCATCCTGACTCTATCAGGTTCTATCTTGCCAAGTGCAAGGACCTTGGATTCGACAATGTGGTCGTTGACGTGAAGTCCATCATGGGCGAAGTTCTGTACAAGAGTGATATTGCTCCGTACATGGGGGAATGGGAAGGCGTCGAGCGTCCTCTGGATTATGACATGCTCGGATATTTCATTGAGTATGGTCACGAGATGGGACTGAATGTGTTCGGCTCTCTGAATGTGTTTGCTGGAGGACATAACTATTTCGACCGTGGCGTTGTATATATGGATAAAGCTTCATGGCAGTCCATCTGTTACCACAACGGCAGACTTACCCCGATATCTGAAATCAAGTCGAACTACAACTGCATGATGAATCCTTCAAATCCTGAGGTTCAGGAGTATCAGATAGAGATCCTGAAGGAGTTTGCGCGCAAGTATCCGGAAGTGGACGGTCTCATCTTCGACCGCGTACGTTATGACGGCATCACTGCTGACTTCAGCGAACTTTCGAAGAAGCAGTTCGAGGAGTATGCAGGCGTTACTGTGGAGAATTTCCCTGAGGATATCCTGTCATGGTATGACGAGAATGGTAATCTCCGTGATACATGGGTGCCTGGCAAATATGGAAAGAAATGGGTTGAGTGGCGCGCGACAGTCATCCACGATTTCGTGGTGAAGGCTCATGAGGCGCTGAAGGAGATCAATCCTGACCTTATCATAGGCGACTATACCGGTGCATGGTATCCTACCTACTGGCAACTCGGCGTGAACTGGGCAAGCAAGGATTATGATCCATATCAGGTGCCTGAGTATCAGGCATGGGCTACAGAGGACTACCATAAGACCGGTTATGCGGAGATGCTCGATATCTATATGACAGGACTGTATTATACCCTCATCACCAAGGATGACGTAGACAAGGCGACAGGAGTCGTCGGGCAGAGAAGCGAGGCCGGTATGGACAACAGTCTGACTTACTGCTATTGTGTGGAAGGCGGTGCCGAGATCGCAAAGGAGATCACCAAAGGAGTGGTTCCTGTGATCGGATCTATCTATGTGGAGCAGTATCTTGGAGACTTCACTCCGTTCGGACCTGCTGTGACTCAGGCTCTCAAGAGTACTGACGGCGTGATGATCTTCGATATCGTCCACCTGAACAAGCACGGCCTCTGGGACGAACTTGAGCAGGCGATGAAGAATGCTGAGAATTAATTGAAACCAACTAACTATAACCAGATGAAAGCGATTTACAGAAATCTGCTTGTCGCCGTTTTCCTCTTGGGGGGGGCAGCCATATCTTATGCGCAGCCGTCTGTCAAAGGTAAGGTGACAGATGCCGACGGCCAGCCTCTTCCAGGCGTGGCTGTTCTGGTCAGCGGTACCTCCAACGGTACAATGACTGACGACGATGGAAGTTATTATCTTTCAGGTCTCAAGAAGGGCGATGTGCTGCTCTTTACCAGCCTCGGTCTTGGTGACCAGACATTCGAATGTGACGGAAATCTTTCCAACCTGAATGTCACTATGAAGGAGGACGCTACTTTCCTCGAAGAGACAATCGTGGTTGGATATGGTACTCAGAAGAAGTCTTCAATGACGAGTGCCGTGTCTGCAATAAAGGGTGACGAACTCCTCAAGGCTCCGTCGACCAACGTGTCCCAGCTTCTTGCCGGTAAACTTACCGGTGTGTCTTCCGTTCAGGAGTCCGGTGAGCCAGGACTTGACCAGGCGGCCATCCGTATCCGCGGTTCACAGTATTCGGCAAAATATGTCGTGGACGGTTTCCCTGTCGACAATATCAACGACATCGACCCTATGGATATCGAGAGCATCTCTGTCCTGAAGGACGGTGCTTCGGCTGCGGTATATGGTCTGCAGGCAGCGAACGGTGTCATCATCGTCACTACCAAGAAGGGTACTTCAGGAAAGCCGAAGATCACTTACAACGCATCCCTCGGTGCATCCATGAACGCCAACTTCCCGGAATTCATGGACGGTCCTCAGTTCGCATACTATTATAATGTTGCCGACATGATGGACAAACTTGCCAGTGGTGCCATTGCAAGCGTGGCTGAATATATCCCTTATTACAAGAAGGCCAATGTCGAGGCAATGCTTAACGGTGACCCTACCGACGGATGGGACAATGTGAATTATATAGATAAGGTGTTCGGCACAGGCTTCACTCAAAAGCACAACATCACTGTTCAGGGTGGATCTGAGAACACCAGATATTTCGCTTCCCTCGGATATCTCGGTCAGAAGGGTAATATCGACAATTTCAATTATAACCGATATAACATCCGTACTAACGTCGAGTCTGATCTCGGAAGGAACTTCAAGTTCAATCTCGGTCTGTCCGGAGTATTGAGCAACCGTCATACCCCTGGATATGCAGCCGGTGGTACAGATTCGAATTCTTACCTTGGTGAGACAGGATGGCTTTCTATTGCGAGCCAGACCATCATCATGCATCCATACCTTCCTGAGAGATATGACGACAAGTATACTGCTACCCTCAAGAAGAACACATCTCTTCCTCAGTCTCCTCTTGCTGCGATCTATGAATCCGGATACAAGAAGACACGCGGACTCGATGTTTCTGCGAACATGTCCCTCTCATACGATGCTCCGTTCCTGAAGGGACTGCAGTTGAAGGTTTCAGGAGCATTTGATTATGGTGCATCCATGAACAAGAATCTCAATACTCCATATGCCATCATGGCATATGCAGATGGGGTATGGAACGAATATGCAGATCCTCGCGGAACCGGAAGCGGAGTCAATCTGGGTGAAGGAACTTCTTATTATCAGCAACTTACAGGACAGGCTAGTGTTTCATATGCAAATTCATTCGGATTGCATAATCTTGATCTGCTTGCTCTTGCAGAACTTATTGACTACAGGTCAAACAAACATTCTGCATATGCCAAACTGATACCTTTCGCTTCTCTTCCTGAACTGAGTTACGGACAGCCTACAGATTCACCTATTTCAGGTTCGAGCGACGCGTCGCGTTCGGCAGGTTATGTCTTCCGTGCCAGATACAACTGGGATGAGAGATATCTTGCAGAGTTTACCGGACGTTATGACGGATCTTATAAGTTTGCAGGAATGGCGAAGACAAGATGGGGATTCTTCCCATCCGCTTCAGTGGCCTGGCGTATGTCTAAGGAACCTTGGATGCAGAATGTTGATGCAATCGATGACCTCAAACTCAGGGCTTCTGCTGCGCTCCTCGGAAATGACAATGCCAGTGCATACATGTTCCTCAATTCATATGGAGTCTATGATTCCAAGGTAGTTTACGGCAACTATGGAAGCGGCACCACCATCAATCCTGCTTACAAGGATTCCGGTCTTGCAAACGTAGACCTTACATGGGAGAAGAGCCTTTCATACAATGTAGGTTTCGACCTGAGCATGTGGAATGAGATGCTTTCGATGGAAGTGGATGCCTTCTATACATATGTTTTTGATATGCTTACCTCGCAGGGAGCAGGCTTCCCGCCTTCTATGGGAGGTTACTATCCTTCTATCGTGAACAAGAATGCATACGATTCGAGAGGTATCGACATCATGGTGTCTCACCGCAATCAGTTCATGCTCGGCAACCATCCGTTCTACTACGGTGTAAGCGGAAGCGTGACTTATGCCCATAGCAGATGGCTCGTATATCCTGATGAACCGAATGCTCCTGAGAATCAGAAGGTTGTCGGGAAATCTCTAGGTGCCGTAATGGCATGGACTGCTGACGGACTCTACAGAACCGAGGAGGAAATCGACAATTCTGCATGGTATGGAACCCGTCCTAATATCGGTGACATCAAGTATGTAGACCTCAATGGTGACGGAAAGATCGACGGCGATGACAAGGGTTTCATCGGACGCAACAACCGTCCAGAACTTACTTTCGGTCTCAACATCAACTTCGACTGGAACGGAATCGATTTCAATGCGCAGTTCACAGGCGGTGCCCTCTTTGATGTGTCCCTTACCGGTACATATTACAACGGTATGGACGACAATACCATCTGGACGCAGACATTCAAGGAGAACGCCAATTCTCCTATCTTCCTTGTGGAGAATGCCTACAGTATCTATAATCCGGACGGAACCTTCCCTCGTCTTACACTCGGATCTCCGGGACATGGCGGCGACAACGGTCTTGCGTCTACATTCTGGCTCCGAGACGGAACATATGTGAGACTCAAGTCTGCACAGTTGGGTTACACTTTCCCTTCCAAATGGACAAGGAAGATCAACATGGATGCCCTCAGGATCTTTGTGGAAGGTCAGAACCTGTTTACCATCGACGGACTTCCTGAAGGAATCGACCCTGAGTCACCAGGTGTGAACAACGGTTACTATCCTCAGCAGCGTCTCGTGATGGGCGGTATCTCAATAACATTCTAAGTGTCATGATGAATATGAAAATGAAGAATATAATCAAAGGTGCATGGACAGTGATGGCAGCCCTCATTCTTTCATCCTGCAGCGGTTTCCTTGATATGACTCCGACCGACAGGGTGTCCGACAAGGTGATGTGGGAGACTGTAGAGTCCGCTGAATATCATGTCAACTATCTGTATACATATATCTATGACGTGCTGATGGGCCAGTGCATTGCCGGTGAAACGGAAGCCCTGACCGACATGCTCAAGTACGGTTCATACAACTACAACTCAAGATGCTTCATTCCTAGCGAGATGGCTTATGGCGCTTCTACTACGATAACAGCCAACTACATCAACGCCTATCTCGGTACATGGGGAATGTGGTATCAGGGTATCGCCAAGGTCAACAATGCCATATACTGCATGGACAAGTACGGCAAGATGTCGGATGATGACAAGACCCGTCTCAGAGGAGAACTCTGCTTCCTCAGGGCATTCCTTTACTTCGATCTCATGAAGAGGTACAAGGAAATAATCATCTATGACGAGGATATGACCAAGTATACCAAGGACAAGGCCGTTTCTACAGAGGCTGAAGGCTGGGCTTTCATCAAGTCTGACCTTGAGTTTGCTGCAGGCGCTCTTCCAGACAGGACCAAGTCCAATGGACGTATAGATGCCGGAATGGCCTGGGGATTCATGACGCGCGCCATGCTTTATGCGAAGGATTATGATGCAGTCGTGACTGCAGCGGAAGAGGTTGCAAAACTCGGCTATGAACTTGAAACCAAATATGCAGATGGCTACGCGAAAGCTCTGGGTGCGGGCAATAAGGAAGCCATCATCCAGTACCAGTTCGACAGGACCAACAATGTGACCAATTCATACGACTTCTATTACACTCCTGGTGGTGACTATACCATCCATGGTGAGGCTGGTGGCGGATACGGTACCCCTACCCAGGAGATGGTGGAGTCTTATGAACTCGCTACAGGTGGTAAGCCGGACTGGAGCGCATGGCATGGCACGACTTCAAAGACTCCTCCTTATGCAGACCTTGAGCCTCGTTTCCATGCTACCATCCTTTATAATGGTGCAGAATGGAAGACCCGTAAGATAGAGTCTTTCGTGGGTGGTTCTGACGGATGGTGCCAGTGGAATGTCGAGCGCGAGCCTAAGGGACGTACCACTACCGGCTATTATCTCCGCAAGATGGTGGATGAAGGCCATGATGTGATCGCGCACAGTGGCGGCGTGCAGCCTCTCATCGTCCTCAGATATGCAGAGGTCCTTCTGAACAAGGCCGAGGCATGCTACCATATTCCAGGCAAGGCCGCTGAAGCAAATGCCGCTGTAAAGGCTATCCGTGCCAGAGTTGATCTTCCTTATACAGACAAGGCAGGCGAGGAACTGTGGGCTGCAATCCGCCAGGAACGTAAGGTGGAACTTGCGTTTGAAGGTCTCTGGTATTGGGATCTCCGCAGATGGGGTGTTGCTCATAAGAAGTATCCTGAAGGTCTGACAGGCTATCAGCAGCACGGTCTCAAGATCGAGAAGAACGATGACGGTTCATTCACATATACCTATGTGTCTGTAGATGATTCGGATAGAAACTTCTCTGAAAGACTGTATAGATTCCCGATGCCGAGCAGCGAACTTGAGAGCAACAAACTCGTGGATCAGTACGACGACTGGAAGTAATTTAAATGATTGAATACAATATGAAAAAGATATTATATCTATTGAGTGCAGTTGTACTTGCTCTTGTATCTTCATGTCAGGAGCCGGAGTACATAGAGCCTACAACGGAGCGTCAGGGCATCACGAGCCTTACTGCATACTTCACTCTCGGTAAATTCGTCGATCAGGAACTGGCCAAACTTGTGATTGACGATCCGGAAGCGGACAGATATGTGATTCCTGTTCCATGGTTCTACCCGGAAGAGTCTGAGGACGGTACAGTGATCCATATGACAAGAGCCAGGGTGAGGGCAGAACTTGCACCGAACTGCAAGATCGAGCCTGCATTGACGATACTTGACCTCACTCTTGAGAACAGGTTCACATATACCAATGCCCAGGGCGAGAGCAGGGAAATCATCATAACCGGTGTCAGGAAGAAGTCTTCAAAGGCCGACGCGATGTCATTTACTCTCAGTAAGCCATATCCTGTGGAAGGATTCGTTAATGACGAGAAAAGTGAGATCTATCTCTTCACTACAGACAATCTCGACGGATTCACCGCTGATGTCAAGGTGTCGGCACATGCTTCTGTAAAGACCGATCTTTCGGTTGCGCGCAATTACAATGAGCCTCAGAAGGTCACCATTGTGGCACATGACGGAACAGAGCGTACCTATGATATCCTTAAGAAGTATCCTACAAGGATTCCATACGGGTTCAGGGAGAAGTCTGTCCGCCAACTCTTTAATTTCGAGCCTGTTACCAGACTCGGCTTCCCTCAGTATACTACTAGTGTTTATCCTTCTCTTGCATATATCGGTGGACAACTTGTAGTATGTTTCGGTGACGGAAGTGCTCCTGTCTATCTCAATGCCCTGACCGGTGTGAAGGAAGGAAACGTGACACTAGGCTCGGCATCTGCAGGTTCAGTGACAAATGACGAAGGAGGCAATCTCATCATCACCAGCCATACTGAGGCAGCAGCCACATGCAGCATTTACAGGACAAAGGCGACTGATCAGGCACCGGTCCTCTTCCATTCGTTCGTGAATGATACGGATGTTCCTGTCGGCTATCATGTGAAGGTGCATGGAAATATTGATGGTGATGCTGTGATCATTCTTTCACACGAAGGTGTTGCAGGGGTCACCGAGACCAGCAAATATACCAAGGTGGTTGTATCTGGTGGTGCTGTTGTTTCCACTCAGGTTTATGATCTGAAGGATCTAGGTCTTTCATGGGCCGATCTTCCGTCCAGAGTGCCGAAGGCTGTTTCTGCTTCCACGAATCCTTCTGACGGTTTGTTCATATCTTACTATTCACGTAATATCTTGAGTTATATAAATGGTAATGGGACGATTGCTGCTGAATTTGATTTCTTGAATTTCGGAGCGACAGGCAATTTTGGTACAAACTGTCTTGATGCCAAGACATATAACAATGCGACATATCTTGCCAGTCTCATTATAAGTCAATTCCCTCATTGGGGAGCAGGCCCGAGGTTGAATCTGTTCGATGTCACATCGCCGACTTCTATCAAAGAAGGAAAGCCAGTACTCTCGAATAACGAGATTGAATGGTTCCAGGAAGCCGATGCAGGATGTGCAGCAGGTGATGTGGTGATGGCTCCTTCAGCAGACGGTTTCAAGGTCTATATATACTATTTTGACCACAACTGCAGCGTTCTTGGAGGATATGTGGCTGACTGTATCGATATGAATGCCATCTGATAGTGAATGATTATGAACAGATTCATCATGATATTTACTGCCGCCCTTTTGCTCTTGTCCTGTGAGGACAAGAGCAGCGGCATTCCTGAATGGCCATGGACTGATCCTGTGGAAGAAGTCGTGCCTACTCTTGACAGATGGACAGATGTCTCTTCTTCGTTCGGTACTTTGCCGGATTACATCAAGGTGTATAAGTCTCCCGAGATGCTGGAAGGCAAGAAGGCTCTGGCGTACATTGCCGTAGCAGACATGAAGTCCGCTCAGTGGGATGTGTGGAGCGTGGCATCGGACGATTCATATGCGACAGAAGATTCCTATAAGACCCCATCTGATGTGTACGGTGCAGGTAAGTGGCCTGTGGTCATAAACGGAGGCTTCTTCTATTCAAGTGACGGGCAGAACTATACTTCCAGTCTGGCGGTGAGTTCTTCGGAACTTCTGGCATATAACATCAATTATGCGTCAGAGGACTGGGTTACGATATATTATCCGACCCGTGCGGCCTTCCTTGAACTGGAGGACGGTACATTCGATGCATGCTGGACCTATCTCAACGGTACAGACCATTTCATGTATCCGGTTCCTGCGGATAATTCATGGTCCTCAAAGCCTGCTGATCAGCCTTCGGCCGAATATCCTGAAGGCGGTAAGGCGTTCGCTGCAGTGACTGGCATAGGTGGCGGTCCGGTTCTGATAAATGCGGGCAAGTTCACTGACTCTTATGATGAAGAACTTTTCGGAGGTACTTATGGAATCGGTCCGGATTCAGACCAGCCGCGTACTGCCATCGGAGTCACAGAGGACGGAAAGATGATCTTCTTTGTCTGCGAAGGACGTGAGATGACTGAAGGGGTGAAGGGACTTACTACTGCCGATGTGGCGAATGTCCTGCGTATCCTTGGATGCGTGGAGGCTATAAACCTCGATGGCGGCGGATCTTCCTGCATGCTGGTCAATGGAAAGGAGACCATCAAGGTTTCAGACGGAAATCAGAGATATGTGGCAAGTACTGTCATGCTAAAATAATAAGAAGATGAAGATCATTTCTAGTATATTTCTGGCGTTATCACTCATGTTCCTGACATCTTCGTGTGAGGTGGAGAAGAACTATCCATGGAATCCGGACTGGGATAAGTACGATCCGGAACCTGCACCACCTGAACAGCCTGAGGAAAATCCCGGTGAAGAAGAGGAAAAGCCTGGTGATGAGCCTGAGCATCAGCCTGATATGAGCAAGGCCAAGGCTCGTCTGGTATGGATAGATGCTGCCGCAAACTTCGAGGATTATGCAAACAATGCCGAGACCATAGCATCCGATATGAAGCGTATCAAGGATACCGGATTTTCGGGTGTGATCGTTGAGGTGAGACCTACTGTGGGAGGACTTCTCTTCCAGTCTGACGTGGAGGGACCTCTTGAGAAGGTTGATGCGTGGACATCAGACGGATATGTCTGGCTCAACAGGACTGCGGATTTCGATTACCTTCAGACTTTCATCGATGCCGGTGAGGAAGTCGGACTTGATGTATATGCTGCCATCAATACTATGATAGGCGGAAAGGAATGCCCATACGGACTCGGACATAGCGGACCGATCTTCGACGGTTCTATTGACAGGGATTGGGCCTCTGTGGTGAACAAGGCTGACGGTCTTAAGAACTGTATGGATCTCGGAGCAGGAACCAAGTTTCTTAATCCTGCCAATGACGAGGTCGTGGCATATCTTCTCGGTATTCTTGAGGATCTCGCTGCATATGACGTCAAGGGTATCATTCTGGACCGTTGCAGATATGATGACAATGACCTTCAGAGTGATTTCTCTGATGTGTCAAGGGAGAAGTTCGAGGAATACATCGGCTATGAACTGCAGTCATGGCCCGGCGATATCTTTGAACCTGGCGCAACCAAACTTACAGGTGCAGATGGTACCGACCTTCAGAGGAAATGGCTTGAGTTCCGTGCCAAGATGATACATGACTTCATGGAGAAGGCATCGGAAAAAGTACATTCCGTGAATGCAGATATCCGTTTCGGGGCATATGTAGGAGCGTGGTATTCAAGTTATTACAATTCGGGAGTCAACTGGGCCAGTCCGAAGTATGAGACCTCTGCAAGATATGGATGGGCTACACAGGATTACAATGAATACGGCTATGCCGACCATTGTGACATAATGATCATCGGTGCTTATGCATCTACCAAGTCCATCTATGGAAACGGGGAATGGACCATGCAGGGATTCTGCAAGAATGCCCAGACGCTCTTTGAGGACGATGTACCTTTCATAGGAGGTCCGGACATAGGTAATTCGACCGGCTTTGAGAAAGGCGGTCAGGGAAAACTTATGCCGGACATAGTGGATGCCTGCATAAATGCCTCTACAGAGGGAATGTTCTTCTTCGATCTCTGTCATATCAAGATGTATGACTACTGGGATGACATCAAGAAGGCTTTTGACGAATATTTCAATACACTTTAAATCATACTAACCCAATTTTATTTATTATGAAAAAAATCGCATTAATGATGCTTCTTGCCATTGCGGCAGTAGCATGTCAGAACGAGCCGGAGATCGTTCCTGAGGTAAATGTCACTTCGACATCTACGACTCTTCCTGTTGCCGGTACTGAGGATCTCAGTTTCAAGGTGACTTTCAAGACAAACGTTGATTGGACAGTCGCTCTTAAGGAGCAGGTTCAGTGGTGTACAGTAACTCCTGCCAAAGGTGTTGCAGGTGACGCTGCTGTGACAGTAATCGCTGAGGAGAACGAGACTAAGGAGCCTCGTGAGGTTACTCTCGTGATTACTGCAGGTACCGCTAAGGAGGAAGTTAAACTTACCCAACTCCAGGTTGACGCCTTCGAACTCGTGAAGGAGTCTGATACTGTAGGTGCAGAGGGTGGTACTTACGATCTCAAGGTCATGACCAATGTTGAGTATTCAGTTGTAATCCCTGAGGATGTAGACTGGGTGACTGTATCAAAGGCTTATGCTGAGGCAACTACCAAACTCGTTGTCGCTCCATTCGAGACTCTTGATGCTACCCGTACAGCAGAACTCACTGTAAAGGCTGCCGGTCTTGAGGACCTCACTTTCACTCTTGTTCAGGAAGGTCCTAAGACAAAGGTTTGGGGAATTGACATGAGAACAGTCTTGGATCGTAAGGGAACAGTTGCAGTAGGCGCTCTCGAGGCGGGAAGAGTTCTTTCAATGGCATTGTACGATGGTAAACTTGTAGTTTGCCCAGGTGACGGAAGTGCTCTTGTTGTTCTTAATAAGGAAACAGGCGCCAAGGAAGGTACTCTTGCCCTTGAAGGTGTAACTCCATATTACGTAACAACTGATGATGCAGGAAACCTTATCGTATGTAACAGAAATCTTTATGATACTGGTACAGGTTGGTGGAATGCTGATTTTAAGGCATATTATCTTGCTCCTGGATCAACAACTCCTGTTCAATTGATCAACGGCGCAAAGTACGGTCCTATCGGTACCGGACTTGATGTTAAGGGAGATGTGACAAAGAATGCTCTCATTGCTGCTGTGTACGAGTCTATTCCTGGTATAACAAATGCTTATCAGGTAGAAGTATGGACAGTGACTGACGGTACAGTAGGTGATTCTATTCAGGTTCGTCCTACCGGATATGTGGGTGCTGGCTCTGGTCCAGGAAATGAGTGGGCTACTGGTACATGGGGTGCTGCCCCGGATAACCTTGCAGGCTTCGCTTTACTCGGTACAACTCTTGCAGATGGCGGTCTTCTCTGCGTTTATCCAGAGAATATTCTTTATAAGGTCAATGCAGATGCAACTTGTACTCCTTTGACTGAAACTGCTATGCCTAATGCTGGGGATGCTTGGAACTATCTTCCTAATAAGATTGAGGTAGAAGTTGTAAATAATAAGCCATATGTTGCTATTGCAATGGATATCTATTCTCCAGATTGGTCTGGTGCAGCGTGGGTGGCTGTTTTCGATGCTACTACAATGGCTCCGGTAGCAGCATGTAATGTTTCATCATATGCTTTTGATACCGTTGATGGTGAGGTTACATATCTCACTCATTCAGCAGGTACTGCAGATGTTGAAATTGAAGGCGTTGAAGGTGGTATTAATGTTTACTATATAGCAAATGACTCATCTGCTATCGAGGCGTTCCACTATGCCCTTTAATGATATGACACTTTATAGAGTGTAGTTCATCATAATTATGTTTGTGGCGGATGTCCTGTGAAGGACGTCCGCCACTTTTCTGTCAAAAGACCTCAGTCAAATTTCTTCATCCATTCCTGTCCTTTTTTAGTGGACATGAATATCAACATGGCAATACACACGATGCATATGCCAAGAAAAATCATAGTTGTTCTCATTGCCTTTTATTCACTATATGTATTATTACTACACTTACGGTCAGAAGGAGTATTGCTCCTCCGATCCCTACTGCATACATCAGCCATCCGACGTCTGAAAGTTCTTCAAATGCAGATGTGATGATCACTGCCGTGAGGACATATTTCGATATGTCCATCATGAAGTCTGAGACTTTTTCCCAGACTGAAATCCTTTTCACTGAATCTTTCTCCATGCAAAAATAAATATTTTATCGTTGCATGCAAAATTATCATCTGCGACAGATTTTCCGTTGTTTTACACTAAAACAACAGCAGATTTTTCTTTTTCTTTGTATTGTTAATATTTTCACAGATGTTGGCATCATTGTATATCATGTGGACAATGCATGCTCTGGAGTTGAGGCTCTTATGGTTTACCTTTAATGATATGACACATTATAGAGTGTAGTTCATCATAATTATGTTTGTGGCGGATGTCCTGTGAAGGACGTCCGCCACTTTTCTGTCAAAAGACCTCAGTCAAATTTCTTCATCCATTCCTGTCCTTTCTTAGTGGAAAGGAAAATTATTCCGGCAATTCCGAATATGCACATGCCAAGAAAAATAATAGTAGTTCTCATGTCCGTTTATTCGTTAGGTAAACAATCAAAATGCTCAGACCAAAAATTATCAATGCTCCTGCAATTCCTACCGCATACATCAGCCATCCGACGTCTGAAAGTTCTTCAAATGCAGATGTGATGATCACTGCCGTGAGGACATATTTCGATATGTCCATCATGAAGTCCGAGGATTTGCAAAAATAAATATTTTATCGCTGCATGCAAAATTATCATCTGCCGTCAATTTGCCGTTGTTTTACACTAAAACAACAGCAGATTTTTCTTTTTCTTTGTCTTTTTAATGTTTTTATGATTTTTGTATTTAAATATACCTTGAATTTTTCATTTCTTTGGTGACTAATTCTTGTAACTTATTCTTTGGAAGCAAATATTGGTATTCGGCAACACCAATTGGTTTGTTAATATCTTGCAACGCCAACTCAACCTCCAAGTGGTCTTTCCCGGCACAAAGGATGATGCCGATAGACGGGTTCTCGTCAGGAGCCTTCTCCAACTTATCCAGCAGTGACAGATATAAATTCATCTTACCGACATATTCGGGTTTGAACTCGCCGATTTTCAATTCAATGGCAACCATAGAACGGAGTCGGCGATGGAAGAAGAGTAAATCTACACGATACTCCTTATCGTTACAGGTTAGTGTATGCTGATTGCCGATAAAACTGAAACCGCTACCCAATTCCATTATAAGGGTTGTGATTTTCTGAACAAGGCGTCGCTCCAACTCCAGTTCTTTCAATGGCTCAACAGCATCAATGAATCCGAGATTATAACTACTGCGGAATACTTCCTTGGCATAATCGGCTTGCTGAACTGGCAATGTAGAGTCAAAGTTGTTGGACTTCTCTACAACTTGTATTGAAAGGTGGTATTCAGATTTGAGTGCATGCCGCAACATATCGCGTGACCAACCTTTAGAAACAACTTCATTGGCATAAAATACGATATGCTCAGGAGACAGATTATGGCTCATTAGAAGCAGATTATGACTCCATGGCAAAACTGCGACAGCCTGTCGCAGTTTTGTATCCCCTTCATTATAACGAAGATAAAACTTCTTCATATCCCACAGGTTCCTTGGAGATAATCCCATATCGGGATATTTAGACTTCAAATCAACTGACAATCTTTTGACGATGCCATCACCGTACTTGCTGTCAATTTTCTTTTCTTCCAACAACTTGCCTATCTCCCAATAGGAAGACATCGCAACTGTATTCAGATGCTTTGCTATTTGTAATCGCGAAGTCTCGATTACTGCGACAGCCTGTCGCAGTAATTCGTTATACTCATCTTCGTTGAATGGCCTTGAAACGGTTAAATCCTTCATAGTCTTATCTCTCTATTGCTTAAACCTTATGCAAAGGTATAAAAG
>JAFURF010000048.1 GCA_017471965.1 Bacteroidales bacterium
AAATGATTTCTGGCAGATGCTTCTCGGCAATCAGGGAGAGGCTCCATATTTCTGCGAGCCATGGATCTGCCGTCAGATTCTTGACCAGCACGTGTGGTCGCCTGCAATGCTCACAATCCTTCCGCTTCAGGACTGGCTGTCTATGGACGCCGGACTCCGTCGCGAGGATCCGAATGCAGAGCGTATCAATGTACCGGCTAATTCACGCCACTACTGGAGATACCGTATGCATCTGACTCTCGAACAGCTTGCTGCGGCAGAAGACTTCAACAGGACGCTCGGCGAAATGATCGCTTCAAGCGGACGCTGCTAAGAATCATTTATAAATCAAGAGGCCTGATCAAATGTTGAATCAGGCCTCTTTTTCAGTCACTTAAAAGTTCACCAATATGCGGTATTCTGCAGATTTGAGATCCAATGTCACTTCTGATGCATTTTCATATGTTTCATTACCGAAGTAATTTCTCCAGTTGCCGGTCTTGGGGAGAGGAATGGTCACATTCGCATCATTGATGTCAAAATTACCTATCACGACAAAAGCATTTCCTTCAGCATCAACGCAGTGGATATAGCGGTTTTCCCAATAACTTGATGATACCTTCCATGAAAAATCCGCGTCGGAATCAAAGAAACGGGGATGGTCTTTTCGGAATGATATGAGTCTTGAATATTCATCATACAGTGCTTTTCTATCAGGAATGTCGTAATATTCCCAATGAGCGGGCTTCTTGTCTGTACGTCCCGGATCGTTAATGGATATGTCATATCCCAGTTCTCCGAACTGCCATATCATTTTAGGTCCAGGTACAGTGAAGAAGAATGCAGCATTGAGGGCAAGTCTCTTCATTCGTGATTCGAGATTTGTCTTAGTGTCACTGTTACCCCACTGCTGTACTTCATATGAGCATCTTTCTTCATCATGGCTTTCCATATAACTTACGAGTGACCCGAAAGGCATGGATGACGTTCCGCTGTAGAGACCGTTGAAATCTGTGGATCTTCCTCCGTCATTCCATCCCATTGCTGTCTGACCGTATGTTGACTGCATGTTCCTCCAAAGTTTGATTCCATGTTCACCGAGGACCTTCTCTTCGCTGAGGTCTGCAAGATGTTCAAAAATCACGACAGCATTTTCGTCATAATCCCATATTGCATCGGCATAATCCTTAAGTATGGTAATGCGTGATTCATCTTTATTACCCCATGCTCCGGTATTGCCTAAAGTGTTTTTCTGGGTGAAACCCTTGGTGAGGTCAAAACGGAATCCATCTATGTTGTATTCTTCCATGAGATATACAAGGTTTCTCTTGAAGTAGTTGCGGATGAATTCAGACTCGTGGTTGATGTCGTGAAACACGTTGAAATCATGTTTTGCCGTCACATTGAACCAAGGGTTGTTGTCGGCGGTATTGCTGCCGTTCCAATAGAGTTTGGCCAAAGGACAACTGCCTGTTGCATGATTGTATACTACGTCAAAGATGACGGCAATGTCTCTCTTATGACATTCATCGATGAATTTCTTGTAATCTTCTCTTGTTCCATAAGCCTTGTCAAGTGCAAAGAAGGAATTGGGACTGTAACCCCAGCTGCTGTTGCCGTCGAATTCCTGTACAGGCATGAGTTCGATCGCATTTACACCAAGATTCTCAAGGTAGTCGAGTTTTTCCATTGCGAGTTTGAGATTGCCTTCGTAACTGCCGTTCTCCGTGAATTCTCTCAACAGAAGTTCGTAGATGATGAGGTCATCCTTGTCCTCTACTTTATAGTCAGGAACTTCCCATGCATATTCTTTTCTTGCGGTCTGGAATGCAGATACAAGTGTACTTGTCTTTTCCGGGAAGGCGGGAAGGTCAGCATAGGTGGATGACGGGATCCATTTGTCATTCCACTCGTCGTATACTATTTCTGTAAACGGATCGTGAGTTATCACTTTCTTGTTGTCTTTGCTGAGCCAGTATTGGAACATGTACTCCTTTCCCTTTTCAAGTCCTTCGAACCTGTACCACCAGCAGCCCGCCTCCTCATCTCTCTTCATTGCATATCTGTCATCTCTTTCCCATTCGCTGAACTCTCCGATGACATAGCACCAGTCATGACTTTCTCCGTTCAGGTCCTTGTCATAGAGGGCAAGACCTACGGATGTGTCGCTGAGGTAGTTGATTCCATATTCCCAGTCAGACGGCATTGCAGCCTTGACTACAGGGGCGGCATTGAATTCATCGAATGCATAGAGGTCATCTGTGATGTCCAGTATGAAGTCCGGACTTGTCTGTTTGTTGCCTTCTGCATTCCTGATGACAATTCCAAGATGCCATATGCCTGTCTCGCCTGAACCATACCATTCGCGGACTGACGGTTTCATTTCCAGCTTCCAGATGTTTTCTGCAATTTTTTCCATACGGCATTTATCGGTATTCACACCCCAGTCCGCCTGGATATGGCGCCAGTCTGTCGAATCATACCATATGCCCGTATAGAAATACAGGTCTGATTTACAATTATATAAAGGCGAAGATGGGGCCGCCTTGAAGTAGAATGCTGCGGGTCTGTCTGCATTCATGTCCAGAGGCATGTGAGTAAGCCCGTCTGCAAGGGTGTTGATGTCTACGTCAAGAGTTTCTTCAGGAGTGATCTTGTCGTCACATCCCGGTAAGATGCATAACGCCGTAAGAACGGCAAGAAAGGTGATGATTCTTTTCATTATCGGGTTTGTTTTGTGTAGCCGGAAATCCGGTCAGGGACGTCCGGCCTTGAAAAGGGGCTGGCATTATCTCGCCTGCCCCTATGTATATGGTTCAGTCTTTACTTTAGTTGATCGAACCTGTTCCGGCGTTGAAGTCGAGGGTGACAGTCTGTCCTGCAGTTACAGGAACAGCAGCCTGATCGCCGTCTCCGCCGCGATATACGATCTTGCCGTCAAAGATGTTGAACTCCATCTGCCACCAGTCAACTCCTGTTACAGTTGAAGGTGCAGCAGCGTACATGCGGAGGTTTGCTGTATTAGGAACAGTTACTGTTGCAGTCTTGCCGAGAGTGAACGGATATTTGGCAGCATCCCATGAACCGAATGCGTCACCGATACCGTAGATGCCTGCCTTCTCGACAGTAACAGCATTGTTTGTAATGTCAACATAAACCATGTAGAGACCATCTTCAGCAACCATGTTGTTGCCAGGAGTTGTGAATCCTGTGTTTG
Source organism: Bacteroidales bacterium (assembly GCA_017471965.1). Taxonomy (GTDB): domain Bacteria; phylum Bacteroidota; class Bacteroidia; order Bacteroidales; family UBA932; genus Cryptobacteroides. The sequence goes on from JAFURF010000048.1 coordinate 3,197, forward strand.
TGCCGAGAGTGCAGAAGTCGCCGTTCCATTCTCTTACTGAACAGAATTTGAATTCAGTTGTTGCAGTCATGTACCGTACAGCCCAGAATGCGCCGCTGTGGCTGTGTACAGGAGTCATCTCTACGACAGATGAAGAGTTCCAGTCCCAGTTGCCGAAGTCGTTACCGATGATGTACATTGTAGTAGGGAGGTCGCTTTCCTTTGTGAGTTCCACATCATATGAATAGCAGTTCTCGATTGCACCACCCTTGAGGTTGAAGTTGAGGGTGATCTTGTAAGTACCTGCTTTTTCAACAGTGATGTCGCCGGCACCTGGGACAGAGTCTTCGCCGAGGTTTGTGTTAGCCTTTACGTTACCAGCGTCATCAAGCTGGATCTTCCAGCCGCCACCATAAGCGAACTTGAATTTTCCTCCTGCTGCAAGTTCCTGATTTTCAAGTACCCAAGTCATGCTGCTGTTGCTGTAAGTCACTTCTGGGAATGCAGTGAAGCCCCAGCCGTTCATACCACCGCGGACTCCCCACTGAACAGGAGCGACGATGATCTGAGGATAAAGAAGGTCTTCATTGTTGTTGAGGTCAAGAACGATGTGGTAAAGGCCTGTCTTTGCAACCTTCATGGCAGGAGCGTCAGCGCCTGTCTTGAGTTCACCGCGCTTTACGACGAGCGGTGGGTTGTCTGCGAGTTCTGTTACATCAAAGTCAGCGAGGCTTGCGCTGTATCGTGTCTCGCTGCCTGCTGAATAAAGAACGAGTTCGAAATCCTTTCCACCTTCGAGAACGATGTACTTTTCATACATACCGTTACGTACTTCATTTGAGTTCGCCTCGTTTCGGCCTGCTGCCATCATATATTCGGCAGAAATTTCTGCAGCACCAGTCGCAGGACCTGATACATAGAATCCGTCTTCCTTGACGTCGTCAAAATTAGGCTTGCCGCCGTTGTTGTTCTTTTCATCACAAGAAGTGAATGAGAACATCAGTGCCATGGCACTGAAAATCATTGCGATTTTTTTCATGATGTTGTTTTTAAAAGTTGGTTAATGAAATATTTCTGATTCAGATGTTCATTTGTTTAAAGGTCATCATAGCCTTCGTTCTGAGTCCAGATACGTTTGCCTGTAGCCTCGTCAATCTTTGACTTCTCGATAACTGAGTATGGAATAGGGAACCACTTGCGGTAGTCCTGAGTCGCTGTTACATATTCCACATATTTCGGATCGTTGAATTTGCCGAAGCGTATGAGGTCACGACGGCGGACGCATTCCCATGCGAACTCACGGCCTCTTTCGTCACATATGGCGTCGAGATCGAATGCCATGGTTTCAGGATATGCCGCTGCATATGCTCCTTCGGGGTCTGATTCGTATGCAAAGGCACGTTTAAGCATTGTCTTGAAGTCTGTCGAATTGGCTCCTGATGCCCCTGCGCCGCCGCGGACAATGGCTTCCTCCTTCATCCAGAGTACATCGGCATAACGCATAAGGACAAAGTCATTTTCAGCCCATGCAGTGGATGCCGCTTTGTCCACTTCATATTTGTACATACGTGCACCGTCTCCCCAGAAAGCAGCATTGAGGTCTTCAACTTCCTTGCGTACGATAGCATCCTCCTTGTTTTCATCCTGAAGGAGATTTTCTCCTTTGGCGTCGTAGATAGGACCAATGAACCATCCCCACTGCTTAGTGTTCCTTGTTCCGAGGCCTTCATTTCCAGGACCTCTTACGTCACGTGCGGCATAACGGTCGATGAAAGTCGGACGTGCGCAGAATCCGTTCCATGGTTTCTCGATCATGTTGAAGGTCTGCTGGTGACAGTAATGGAGACTAAGGTGAACCATACGGAGTTTATTTGACATGCTGCCATTGTAGCGCAGGTCGAAGTCTGCGTTTCCATCCTCTACAATCACGAAGATATTCTCGCGGCTGTTCTCGTTATGGATCTTGAAGTTAGCGAAGTAGTCGCTCTCAATGCCGTACGAACCTGAATTGATGACCATGTCGCAGCAGCCGACGGCATTTGTGTAGAAATCAGATTCAGAACCGACATTCTTGTAGGAATCTCTGTACTGCTTGTTGTCGTTGAGATTGACATTGGCAGCAGTACATCCGTATGACTCAGCATTAAGGTAGAGGCGTGCAAGAAGACTGTATGCAAATCCCTGTGTCACTCGGCCGTAGTTTGTGGCACGTGTCGCATCTGTGACCTGCGGCATGTTTGGAGCGTTTCTCTCCAGACAATTCACGAGATTTGACCATACGTCAACCGGCTCCATAAGGGGCTCGGTCTTGTCAACGAATTCTTCCAGATAAGGTATTCTTCCGAAACAATCGAAAAGCAGGAAGTAATAATATGAACGAAGGACTTCAAGTTCGCCGACATATTGAGCATAGAGCCTTGGGTCCATTGCATCCTCAGCATCAGCAAGTGTAGACAGAAGTTTGTTGCAGAGGACGGCTCCGGAAATGGTCGTATTCCAGATATTCTTGAACGCATCTCCCATCCAGTTCCAGTTGTGATTGTTCAGACGTGTCCAATAATATGAATCTTTCCAGTGCTCGCCCGGCATACGGATTGGGCATAGACATTCGTCTGATGTGAGTGAGTTCACTCCCCAATATCCCCAGTGGTCATGAACCCATTTGAGTTCAGCATAAGCCTGGCCTACGAGAAGCACTATGTTCTCCTCGTTTCCCATCATTGAATCTACGGTAGGGTTACCATAGTTCTGCTCCTCAAGCATGCCTTCGCATGAAGAGAAGAATGGCAATATCATGGCGATTGCCAGTATGTATAAAATCTTTTTCATTGTCAATCTTGAGATTAGAAGAGACTGAGGTTTACTCCGAGCATGACTGTAGCGACAGTAGGGTAGAAGTCAGGATAATCGATACCTGAATCCCATACACTTGTAGTGTTGACCTCTGGATCCTGTCCGCTGTATCCTGAGATTGTGAAAAGGTTCTGTCCTGTAAGGTATACGCGGAGATTGTCGATGTATTTGTTCTCCTTTAATTTGAAGGTGTAACCTACGGTAAGGTTATCCAGTTTGATGTATGAACCATCTTCGAGATAGTAATCAGAGAAATGTCCCTTGTCAGAATATACGACATTGCTTCCTACCGCATCCTTGAGGAATACATTGGTCGGGGTGGATTTCTGCGGACCGTAAGCCCAGCGAGTCACATTGAGCACGTCGTTGCCATAGACACCACGGAAGAATACAGATACGTCAAGGTTCTTGTAGCGGACCGTATTATTCCATCCGAAGGTGAAGAGAGGCTGGGCATTTCCGATGATCTGACGGTCTCCCTCTGATATTGCGTCGCCAGTCTTGTAACCGCCTTCCGGAGTCTCGAACATCCATGTTCCGTCTGACTTGAATCCGGCGAACTTGTAGCCGTAGAATGCTCCTACAGGCTGACCTTCAGTTACCAACTGGGTGTTTGTGTTCATGATACCGTTCTCTCCGACACCACCTGATGTTGTCTGTTTGTAGTTAAAGCCTTTTGAAGGGTCAGACAGTCTTGTGACATAGTTGCGGTTGAATGCGATTGTTGGGGTGGTTACCCATGTGAAATTGTCATTTTTTACAGGTATGCCGCTGATTGCGAGTTCAATACCATAACTGTCCATCTGTCCGGCATTGGCAAGAAGAGTCGTGAACTGATATGGCGGGGTAGGTACTTCGTAGTCCCAAAGCAGGTCACGTGTCTGGCGGTAATAAATATCCACACTACCATAGATGCGGCTGTCCAGGAATGCATAGTCGAGTCCGACGTTGTACTCATACTTCTTTTCCCAACGGAGGTCAGGATTTACATTCTGACTTACACCGTATGTGTATACATATTTTCCATCGTACCAGAATGTACCTCCGTTCGAGAGCATTGCCACTGACTTGAGGTCAGAGCCGAGGTTGTTACCGGTTACACCGAAACCGGCGCGGAGTTTGAGTTCATCGGCCCATGTCTTGTCCGCCATGAAATCCTCACCGGTGATTCTCCATCCGAGGCTGACTGCAGGGAACCATCCCCATTTGTTATTTGCGCCGAAACGGGAAGAACCTTCTCGACGGATAGATGCCGATATGAGGTATTTTTCGGCATAGTTATAGTTCACACGGCCGAATACTGCAGCAAGCGTATTTGAATTCCTGTATGATGACGCGTTGAGATACTCTTTTGAAGCATCTCCGTTACCTATCTGGTAATATTTTGCGTCATCGGTAGGGAAACCCTTGTTTTCAATGTTCTGACCGTCATAAAGGAAATTCTGATATGAGAAACCGGCAACAGCGGCTATATGATGTGAACCGATTGCACGTGAATAATCTGCTGTAACTTCAAAGAGTTTGCTGAAGTTGAAGTTACTGCCTCTTCCGGCCTTTCCGGATCCGTTCTGGTCTGTATTGATGGTGTTGTTGTACCAGAAGTTCCTGTTGTCACCTTCCTCGATTGCTGCAAAACCGCTCACTTTGAGTCCTTGTACAGGTTTGATGTTCAGGGTTGCCTTCACCGAACCTCTGAAGTAGTTGCCGTCCTGATACGACTCCTTCTGTTCCATCTGTTCCACAGGGTTTGATGTTCCTGTACCAGTCGGCATGAAGAATCCGTTGGCATTTGCCGGATCATAAATCGGATATGTCGGATTCATTATCGCAGCCTGCTTGAAATCACCGCAGAAATAGTCGTTGCGATAGTGCATGTATGAAAGGTCGTACTGAAGTTCGAGCCAGCCGTCGAGTGCTTTCTGTGAAGCGGCTATTTTGGCTATGATTTCTTCACGGTTGTTGTTTTTCGCTATACCTTGAGCATCTTTGTATGCAAGAGCGGCCCTGTAGTTGAATCTGCTGGATGAACCTGCTATTGCAACATTATGACTGTGGGTGGTCGCTACGTCTCTTGTAAGAGCATCCATCCAGTCTGTATAGGCTACATTGCCTTCTGCATCTGAATAGATCACAGGACTTACTGCTCCGTTGGAAAGGTTGGCGAGATCTGCATATTCCTCCGCTGTCGCCATTCCCATGTCTCCGTTTCTCATGGAAACAGAAGCATATCCGGAATATTCGACTCTTGTGTTTGCTGTGTCTGAGAAATTGTCACCGCGTTTTGTGGTGATGATGATCACACCGTTGGTACCGCGTGTACCATAGATGGCGGCGGCAGAACCATCCTTGAGGACATCCATGGAAGCGATTTCATCCGGAGATATGTTGTCGATGTTGCTTACAGGCACTCCGTCTACGATATAGAGGGGAGATGTTCCTGCTCCTTTGTCGAGGGTGGAGAATCCGCGGATCTGCACATTGAAGCCTGTGTTGGTTGGGTCGCTGGTTGTTCTGATGATGTTGAGACCTGCAACCTTTCCCTGAAGAAGACCGACCGGACTGGTCTTCACTCCGGCATTGAAGTCCTCAGCTTTGACTGATGCAACCGAACCGGTGACCTCTTTCTTCTTCTGTGATCCGTAACCGATCACCACCACGTCCTCAAGGAACATGGCGTCCTCGGACAGAGTTATTCCCGATGGCATCTGCGATGCTGTGAATGTCTGTGTCGCATATCCTATGCAACTTACTTCTATCACTGCATCTGGCCCTGATACCGTAAGTGTGAAGTCACCGTCAAGACCGCTGGCTGTACCTGTTGTGGTGCCCTGCTCCAGAATAGTGACACCCATAACCGGACCTAACTGGTCTACGATAACTCCTTTCACTTCGTATCCGCCCTGGGCGAATACAGATGCACCCATAATGCATGAAAGCAGGAAGGATGCACATAGAGTCATGATTCTATTCATAAAGAATTGCTTTGGTTAGTAGATTGTTGTTTGTTTTTATGATGAAATTTCCTTAATTCTGTCAATTGAGGATCAGGCATTCTTCTCATTCTTCACGAAACGTACCGACAATGCTCCGAGCACGAGCAGCACTGCTGCAACGATGAACATGTTCACCTGTGCTCCGCCCACCATCCTGAGGATGAATCCTCCACAA
>JAFURF010000049.1 GCA_017471965.1 Bacteroidales bacterium
AGCATGGCCTTGCAGCACCGACCGACAGATCTGGGTTTCTGCGGCGTGGGAACTTTACAAGGTGACAGGCGACCGTCAGTGGCTGGAGACAGTCTATCCCGTTGCGAAGAAGTCGATCGAAGTCGATATGAGGACAATCTATGATGAGGAAACAGGTCTTGCGAGGGGCGAATCATCATTCATCGACTGGAGGAAGAACAGTTATCCTCTTTGGATGGAGTCTGCTGAAATTTATAAGTCCAAGTGTTTGGGTACCAATGTGGTACATTATATGGCACTGACCTCTGCTGCCAAGATGGGCCGTATCCTCGGTGATGATCAGACAGCGGTTGTCTTTGAAGATAAGGCACAGTCTCTCAAGGAAGCGGTAAACGAGCATCTCTGGATGGAAGACAAGGGTTATTATGCGATGTACCTTGGCGGACGCAATGATGATCTGCTCTTCAAGAAAAGCGAGACTTTGGGACATTCTTTGGCAATCCTCTATGGCGTTGCTGAAGGGGAGCGTGCGACGAGACTTTCACAGTCTATGCCGGTTGTGGATTTCGGTGCCCCTGTATTCTGGCCTTGGGTGCCTGATATGGGCCCATATCACAATCGTGCGGTGTGGCCGTTCGTTCAGTCTTACTGGGTCCTTGCAAGCGCCAAGACCGGTAATGAGAAGGGAGTTCTTCACGGTGTCGCTGCGGTATGGCGGGCTGCCATGATGTATGCTACCAATAAGGAAAACTTTGTTGCAAATGACGGAAACTGGAAGGGAACCCATGTCAATTCAAGCAATATGCTATGGAGCCTCTCCGGAAATCTTGGCATAACGTTCCGCACCCTCATGGGTATCAATTATACCGGTCCAGATACCCTTTCCTTTGCTCCTGTCGTTCCGAAAGCGCTGAAGGCTGAAAGGAAAATAGAGAATTATCCTTACAGAAATGCGCTGCTGGATATTGTTGTCAAGGGATATGGCAATGTGATAAAGACTTTCGCCATAGACGGACAGGTAATGAGTGAAGCGGTATTTCCTGCCGGTCTTGCCGGAGAACACACGGTGGAGATAGTTCTTGCAGACAGATTTTCAGAGGATATGACGACCAATATGGTCTCGGATGTAAGGACGCCTCCTACTCCGTTTGTCCGTTTCGGAGGTCGTGGAAAGTATATGAGATGGTATGCAGAAGAAGGTGCTGTCAGGTACGATATATATGCGGGAGGAAAGAAAGTGCATGAAACGAAAGTACCGAAGTGTGATGTCGGAGAGGACTGGAGTGGTGATATTCAGGTTATTGCGGTGAAGGCAGACGGTACCGAATCTTTCCCTTCGGAGCCGCTCAACAGGAATGAAAAGATAACCCGCAGTTTCGAGCCTGTCATGCTTGTCGGAAGCACCGGAAAGGATTACGTGGTCGAAGCGGAAGTGCCGTCAGATGGCGTATGGAGTCTTTCATGGAATTATGCCAATGCCAGAGGTTCTCTATATTCGGATCTGACCTGCGGATTGAGAATGCTTTATGTTGACGGCAGGAAAGAATGCCTGAATGTTTTCCCTAACAGACATTATGCGGGCGGAGAACCGAAGATCTATATGACGGACGGCTGGGATATGTGGGGCTGGACTGCTCCGGAAAAGATACGCCTGACTGCCGGAAAACACAGGTTTGTGCTGCGATGTGAGTCGGATGCGGACAACATGAGCCGGAAAGTAAATGATTTCATGCTGAAAGGCTTCAGCCTTACCAAAGTTCAATAATTAGTAAAATCGTCGGTAATACGGCGATTTTTTTGTGTACGCCCAGCATGGGCATGTTCTAACGGGTGAAAGTCCCTAATGCGCCCTAATGGCGGGAAGCATATAGCCAAGGGCAAGGGTGTCCATCGTGAGGTGGAATCTGAAGGAAGCCGGCGGCAAAAGCCTGGCCTGACGGACAGGAATCGCATATAAGGCCTACATGTAGGGTAAGACTGCATAAGAAGTTAAAGCCCGATAGTCATTCGGAATCCATGTGGGTAAATGCGGCAGGCATAAGGCAGAAAGAACATGTTCTTATCTGGGGAGGTCTCGCAGACGAGCCAAAGGGCAAGTAGTAACAACGAACTGCGAGAAGTCAGCCGAAGCCATAGTACCCGAAAAAAAAAATCGGCACGTTCGGGGAAGGGCAGAACCTTATATAAACGAGTGCCGTGAATGAAAACCTTATGACGGACGAAATGCAGAAAACGCAAGGATGCCTGCGCAGGGATAGGACGGAATCCGAAGAGTACGCAGGAGTGCAGACCGTGATGGGCATATCGCATGACTCACTCGTGGAAGTGAACCTTAGTAGTGAGATGTTGTTGGAGACAATATTGTCCCGCGGGAACATGAACGCATCTTACAAGCGCGTCATCTCGAACAAGGGCAGTGGCGGTGTCGATAATATGGGATTGGATGAACTCCTCCCATATCTTAAGCGCCATGGAGATGAACTGACAACATCAATCCTTAAAGGGCGCTATAGGCCGAACCCCGTTCGCAGGGTAGAGATACCCAAGGACAACGGCAAGAAGCGCCAACTCGGTATCCCGACCTTGGTAGACCGAGTAATCCAGCAGTCCCTCTCGCAGGTGCTGTCTTCAATCTATGAACCGAAGTTCAGTGCGAGCAGTTACGGCTTCCGTCCGAACCGCTCCGCACATGATGCGTTGCTTCGTTCAAATGAACTCGTCAACCAAGGTTATACATATTGTGTTGACCTCGATTTGGAAAAGTTCTTTGA
>JAFURF010000050.1 GCA_017471965.1 Bacteroidales bacterium
ACGTGTCTGGGAACTTGAGACGATGTACGACAAGTGGCTCTGGCTTCTGGGTCACATGCATGAACTGGAGACGATTCCTGAGAATTTCACCGAACCTCTGTTCAAACGCTTGTTTTTGCTGTCCGAATTAGGTAAATTTACCGCGGAAGAGTATGAACATTACATTAAATCTATGGACAATATGGGTGACTACGACAACATAATCCAGACGGCGACGGAGGATGCGCATGCAAGAGGACTGGCTGAGGGGCTTGCGAAAGGACTGGCCGAGGGTGAGGCAAAAGGACGAGAAGAAGGGCGAGAGGAAGGGAAGCAGACAAAGGCTATGGAGATTGCGAGAAATCTGAAGGCTGCTGGAATGCAAGTCAGTGACATTGCTATCGCTACAGGCCTGACTGAAGAGCAGGTGGCGGCATTGTAAGGACTGGCTTTCGTTTGGCGTGAGTCTGCTTTAGGGAACCTGATTGGCGGGATATGGGAAATGAAAAAGGTGTGGTCCGGAGTTACCGGGCCACACCTTCTGCTTCATAGGTCAGTTCTGTATGTTGTTGAAATAGGGTTATTGCAGTTCTTTTGGGGATCTGAGGGTCAGGGTCTGAGGCACCTGCTCGAATCCGTCGCGTTTCCAGTTGTATTCTACGCTGTATTCCTTTTCGACAGAAGAGTATGCCATGCCTGCTGTCTCGTACCATAGCCACTTGACAATGATCTTTGCGCTGTCCTTCTTGATGACATCAAGGATAGGGAAACTTACATATGTTCCGCCGAGGGTCATCTTGGAGTTGGTATCGTCTCTGAGGTCAGAGAAGGCATTGTGGCGGAGTTCCAGGACTATGTTTCCGTCTTCTCCGACAGAATGCACCAGATTGATCAGGTGCTTTACCTTCTTGGATGAATCGAAAGGAACTACGACATACATGTTGATGTAGCCTCCGGAGTACCAGAAGCGGTCGATGAGGACAGGGTTCTTTACTGCTGCATCGCCTTCTGCTGCTTCCTCAAGGGTGAGGGGAGTCTTGGTCAGGACTGAGGATAGTTGGGTAAGGCGGATGTCGTATTCGTTCTCCTTTCCTTCTGTTTCGTTAAGTACGTCGCATACCATGATGGCTCTCTTCATTGTGTCCAGTTGTCCTGAGCAGAGTTGTTCCACCACATTGAATGTGTTGCCCTGGTCGCTGATGAATCTTCCGTCAACTACATTTCCCATTGTGAAGTTTCCGTAGTAGAGTGTGTCGTCTTTCTGGCATGATGCCGCGCAAAGGGCAACGATTACTGTTGCGATTGAAATGATTTGTCTTACTTTATTCTTCATAATTTGTGTTTATCTGTTGTCGCCTGACGGCTTTTTCCGTCGGACAGGTTATAAGATGCATAAACGGCGATGTTCGTTGCATTTGCCGTCGAAAGTTGTTACATTTGACGAAAATATCACCGGAACATGATAACCTTTTTTGTCTGCATACTGCTTCTTGTCGCAGGTTATATGATTTATGGAAAGTTTGTGGAGAGGTATTTCGGTACCGATCCGGGACGTAAGACCCCTGCCTATGAACTTGGTGACGGGGTGGATTTCAAGCCGATGGCGACCTGGAAGGTATTCGTGATCCAGTTCCTGAACATTGCCGGTCTCGGCCCGATCTTCGGTGCTATCATGGGTGCTGCATATGGCCCTGCAGCGTATCTGTGGATAGTCGTAGGGTGCATCTTCATGGGTGCTGTACATGACTTCTTTTCGGGAATGATGTCCATCAGAAGCGGTGGTGCGAACATGCCTGACATCATCGGAGCGAACCTCGGCAGGACTATGAAGACCGTGATGAATGTCGTGGTCTGTTTCCTTCTTCTCGCTGTGGGAGTGTCGTTTGTGACCGGTCCTGCCGACCTCATCGCATCTCTGACAGGAGTGAACAAGGAAGTCTGGCTTTATGTGATATTTGCATATTATCTTCTGGCGACGCTTCTGCCTATCGACAAGATCATCGGAAACATCTATCCTCTGATGGGAGCGGCGCTTCTTTTCATGGCTCTCGGGGTGGGGATCATGCTGGTCGTGGGTGACATCACCGGAGCGCATGAGATGGTCGAACTGACTCCTGCGACTCTGAAGAACTGGCATTCGGACCCGCAGAACAATATCCTGATACCTATGCTTTTTGTGGTGGTGTCCTGCGGTGCGATCTCAGGCTTCCATGCCACACAGTCTCCTCTGATGGCCCGTTGTCTTAAGAACGAGAAACATGCCCGTCCGATATTCTATGGTGCTATGATAGCAGAGGGAATCGTCGCTATCGTGTGGGCGACAGCAGCAATGGCATATTTCGGCGGACCTGAAGGACTGAACGATGCTGCTACAAACGGTGTGATGGTGAACGGGGTGCTGACCAAGGTGACTCCCGCTATTGCCGTGGATATGATCTGCAGGAGTTGGCTTGGAAAAGTCGGTGCCATCATTGCTGTCATCGGTGTGGTCGTTTGTCCTGTCACTTCGGGTGATACGGCGTTCAGAAGCCTCAGGCTCACTGTGGCTGATTTCCTGAAGAGCGATCAGAAGCCTGTCATGAAGCGCGTCCTGATAAGTCTTCCTATATTCGTGCTTGCCTTCGTGTGCTGCAAGATGGATTTCTCTACCGTGTGGAAGTATGTGGGAATAGGCAACCAGACCCTTGCGGCCATCGTGATGTGGACTGCGAGCGCTTATTTCATAAAGAAAGGAAAGGCGCACTGGCTGTGCTCCCTTCCTGCATCTTTCCTTACCTTTGTCTGTGTAAGTTATTTCATCATGGCGCCTCACGTGAACGGAGGTCTTCACCTTTCTCCGGTTGTCGGTTATGTGGCCGGATCTATAGTCGCACTGGGCCTTCTGGCCTTCTGTGCGGCAAAGGGAAGGCGTCGCGCCTAGATGATGTACTTCTTGCGGGTCGGACGTCCCATGAGCTGGATGTCTATCCCTTCCACCCTGTAGCCTTTGAATCTCTTGCGGGAGAGGTGTGCCTCTATCAATGAGATCAGTTCGTCGTCTATCACATCCTTGTACATGTGGTTCTCCTGGTCGTAGAGGTGTATGTGCTTGAATGTGTTGACGTCGAAGTACATCTTGTTGTTTGTGCTCAACCTGTAGTTGTAGACTCCCAGCATGGCCATGTGTGTCAGAATGTTGTATACCGACGCTACTGTCACTTTTGCCGCGGCTTTCTCCTTGATGGCTTCTGTGACCATGTCTGCAGATGCGTGTCCCAGATTCATCATAGCCTCATGTACGGCGAGCCTTTGAGGTGTGGCCTTGAGGGAGTGTTTCTTGAGGATGCCTTTGAATTCCTCGATGTTCGGGCATTTGTGTGTGGTCATATTTGTCTTCATGTTTGGTGCAAAGGTATGTTTTTAAATCGAATGCAGCAAATAAATTTGAAGATTTCTAAATTGGGCATTATAAAATAAAGGGCGGATTCTTCTGTTTTTCGCTGAAAAATGGTATTTTTGCAGCCGTTTTTTGAATTGCATACGATGAAACATAGATTCAGGAATTATGAGGCATATGCCCTTGTGACTGGGGCGGCCTCGGGCATGGGACAGATTTATGCCAGACGATTGGCACTTATGGGTTACAGTCTTGTCCTGGTTGATATCAATCCTTCAGGTCTTGAGCAGACCGTATCCTTGGTTGAGACGGATGTGAAGGCAGATGAAGGGATGGAGGCTGATGTGAAGGCTCGTTTCAAGGTGCTGCCTCTTGTACAGGATCTTTCCGCGCAGGATGCGGCTGATGTTGTCTTTGCCAGGACAGAGGCTGAGGGATGTCAGGTTGAGGTGCTTGTCAACAATGCAGGTGTGATGTATTGTCAGGGAATAGCCGAGACAAGTGAGCGTATGCTCAGGCTTATAATGATGCTCCATATGCAGACTCCGTTGATGTTGTGCCGGAAGTATGTTGTGGGAATGAAGGAGAGGGGATGCGGATATATCCTCAATATCTCGTCTCTGGCAGAATGCATGAACTGGCCGGGAATAGGAATGTACGGAAGCACCAAGAGGTTTGTCAAGGATTATTCGCGTGAACTCAGGATCGAGTGTCAGAAGACGGGTGTGAGTGTTACCAATGCATATTTTGGTGCGGTGGATACTCCTCTTATCCCTATCAGGCCCGGCCTGAAGAAACTGGCGAGGTCCATTGCGGTCATGATTTCTCCCGAAAAGGCTGTAGACAAGGCTCTGAAGGCTACTTTCAAGAGACGTAAGGGGACCATGCCCGGAGTCCTTAACCACATTTTCAGGCCGATATGCAGAATCCTTCCGGACTGTCTTCTGGGCTGGGTCTACAGGAAGGCGAAGCCTTATCTGATGAAAGTCTGATAATTTTCATGGAAAATGCCTGAAAGTTGCTATATTTGCAAGTTACACAAAACTTTATGATTATGGAATCAGTAAAATGTCTTATAGTAGGTGGAGGTCCGGCAGGATATACTGCTGCGATTTATGCGTCAAGGGCTGATCTTGCTCCGGTAGTATATGAAGGAGTGCAGCCTGGAGGACAACTTACCACCACTACCGATATAGAGAATTATCCTGGATTTGAAAACGGAGTTTCAGGTCCGGAACTTATGGCCACCATGCGCGCCCAGGCGGTACGTCTCGGTGCTGATGTACGTACCGGTGCCATCACTTCCGCAGATCTTTCACAGAGGCCGTTCAGGATTGTCGTCGATGGATCTCATGAGATTGCTGCCGAGACTCTTATCATTGCTACAGGCGCTACTGCAAAGTATCTCGGCCTGCCTTCGGAAGTGAAGTACAGGGGGCTCGGAGTGTCTGCCTGCGCTACATGTGACGGTTTCTTCTACAGGAAGAAGACTGTGGCTGTCGTAGGTGGCGGTGACACTGCATGTGAGGAGGCTACATATCTTGCAGGTCTGTGCAAGAAGGTATATATGATCGTCCGCAGGGATGTCCTCAGGGCATCGGAGGCCATGCAGGAGAGAGTCAGGAACACAGAGAACATCGAGATTCTGTGGAACTGCAACACTCAGGAGGTTCTCGGAGACGAGTATGGCGTGACAGGTGCAAGACTCGTCAGAAAGGATGGCGAGGTTTTTGATATCGATGTGGACGGATTTTTCCTTGCTATCGGACACCATCCTAATTCAGAACTCTTCAGCCAGTGGGTTGCAGTCGACAAGGAAGGCTATATCGTCACAGATGGAAAGACCTCGAAGACGAATGTCGAGGGAGTCTTTGCTGCAGGTGATGTCCAGGATCCTCTTTACAGACAGTGCATCACAGCAGCCGCTTCCGGCTGTCGTGCCGCTCTTGATGCGGAGAAGTTCCTGAAGATGCAATAATTAACTAAAGACGAAAGTTTAGTGATGAGATTGAAGAAACTGTTTGCGGTTCTGGCGGCGTTTGCTGCACTCTGTTCATGCAAGTCACAGTATGAGGTGCTGCTCAACAGCAATGATGCGGATGCCAAGTATGAGGCGGCATTCAATTATTACAACGATGGAAAATACTCCAAGGCGGCATCACTGTTCGAGTCTCTCTCCGTCCTTACGAACGGAACGGAAAGGGATGACACTGTGAAGTATTACTGGGGATTGAGCAACTACAAGTTCAAGGATTACTATACTGCTGAGACCAATTTCGATCAGTTCATCAACAGTTATCCGAGCAGTCCGTTCACGTCCGAGGCCAGATATCTGAGGCTGGACTGTCTCTACAGGTCGACCTTGAGGTACGAACTTGACCAGACTCCGACCTACAAGGCTATCAATGCCATTTCGGAGTATATCCTTGAGTTCCCTGCGAATACCCATATGAAGGAGTGCCGTGACATGCTCATGGAACTTAACGAGCGTCTTGACAAGAAGGCTTATGAGGGCGCGAAACTCTATTACAAGATGGAGGACTATCTTGCCTCCAGAGTTGCATTCCGCAATGTGCTGAAGGATGACGCAGAGAACGTGTACAGGGAGGACATTTTGTATTATGTTGCAATGTCTTCTTATAAGTATGCCTATCTGAGCGTGCCTGAAAAGCAGAAGGAGAGGTATCTTACATTCCTGGATGACTATTATAATTTCATTGGTGAACTTCCGGAGTCTCATTACAGGAAGGAACTGGACGATGTGTACCGCAAGGCTCAGAAGGCGCTCGGAAGGGATGTGGCCGAAGCGGAAGGTAAGGAGATGACCGAGAGAGATTTTGCGAAAGAGAGAAGAAAACTCATGCGTGAGGAAAGAAAGTCTCAAAAAAAATGAAACTCTCTTTGAATCCTTCGGTATAATTAAATGGGGGGACTTCCGTCCTGATCCATGTATAATGTTGAAAATGATAATCTGAAATAGAAAATGGCAAGCAAGAAAACACCGGTAAACACACTTACAAGAGACCTGAACGATCTCGCGGCACCTACAGGTAACATCTATGAAACAGTGGTGATCCTCTCGAAGAGAGCCAATCAGATCGCCATCGCGGAGAAGAAGGAACTTACAAGAAAACTTGATGACTTCAAGAACGACCGCGACACTATGGAAGAGGTGTTCGAGAACCGTGAGCAGATAGAGATTTCAAAGTACTATGAGAGGCAGCCTAAGCCTAGCCTTGTGGCAATCGAGGAGTTCAAGGACGGCAACATCTCTTATAGAATGGCAAAGCAGGACGAGGAGTAATCTGCTATGCTCAGTAGGCTTCTGGTAAGGAATTATGTTCTGATAGACTCTCTGGAAATCGATTTTCCGGAGGGTCTGATCATTATTACGGGACAGACAGGAGCCGGTAAATCCATTCTTTTAGGGGCTTTAGGCCTTGTGATGGGTTCCAAGGCGGATGCAGGAATGCTGTCAGAAGGTGCTGACAACTGCGTTGTGGAAGCGGAATTTGACACGGATCCGTCCGATACGTCCTTGCGCTCTGTCCTCGAGGAGAATGAGGTCGAGTGGGATGGCGGCCATCTGATCGTAAGGCGGGTCGTCAACCGTTCCGGAAGGTCACGTGCTTTTGTCAATGATTCTCCAGTCCCAGTCCAGGTTCTTCAGGATATCGCTTCCAAACTTGTGGATATCCATTCTCAGCATCAGACCTTGCTGCTTTCCGACAGGAATTTCCAACTGGGAATACTTGATTATTTTGCGGGGGCGTCAGAAAAGCGTGCCGAGTGCGATGAGTTGTGGCGCCGCCTGACAAGGATGAAGTCAGAACTTGCTTCGCTTGATGCCAGGATAACCAGACTTGCAGGAGAGAAGGACTACAACGAGGCGCAGTACCGTCAGTTGGAAGAAGCCCGACTCCGTGTCGGAGAACTGGCCGAACTGGAGGAGGAGCAGAAGCAACTTGCAAATGCAGAGGAAATAAAGTCAGGCTTATGTCAGGTAGAGGACATCTTCACGGCATCTTCTTCAGGGGGCGAGATACCTTCAATCGATTCTTCTCTCAAGGAGGCTGACCGTGTGCTTTCCCGTCTGGGCAGATATGTTCCTGCTGCGTCGTCGTTGGCGGAAAGGCTGGCCTCATGCCGTCTTGAACTTGATGATATCCTTTCAGAGATATCAGATCTCAACATGAGGACAGATGTTTCGGAAAGCCGGCTGGAGGAGGTAGAAGCCAGAATGTCCATGTTGTATGGACTGATGCAGAAGCATGGCTGTGCAGATGAGGCGGAATTGATGGCCCTTCGTGACAGGTTGTCCGAAACCTTGTTCGATTCTACGCAGCTGGAAGAAAAGAGGGCAGAACTCCTGGCTTCAATGACCGAGACGGAGACATCTTTGGCTGCAGCGGCAGATGAGTTGCACGAAATGCGTTCTGCAGCATCAGGTCCGTTTGCCGAATCCATGACTGACTCCATCAGGAATCTCGAACTGCCGTACGCTGTGTTTGAAGTGGAACTTCTTCCTATATCGATCTGTGCTTCCGGTCGTGATTCCGTCCAGTTCCGTTTCTCTGCCTCAGGAAGAAATGCCGTCGATGTGGCCAAGTGTGCTTCCGGAGGTGAGATGTCGCGTATAATGCTGGCATTGAAGGCGATGCGTGCCCGTTTTGCCAAAATGCCGACGATGGTCTTTGATGAGATCGATACCGGAGTCTCAGGCAGCGTGGCTGACAGAATGGGATCCATGATCTGTGACATGGGCAGATACATGCAGGTATTCGCCATTACCCATCTCCCGCAGGTGGCTGCAAAGGGAAGTGCTCATTATCTTGTTTCCAAAGATGTGGATCCGTCAACATCTACAGCGGTCACTACAATCAAAAAACTCTCTGACAGACAGAGAGTTCTTGAAGTTGCGCGCATGCTCAGCGGTTCCGTTCTGACTGATGCCGCCATCGCAAATGCCGAGTCCCTTCTGGAGGGATAGGCCTATTTTATTTCGGTCACGGTCCAGTCCTTTCCGTAGACTATCCTTCTTACGCCATTGTTCACATATCCGCTGTCCTCGACCTTTCTGTATCTGAAGGTGCTCTGTAGCATGTATATGTCGTCCGAAGAAAGCATTTCAGGCCATCTGCCGCCATATCTGCTGCATGATTCAATGAACAACGCCGTGAGGTCGTACCCCTGAAAGGCGAACTGGGTCGGTTCTGTATTGTAAAGCGCTCTGTACTTCAGGAGGAAGTCCTTGACCTGCCGGCTCTCGTAATCTATGTAGTAACCGAGGCTCACATGTAGTGAGGTGTTGTGGAAGTTCTCCACCTCGATGGTCTCGAAACTGCGTATCTTCGACGGAGCGTAGAGAACGACATTGTATTTCTCATGAATCAGGATGTTGAGGTTCCTGACAACGTCGTTGACGAAGGCTTCGCTTTCTGATGCTATCAGGATGCGGTTTGTTCCTGTGAGAGTCATCTTCTCCTTTAAAGGATTCAGGACGTCGCGTCCTTCAAGGATGCTGTATGAGAAAGGTATGTAGGTGATGCGGGCAGAGTCTGCGGACTCTATCATCATGCGTGCAGCCTCTGTCTTTGCCGCTCCTTTTTCAGTAAATATTATGACGGTGTCCACCGCTTCTGTGTCTTCTCTGATCCATTTCGCGAGGTCGTCATATTGAACCTTGTGAGGAGTCGGGGCCTGGATGAAGTTTCTGTGTGAAAAGGCAAGGGGTTCGGCCCTCTGGTCCAGAGGAGAAACTATCATCGTCTGTTCCGGTGCCACCTCAAGAAGTCTGCCGAGGTCGGAAGAGGATACCGGACCTATGACTACGTCGCTCCTTTGCAGGTCATCTTCAGTCATCTTGTGGCTTCCGTCTGCCGAGTCGTAGATGTCAAGGTCTGTGCTTATGCCTTTTTCTGCCATGTCGTATACGGCCAACAGAGCTCCGCAGTAGAAGTCAAGATTGTTCCTGCTGATATTTTCTTCTGCAGCCCTTAGAGGAAGGATCATTGTCATAGCCACCTCATCCTTTGGAGAAAATATCCACGGCTTCTCTTCTTCCTTATGCAGTGAATCTGCCGCAGGCTCGATGGTGACTGTAGTGTCGGTCGGATGGATCATTTCTTCCTTTTCTCCTGTGACGGGCTCTTCAATGATTTCTCCAGGTTCTGGAATGATCAGTTTCTGTCTGTTTGCAAGTTTGCGCCCGGTCAGATTATTGGCCTTCATGAGTGCCTCTACGGTCACACCGTACTTTTGTGCGATGACATCGAGATCTTCGTACCATTTCCTGACATGAACCTTCTGCTTGACTGTTTTTACCTGCTTTTCCTGCTTCTTTTCACTTTTTTCAACAACTTTGGAGTCAGGTTTCTCCTCAGGAACAACTTCTTGTACCTCTACTTTTGGCTTTGGTTCTTCCTTTTTCTTTGGTTCAGGTGTCTTTGCAGCTTCGGGAGCGGGAATCAGGATGATGGAATTCTTCTTGAGACCTGTCTCCTTGAGTGACGGATTCATCATGTAGATGTCATCGACGGTCACGTTGTATGCCTTTGCGATGGAAAACAGGGTCTGCTTTTCCAGGACGATGTGCGAGTAGCAGATCTTTCCGTTGATCCTTACCTTTTCCTTTGATACGGTGACGGGTGTGCCGATATAGTCCTGCGCCGTGAGCGATGCAGGATATGAGAGGATGGCGATTGCCAATGCTATGGTCTTTATTGTCTTTCCAATCATGTTTCCCTTATATATGACCGATGAATTCTTCTAGTCTTTCCGCGAATGTCTTCCAGGAAAGCCTTTCCTTTTCGAGACGTATGTTTCTGATGCAGTCATCCTTTATGCGTGGGTCGCTGAAGTATCTGAGTATCTCTTTACAGATGCTTTCCGGAGTCCCTTCCGGTGCAACGATTCCGGTGCCTCTGTCTCCGATGGTTTCTTTCAGCCCTCCTACATCGGTGACTATCATCGGTACCTCGAAATGGTATGAAACGGAACTTATCCCGCTTTGTGTTGCGCTTCTGTACGGAAGGACTGCAAGATCAGCGGCCGAGAAGTAATCCGTGACTTCCGAGTCCTTTATATATTTCAGGTTCTTGCAGATCATATCCCTGCAAGGCAGACGGTCTATTATTTCCTGATATCTGTCAAATGAACCGTATGGTTCGCCTGCAATTATGAGTTGGTAGCCTTCAGGCAGCAGCCCGAATGCTTCCAGAAGGATGTCGAGGCCCTTGTATGCCCTGATGAGTCCGAAGAACAGGATGTTCTTCATGCCTGGTTTCAGACCGAGCCTGGCCTCGGCTTCGTGTCTTTCTATTCTTTCTCCGAAATGGGAGTACAAGGGGTGCTGGATGACTGTATACCTGGCCTCAGGACTGATACGGAGAAGATCCTTTGAGACTGCTTCGCATAGGGTTACGCTACCGGAACTTCCCTTCAGGAAATATCTTGTCAGAGGCGTGTCGAAGAACCGTGGCTCATGAGGCACTACGTTGTCAAGTATGGAAATCACCTTGCAGTGCTTCTTCATCCTGCGTGTGATGTATCCGAGGGACGGAGCGAAATATGACATCCAGTACCTTACTATCAGCACGTCGGGGTTCCAGTCCCTTATGGCTCTGTATGTGCTGATGTATGAAAAAGGATTGGCCGTATCCAGCAGAGATACGCTCTCTACCGGTACGGCCTCATCATCTGCTGTCACAAACTGTGTCTTTCCCGGGAACAGAAACTCCGGATACTGTCTCTTGAAATTGAATGCCTTGACAACGTGATTCTTGCTCAGTTCATTGTACAGGCATGCGTTAAACTGAGATATTCCTCCTCTGTAGGGATAGAAACAGGACAGTATTGCTATCTTCAATGATTATTCCTTGCTTTTGTTGTTCTTTGACTTGATGTACTCCTCGTTCAGACCGGCGAGAACATCGTCAGTGATGTCAAGTGAAGCGTCTGCAGTGATCACAGGTGCTCCGCCTGAGTTGGTGAGGATCATCGCATACTGCTTTTCCTCGTTGTATTTCTGGAGGTAGGTCTGGATGGCGTCACCGAGCTGGTTCATCATTACCACCTGCTCTTCCTGGATCTCCTGCTGCTTCTGTGCTGCGTAGTTGTTGAACTCTACTTCCTGCTGCTGGAGTTTCTGACCCTGTACTTCTGCTACTGAACGGGTCATGAGGCCTTTGTCGATCTTGTTCTGGAAGTCCATTACCTCGTTCTCGAGTTTCTTTCCTCTTCTGGTGACTTCTGCCTGGATGTTCTGTACCTTTGTCTCTACAACAGACCTGAGGTCGTTGGCCATGTCGTACTCCATGAGGATTCTGTCAAGGTCTACATAGACGATATCGCCCTTTACTGCGGCAGCCTCAGTTGCTTCGCCCTCTGCAGCCTGCTCGGCTGACTTTCCACCATTTGTAAGAGAAATGATTCCGAATACTACTGCAGCGACAAGTGCGATGACGCTGAGGATAAGTGATGTGTTTTTCATTTGTATCTTATAATTATATTGTTTGTCTTATAGATATGAGCGCGCAAAGATAGTTAAAAAATCTTAACTTTTGAGAGATAGGCCTGTATTGTTTGCTCCAAACCCATATATAATGCATCACAGATGATTGCATGGCCTATGGAAACTTCGTCAGTCCAAGGGATGTTGCGTATGAAGTGTTCAAGATTTTCAAGGTTCAGGTCATGTCCTGCATTGAGGCCGAGGCCACATTCCCGTGCCGCCTGAGCGGTCTTTATGAAAGGTGCGATGGCAGCCTCCCTGTCTTTCCTGTACATGCTGGCATATGACTCGGTATACATTTCGACTCTGTCGCATCCGCAGAGGGCGGCACCTTCAGCCATGGCCGGTACCGGGTCGACGAAGATCGATGTCCTGATGCCCCTGTTCTTGAATTCCTTGCAGACTTCGCTAAGGAACTCCCTGTTGCGCAAGGTGTCCCAGCCTGCATTTGATGTTATTGCATCATGTGCGTCCGGAACGAGGGTCACCTGATCAGGAACCACTTCCAGTACGAGGTCGATGAATGACGGGATGGGATTTCCTTCGATGTTGAATTCGGTGGTGATCAGAGGCCTGATTTCCCTTACGTCAGCATATCTTATGTGCCTTTCGTCCGGTCTCGGATGTACTGTTATGCCTTCTGCTCCGAATCTTTCGCAGTCGAGAGCAGCCTTTGTGACGTCCGGCATATTGCCTCCTCTGGCATTTCTTATGGTGGCGATCTTGTTGATGTTGACGCTGAGTCTTGTCATATTCAGATGAATTTGTTTGATTGTGAAGTACAAAATTAAATAATAAAGTTCAGAATTTGTAAATTATGTGCTAATTTTGGCGCTGTTTTGTTATGAAGATTGCAATTTATATAGGTAAAAAGGAACTCAGGACCGACAGCAGGATGCTGTCGATGATCGAAGAGTTGCGGTGCGGAGGATGTGACCTGCATGATATGACGGATGATGCATTGATTCCGGAGGGAACCGACCTTCTCTTAAGCGTCGGTGGTGACGGTACATTCCTGTCCGCTTCAGCGCTTGTGGCCGATAAGGGTATACCTGTCCTGGGGGTTAATCTGGGACGGATGGGATTCCTGTCGGAGAACCGTCCGGAAGATGTGGCGCAGGCTGTCCTTTCGGGAGAATATACGGTAGAAAAGAGGACGATGCTCCATGCAGAGGTGGAAACGGGATCTGCCGAAATCGATTCATGGCCGTACGCCTTGAATGAGATGACTGTGCGCAGGAGCGGGGCGGCCATGCTTGGAGTGGATGTGAGTGTGGATGGAATACGGATGCCTACATATTGGGCGGACGGACTTGTCATATCCACCAGTTCTGGATCGACTGCATATTCTCTCAGTGTGGGAGGGCCGATAGTGCTTCCGGAGTCCAAGGTTCTTATCGTTTCACCGATTGCTCCGCATAATCTGAATGTCAGGCCTCTGGTTGTCCCGGATACTGCGGAACTCGTGCTCAAGATGCATTCCCGGGACGGGTCTTTCGAGTTTTCGGCAGACAACAGGACGGCTGAAGTGGGGGAAGATACCGAAGTTTCAATATCCGTGGCACAGTTTTCGCTTAAGCGTGTCCGGCTTAACAGATCCAATTTTATCAAGGCCCTTACAGAGAAACTTTTCTGGGGCGAGGATGTCAGAAATATCAAGTGATCATTATGGCAAATGAAACTATGAACAGAGTGCCTGTCCATGTGTCCCTTATCATGGACGGTAACGGTCGTTGGGCCAAGGAAAGAGGCAAGGAAAGAGTATATGGGCATTTTGAGGGGGTGGAAAGCGTACGCGCATGCGTTGAGGCTGCGGCTGAGACAGGAGTGAAATATCTGTCGATCTATGCGTTTTCCGAGGAAAACTGGAACCGTCCTCAGGATGAGGTTGCGGCGCTGATGGGCCTGATGGTGAAGGCTATGGCGGCTGAAATGGAGAAACTGGACAAGGCCGGTGTCCGTTTCAGGGTCATAGGAAACCGTGAACGCCTGGATCCGGATCTGAACAGGACCATAGATTCGTGCGAGGCGATGACTGCTCATAATGACACGCTTACATTGATCGTCCTGTTGAGTTATAGCGGAAAGTGGGATATACTTCAGGCTGCCAAGAAGATGGCCCAGGAAATGGCAGACTGCCCTGAGTGCCGTGAATCTATCATGTCCATGGGAGTTGACGGGTTCGACCGTTATCTTGCTACGGCAGGTATTCCTGACCCGGACCTTATAGTGAGGACTTCGGGAGAGTGCCGTCTCAGTAATTATCTTCTGTGGCAGGGAGCGTATTCTGAACTTCTTTTCGTTGACACATTGTGGCCTGATTTCAGAAAGGATGAGTTCCGTTCTGCCCTGGATTACTATGCAAAACGCGACAGGCGTTATGGAAAAGTAAAATAAATGCGTATATTTGCAGTTTTGAAAATAGAATAGTAGCATGAAACTAAGCAGAATAGTCTCCGTGGCGATTCTTTTCCTTCTTTCTGTCCAGGTTTGGGCACAGCAGGGAGGAGATGATGTGGTGGTGGACTACAACAATCCCAAGAAATATATAGTGGCTGGTGTCTGTGTCGAGGGAAACAATTATTTCTCGCAGGATCAGATACTTCAGATTACCGGACTTCAGAAAGGTATGGAAGTGACTGTCCCTAGTGAGGAACTCTCATCTATAGTGAACCGTTTGTGGCTGCAGCGTTATTTCGAGGACATCGCTCTTGTTGTCGATTCACTGACTCCGTCGCGGGATTCTGCGTTCTTTAAAGTCTGCATACAGGAGAGGCCACGTGTGTCGAGGTGGACATTCAAAGGAGTCAAGAGCGGTGAGGAGAAGGAACTCAGGGAGCGTCTGAACCTGCGTCGCGGAGGAGAATTCTCCGATTATGTCGCAAAGACGTCGACCGATATCATAAAGAGGTTCTATAAGGAAAAAGGATTCCTTAATGTCGAGGTCGATGTGAACACCAAGAGGGATACGATGATCCGCAGCGCCATCAGAGTACAGTTTGCCGTTGACAAGGGACAGAAGGTCAAGGTCAAGAAGATTACCTTCAACGGAGTGGAGAATGTGAAGGAGGGCAAGCTGGTCCGTTCCATGAAGAAGACCAAGGATGCCCGCCTGATGAACTTCTTCAGTTCAAAGAAATTCAATGAAAGTGAATTCGTGAATGACAAGCGGAGCCTCATCAGCGCTTTTAATGAAGCGGGTTACAGGGATGCCCGTATCGTAAAGGATACGATGTATTACATCGAGCCTGGACGTCTTCAGATAGATTTCGATATAGATGAAGGAAAGCGTTACTATTTCAGGGACATCACATGGACAGGAAACTCCGTATATGCTACCGAGACGCTGAATGAGATACTCAAGATCAATTCCGGTGATGTGTATGATGTCGTGACAATGGAGAAGCGTCTGTTCGGTGGCGGAAAGCAGACCGACTATGACGTGTCGAAACTGTATCGTGACAACGGATACCTCTTCTTCAACATACAGCCTGTTGAACTCAACATAGAAGGTGACTCTGTGGATGTGGAGATGAGAGTGGTGGAAGGCAAGCCTGCCACATTGAACAATATCGTCATAAACGGAAACGACCTGACGAATGAAAGGGTGGTGCGCCGTCAGGT
Organism: Bacteroidales bacterium; assembly: GCA_017471965.1. Taxonomy (GTDB): domain Bacteria; phylum Bacteroidota; class Bacteroidia; order Bacteroidales; family UBA932; genus Cryptobacteroides. The sequence goes on from JAFURF010000050.1 coordinate 15,492, forward strand.
GTTTACAAGGCCGGGATATCTTTTCAGCCAGTCTGACTTCGAGCGCTCGATCCGAGAGATCGCGTCAATGGGACAGTTCGATCCTGAGGCCATCATGGACCCTGCAAAGGGATATTCGATCATTCCTAACCAGTTGAACAACACTGTAGACCTTGTATATAATGTGACTGAGAAGCCTTCAAGCCAGCTTGAACTCTCAGGAGGATGGGGAGGAAATACTTTCGTCGCTACAGTAGGAGTAAGCTTCAACAACTTCTCGACCAGGAGATTCTTCGACAAGTCGGCTTGGCGCCCTGTTCCTCTTGGTGATGCCCAGAATCTTTCGGTGCGTTTCCAGACCAACGGTACATACTATACGAGCCTTTCTGCAAGTTTCTCGGAGCCATGGCTTTTCGGAAAGAAGCCTACGTCGCTCAACATGTCAGTGTACTACACTCGTCAGACCAACTCATACATATACTACAACATCCTCAATAATGATGAGTACATGGAGGTGTACGGATTCGCTGCCGGAATCGGAAAGCGTCTCAAGTGGCCTGACAACTATTTCGTTCTGTACAATCAGTTGAGCTGGCAGACTTACCGTCTCCAGAACTGGGCATATCAGTTCCTGTTCAATACCGGTATTTCCCACAACCTGAGTTATACCCTCAGTCTTTCGAGAAACTCGACCGATCAGCAGATATATCCTCGCCAGGGTTCGGACTTCAGTTTCTCTGTTCAGTTGACTCCTCCGTATTCGTTGCTGCGAAAGAAGGATTATGGACGTCTGGATGAGAATGGAAAACCTGCAAGGGTTTCAAGTTGGAAAGACATCAATTATGACTATCAGTCTTCGCAGACCAGATATAAGTGGATAGAGTACCATAAGTGGTCGTTCAAGGGTGCGGTATATACGAAACTCGTGGGAGACCTTGTGCTCATGGCGCGTGCGCAGTTCGGATATCTCGGATACTATAACAGAAACTGGGGCTATTCTCCATTCGAGGGATTCCGTGTCGGCGGTGACGGTATGTCAGGATACGATACGTACGGTTCCGAGATCATATCTCTCCGCGGTTATGAGAACTACTCGCTGACCCCAACCAATATTTCGTCATACAACTCCACCGGTCAGTATTATGCCGGTAACGTTTATGACAAGTTCACTGTCGAACTCCGTTATCCGGTGATCCTTCAGCCACAGTCAACCATATTTGCGTTGCTCTTCCTGGAGGGAGGTAACTGCTGGTCTGATATACGTGATTTCAATCCGTTCCAGATCAGACGTTCTGCCGGAGTCGGTGTCAGAGTCTTCCTCCCTATGATCGGACTTCTCGGAGTCGACTGGGGATATGGATTCGACAATCATGACGGAAACGGAGGAAGCCAGTTCCACTTCGTGATCGGACAGCAATTCTAAAAGGGAAACAATAAAAATCTTATGAATATTATGAAGAAAATCATTTTGATCGCAGCGATGGCTGTAATGTCAGTTGCTGCAAGTGCACAGAATTTCAAGTGGGCATACGTTGATTTCAACGAAATAATCATGCTTATGCCTGAAATGGATTCGGCAAGAGCCACAATGGAGGAGAACCAGAAGACAAACGAGGAAATTCTCATGGCAATGTACGAGGAGTATCAGACCAAGGCCCAGCAGTATCAGCAGAAGGCGGAGTCATGGACTCCTGCAATCCGTGAGAGCAAGGAAAAGGAAATAATGGAGATCCAGACAAGACTCGAGCAGACTCAGCAGAGCCTCCAGCAGGAACTTCAGCAACTTCAGCAGAACCTCCAGGCTCCTATCTATGAGAAGGCGCAGAACACAGTGAACGAACTTGCAAAGGCAAAGGGAATGGCAGTAGTGTTCGAGAAGAGTTCCCTCCTTTATCTTGATCCGGCACAGGGAACCGACCTTACTCCTGAGGCTCGCAAGGCCCTTGGCATCGCAGAAGGCAGGACCCTTGAGACTCTTCAGGCTGAACTTCAGGCCAAGGCTCAGGCTGCACAGGCTCAGATGCAGTAATATCAACATTGATAGTGTGTTATATGAAACGGGATGTCCTGAAAAAGGACTTCCCGTTTTTTCTTTGTGTAAAAACTTAAGATTTCTGTCCGAAGTTCATAAAAAATATATACATTTGTGTCAAAATCTGACCTATTGATTTAAAATTATAAGATAAATTATGCAACACAAGGTGATTGATACTAAAGATGTTGTCATCAGGTTTGCTGGAGATTCGGGAGATGGAATGCAACTCACCGGGTCTCTTTTTGCTGATATGTCAGCCATCTTTGGTAATGAACTTTCCACTTTCCCTGATTATCCGGCGGAAATCAGGGCCCCTCAAGGAACAGTGTCCGGAGTGTCCGGATTTCAGGTGCACATCGGCAGTGAGCACATTACAACTCCGGGTGATTTCTGCGACCTCCTCGTGGCGATGAACCCTGCTGCCTTGAAGGCCAATGCAAAATGGCTGAAGAGGACTGCAATGGTGCTTATTGACTCAGATACATTCGATGATGACGGCCTTGCAAAGGCCGGCCTTAAGAATGACCCGCTCAGGGAACTATATATTGAGGACCGCACCATCATCATAGCGCCGATCACTACACTCACTGAAGAGAGCCTCAAGGACAGTGGGCTGGATAGAAAGACCGTTGCAAAGTGCAAGAACATGTTTACTCTTGGAATGGCCTGCTATATCTACAACCGTCCTATGGAGTATATCTTCCAGTATCTCGAGCGCAAGTTCGGAAAGAAGAAACCGGAACTCGTCGAGCCGAACAAGAAGGTTCTCAAGGACGGATATAATTATGCCGCCAATATTCAGGCTATCCCTAACACATACAATATCGAGCCGGCTCATCAGCCTAAGGGACTCTATAGAAACATAACAGGTAATCAGGCCACGGCATGGGGACTTCTTGCTGCTGCAGAGAAGGCTAATCTTCCTCTCTTCTGCGGATCTTACCCTATCACTCCTGCGACAGGAATTCTGGAGGAACTTGCCGTACACAAGAGCCTTGGAGCGAAGACGCTTCAGGCGGAGGATGAGATAGCAGGAATCTGTACCGCTATCGGAGCGGCATTTGCCGGCAATCTTGCCGTGACTACGACTTCAGGACCGGGTCTGTCTCTCAAGTCAGAGGCTCTGGGCCTTGCGGTGATGACCGAACTTCCTCTTGTGATAGTGGATGTGCAGCGTGCAGGCCCTTCTACCGGTATCCCTACCAAGACCGAGCAGACTGACCTCAATCAGGCTCTGTACGGAAGAAACGGTGAGTGCCCTATGGTGGTTATGGCAGCGCATTCCCCTGCGGGATGCTTTGACGCAGCCTTCAATGCAGCGAAGATCGCCCTGGAGCATATGACTCCTGTACTCCTTCTTACAGAAGGTTTCCTCGGCAACGGATCGGAACCATGGCATATCCCGTCCATGAAGGACTATCCTGCCATCAGGCCGCCGTTTGCTCAGCCTAATACGCCATACAAGCCTTTCCAGAGAGATCCTGAGACTTATGTCCGCAAGTGGGCTGTTCCAGGCATGGCAGGATGCGAGCACCGTGTGGGAGGTCTCGAGAAGAACCATGACGGTGTCCTCTCATCTGATCCTCAGAACCATGCACTCATGGTCAAGGAGCGTATGCAGAAGGTTCAGAAGGTGGCCGACTTCATTCCTGAACTCGAGGTGAACGGTAATGAAAGCGGAAAACTTCTGGTTGTCGGATGGGGCGGTACTTACGGACATCTTCTTTCTGCAGTGCAGGAAGTGCGCGAGTCAGGTGTCGATGTAAGTTTCGTGAACTTCGACTATATCATGCCTCTTCCAAGAAATACTGAGGAAGTGTTCTCTAAGTTCGACAGGATACTTGTATGCGAACTCAACAGCGGCCACTTCGTGAACTATCTCCGCGGAGTTCTGCCTCAGTTCAAGTATGAGCAGTACAACAAGGTGCAGGGGCAGCCGTTCCTTGTCCAGGAAATCGTCGCTGCAATTAAGGAAAACCTCTAAAGAATAACCGTTATGCCAAGATATACATTCAAGGAATTCAAGAGTGACCAGGAAGTGAGATGGTGCCCCGGATGTGGTGACCATGGTGTTCTTGCAGCATTGCAGAGAGCCCTCCCTGATGTGACTGAAGCATTGGGCTACAGCAAGGAGAGATATGTGGTTGTGTCCGGTATCGGATGCTCTTCCCGTCTCCCATATTATATGAATACTTATGGTTTTCATAGCATTCACGGTCGTGCGACAGCGATTTCGACCGGTATCAAGGTTGCCAATCCGGACCTTACCGTATGGCAGGCCTGCGGTGACGGTGACGCATTGGCCATCGGTGGAAACCACTTCATCCACGCCATCAGAAGGAATGTAGACATCAATATAATACTCTTCAACAATCAGATCTATGGTCTTACGAAGGGACAGTATTCTCCTACATCACGTTTCGGTGCAGTGACCAAGACTTCTCCGTATGGTACGGTAGAGCATCCGTTCAATCCGGGTAGCCTTGTGCTGGGTGCGAAAGGAACATTCTTTGCCCGCAGCCTTGATTCCGAACTTAAACTGACATCGGAGATAATGTTGGCTGCTGCAGGACATGACGGATGTTCTGTCATGGAGATGCTTACCAACTGCGTGATATTCAACGACGGAGCACACAAACTCATTACCGACAGGGAACATCGTGCCGACAGGACCATCGTCCTCCGCCATGGCGAGAAGATGATCTTCGGCAAGGAGAGGAACAAGGGACTCGTACTTGACGGAATGGGTCTCAGGGTGGTGACCATAGGGGAGAACGGCGTCACTGAGGATGACATCCTTGTACATGACGCTCATTCCGAGAGCGTCGGCATCCATATGATGCTTGCTGACATGAAGTATCCTGATTTCCCTGTAGCGCTCGGTGTCATCCGTGACGTGAAGGATGTCACATACGATGACGGTGTGCGCGATCAGGTGGCCGAGGTAAAGGCAAAATCAAAGATCCAGTGCGTGGATGACCTTCTGCGCAGCGGAAGTACTTGGGAAGTAAAATAAAACCATATAAAAAACAGACAATGAACACACAAGAACTGATGGCCAGACTCCAGGCCAAGTATCCTTACGAGAAGGAGTATCTTCAGGCTGTGCATGAAGTATTGGAGTCTATCGAGGAAGTTTACAACCAGCATCCTGAGTTCGAGGACGCAAAGATCGTAGAGCGTATCGTCGAGCCTGAGCGCATCCTTACCTTCAAGGTGACATGGATTGATGACAATGGTGAAGTACAGACAAATACCGGTTACAGAGTGCAGTTCAACTCTGCTATCGGACCTTATAAGGGCGGTCTCCGTTTCCACCCTTCAGTGAACCTTTCCATCCTCAAGTTCCTCGGTTTCGAGCAGACTTTCAAGAATGCCCTCACAACCCTCCCTATGGGTGGTGGAAAGGGTGGATCGGACTTCAACCCACGCGGAAAATCAGATGCTGAGATCATGCGTTTCTGCCAGGCCTTCATGCTTGAACTCTGGAAGGTCGTAGGTCCTGACCAGGACGTTCCTGCAGGTGATATCGGAGTAGGCGGCCGTGAGATCGGATTCATGTATGGTATGTACAGGAAACTCGCTCAGCAGTATAATACAGGTGTCCTTACAGGAAAGGGCCTTACTTGGGGTGGTTCTATC
>JAFURF010000051.1 GCA_017471965.1 Bacteroidales bacterium
AAGCCTGCCGCTAGCGTTCATCCTGAGCCAGGATCAAACTCTTCATTGTATAATCTCTTATATTTCTCTAGTCCGTCCTGACACTCTCAATTCTTTTCAAAAGAATCGACGCTTCTCGATAAATTGTTTTTCTCGGTACTTGCTTCTTGTACTTTCCTTCAATCTTTTCAATGAACTTGTTGTGCCATTCAGAGAGCGTTTCCTCTCAAATGGGCTGCAAAGATACGGACTTTTTTTAAACCTCCAAATTTTTTCGCATTTTTTTTAATATTTTTTCTACTTTTGTGGCCGAAAAGGTTTCAAAGCACATTGATTTGACAACAATTTATGGTTTCACTCTGGCAAATATTCCTTGTTTTCGCCAAGATCGGAGCATTCACCATCGGAGGTGGAATTCCGATGATTGCTGCGATAAAAAGCGAACTCACGAAAAGGGGATGGCTCAATGACGAGGATTTCGTGGACATCATCACCCTTGCCCAGACCGCTCCCGGTCTTTTTGCCGTCAACATCTCGATTCTCACCGGATATAAGTTGAGAGGGAATAAAGGAAGTGTGGTGGCGACAATCGCCAGCTGCCTCCCTCCGTTCCTTATAATTCTCCTCGTTGCGATATTCTTCACATCATTCAAGGACAATGAATACGTCTTGCGGGCCTTCAAGGGAATCCGTCCCGTCGTGGTGGCCCTTATCGGTGTACCGATGATAGACATGATCAAGGCGACAAAGATGAAATGGTGGTCATGGATAATAGTCATATCGTCGATGACGCTCGTATGTTTCCTGAAGGTCTCACCTATATATATATTGATATGCGTGATGGTAACTTCGTTCGCAATCGCATACTATAATGAAAAGAAGAACAGGAGGGAAATGTAATGATATATCTGGAACTGTTCGCCACTTTTTTTGTGATAGGAATGTTCACCATCGGAGGTGGATACGCCATGCTCTCGCTCATCCAGAACGAGGTAGTCACAGTCCACGGATGGATAGATGACGTCACCTTCACAGACATCGTCGCAATCTCGCAGATGACTCCTGGCCCTATCGGTATCAACAGCGCCACCTATATAGGATATGACGTGCTGGCAAACACCGGAGCAGGCGAATTCATGTGCGTACTCGGCTCATTCACAGCAACTTTCGCAGTAGTACTGCCTTCATTCATAATCGTATTGGCAATCTGCAAGGTGTACGACAGATTCAAGGACCACTACCTTTTCAAGGGAGTGATGACCGGACTCAAGCCGGCAGTCATAGGTCTGGTAGGCACAGCCGCATTAGGACTGGCCACACCGGAAAACTTCATTGACTGGAAAAGTTTCGTACTATGCCTCATGGCGTTTACAGGATTGTTTTTCAAAAAGATAGGGCCATTCTCTGCACTCGGACTCGGAGCGCTGGCCGGACTTATATTATATTAGACCATGAACCTTATCAACGAACTGTTCACTCAGCATACATTCATCCAGACCGTGATGGTGCTGTCGGTAATCTGCGCGGCAGGCACAGCCTTGGGAAACATCAAGATATTCGGAGTATCCCTGGGAGTCACATTCGTATTCTTCACCGGCATAATAGCGGGGCACTTCGGACTTACCATCGATCCGGACATGCTGGCACTGGCCCAGAACTTCGGCCTCATTCTGTACATCTATTCCCTTGGCGTGCAGGTGGGTCCTGGCTTTTTCTCTTCCTTCAAGCAGGGAGGCATCAGAATGAACCTGCTGGCCCTTCTTCTGCTTCTGGCCGGATCCCTTCTGGCCATGGTATTCCATTGGACTACAGGCATTTCAGGTGCTGACACCGTCGGACTGCTCGCCGGAGCCGTGACAAACACCCCTATGCTCGGAGCCGGGCAACAGGCCATTCTCCAGATCGACCCTTCAAACACGGCGGATGCCAACAGCATGGCCATGGCCTGCGCCGTGGGTTACCCGTTCGGCCTCATCGGCATGATCGCCTGCGTAATGATCCTGCGTGCCGCCCTTGCACCCAAAGGGACAAAGAAAAACGCCGAGGCTTCAAGCGACAACACCTTCGTATCCGAATATCAGATATGCAACCCTGCCATCTTCGGGAAAAGCATAATGGAACTGAGACAGCATGCAGACTGCCAGTTCGTGATCTCAAGAGTGTGGAAGAACGGCACCCTCATCATACCAACATCGGAAACCATACTTGAAGAAAACGAACATGTGCTGGTGATTTCCGGCAAGAAGGACATAGAAAAGATAAAAGCCCTCTTCGGACATCGCGAGAATGTGGACTGGAACAAGGAGGACATAGACTGGAATGCCATCGACAGTCAGTTGGTTTCACGCAAAGTGCTGGTGACCAAGACAGAACACAACGGAGTAAAACTCGGTGACCTGCGTCTGCGCAATTCTTACGGCATCAACATCACCCGCGTCAACCGCGCCGGAATCGACCTTCTGCCGAACCGTTCCCTCCGTCTCCAACTCGGCGACAAACTCACCATTGTCGGCGAATCAAGGGCCGTTGAAAACGTGAGCCAAATTCTCGGCAACGAGGCCAAGAGCCTCAACACACCGAATCTGCTGTACATCTTCATAGGCATCATCCTCGGCCTTGTACTTGGAAGCATCCCTATCGCGATACCGGGGATGAGCACACCGATAAGACTCGGCATAGCGGGCGGCCCTATCATAGTCGGCATCCTCATGGGAGCGTTCGGTCCTCGTTTCCATATAGCCACATACACTACACGCAGCGCCAACCTCATGCTCCGCCAATTCGGCCTCACAATATATCTGGCCGGACTCGGACTGAGCGCAGGTGCCGGTTTCTTCGAGACCGTATTCTCCGCGGAAGGAATCAAATGGATCATCATAAGCATCTCCCTCACAATGGTGCCGGTACTTGCCGTAGGTTTCATCGCCGCAAAATTCTTCAAGACGAGTTATGCGGACAATGTGGGAATGCTCTGCGGAAGCATGGCCAATCCGTTTGCGCTGGGTTACGCCAACCCTGACGGGGAAGGAGAAGACCCGGCAGTGGCATATGCTACCGTCTATCCTGCCAGCATCTTCCTTCGTGTCATATCGGCTCAGATTCTGATTCTCATACTGGGATAGGTTGGTTATGTCACCCTTATTGACTATCTTCGCACACCGCTTTTAAAACACAGAAGACCACATATGAAAAAGACACTAATGCTATCAATGGTTCTCGCAGCGACTCTGGCATGCTGCCCTGAACCGAAACAGACCATCGAAGTCGTTCCATATCCTAACAGCGTGGAGATGAAGAATGGCACATTTACGGCTCCAGGAGCCTGCTTCCACCTCGACCCGGCAATGGACGAGGCTTCCAAGGCAGTTGCAGAAGGCTTCGCAAACCAACTTTCACTTGTCAGCGGAACCGCTTCGGAAGTAACTGAAGGGCAAGCATCTGCAGGCTTCATATTCATCACAGACGCCAATCTTCCGAAGGAAGCATACACCATCAATGTCGGCAGGAAAGCCGTTACGGTGAAGGCTTCCGGACTCAACGGATTCAACTACGCCATCCAGACCCTCAAGCAGATGCTCCCTGCTGAGATCTTCGGCAAGACAGAGGTAAAGGACTTGGCATGGACACTTCCTTGCTGCGAAATCGAAGACGCTCCGCGCTTCGGATATCGCGGAATGCATATGGATGTATCAAGACATTTCTTCGACATGGATATGGTGAAGAAGTATCTGGACATCATGGAGATGCACAAACTCAACACCCTTCACTGGCATCTCACCGACGACCAGGGATGGAGGATCGAGATCAAGAAATATCCGAAACTTACCGAAGTCGGATCGATCAGAAACAAGACCATAATCGGCCACATATTCAGGAGCAGCGAATATGACCACACTCCATACGGAGAAGGAATGTGGTTCTCGCAGGACCAGATCCGCGAGATCATAGACTATGCAGCAGCCAAAGGCATCGAGATCATCCCTGAGATCGACCTCCCGGGCCATATGCTTGCAGCACTCGCTGCATATCCTGAACTCGGATGTACAGGAGGACCATACGAGGTATGGGGAGACTGGGGCATCGCGAATGAAGTGCTCTGCGCAGGAAACGAGAAGACAATGCTCTTCCTCGAGGATGTCCTGAACGAGGTCGCGGACCTTTTCCCATCGGAATATCTCCATATCGGCGGTGACGAGTGCCCTAAGGTATACTGGGAGAAATGTCCTAAGTGCCAGGCCAAGATCAAGGAACTGGGCATCAAGGATACTGAACATTTCAACGCCGAGCATTATCTTCAGAGTTACGTGATGACCCGAATGACCAACTTCCTCGAGAAGAAGGGAAAGAAGATCATCGGATGGGACGAGATCCTTGAAGGAGAAGTTGCCGAAAACGCCATCGTGATGTCATGGAGAGGCACTGCAGGCGGTCTGATGGCAGCAAGACTGGGCCATGATGTGATCATGACTCCGAACACATTCTTCTACCTGGACTACTATCAGTCTGAGGACACTGACAACGAGCCGCTCGGCATCGGCGGATATCTTCCTGTCGAGAAATGCTACTCGTACGAGCCGTTTGCAGAAGAAATGACAGATGAGGAGAAGGCACACATCCTCGGAGTGCAGGCAAACCTCTGGACAGAATACATCGCCACAAACGAACACCTCGAATACATGCTCCTTCCACGTATGGCCGCATTGAGCGAGGTACAGTGGTGCCAGGCAGAGAACAAATGCTGGGACAGATTCCTTTCAAGCGCAGACAGTTTCTGTGAGGCATACGATCAGGCGGGATACAATTATGCAAAGCACATCTTCAATGCAAGAGGAAGCGTAAAGGTGGAGAACGGTTCGGTCTACGCCATACTCGAATCACAGGGAGACACCCCTATCAGATACACCACAGACGGAAGCGATCCTGACGAGAACTCGACCTTATACGAAGGCCCTGTGAAGATCAGTGAAGGCTGCATCCTCAAGGCAAAGGCTTTCAGACCTGGCGTCGAAACCAAGGTATTCTCAAAGGAGTTCCACGGTCACAAGGCAATGGCCAAGGACATGATCCTCAACGCACCGGCACATGTCCACTACAACGCAGGCCTTCCGCACATCCTGGTTGACGGCATCAGAGGAACGGAGAACTTCCGCAGCGGCGACTGGGGAGGCTGGAAAAGGGATCCGTTCGATGTGACGATCGACATGGGCGGTGAAGAATCATACAGCAAGGTGACCCTCGGAGCAGTGGTCATAAAGTATGACGACATCTTCAACCCTGCAGACCTTGTAGTCTACACCTCAGAGAACGGTACTGACTTCACAGAAGTCGGAAAGGCGGAATTCGCAACCGAAGGCAAAAATGTGCCTAACGGTCTCAAGGAGTATTCGGTTTCCTTCCCTGAGACATCGGCAAAATATCTGAGAGTGGTATCTCACCCTATAGAAGCCATGCCGGAGTGGCATGAAAGAAAGGGCCACGGAGGCTTCATTTTCTTCGACGAAGTCGTAGTGGAATAATAAAAATTTTAATGGTATAATATCAAAAGGTCTCTAATTTTAAAATTAGGGGCCTTTTTAATTGGAATATTTAACCGAAATCCATACCTTTGCATGCTGTGGTGTAGTGTGGTGTGCAATACAAGGAACTAATAACCCGATTATGTGTATAGATAAGAGATGGTGGATGCTCGTCGTCATCCCCATAATCATATTCATGGCATCCGCTGCCGATGCGGGCGCCCAGAACATAGGTGTCAAGACAAATCTTCTTTATGATGCGACCCGGACGATCAATGTCGGGGTCGAAACAATACTTGCCCCACCCAAGTGGACTTTTGACCTCTCTTTAAACTACAACGCTTGGGCGAACAGAAACGGGAGCATCCGCAAGCATGCGATGGTGCAGCCTGAATTCCGTTACTGGCTCTGCGACCGCTTTGCAGGCCATTTCTTCGGCTTCCATCTCCATGGAGGTATCTTCAACATAGGCAACATAGACACAGACTTCAAGTTCCTCGGTACCGACTTCTCCGTCCTCAAGGACTACAGGTGTCAGGGATGGTTCGGCGGCGCTGGTGTCAGTTACGGCTATGCCATACCGCTCGACGTCCACTGGAACATCGAATTCGAACTCGGTGCAGGATACGCCTATAGCGTGTACGACCAGTTCGAGTGCGCACAGTGCGGGGAAATCATCCTCAACGACCAACCACACCACTATGTCGGCCTCACGAAAGCCGCAGTCAGCATTGTCTATCTATTCTAACGGACCGCTATGAAAAGAACAGTCATGACAGCATTGCTCCTGATGACAGCAGCATTCCTTTACGGACAGGAGCACAACATGGAACGCAACGGCAACAGACTCAACGTCGACCTCACAATAGACCTGACCCGGACACAGGTGGAAAGCAACAGGATGGCCGTCTACACGCCACGACTCGTACACGGCACAGACACCCTCTACCTATCCTCGACAGGAGTCATGGGAAGACGGCGCCACATCTACTACAAACGCAACGAAGGCCTTCACCCTGAAATCGACCGCCAGCAGAACTTCCTTGACAAGAACAGACCCGACACCCTCCATTGGGCCGAGAGTCTGCCATACAGCAGATGGATGAACGGAGCGCACCTCGAACTCTGCACCCGCATGTACGGATGCTGCAACGACATCATCGAGGAAAGCGTCATAGTCCTCGGAAAGCACCTCACGTATGAACCTGCGTTCATGTGGCTCACCCCGTATCAGGAAAATCCTAAGATCAGGCACATCGAAGGCTCGGCCTACATCGACTTCGTCGTATCGGAGACCGAAATCCGCACAGACTACCGCGAGAACCGCCGCGAGATCGGAAAGATCCTCGCCAGCATAGACTCCCTCAAGGCCGACAGCGACATCACCCTCGACTCCCTCTTCATCAAGGGATTCGCATCCCCAGAGAGCCCATACAGCAACAACACACGCCTTGCGCAGGGACGTACAGAGGCCCTCAAGCATTATGTCAGCCAGTTGTACAGATTCGAGGACGATTTCATCAGCACAGACTACGAGCCGGAAGACTGGGCGGGACTCAGGGAATTCGTGGCAGGATCCAACATAGACGAAAAGGAAGGCATCCTGGCCATCATCGACTCCCCTCTCGAGCCGGATCCTAGGGAATGGAAACTGAAGTCGACCTATCCGGCCCAATACAAGTTCCTTCTTGACGTCTGCTACCCGGCCCTGCGCCACTCGGACTACAAGATATGGTACAAGATACGCCAGTTCGACGACATCAACGAGATAAGGAAGATATTCCGCGACCGTCCTTCGAAACTCAGCCTCAGGGAACTCTACAACCTTGGAGCGTCATACGAACCGGGGTCGGAAGAATTCTGCGAAGTGTTCGAAGTGGCAGTGATGGTCTACCCGCACAGCGAGGCGGCCAACCTCAACGCCGCCAACGCCGCCATGAGCGTCGGAGACATGAAGAAGGCCGAGCGCTACCTCTCAAAGGCCGGCGACAGCCCTGAGTCCATCTACGCACGCGGAGTCCATGCAGGCCTCAACAGACAGTACGAACTGGCGAAGGAACTCTTCGAGCAAGCCCGGAAAGTTGCAGTCCAGGCCGGCAACACCCCTGTTGCAGAAGCGGCAACAGATGCCATTGCGGACATGAACGAATTCATATTGTGATCACGAAAAAACAAACAACAAAATACACTAATTTATTTATTAACTACTAATTAATTCATTATGAAAAAATTATCTATTATGATGGCAGCCCTGCTCGTCGCAATGACAGGATGCCAGAAGGAGCCTCAGGTTACTGATGGTAATGCCGAGACAAAGGGCTATGTGGCTCTGAACATCAACTTGCCAAATGCTGTAACAAAGGCCGACCCTACCTTTAATGACGGAGACGACGACAAAGAGTTCGCTGTGAAAACGGTTCATCTCGTATTATATGATAATACTGGCGCATATTGCACTGCAAAGGATGTAACAATTGATGGCTGGACAAACAATGCTGCAGATCACATCACAAGCACAGGTAAGACTGGAGCAATTGAAGTGATGAACGGCAACATCACTCAGGCTCTTGTACTCATCAACTCTCCATTTGCTATTGGTGACTATGAAACAGCCGGAACATTTGATGCATTGAATGTCGCGCTTACAAAAACAGCAGCAGCACTTACTGATAATTCAACAGGATTCTTTATGTCCAATGCTCCTTATTATGATGGCGCAACTGTTAAATCTTTGTATAAAATTGATGTCAAGAAAACGGAAGCAGACGCCCTTTTGGCAGCAAACGCAAATCCTGCAGTAAAGGTAGAAAGGGCCGTTGCAAAGGTTACTGTTGACTTCGGTGCTGGTTCTTTTGAGAAACCCGGAATAGGTACAGCCGTACTTAAAAAATGGGAACTCGATATGACTAATGACAAACTGTTCCCTGTAAGAAAGGCTCAGGACTGGAGAACAGTGAACACTGGAATGGAGAGTTCTCTCAGTCTTATCTATTGGGCAGAAGACCCTAACTATAGTACAGCATTCGGAGCATTTGACGACAATGAGTTTAGCCGTGGACCTCAGACATATCATGGAACTGATGACTCTTTCGAATATTGTCTGGAAAACACATTCGATACTGAAAGAATGACACAGACAAATACTACACGCGTAATGCTTCAGGCCGAGTACACTCCTGCAGGTACTACTTTAGGTTCAGACAAGACTTGGTTCTGGGTAGGAAATGCGAAGGAGGTCGTTACAATCGATCAAGTTGCTGCTACAACTGGAGAAGATGTAGCAAATATCAAGGCCGCTGTTTCTGCTGGAGATTGTTCTAGTGTAACCATCGGAGCCAAGACTCTTAAGGAGTGGTATGATGGCAAGAATGTGACCTGCTTTGTAGATGCACTCTGTTATTATCCTGTCCGTATCCGTCATTTCAAAGACACTGAGATTGGATATACACCAGATTTTGCAACAGAATTTTCAGGAACTGCATATCAGGCAAAAGAGTTGGGACGTTATGGCGTACTTAGAAACACATGGTACAAACTCACCATCACTAGCATTAACGAACCAGGTACTCCAACTCCAGAAGCACCTAAGAACGAACTTGACGACGTTGTAAAGCAGTATGTAGCATGCAACATCGACATTCTTGCTTGGGGTATAAGAGAGCACAATGTTGATCTTTAATCTTCAACGATAAAGGAAAATGTTTATTTCAATATCGAAATATGCTAAGGCGGTGAGGTCTGCGGTCGTTCTGGCCGCAGGCCTAGCGGCCTTCCTGCTCTCGTCCTGCTCGACGATATGGGACGACCAGGCCGAATGTGACTTCGGACTGCACATCCGTTTCAAGTACGACTACAACATGTCGTTCGGAGATGCGTTCGCGTCGCAGGTGGGCAGAGTTTCGGTGTATGTCTTTGATGAGAACGGCGAATTTGTGACATGCCGGAGCGAAGAAGGCCCTGCACTGGCCGAGGAAGGATATCGTATGAAGTTCGAACTTCCTGACGGCAGGTACCGTCTGATATGCTGGGGCGGCAAGTACGACGGCTCATTCACCCATCACAAACTTGTTGACGGCTGTACTCCTTCCGTGGAACTCCTTGAGGCCCTTATGATACGTGACGCTGACTGTGAAGTCAAGTGCGCGGACGGATGTCCTCTGAACTCCCTTTTCTGGGGTCAGATCGCATCCCTCGACGTGAAGGCCAGAAAGATCCAGGAAGAGACCATGAGCCTGATGAAACTTACCAACCAGATAAAGGTAAATCTTGTCAACGGTGACGGCGAACCGATCTCGACCGATGCCTTCGACTTCCATATGAAGGGCGACAACGGCCGTATCTGCGCCGACGACGCATGCCTGCTCGAGGATGACATGGTGAAGTTCCACCCTTACCATCTTGCTGAAAGACAGGCCATCAGCACCATGGGCACCCGTGCCACCCGTGAGGGCATCACTGCGGAATTCAGTTGTCCTAGGATCATCTCCGACGACAAGGACCTCCGTCTGCATGCCATAGACAAGAAGACAGGAGAGGACGTACTGGACTTCCCTGTCGCAGCATGCCTCGCCTCTTATGCCCCTTCGGCATTCGAGACGGCCGACGACATCATTCATTTCCTCGACCCTCAGGAATTCCTGGACAGGTCGGACCTTTTCAACCTTACTTTCGTCCTGCAGGACGGCAATTGGATCAGCGTGGACATCCAGGTGCTCGCCTGGAGCATGCGCGTTCATAATGTAGACTTATAACAGAGGCTTTACGAAGCAATGCACGGCAACAGATTCATATCGGCACTATTGAAACTATCGCTCGCAGCGATGGTTCTGTCAACTGTGTCGTGCAGCAAAGTGGTGGAGCCCGAAAGCAATGAGCAGGACTCTCGCCCGGACATCAACGCCACCTCCGAAGTCACTGTCGAATTCAACATCCTGGACCCTGATTCCCTTCCTGCGACGAAGGTCGACACCCCTAACAACTGGGGCGGATATGACAACACTGCCTCTGAAAAGGTCGTGAATAACCTCTGGCTATTTGCCGTCGATTACGACAAGGAGAGCGGCACGGAGACCGTAGAGGAAGCGGTAAAGATAGATCTGGTACCGGGAGACTTTACAGCAACAGGAATAAGGACAGGACACACATTCGAACTCAGTTCAGGAATCAAGCGCTTCTATGTGGGCGCAAACATGACTGAAGAGCATGTCAATGCCTTCAGGAACAAGACACCTATGAGGGCGGACTCATATGAATCGGCCCTTGCGATGGTCATGGACAACTATGACACAAAGACAGGAGAAGGCACTAACATCCTCATGTTCTCTGCTCCTGCCAAGGACAATTCGACATCCGAGACCGACATCGACATCACAAGCACCCGCTTCCTCAGCATCACCGCCCAACTCAAGCGGCTGGTTTCCAAGGTGATGGTGGTGGGAAACTATAAAGGTACAAAAACAGATGCGACCGGCCGGGTCGGAGAAGATATCTACTATCTAGAAACCGATAATGGTTTCTTCTTCGACTTCCAGGTCATTCTGAACAATACCAACAGGGCATTGACCATCGCGGAGACTTTCAGCGACGGAAGCGATCTTTTCAACATCGACCCTAACTGGAATCTTAGCACGATGGTTTTAAAGGACGGAGACGGCCTTGTCCGATATAAGGATATGTTTGACATGGACGGCAATTTCACGACATGGGATGGCGACCAGTTGAAGGAAAGGCTTGAATCGACTTCCGACTGGTGGTGTTCCGACGTGCCTCCAAAAACATCTGAATATATGGGTAAGGGGTTTTACTGCCTCGAAAACACGGTATTCGATGATTATAGCAAGACATCCTCTCTGACAGTAAATGAAAAGACCCAAGCAGCATATCTTGCTACTACTCATGTCTACATAAAGGCCAGATTTGCTCCTAAAACAGTGACTGGTTGGAGTGATGATACTGTTAAACCCGGGACCCAGAGTATAAGCGACATGCAGACCGTGAGAGAGGCAGAAAACGGATCGTACCCCTACACATTCTTTATCAATAAAAACAACGGCAAGTTCTATACTTGGAAAGGTATTGAGAGATGGATAGAAGCAGGAAAAGCGACCGCCAGTGACTTCACCGAATACACCGGAGGCTGGGTGTATTTCAGGACGTTCTTTGAAGAGGGCGGAAAGGATGATCTGGACAATCAGATAACTTACGACGGGATCGAATACTGGGGGATCCGTAGAAACGACTACTGCATCCTTACTATCAACAGCATAGAGAACTGGGGAGGCACATCTCCAGGCGAGGCATTCATCAAGGTCAAGTCAGAGACCGTGCCTTGGGTAAAGGCCGGAAAAAGCGATATAACAGTCACACCGGAATAGAATGAAGAAGATAATCATCATATTGTCATTGCTGGCGCTGGCCGCATCATGCACCCGCCATGAACCTGTCTCGAAACCGGGGCAGGAAGGAGAGCCACGCAGCATCATGCTCAAGGCAATGACCAAGGCAGGAGGGTCCGTTTCTGACGCAGAGCAGACTCCGGTGTTCATGTTCTGGTTTGAAGACGGGAAGAACAATTTCGGCACGACAGTGGCAGAGCCGTATTTCATGTCTCTTCCTAAGGGTCGGATTGACGACTATAAGACGACTCCGTACAATACAGGATATCCGTATCCCGGTTCGCTGACTCTCTACGCCAACGGCTACAGCCCGTCATTGCTGGAAGTGAGCGACGGGGATTTCACCAGTCTTTCAATACCGGAAGATCTGCTGGGCCGGCTGGACGTCACCGCCACCGAAGGATTTGTCGAGGGCAGCATCACAGATCAGTTCGACGATAAGTCGTTGATCTTCAACCACCTCCAGAGTAGAGTGAATTTCTATGCACGTCTTGGAGAGATCCCGGCAGAGAGATATTTCAGGGCTGTGAAGGTAACTGTAAACGGCAACGGACGGCTAACGGAAAACATAAAGTGGAATAATGCCGCCAGGGCATGGCAGGCAGAAGAAACTATCTCGGATGACATCTTATGGACGGGTAGCGATGAGAACGAAAACCAGATGGACCCTAACGAAATCGATCCACGTACGATCGGCTCCGTATACATCCATCCCGGACAGGCATCAATCACCTTCGAAATAGAACTTGAGATGTCGGAGACTGTGACCTTCGATTCCTATGAAACCATAAGATCCACAGCGACTGTGGGATTTGAAAATCCTTCCGGTACTGCGATAGAATTGAATGCCGGCGAAGAATACGACATATACATCACTATATTATACGACTCGTTCGTAATCAAAGGCAACAAGGCACTATGGCAGGACGGGGGAAAGATTCCCCTTCCTTTCTATCCTAATTAAACGAGGTGACAGATGAAACTCAGAATATCATATATCCTTCTGCTGACAGGGCTGATTCTCGGATCCTGCTCTGACGTCATGCATATTGACGAGCATCAGGAACCGGAGGACTGCATCAGACTCAGCGCCAGCAACTCGGTGATGATAACCAGGTCGGGACTTGAGTATGAGGCGTTTGAAGTCGGAACGAAATACCATCTTTACGGCGTAGAGACAGGGAAGGACTGGTCCGCAGGGAATACCGTCTTGAACAGGGCTCAAGCATATGAGACTGACAAGCATCTGATCGATTATGGAGATGACCTGCATTTCCATGACAAGACATATGATTTCTACGGAACGACGATATGCAGCACCGGCGATGAATACCCTGCCGACAATACCGCTGCCGGTAATTCCCCTGTGATAAGCCTGAGTCTGAAAGAGAATGCCTTGGACGACCTCATGTACTCCAACAATCTCAAGGGATGTACCCGCGCCAGCGGTCTGCTGCAGATGAATTTCATCCATGCTCTGAGCAAGATACAGGTCGAGGTGTCAAAGCAGAATGAATCCGCAGAATTAGCTGGTGCAAAGATACATAGCATCACATTGAAGAATACTCATTCAAGCGGTCAGCTTAATATCGTAAACGGCAGCTGGGCTCTTGAAGGAACGACTGACAGAGTCTTCACCCAGACTCCTGTCACCCTTTCCACCACACCCGCCATGATCAGGGACGCATCCGGAACGGCTGATGCCGAAATGCTTATATTCCCGAATGAGGACAGCAGGCCCCTCAGCCTCGAAATCAGATACAGCATAAACGGTGGCGAGGTTAAGACCGTGGTCTGCGAGATCCTTGAACATGACGGCACTCCGTTCCTGTTCAGGCAGAACCACCGATATACTTTAGCCGTTACTATTGCAAATGACGGCATCCAGATCGTGACCGTACTCCCGAAAGTCTATGAATGGATCAGCACGCCGGTGGATTCATATCTCGGACAGCCGGTGACCTTCGGCAACCTGATGTGGATGGACCGGAATCTCGGAGCCATCAGCGCAGACTACGAAAACGACTGGTATAACACCATAGGCCACTATTTCCAGTTCGGAAGGAATATTCCGTATATTCTTGATGTCGAGAAGTTCAAGGCATATACCGGTGACGGCTATTTCGCATTTAACTTTGTCGGCAAGACAGTGTACGTAATGAAATATCGTAATAAAGGCACTGGAGTAGAGAACGTATATTATTACGATAGTGACGGTACATATTACACAAGAGCCATCAATCTTATAGCCAGTGAAGGATATAATCATTGGCCTGCATCTGAGAAATGGGATGGAATGTCAGACTGGTCAAAAGTCACAGATGCCAAAAGAACAGAACTGATCAGAAATGCAGTCGAATGCATATATACATACGACCACCGCGGTGAAAAGGTCTATGGAGTGAAATACGTTGCTCCGACAGATAAAGATTCCGTCGGAGATGTGAAGAATACCGGCGCTGAACTTGTGAGGAATCCTGACCGCATCGGTGCAGATGAATATAAAGGATTGTCAGATGCTCAGCTCAGCGAGTTATACAAATTCGGATTCGGAACCAAGAAGCCCGGTACTGAGACCAATCTTCAGAAACCGACCGTATGGACATTCAACAACAGCTGCGGTGCAGAATACTGGGTGCCAGGAGACTCACATGCCGATCCATGTCCTAAAGGATGGCGTCTGCCGACAAAAGAGGATCTGAACGTGCTTATGCCGACCGTGCAGATCAAATGGGCGACATCAGGAGCATACCCTCAGACAAAAACGACAGCTACAGAAGATATCAGATACGGAACCACAGGCGGTCACCATGTCTGCTACATACTGAAGAACATAGGCACAAACAATGCGTACAGGCTCAGGATAATGTCGCATTACACAGAAGACGGGCTCAACAACAAGAGATATTTCTCGATATCCCGTTACGGCGCAACGGCAGAGGATGAGAGTCTGGACAAATATCTCAGCGGCGATCATTCAGCTTCCAGCAAGGAGACGACAATGTGGGCCAACCCTATCGAGACCATCTGCTACCCTGCTTGCGGTTTCATCGTTCCGGACGGTGATGGAGAGCCAGAGTCTGTTCATCCTGACTTACGTTCTTTCGGAACCGGAACAGTGATAAGAACCGCTGATTCAAACCCAGATGCGATGGTCGGTTCAGACGGTTCTTCTGCACATGGATTCAGTTTTGTCCAGTATCTCAGCACCACCGACTACGAGCTGAGTATCGAGCAGAACAGCCGCCGCTCGCTCGGGGACCAGATAAGATGCGTACGCGACATTAATGCAGTTGATTGATTATGAGGAAGATTAGATTCATATTGCTCTTTGTGGGCATCGTTCTTTCCGTTTCCTGCTCGAAGGAGATGGGGGAAGGAGCAGATGTGCCGGAGGGAAAGGTGGAGGTCAGGTTTTCCGTGCCTTCACTTTATGACGGGATCAGCCCTGCCGGAATGACCAAGGCTCTGGACAGCGAATTTCTAGATGGCAAGATGATTGAGAGACTTCCGGTCGGAGCCACCATCTGGCTCAGTTATGCCAAAAAGACCGGAGATGATGCTTACGAAAAGGCGGTCGTAAAACCGTATATAGTGAAAAGCACAGAGGATTACATGGGCCTGTACCCGTGTGGCACCGAGGAATATACCGATGAGGAGAGTGTTACATGGCTCAAGATAAACACTGAAAAGGAAGAGGCGCCTTTGTATCTGGACAAGAACGAAACCTACAATTTCAAGGTCCTTTATCCCGCACACGACCTGAAGAAAGAAGACCTCAAGTTCAATATCTATAACGGCAGATGGGCATGCACCAACGATCCGAGATACGCCCAGACCGTAAGCAAGGACATCGACATCAAATTGACTGCCGGATCGCAGAAGGTCTCATATATAGAATTGAATCCGATGGTAAATCAGACCGCCAGGATCCATTTCGAGATCGCCAAGGGAGAGAATGTCCACACTCTTGAAATGATGCATAACGGTATCGAGATTTCCGGGGTTCAGGACAAGAATACGACGCATCTTCTGGGATGGACTCTTGACGAGTATATGGAGGTGATGCAGATGGAATCTATCGACGACGGAGAGCATTGGTATAAACTTCAGACATTTGAGGTAAAGGACGATAAGATCATCGGAGATGCGTACATCCTGCCTCTCGATGTCCGGAGAACATATATATTCATCCTCATCAACATGGCTGTCAACGGTATCCCGACCCAGTATGTGCTGACCCTTAACGGAATCATCCTGGAACATGCAAGATCATATGATTTTGACCTGAAGGCCGGTATTGACGGAAACCTGACCGTAGTGAACTGGCAGAACACATCCCTGACGGTCAAACCTGAAGTGCAATGACAATGAAAAGAATCATAATATATCTTCTGTTGCTGACGGCGGCGGCCTGTCAGGAAAAGTCCGACATCGCGATGCCGGATATGGAACCCGTAATGACGACAGTCAGGATCGACCTAGGCACAGCCGACGGATTCTCCAAAGCCAATGTCCCGCTTATTCCGGACGTGGAGAATCTGATTCATGACGTGTGGGTGATCCAGTTCAGTGAACGAGGAGTGCTTTACACAGGAGTTGACCGGTTCTACAGGACCAGTGGCGAGGACGGAGCCAGGTTCCTTACCCTGGAGGCACAGGTGATGAGCGGTAAAAGCACTATCTGCCTGCTGGCAAACCTCAACAAGGTCAATGAGACGAAGGAGTTCTTTGACATTGAAGCACTGCAGGAAAGCCTTCCTGACAACCTGCCGGAGTTCAGGAACACCCTTCTTGACATGACGGACCTGATACATCACATAAACACCAATACAAAGCCTAAGGCTATTCCGATGTTCGGATACTGGGAAGGTACAATCGGCTCGGGAAGCCCGGTATTGGGAAACAGCAGCCTCAACGTGACATTGGGCAGAATGCTGTGCAGGGTCAATGTTTCGATATCCAACAATGCAGACCCTCAACTGAAGGAACTGAAATTCACCAATGCATCAAATAAGGCATATTACTTTCCCGGCATATCCTGCGAAGCCTTGCCAGAAGATGCCTACTGCACAAATCCTGATGCGAATACATTCAAACTGTCGCTGGATAAGGGAGAGAACGGAACCATCTACTTCTACTGGGCACCGAATTTCTGCTACGGTAAAGAAAACGCAACTATGATGACTTTTACCGACGTTAACGGGAAATCCTATTCCTGCTATATCACAAACAGTTCAGCTTCCGACGAGAACTGCGACTACAACATGTACCACAACTGCAACTATACCATTTCAGTTACGATCGAATGACGCTGTTCTCATCGTCCTGTCTTGAGTTCTTCGATCTGATCCAGAATCTCCGTTGCCTTGCGGACAACCTTGCGATTGATGCGGAAACCGATGACGCCGCCGATGACGCCACCGACCACGGCTCCACAACAGAATCCGATTGTCATCGGGCCTGACTCCATCGTGGTGACCACCTCATAAATGAGCCATCCGAACCAGATTACCAGCATCGGGATCGCTATACGATGCCATTCGCTGTAATGCTTCTTCACTTTTCCCAGTGTCTGGGCTGTCTCGACAAGATTGCCTTGTGAAAAATCAAGTCTGGCAAGAGAGACTTTCTGTGCGATGGTCAGAAACACGCATACTGTGAGCATGACTGCAGTGCACACTACAAAAGCCAGGGAGAAGTCCTGCACATAGAAGAACCATGTACAGTATACCAGAGCAAGGACGCCGACAAATATCGTTATCCCCACAGTCCTGTTCAGGTCCGATGCCTTTGACTTCATCGAATTGCGGATGTGGCTTTCGTTTATGATGGTCTGCTTGTCGAGTTTGTCCTTAAGAGCGCTTATCTGTGAGCGCATCTGCTCGAGTTCGTGAGATATGAGATTATTTTCCATTGCCGTGTGCCTTATTCTTCGTTTGACATGTTCCTGAGTTGTTCCTTGATTCTGAAAAGACGGACTGAAACATTCTTGGAGGTGATTCCTACTATCGCACCTATCTCGTCGTAACTGAGATTTTCAAGCCACAGAAGCACTATCGCCCTGTCGAAAGGCCCGAGACGGCTGATGCGGCTCTGGAGCATCCTGATCTGCTTAAGGTCCTCTGCCGAATCATCAAAGAGATTGATGTTCATGTCGAGAGGGACGGTCTCGCCTTTGCGCTTCTTCTTGCGTTCTGCAGAGATGCAGGTGTTTAGACTCACGCGGTAGATCCACGTCCTTACACGGCTGTCGCCACGGAACTTGTCAAATCCTTTCCAGAGGTTGACAAGAATGTCCTGGAAAAGGTCTGCGACCTCCTCCTCGTCCTTGGAGAACATATAGCAGACTGTATATATCGTCCCTTTATGCTCTCTCACGATCCGCGCGAAATCCAATTCGTTATTTTCCATTCCTTTTCAGTTTCTTTTCAGTTCTGCACATTAGACGCACAACTTCTCCTTTTGCTACAACAAATTTTTGCGCAAAATCATCCTATAGGGAACCAGATGAAGACAGCACAGTCCCAAAGAGCATGGGAAATGACGATGGCACCGAATTTCTCAGGGAAGAACCTGTATGCCAGTCCCCACACGAAACCGGCCACAAATGCTGCCATGATGAGCATGAAGTTGAATTTGGACAGATGCACCAGGCCATAGACCAAGGTGGTCACGATAAAACCAAGGTCCGGATTCCATCTTCTGGACAAGTTCTTCTGTATATAACCACGCCAGAATATCTCTTCCGCAGGACCGATTATCAGAAGCATCAATGCAGTCAGGAGCCATGGGTTCTCCCCTTCCTTCATTCCGTAGATCATGTCCACCTGAGGACGGGCAAAATCGAACATGAGAGTCGACAGGTACTCCCCTAACCAGAATATCCCCCACAGCAAGGCCGCAAGGACTACTCCGAGAACGATGTTCATCGCATCAAGTCTGATATCCTTCCACCAGCCGGGTGATGCCCATGTCGAATAGGCGGTGAGGGTGATGCCCGAACATGTCATCATGACCCAGAAATTGACATGCGGGGATGTCCACGGAGAGAACATCACGGTCCACAGAACGGCCGCGATGCACATCCCGACTACGGGCTTTGACAAAGATGTCTTTGAAACGGATGTCATGCCTTAGATGAATCTGGATGCAACAAAGGCGACACTCAGAAGAACCGAGAACATCAACTGAAGATTCGCAGTACGCACATCAAGGTCCGCAATAAGTTCCTTGCCGGAATTCACGCCGTCACGCATGGTCTTGGCACAACCAAGAGCGACAGGCAGGGTCAGGAAGATGATGATGGTATGAAGAGGAAGCACGCCTGCTATGGAAAGGACCCCAACCCATATATAAGGGAAGGTCATCTCGAATGTATAGAACCATGCCGAGGCCTTGACACCTATTCCCATGGCGAACGTACGGATTCCAGCCCTTGAATCGTGTGCGATGTCTCTGGTGTTGTTCGCATGCAGGATGCCGTCTGTGATGAGACCAACAGGAAGGGCGACAAAGAGCACGTTCCAGTCGATGGCACCGGTCACCGCAAACGTCGTTCCTACCATCGGTATCGCAGCAAAGCAGAGAAGGATATCTATATCTCCCAGGGCATTATACTTGAGCCATGGATAAAGAAGGACAAGAACAACGCCAGCAAGTCCGCACCAGAGGACCGTAAGGCCGGTACAGAATAAAAGTGCTATGCCGCTCGCACATGCAAGAGTGAGAAGCACGATGGCAAGGGTCCTGATTTCGTTAGGCTGGAACATTCCTGTGGTGAGTGTCTTCGCTCCGAACGTATCCTCTCTGTCGACCTTCTTCTTATAGTCGAAGTAGTCACTCCAGGTGTTTCCTGCAGTATGGAAAAGGATCATCGTCAAAAGCACCCATATTCCGTATATCCAGTTGATTTCTGCGCCTCTGAAGAAAAGAAAGGCAAGAGACACAACGATCGGCATTGCCGAAGCCGGAAAAGACCACGGTCTGACCGCAATCATCCACTCTCCAAAACTATGTTTTTTCATAAATTCAGTATGCATCATGCAAATATAATAAGATTTTCCGACTTGACAGTAAATACAAAGATAGAGCCCTCTCGATTCGCATCGAAAGGGCTCCGCAATTCTAACCTAAAACTTAACCTATGAAAAAACTATTCGGTGTAAGTTTATTGCGAATATTGTGCCAAAACACAATATTGAGTTTCAAAAACAGGAAAATTTGTCTTTAAAGGAGAATCGGAACAATTTCACGGATGTTCTGGACTTCGATTATCCTGTCCGACTCCGGCATGTCCATCATTTCGTGTACCCAAACTATCTCATGCGGAATATGTATGGCCGTTCCACCGACGTTGACGACCGGGGCGATGTCGGACTTCACTGAATTACCTATCATCAACAACTGTTCCGGACGAAGGTCGTGCTTGCGGGTAAGTTCAAGATAGTTCTTCTCGTCCTTGTTCTCCATGACTTCGCAATGGTGGAAATATTTGTCCAAACCGGACAGACGGTATTTGTTCATCTGTTCCGGAAGGTCGCCCTTTGTGGCCACGATGAGTCTGTATCGGCCGTGCAATGCCTGCAGGACTTCTTCCACGCCGTCCATGAGTTCGAACTCATGATATGCAAGGTCCGTAATGATCCTCTTGACACCGTGATATATCCTGTCCGGGATGTGTCCGCCGCAAAGTTCCACCGCAGCATCGGTCATTCCTATCATATAGGTCTTCGATCCGTATCCGAAGAGAGGGATGTTGTCTTCCTGCTTGCGCCAGAGAAGTTCCTGTACGCCTTCCGGTTCCGTATAGTCGGCCAGAAGTTCCGTGAACTGCGCCTCTGCCGCACGGAAGAAGGCCTCGTTTTCCCAGAGGGTGTCGTCGGCATCAAAAAAGATGGTGTCGAATCTGCCTTTGAGGTTCATGGTTATTCGGTCTTCAAGGTATCAGCAGGTTCCTCCGGGTCGGCAACAGGTACTGAAACAGGGCGGATCTCCTTTATGATGACATCCTCATACGGACGGTCATATCTGTCCACCGGCACCGCTGCAATCCTGTCGATGACGTCCAGACCCTCTGTGACTTCTCCAAAAATGGTGTACTGGCCGTCGAGGTGGAGACATGCGTTCTCGTCATGGACGATGTAGAACTGCGATCCTGAAGATGCCTTGCGAGGATTGGCCATATCACCCTTGCGGGCTGCCGCAATGGCTCCCTTCTTGTGCCAGTATTCGTTGACGAATTCTGCAGGGACGGTATAATCTGGACCACCCTGACCCCAGAGGTCTATTTTGGAAGTATCTCTTGAATAAGGGTCTCCCGCCTGGATCATGAAGCCTTCTATGACTCTGTGAAAGCGGATTCCGTCATAATATTTCTCCTTTACGAGTTTCACGAAGTTATCCCGATGTTTCGGGGTCTTGCTGTAAAGTTTCAATTTCATTGTGCCGTGAGTCGTCACTATTTCAAACTCAGGCTCTTCCATCATTTTGTTTTCCATTTCAAGTACTGTTTTCAGACTGTCGGACAGTGCTCCCGCCGCCTTCCGTGCATTACGTGTTCCGCATGAAGAAAAGACAAGCAACAGCGCAGACAAGATTATTGTTCCAAAAAATATTCTTTTCATATATCTGATTCTTTAACCCGACAAAAATAACTATTTTTGCGGTCATTATGGCAAATCCGTTGAAACAATTGGCCGGGCAGACCGTCATTTACGGAATGAGCACAATTCTGGCCCGCATCATAAACTTCCTTTTCGTCCCGATCTACACCAGAGTGCTTTCTCCTGAAAACTATGGCGTGGTCACGGAATTCATGGCATACATCGCCGTCCTTCAGGTGGTTCTGGTAATGGGTCTTGAAACGGGATGCTTCAGATTCGCGAACAAGGAGGGAGTGGACCCGAAGAAGGTGTATGCCAATGCCTTCGTCACAGTCTTCGGCATCACCGCCACATTCCTTGCCCTGATGATAGCGTTCGCTTCACCCATCGCATCTGCCCTGGGCTATGACGGATATGGATCATGCATAATGTACATGGGCGGCATCCTTGCCCTGGACGCCATAACCGCCATCATGTTCGCAAAACTGCGGCAGCAGAACAATGCCTGGAAGTTCGCCATACTGAAGACGATCAAGATCATTACCGAGACCGTGGCGAACCTGGTGCTTTTCCTGTGGTTCCCGTCACATGTGGAGAGCGCAGGATGGCTCCTGAAGTTCATCCCGGCAGTTCCTGACTTCAGTTATGTCATCTTCGCGATATTCATCAGTTGCATAGTCTGCGGACTTCTGTTCATTCCGGACATCCTCAGACTGAGTTTCAGGATGGATGCAAGACTCCTCAAGCAGATGCTTGCCTACTCACTGCCGCTTATGGTAGCGGCCCTGCCAGGCGTGGTAAATGATTTCCTTGACAGGATCCTGTTCAGATATTTCGACACCAATGCGGAAGCGTGGAGGTCATCGCTAGGTCTGTATCAGGCTGCTGTGAAACTGGCTGTCATCATGAACCTGTTCATCCAGATGTTCAGATACGCTGCTGAGCCGTTCTTCTTCCGCCGGGCGCGCGAAAAGGACTCCAAGGCTTTATATGCCTCTGTACAGGAGTATTTCACCGCATTCTGCGGACTGGTGTTCCTTGGAGTGATACTCTATATTGATGTGATAGCGCTGATTCTCGGCCCGCAGTTCCGTAGCGCCGTCGGAGTTGTCCCTGTCATGCTTCTTTCATACATGATCCTGGGAATGCTTTTCAACGTTTCGATGTGGTACAAACTCTCGGGAAAGACAGACATGGCCATCTGGATCACCCTTTCGGGTCTTGTCGTCACTGCCATCGTGATAGTGCTGTTCATGCCTAAGTACTCATACTGGGCAGCAGCCTTCGGACATCTGGCAAGTTACATCGTCATGTTCGTCATCAGTTCCGTCCTCGGAGCGAAGTACTACCCTATCCCATATCGTTGGGGACGTCTGGGACTTATCTTCCTTCTGATGGGAGGTGCGTATGGGATATCCCTGCTGCTGCCCGATATGAACCTCGTCCTCAAACTTTCGGTCCACACACTACTGATCGCCCTCTACGCAATCGGAGTATGGAGAATCATCCGTCGATGATACCGGAAAAATCGAGTAGGAGGTAAACGAAAGTAATGGAGTTTATCTCCTACTTTCGTTTACCGACCTCTCACACCACCGTACATGCGGGTCCGCATACGGCGGTTCCTTACATCCGATGATACTTTTCGTAGTATCCTATCAATGA
>JAFURF010000052.1 GCA_017471965.1 Bacteroidales bacterium
CCAGATTCCTTCAAAGGACTCTATGCCGGGATCGCTTTACTCTGACCTCGCAAAGATATACGAGAAGGCCGTGCAACTTCCTGACGGAGGTTCAATCACCATCATCGCGGTGACAACCCTCAACGACGGAGACATCACCCATGCGATTCCTGACAACACCGGCTACATCACAGAGGGTCAGTTGTTCCTCCGTACCGACCCTGATTCCGGAAAGGTCATCATTGACCCGTTCCGTTCACTTTCACGACTCAAGCAGCTTGTTCAGGGACAGAAGACACGCAAGGACCATGGTCAGGTGATGAATGCATCCGTACGTCTTTACGCCGATGCTCAGAACGCAAAGACAAAACTTGAGAACGGTTTCGACCTCAGCGACTATGACCTAAGATGTCTGGACTATGCAAAGGCATATGCGACAAGACTTCTTGCCATAGACGTGAACCTCAAGATCGACGAGATGCTTGACACGGCATGGGAACTTTTCGGCACATACTTCACAAAGGCCGAGACAGGTATCAAGCAGGAACTTATTGACACTTACTGGAAAGGCAATTAATTATGGCTATTAAGTTTCAATATAATAAGACGTCTCTGAACAACTTGAACAAGCAACTCAAGATGCGAAAGAACGCCCTCCCTACCCTGAAGAACAAGGAGTCGGCGCTTCGTCTTGAGGTGAAGAAGGCCAAGGACCATTCGGAGAAACTTATTGAAGATCTTCATGCCGCCCTGAAAAGATACGACTATCTCGCAGCGCTCTGGAACGAATTCCAGCCGAACCTCATTTCCATAGTCGATGTCGACCTGTACACCGTTAAGGTGGCGGGTGTAAAGACTCCGGCATTGGGTGAGATAAAGTATGAGATTCATGAATTCAACGCCTTCAACTGCCCTGCATGGTATGCAGACGGTGTGGCGATACTCAAGGAACTCTCAAGACTGGGAATCGAATCCGAAGTATATCTCGAGAAAGCACGCATCCTTGACTTCCAGAGAAAGAAGACCACTCAGAAGGTGAACCTTTATGAGAAGGTGCAGATCCCTGGATATCAGGAGGCCATCAGAAAGATCAAACGATACATGGAAGACGAGGAGAACCTCTCCAAGGCTGCTTCCAAGATCGTTAAGAGCAGACACGCTTTAGAAGAAGAGGAGGAGCAGAACAATGATAACTAAGATGACGAAATATTCCTTCGTACTTCTGACAGAAGAGAAGGAAGGATTCCTGGAGCAACTTCAGGAACTTGGAGTCGTGGACATCAGCCGTTCTGAGAAACCAGTAGACCAGAACTCCTCTGATATGTTCGCCAAGGCGACGAGGGCAAAAAGAGTCCTTGAATTCCTTGAAAGCGTCGACTATACAAAAGACCCTGACGCTCAGGCTATTGCAAAGGCAACAATCAATGTGGAAGGGGAACCTGTAACCTTCATTGAAAACTGCAGAAACAGAATAAGCGAACTCAACACAGAACTCGCGGCTGCAGAAAAGGCGATGAAGGCAAGACTCGCATGGGGAGAATATGACAAGAACGCTCTGGACGGTCTCAAGGACCTCGGATACATCGTACGTTATTATTGTGTCGATGCCAAGAAGTTCGACGAGACTTGGGGACAGTCATATGCTCTTCAGGTGGTGGAGAATGACGGAAAGAAGGTCTGGTTCGTGACCGTGGCTCCTGAAGATGAGGCATATTCATTCCCTGTCCAGGAAACGAATGCACCGGACGGCACATATGCTGACGCTGCTGCAGAAACTGACAGGATCAAGGCTGAGATAATCGACTGCAAGGCAGGGCTTCTCAATGCCAAGGACTATATTCCTGCAATAAAGGAAGCATGCAACAATGACCTTGTGGAACTCGACAGATACCTTGCGGATTCTGTCGCTGTCGGTGCAGCAGAGGATTACATCTCCGTATTCACAGGCTTCGCTCCAGTGGAAAACGACGCGGAACTTGTCGAGGCATTCGACAAGATGGGAGTGATCTATCTGAAGGAAGACGCCGTGGAAGAAGACAATCCGCCTATAAAACTCAAGAACAACTGGTTTACAAGGCAGTTTGAATCTTTCACAGGAATGTACGGTATGCCTGTATATAGTGAATTTGACCCTACTTCCATCGTTGCACCGTTCTATCTTCTGTTCTTCGCCATGTGTCTCGGTGACGCAGGCTACGGAATCGTACTCCTGCTTTTCGGACTCATGCTGAACAAGGGATGGATAAAGTTTGCAATGTTCGACGGACTCGGAACCATCATCTCCATACTCGGTGCAGGGACCATGGTTGTCGGCACTGTGCTCGGTACATTCTTCGGAATGAGCCTATACGACGCAGCATGGGTTCCTCAGGCACTGAAAAACTGCATGATTGTAGGCGAAGTCGAAGTACCAGGCATGGGTATGTTCAACATCCAGATGCTTCTGGCACTGGCCATAGGAGTATTCCATATCTGCCTTGCAATGACCGTCAAGGCTATAGGATACACAAAGAGGTTCGGATTCAAGGAAACAATCAGCACATGGGGATGGCTCCTGCTTATCGTAGGTGGCATCATACTGGCAATCCTCGGTGTCGGTAAACTTCTATCCCCTGTTGCCATAAAATGGGCAGTTATCGTGATCGGAACAGTTTCCGCACTTGCGATATACATATTCAACACCCCGGGAAGAAACCCTCTGATCAATATCGGAGCGGGACTCTGGGACACCTACAACATGGCTACAGGAATTCTTGGTGACGTTCTCAGTTACATCCGTCTCTTCGCACTCGGACTTGCCGGCGGAATGCTCGGCCAGGCCTTCAACAATCTCGCAGAGATGGTACGCGGAGACAGCGTCATCACATGGATCCCATTCGTGCTCATCCTCCTGTTCGGACATGTACTCAACATCCTGATGTCGTCTCTGGGAGCATTCGTGCATCCATTGCGACTCACATTCGTAGAGTACTTCAAGAACGCCGGATATGAAGGAAAGGGCGCGAAATACAATCCCCTTACAACCACAAAAACAGAATAATATTATAAACAACTAATAAAATCAAAACAATTATGAACGAAATTCTTGGTTACATCGGCCTTGCCATGATGCTCGGCCTTTCAGGTATCGGAAGTTCTATCGGAACAACAATCGCAGGTAACGCTGCTGAAGGTGCATTGAAGAAGAATCCTGAGAAGTCATCTTCTTACATGATCCTCTCTGCCATGCCGGCAACACAGGGTCTCTACGGATTCGTGGCTTTCCTCATGTGGATCGGTAAGGACTTTGCCGCAGACGGTATCGTACTCTTCGCTGTAGGTATCGCAGTAGGCGTTGTCTGCCTCTTCTCTGCAATCCGTCAGGGTCAGGTATGTGCAAACGGTATCATCGGCATATCACAGGGACATGACGTTCAGACCAACACCATGATCTACGCCGCTTTCCCTGAGTTCTACGCCATCCTTGCACTCATCGCAGCCCTCATGGTATAATACTTCGGCATATACCAGAATAAACATCCGACAGGCACTTTGCACCGGTGACCCCCGCCTCCCTCTCGGGAGGCACCCCCTGGCCGGGGGTGGCATGTCACCTATAGCAAAGTGCCTGTCGGATGTTTAGATGAATTATCGTAAGGATTATCTCGAGAATCTGTGTAGATTGTTCTTCCAGTTCATCTCGAAATCATCTATACCGATGCTGAAATTCTTCTGGAGAGACGCATCTACACCTTCACTGTACAGGGTATTGAGGAATCTTGTTATTCCTGAAACTTTGTATTCGTCTTCCATGTAGCAGAAGATCGACTGGCCGCCTGTATAGTTCTGATATACGTAAGGGAAATGCAGGTCTGTAAAGTCACACTCTGACTTCATGCCTTCGATAGCCGTATCAGTAAAGACCGGACGCTTGCCTTCATTGCCGGAATATTCCGCGATGCCTTCATAGCACCACATCGGCACAGACTGACTCACACCATAATCAAGTGCAGTGAAAAACACATAATGCGTCATCTCATGCCACAGTGTGTTCTTTATAGGATCCGGTCTCAAGCCTCTGAAAAAGAATTCGCCATTGAGCAGGATTCCTTTGGCCACGCTGCCCATCTGCGAAAGATCGGACATGTACATACCCATAGTATTCGAGTAATCCTTTCCTGAAGGCTTCTTACCCAGGAGCAGTCCGATCTGACGGACGAATTCCTCCTGATCATCCGATATATATATTGGAAGTTTACGGCCTTTCACATCGTCAGGATAATAATATCGGCCGCAGAGGTCCTTGAGATGAGGTATGGCCTTATGTGCCAGAGACTGGATGTCCTTTATGTCATTCTTGAGTTCCGGGACAAAATAGAAGACGAAAAAGTCATCTTCTATCTTCGCAAGACCTGTCTCAGGATCCATACCGGCATCGTTGTCATTGTCCCAGTCATCCTCATCAGGATCGGGATTGAAGGATATGAGGATATCCGTCAGTCCTTCGGAAATATTGTTTATGAATTCAATGGTCTCAGGCGGTATCTCCGCATATATCAATGCCTTGTTGTGCTGTCCCTTCTCATATACCCCCACCAGAGCCAAGGCCCATAGCAGGAAGAGAAGGCATACACCGGTAATAGAAAAATATCTGTTCATACGTCAATTCAGATAAAGGATGTCCTGTATCTCGTTCTTTGAAGAGATGGTGAGATCTCCGATCTTGAAGTTGTCACCGGTGGTCTCGCAGAAGAAATAGAGATAACCGTCCTTTGATATTATTTCATCCCCACAGATGCGAAGCAGGTCTGCAGAAGACTGTTCCTTGAAGGCGACTGCCACGGCGGCATGAGTCATGGTGGTGATATATGCCGTCTTGAATCCTGCTTCTGCGAAAAGTGCCGCAGCAAGCGCAGCCTTGCAGTCACAGTCTCCCCTCTTGTCAAACATGGTCTCGTCAGGGAAACGGGCATACTCCCTCATATTGCCTATCTCATCGCATTTGTTGTCGTATTCATAGGAAATGTTCGGAGCCTGCACAAAGTCAAGGATGAACTGCATCTTCTCAAGTTGCGAGAGACCAGCCTCACGGCACTCCCTGTTTATGTATCTGAGAAGTTTATGCATCCGGGACTTGTCCTCGTTACGTCGGAACAGTTCGGCGATATTGTCTCTGAACATGTTTCCCGGAGATGTCCTGAACGGATTGTTCGCACGGAGCGCAGATAACTTTTCCAGATCGAAGGTCAATTCAAATTCTCCCTTCAGGGAGTTGTATGATGAGTCCAGAGTCCATTCATACTGCACGGTCCTTGACATTTCAGGATCCACAGGAAGCACTTCACCGTCACCATCTGCATCTTCTTCTCCCTCATCCTCAGAGTCCCAGTCTTCCGGTTCCTCCTCGAAATGAGTGACAACTTCCCACGGCGCAGACGTAATGAACCGGCGGTTCACCATTACACCGATCAGGACGGCGAGCTGGAGCGGAATGAAGTCACTGCCATACAGGAATACAGAAACCAGAAGCGAACATACTGTGAATATGATTATCAGGTTGGTCAGTCCTCCAACTCCGGTATTCCTGTTGAAGAGCATCAGGAAATCATCTATGCCGTCACCGGTCAAGGCCTTCTCTATCTTGAACTGACGTACAAGAGCCCATATCAGGAAATAGACAAGAAGCATCACCACAAGAAATCCTATCTGCTCTCCCAGCGCAGGCAGAGTGAAAGGAGTCGTGTTGGTAAGATAGAATATGGCATATATGAATGCATAGATGAATGATGCCATGAGAGCGGTATCCTTCCATGTGGCAGATGGAAGGGCATGCTCTTCGTCCGGAGGCGGCGCCTGACGGTTCTTGTAAAGGAGCGCAAAGGCACCTGCTCTGGATGTCACTGTATACACATTAGGTTTAGCCTTGAACAGACGGCCTGTCTCGACTACCTTCGCCACACATACATCCTGAGCCACCTGGCCGTCAGATCCGCCTTCGCTCTCCAGGACAGCCTCTGCACCGGCCTTGAGATATACATATGAATGCTTCCTGAGCCATAATTCGTACCATTTGCCGGAACCGCTGATGGAAGGACGTCCCTTGGCATCAGTGATATATCCGAGAAGATTGTGGCTCTTTCCGTAGATATTTCCGGCAAGGTCAACATATCCTGCCAATGATACCTGCTCCGAAAGCGAAGACTGTGAAGGGTCATCACGCAGATTGATCAGGGCAAGATCGTTTTCGACATTGGAATATCCCTGATATCTGTTCGGTACAGGCTGATTGGTATCCTTCAGATGGAATCTGTCGGAAGATATGTCATACATCACATTACCGAACCTGCGGAACCGTCCGTCTTCACCAATATATGATGCAGTGGCCTTCTTCCTGAAAAGACGGACGAGGGACATGACAAGATAAACCACGGCCAGAAGCGACAGTATCACTATCATTGAACTGATCATATTCATACTGCAGGCCCTCCCATCGTTTTCTCCAGGACGGAGAGTTCGTTCTTGGTGACAGGAACAGGACGTCCTGCCAATGAGAACGACAGATTCATTTCTCTATAATAGGCATAATACATGGTCATAAGCAACGCGAAATTCATCTCTGACACATCAAGGCCATGTACATTGCACAAAGCGTTGCTCTTCAGACCATCAGTAAGTTCCTGAACTGCAGACAGGAATATAAACGGTTCTGTACAATTCTCCGGACAGCATGCTGCAGAATAACCCGCAGTATCAGGGAAGACCCGTCGCACTTCATCTTCCGTCGTACGGAGCACCTTCACATCCTTCCCGGCTCCTGACACTAACATTCCGTTCATGCCTGCCATCTTCCTGAAGGCATCAAGATCGAAAGCGTCCTTTAGATTCATAAGCATGCTTCCGGTATTGCGGAATGCCTTGAGCATGAGTTTACCTCCAAGCATGGCTTTAAGACTTGCATTGAAGGCATCTGAAGCAGATATCAACTGCGGTTCTTCATATGGGCATCCTATTCTTGCTATGCCCAGATTGTCCGTATCCGAACAGAAGACCTTCAACAGATACAGATTATCGTCAGAAGACAACTGGGAAATACGCTTGTCCTCCTTCTCCAGATGCACCTTCGCCTCAACGGCAGATTCATCGCTAAGGAGTTTCCTGTCCATGAAACTGCCCTTGGTAAGAGACTGGTTGAACATGGTCTCAGGCAGGGCCAGAGGTATGTTCTCCTGATCTGCAACAGAAAGGTGCTTCCTGATATCCTCGATCTTGGCCATATGCCTGTCGCACTCGTCAAGCAGGTCCACATACACCTGATCGGCAAGAGTCATCTGCCTTTTTGCCAGTTCCTGGTTGATTTCATAAAGTATGCTGGCAAGAAGTCTGTATTTCTCACGCCTTACCCTTAGGAAATGCCTGCGCAGACGGATGACAAATTCCACAAAGAATGGCAGAAGGAATATGACAGGTATCCATATCCATTTGTACTCCATCACATCACCGACATCGATCACACCAGGAGACAGAACGTCAAGCACAGGAAGAAGGGTGAAGACCAGCATGACGCCAAGGAAAAAGCATCTGTTCGACAGGCTCATCACTATCGGCTCCGACTTCAGCATCTTCCTCAGATTGTCTATGATCACTTTAGGAGTGTTCTCCCTGGAGCCGGCACGGACATGCTCGTAATCCTTCTTGAGATACTCGGGCACAGGTATTATGTCGGCCTCCTGCATACATATTTCCTTCCTTCTGGAATTGAGATGTTCCTTGAGTTCTTCATAGAATGAAGTCAACTGGGCAAGAGTCGGATACTTTATACGCTTGTCTGACAGCACCTTCTCCTCACATTGAGACAAGACCTCTTTCAGGGCAGCCTTCATCCTCCCGACATTTTCCAGCATCCTTCGGCCATACTTGTTACGAAGATAGTACGACAATGTCTCCATGAAAGCGACCAGACGGGCCGGCAGATACTTCAGGAAGTCAAGATAGTATTTCGTATATAGCATGGACTTGAACATATCCCATACCGGATGCGGATCAGCCTCCTCTTCCATACGTTTCAGGTCTACTTCCACAGAACTGCAGCCCTGCCTTACCTTATCCATGACTGTACCTGCAGAAACAAGGTCATCGGTGAAGATGCTCCTTGCCATGGCAGCGGAGAAGTCCGTATCATACCTGTCGTCCTTCTTGAATTCGGCGATAAGGCCTGTCAGGAGGGTATGAAGAGACTCTTCCTTGTGCTGTCCGCTGTTGTAATAGACGGATGCTGCACCAGCCGAAAAGATGTTTCTTCCGGAATGGTTGCCGTAATCGAAGATCTTTCTCTCACTATGCCCGCAGAAGAAGATGGTAACGATATACTGGAAGACAAGATGGGCGACCTCGTCATCCTTCAGTTGCGGATAGAACCTCTGGTCACGGAACTGGACATCCTGACAGACAAGGAGATTGTTGAAATTGCGTCCGGGAAGTTCTGACGACAAAGT
The DNA here is from genome assembly GCA_017471965.1 of Bacteroidales bacterium. Lineage (GTDB taxonomy): Bacteria > Bacteroidota > Bacteroidia > Bacteroidales > UBA932 > Cryptobacteroides. The sequence goes on from JAFURF010000052.1 coordinate 8,451, forward strand.
GTTCAGTTCTTCCAGAAACATGGCACAACTGTTCCTGATCTTGTCTGACGGCTCCTGATGCAGGGTACTGGACAGATACAGGATTCCTGTCACTTCAAATCCGCGAACCACATGACTGCTGAAGATAGCCCCTCTTCTGTCACGCAGAAGGGATGGAAGGACATGATATACGCTTCTGGTCAAGGGATCCTGCACGTCACCGATGATGCAGACCTGAAAGTCTGAAAAGGCATGACCTTTCTGCTGGATTCCGTTGAAGCATTTCTTTCCCTCTTCAAGAACAAGTTGTAGGAAATCGTTGCATGACTGCGCATTGTCGACTGCAACCGGGACTCCGTCCTTTCCGGATCTGAAGCGGGAATAATGCCAGAAAGACTGCTGATGCTCCGACATCCCGGCCAGAAGGGAGGCCAGAACATCGGAACGCACATCATTCTGAGTAAGGTCTATTATCCAAAGAGGAAGCATGGTATCACTCTGCTATGAACTTGTTGTAGTTGAAATAGACATCATTGAGGATGGTGAGGATATCGGAAATCGTTTCCTTTTCCTTGCGACTCTCGGTATTGCGCCAAAGGGCATTATATTCCTGCTTGAGCGCATCAAGCACAGCAGGATAATTCCTGGCGAGCCCCTCAGCATCCATCCAGTTGAGTTTCTTCACTACTTCAGTAGAGAGCCTTCCATACAGGCCGTTGACATATCTTCCGGCAAAAGCCTCACTTATGTCGGTCAACGGTGTTCTCGGATTATTTACTGAGAACACATCGAAATACCTGAGACCTCCGTCTTCATCCCTGAACGCAATCTTCTCATCCTCAGTCCTGAGGGCCGGATATGACGCCACCTTCGCAATATTTTCCTCAATGATGACCGGAGTCTGATAGTATTTCTCCTGTTCAAACATTTCGGCAGGCTTGTATATGTAGTCCTGCATCACCTTCGTAAGGCGGTCAATGATGAGATATTTCACAAAGCACTTCATCTCCGTTGAAATCTCACGTGGGAGCCTTATGGCATCAGGATTACCACCTGCGAGTGCCAGGGCACTATGGAGGTGACAGAGTTCCTTTGATACCGTTGCATCATAAGATGCCTTCAGGCTGTCATAATACATGTAGTAGTCAAACGGCACACCGATCTTTCCTGCCATGATGTACATGACGTCAGTGTTGCTGTCAGCATAGAATGACGAATTCGCATTACCCTCCTGATATCCGAACACGGAAGCGGCGAGTTCCTTTGTAGGAGCCACACAGAAGGTCCTTCTGATGGTGATGTTGTCATGCCTGCTCGGATTGAATGCAAAGAAGATGGATGGGGTCATCCTGTTTCTGATCCGCCTTTTCGCATCCACATCAAGATCCTCATAGAAAGAGGCAAGAGGCTTGTTGTACCATGCATCGGTAAGGGTATTGGACTCCCTGCACTTGACTGAGACCGTCTGATATGCAAAGTTAAGTATATCCTCCACCATCCTTGTGTATTCATCCAACTTGTTGTTGGTGAATATGCGCGTCTGTTCTCCTATTATGTAATACGACCTTTCCATTGCAGGGCCGCATATACGTACCATATCCTTGATGTGGGTTTCCAGACTTCCCTGGCCGTCATTACGCAGCGGAATCATTCCCTGTCCGCTTACATAGTCCACTGTAGGAGTGACCAGTTCGGCATACCACTGGGAGAACTTGTTGCCATCTTCCTTCCATCTTCCGTCAGTAACAAATGAAGTGATGTCCGGCAGATATACAGAAGTCACATCCTTCGACTTGTCGCTGAATGTCTGTGCAAGGTCGGAGTACGCCTTCGTAAGACCTGATTTCTCATCATTGAGTTTTGAATATGCCGCGGTCAGAAGGTTCTGCACATGAGTACGGATGATGTCTATGACGCCTCTCTCTCCACGTGACAAAGTCTTCAGTATAGAGAAGAGTTCGTCAAGAACCTCTATCTCAAGTGTTCCCGCCATCCATTCCTTGAGAGTGGCGAAATACTGATTCACATCATCCCTGTTGGATCCGGTGAGCCTTTCCGACACACTGATCTTCACAGCATTCTGATAGAGTTCATCAAGAGACTTGTCGGTCTCATCAAGATTGTCCTTGAGTTTCTTCCTGTTGCTGACTATCCTCAGTTCAGAAAGCAGTTTAGAATCAGATTCGGACTCATAGTCCGTATACAACTGGACGCAATGCTGGTCAAGAGCCTTAAGGACGACATTCACATATTCAAGACCGTACCTTGTAGCATTCTCCTCAGTCCATTGCCAAAGTGCCTTCTCAATCACATCGACAGAATTCTTCTTTTCCTCTGCCTTGGAATGGATCACAGTCCTGACCTCGTCCACGACAGCCTCGGCACTTGTCTTGGACACGCTGTCAGGAAGTACCTTCACGACTTCACCCTTGCTGTCCCTTATCATGTTTTCAGGCATGTCTTCCTCTATCCTCTCGGCAGTGATGCCACGAAGGAGGGAACCATAGGCTCCCGGAACACCAGTCTCGAAAAGATTGCGTCCGATGACTGTTCCGAAGAGGTCCTTCATTATCCTGTTGACCTTCTCGTCACTGTCTATTCCATTGCCGATGATACCGTATTTGAGCATTTCGAACTGGTATCTTATCGACAGATAGTCCTGGAAGTCCTTCACCGGCTTGCGAAGGGCCACATATCCCATAGGGATGTTGAAGCACTTGGCCGGCATCGCCAGATCTCCGTCCTGATAATTGTCCAGGAACGACACGAAACCTCTTGCAGCAGCACCGTTATGCACATAGAAAAGCATCTCGGCAGTGTTATTGTACATATTTTCGATGTTACCCATCACATTTCCGGCATCAGTCTGATAGTCGACAGGTATACAGTATTCAAACGGTCTGTACGAATGCTTGTCATTGAATGTCACATAATCCGGACGCACTGCAAGCCTATGGTAAAGCATCGTCTTCTCTGCATCTCTTGAAAGACACTGGAAGGTCTCTATTTCATTCAGACATGCATAGGCATTCTTAGGGTACTTCTCATTCTCACTGTTGTTGTCGATATAGAATTTCGGCATATAGAGGATCAGAGACACCTTAGGATGGCCGGCATCGACCATTGTCTTATGTAGCATATTCACATAGTAAAGGACATCGTTGACAACGCCACTGCCTGTACCACCATTGCAACTGGAAACGATCCAGTAATGAATAGGAGACTGCACACCGCCATTACGTTCGACATTGGTCAGGTCGTTTATCGCAGAAATGAGTTTTCCCATGAAGTCACTCTGCTTTCTGGCAAATGCAAGTCTGGATTTCATGCGGAAAGCACTGGCACCATATCTGAGACTCCTGTTCTCCATCTTGTAGGCAGTATCCTTCGAGCATGCTTCAAGTATACGCTTGTTCTCCTTGAGATGGGTCGCACGCTCAGCCTCCTGATATATCATATGAGGGTTCTGGTCGCCAAGGTCCACAAGTTCTTCACGCGCAGAGATGATCTCCACATTACCGTTCTCATACAGATACTTGTAGTTCTTGTTCATGTTGTCGATATCCCTGTCGTCGGTATCGACGAAAATGAATCTATAGTCCTCATTCAGGGCATCATGCTTGGTCCTTCCTGAAGATGCTTCCATTCTTTCATAGATCTTGTACTTTGTCCTGGCCACGGTGTTCACTCCCGAACCGCCGAGACCGATAAAGATGTGCTTAGATGCCATATATTTTTGATTTTATTGTAACCATTTGATAGTATGTCCGTTGCCGACTGAAACGGAGGTATATCGACCGATAAGCGGATGCTGGTGCGATCCCCAGGTCTGTCCCCTCAACTTGAACTTCGCGCCTTTAAGAAGGAAAAACTCGTACGTAGGCCTCTTGAAGAAGAGGAAGAACGGATTGTATGTCTTGACACGTATCTCTGCCTTCCATGCCGCCCCCGGTACAGGATAGAACTCCGCACCGGCACCGAAATCCACGGACCTGCGGGCATTGGCAGTCCTCTTCCTGTCCACCGACATGCCTTCAGAAACCACATCGAATCTGCCGTTGATCTTGTAGAATGCGGAATTGTTCCTAGAAAATGCGCGGATCACAAGAATGATGTAAAGAAGTATCAGTCCTATTATCACGCAGCAGAGCCATAACGGGAGAGGATAGCAGAACACCGTGCGGTCCACTGCGCCACCAGCCTTGAGAAGAGGAAGGGTGAAGCCCAGTTTCTCCAGTTCATGGTTGTAAGGCATGGCAAAAGAGGCATGTACCGTCAGAGTGTCAGAAAGTTTCACAAACTTGGGATCGAGAAGGTCATTCCGTCTATGAATGAACTTTCCAGCATCCACTTCTGCTGAAGTCTCGATCTGCTCCGGAAGGGACGACCTGAAACGGAATACATTATTATGTGCGATCACTGTATCGACCTGAAGGATTTCATACACACGGCATGGCGTCCAGTCCACATCAAGAGTCAGGTTGCCGTCAATATCGAGCGACGGAGATGCAGACAATCCGGCAGGACTGATGTTCCTGTCCACCACAGCATAGAGTTTATCCAAAAGGATGGCATTCTTCCGCTGGGAGAACCACGCTGAAAGAGCCTTGTTGCTGGTGATCCTGACATGATTGAAAGACATGTCCTCAGGAAAGACTCCCCTCACCTTCTCAAGATCACGGCCTGAACCCGGAAGTTGGAGGGCAAAGACATACACATCATTGCCGGACTGCTCCGTTGCAAACCTTCTGGCAGTTTCAGCCCAGTTTTCCTTCCCTTTGCGTGCAGCCTTCGGATCGTGAACGAAATCGGTGATGATGAAGACGAACTTCAGATTGCTTCGTCCTATCTGCTTGAGATCGGTGGCAAGATAATCGAGCATCAGGGCAAGATCCGTATTATTGAAGAACCTCGCTCTTTCAGCCTGAGTCCTAGGCCTGTCATACACATGTTCAGCATAATCCACAAGACTCTCCACTGTGGCATCATCCACCTTTCCGGAACTGCCCACCTCATTCACTGCCTCTCCTCCGAACTTGATCAGAGACACATGGTCACCATCCTGAAGGGAACGGAAGAACTCCTGAAGGGCTGGCACGACTATATCCTTATACTGACTCATGGTCCCTGACACGTCAAGTGCAAAGACATAGTCAGCCCTCTGGTCGCTCAGTTCGTCACCGAACTTCTCCATCAGCAAGGGATAGTCCTTCCATAGCGCATCAATGCCATCAGACTCCTGGGAAACGGCATGACCATCTGCCCATGCAAAAAATGCCAGACAGGACAAGGCCAGAACAAGGAATATTCTTTTCATAAATCAGTTCATTCGTTTAAACTTGTAAATATAACATTTATTTTCCACAAAACGTCCAGAGCAGACATAAAAAAAGCCGTCCGATTAAGGACAGCCTAATAAAAGCGAATCTATCACCTGAATCAATATTCATCCGGAGCATACTTGAACGGATCGAGAGGAGACTTGTAGTCGCAGTAATCAGACTCGACAAAGAAACGCTTGAGTTCGATCTCGGCGTTCTCGAGAGAATCTGAAGTATGCACGATATTCTCCTGTGCGCTGAGACTGTAATCCCCGCGGATGGTTCCGGGAACCGCCTTGCTTGCCTTTGTAGCACCGGCCATGTCACGCACAACCTGCACTGCACTATAACCTTCCCAGCAGCAGAGGATCACAGGAGCGGCCATCATGCCGTCACGGAGCCATGGGAAGAAAGGTCTGTCAAGAAGATGCGCATAATGAACCTTGAGGATCTCCTCATCAAGTTGCACCATCTTCATTGCCACAAGTTTAAGACCTCTTTTCTCAAATCTTGAGATAACTTCGCCGACAAGTCCTCTCTGGAGGCATCCGGGCTTAAGAATTACCAATGTTCTTTCCATAATGTTTATAGTGTTACCAATTTACTTTCTGTCTTGAGAGAGGCATGGTCATACAACGGGCACCGCCGCCGCCTCTCGGGAGTTCCGAACCGTCTATGGCTACGGCACACAGGCCCTCACCCAATACCGACGCATCACTTCTGCCTGCAATGAAATCCGAAGCCTTGACAATATCGAAACCGTTTCTAGAAAGTTGTTCAAGAGTATGGACGTTGCGGGCATATGTAAGCACCTTTCCCGGAGCAAACGAGAAGAAGTTCGCACCACTATGCCACTGTTCTCTCTCCTGATCCCATTCGTCATCACCGCCGCACACTATCGGCTTGAGGTCCATGCCGAGTTTCTTTAGAGCAGGCAGGAGGCCTGACACAGGCCTGATCGAGGTCACATTGCCGTCCTCAATCACGATATGGACGGTCTGATACTGGTTTGCCTGCATGATCAAAGGCTTGAAGACCATGCATTTGTCCCTATCGAGAAGGGTGAAGACCATATCCAGATGGATGAACGACTCAGGCTCTGACGGCAACTGCTGCACCAGGACATTGTATCTTCCTGCCGGACAGTTCCTTCTGAACCTGTCTATCATGAAGTCGATACCCTGCGGGGTGGTGCGTACACCGTTGCCGATGATAAGGATATCCTCACGCGCCACGATGATGTCACCGCCTTCCATTATCACAGGCGAGGATTCCGGAGTGACAAGATTGGCATCCACCACATCGCATTCGAAAGCGCCGCTGCTGCGATAGATGGCATCCATTATAAGAGACTCGCGCATCCTCACCTTATTCGCCATACGGCAGATCAGAGCATTGCCACCGATTGTCACCGCCGCATCCCTGGTGAAATAAAAATTATACAGAGGATACAAAGCGTAATACTCGTTCCTGAGATATGAAGTCAGAGTATCGATCTTTGCCGGCAAACCCTCGATGAGGACTCTTGCCAGTTCAGAAGACTTCATCTCCATCAGTGTGTCCAGATAAGGCATGACATCCTCCGTCTCACAGATCCTGCGGATAAGGTCAGCACGCGGCTTCCACTGGTCGAGCACCTTCACAAGAAGATCACTGACCTCATATACTTTCGCAACCTTGGAAAGGACTCCCGACAACTGTTCGTATTCATTCTGGGCGATCGAAAGATTCAGAATATCACTGTACAAGGCCCTCTGGACATTCCTTGGCGTCATGTTTTCCACTTCGGCACCGGGACGGTGCAGAAGCACAGCATCAAGTCTTCCGACTTCAGACTGTATATCAATTTGCAATTTTTCCTGATTCATAAATTTTGATTTCATCACAAAATCGGTCTGCAAGTTAATAATTTATTTTGAAAACATGAAAATTTTAAAGACATCCAAATTATCGTAATTAAAGAAATGTGTTATCTTTGTATTCTGGCAATCAAATTGCCAGACATAAAATAACCTGAAAACCGACACGATATGGGGTATAAATTAAAGAATGACGCAAGATTCGGTGTAATCGGCTACGGCAGTTGGGCCACAGCCCTGGCATACACCCTCCAGCGCAACGGACAGCACATATGGTGGCATATACGCAATCAGGAGGTACTGGAATCGATACAGACAGAAGGCAGGAATGCCAAGTATCTGAATGACATCGAGTTTGACAGCGCACTGATAAACGCCACACCAGACCTGGACGAGGTTGTTGAGAATTCAGACATAATCATAGTGGCAGCCCCTTCAGCATACCTGAAGGACTTCATGAAGGACCTTACGGCCCCCTTGGACGACAAGTTCATCCTCTCTGCCACCAAGGGCATCATACCGGATGACTACAAGACCATCACAGAATATTTCCGCGACACATACGGACTCGGATATGACCATCTCGGTATTATTTCCGGTCCGTCGCACGCAGAAGAAGTATCCCGCAACAAACTGTCATACCTTACCGTGGCCTGCACCGACAGGGAAAACGGTGAACTCATAGGGTCCAGATTCTGCACTTCGACCATGAAGATAAGGTACTCCGCCGACATTTACGGTATCGAATATGCCGGTATACTGAAAAACATCTATGCTCTCGCTGGAGGACTTGCCGTAGGACTCGGATACGGAGACAATTTCCGTGCAGTGCTTACAGCAGCAGGAGCGGCAGAAATGACAAGATTCATCCAGGAAAGTTATCCGTTCGAAAGAAACACGATGGACTCGGCATATCTCGGAGACCTTCTCGTCACATCATATTCGAACTTCAGCCGCAACCGCCGTCTGGGACAACTGATAGGACACGGATGCACAGTCAAGAGCGCGTTGAACGAAATGACAATGATTGCAGAAGGCTACTTTGCAGCCGAGTGCATAAAGCACATAAATGAAAGACATGGAGTGGAAATGCCTATAGCAGACATGGTCTACGATATCCTATACAAGCGCGCCAACCCACGTCGCAGGATGAAAGAACTTACCGACCGCCTGTAATGGTCTGCAAGCCTTATCCAGACAGATAATCATCAACATTTTTTATAAAAGACAGTGATCATGAAAGGTAAAATCATCGGCATCACATCAGCAATCATCGCACTTGCACTTGCCGCCTTTATTTTCTTCAAATTCTATTTTGTATTCGGCGAAGGCGTCAAGGCCGGTGAACTGAACTTCGTAGTATACAAAGGCTACGTGTTCAAGACATATGAAGGACGTGCCATTCAGGCAGGATTCGGCAAGGGCAAAGGTGCAAATGCCGGAGCGATCCAATCTTATGAATTCGACTTCTCCATCACCGACCAGGCTGTCGCAGATTCGCTCATGCGTTGTGGCGGAAAAATGGTGGAACTACATTACAAGGAGTACCTGGGGACTCTTCCATGGAGAGGAAAGCAAAGGTACATAGTGGACAGGATAGTTTCAGTAAGAGACATTTAGCATACAGATATGAAGAAGATCAATTTGGTCCTGGGCACATTGTGTCTGGGATTGACTATGTCTGCACAGCCGGGCATAGTTGAAACGAGGCCGGCAAACGACCCTTCAGGAAAAATCCTCACCATGGAGGAAACCATCCTTGCAAGGGAACTTGCTCCGGACAATCTTTACTGCCAATGGGTGGACAGTCAGAACATTCTGATGCGCAAGGACGGCCAATGGAAAGTCTGGAACATCGGCACCGGAGAGTACCGCGACTATTCCGCTCCAAGGAAGATGAGGGACGCCTATACCCAAGGGCAGAGCCTCTACCTCCGTATAGGACCTGACGTCACCACACCTATTGCCGTCAGCGAAAACAGCGACATTACATACGGACAGTTCGTCAGCCGCAACGAGTTCGGCATCGACGGGGGCATCTTCTGGTCTCCTGACAGCAGCAAGGTGGCATTCTACCGCAAGGACGAATCAAAAGTCACCTCATTCCCTCTTCTGGACATCACCACACGCACCGGAAGCCTGAAGGAAATCAAATACCCTATGGCCGGAATGGATTCCGAGAACGTAAGACTCGGGATCTACGACATAGGATCATGCACGACGGTATATGCTGATGCCGATGATTTCGGATACGACCAGTACCTGACCAACATCTCGTGGTCACCGGACGGCTCGAAGATTTTCATCCAGGTCCTGGACAGAAGCCAGAAACACATGCACCTCAACATGTACTGTTCCAAGACAGGAGAATTAATCAAGACACTTCTGACAGAAGACAATGACAGATACGTCGAGCCTCAGGATCCGATCAGATTCATAAAAGGATCGGACAGGTTCTTCATCTACCGCACGGACAACAGGGACGGATACAGGAACCTCTACCTGTGCGACACAGATGGCAATATACGCCGTCTGACCTGCACAGATGCCGACATCGATTACATTGCCAACGATGGAAAACATGTTTGGTATACTTCAGCGGAAGTTTCTCCTGTAGAGAAACACCTATACCGTATCCCGATAAAGATTTCGCAGAGCGCAAAGACTCCTGCACAGGTCAAGATCGGAAAGCAGGAAAGACTCACTCATGAAGCAGGATGGCATACCATAGCAATGAGTCCGGACTGCAGGCATTTCATAGACAGTTGGAGCAGTCTTTCTGTCCCAAGGGTGACAGACTTATGCAAGGGAGACGGCAAGACGGTCAAGAACCTCCTTACCGCACCAGACCCTACAATGGATCATGCCTATACCGAAATCAGTCTCGGCACGGTGAAGAGTGCAGACGGCAAATATGACAACTGGTATCGTCTTATCAAGCCGAAGGATTTCGACCCGTCAAAGAAGTATCCTGTCATACTGTATGTATATGGCGGTCCGCACTCGCAGATGGTCAAGAATACATACATGGCAGAACTGAGACGTTGGGAGATGTACATGGCTCAGAGAGGCTACCTGGTATATGTTCAGGACAACAGAGGAACCGCCAACCATGGCGCCGAATTCGAGAAATCCATCCATGGACAGTGCGGACAGGCAGAGATGGCCGACCAGATGGAGGGAATCAAGATGCTGATGTCACTTCCATACGTGGACAAGGACCGCATAGGAGTACATGGATGGAGTTATGGTGGATTCATGACAATCTCCCTGATCACCAATTATCCTGACGTGTTCAAGGTAGCCGTTGCAGGAGGACCTGTCATCGACTGGAAGTGGTATGAGGTCATGTATGGTGAGAGATACATGGACCATCCGGACCGCAATCCTGAAGGATATGCAAGGACAAGCCTCATCAACAAGGCCAAGGACCTCAAGGGCAGACTCCTTATCTGTCAGGGCGCTGTCGACCCTGTAGTGGTGTGGGAGCATAGTCTGAGTTTCATCAGGGAGTGCATAAAGAACAACGTCCAGGTGGACTACTTCCCATACCCTTGCGCTGAACACAATGTGATGGGAAAGGACAGGGTGCATCTTCACGACAAGATCACCATGTACTTCGAAGACTATCTGTAATATATCTTGGGATGGGGCCTGTCCTGGAAAGGTGTCGGCGTGATTGAAGTCCCGATACCGATAATGAACTCCCCTACCGTAAACGATGCCTGCACACCGAATGAGAATATCTCCGGCGTTGCAGGCATTCTTATTGCCGCTCCGTCCCCGTTCCTGTCAGGGAACAGAACTGGAGAATATACTTCCAGAGACTGGAAATACTGAGTCCATATCATCACGCTGACCAATGGTGTCGGATGCCAGATGAACCCTTCCCTCGTTCCCATGCCCCAGTTGTTTCCTAGAACTCCCAACTGTGCCCCGTAGAGGATTCCTGAAAGGTAATAGAAATTACGTCCCAGTCGGAAAGTATTCCCCAGCATCATCTGTTGCGAAATATACATTTGAGGAACATTAATCATATTGTAGCCTTCGAGGGTAGAGAAGAATTTCTCAGGATGCTGAAGGGAATATTCGCCGAAACCTACGCTGCCGTCAAATCCATAGACATCCAGTATCGGAAAATACGGTCTTGGCAAAGGAGCATAATCCCATGGCTCATAACCCAGAAGTCTGTCTTTTGGGATGAACAGATCCGGTGAGAGCAGGTCCGGAATCGGCTTCGGAAGAGTATCGGCCGGTTCGGCCCGCAGCGTGTCACGGGCAGAGTCTGTCTGATACTGTCCGGGGATTCCGACAACTATCATTGATGATATCAATATATATAGAAACATAGTATTCCGTTTTTTGCAGAAAAAGGCAACTACTATGCCCTTTTTCCAGCAATTGTGCTAACTTTGTCAAGTTTTTTCAACTATAAAGGCATATCCGTATCATGGGAATGAAATCAATAAAGGACATCTATAAGATCGGTAAAGGTCCGTCCAGCAGTCACACGATGGGACCGTTCAAGTCCGTACGACACTATGTCAACCATCATGAGGAAGCAAAGGCCATCCATGTGACTCTTTACGGATCTCTGGCTGCTACAGGCAAGGGGCACTTGACTGACTGGGCCTGTGAAGATGCCTTCCGTACCGGAAAGGTGGAGATCGAATGGATTCCTAAGGAGGAACTTCCCATGCATCCGAACGGAATGAAGATCGGAGTCCTTGAAGAGGACGGCACCATCAATGACGTATGGACATACTACAGTGTCGGTGGAGGTGACATCGTCTGCATTGAGAAGCCTATAGATGGAGCAGGCAGTGAAGAGGTGTATGAACTTACCACCATGAAGGAAATAATGGACTGGTGCAACGCCAACGGAAAGGCATACTGGGAATTCGTAGACGAACACGAAGGCCGCAACAACGGACTATGGGAACATCTCGATAAAGTATGGAAGGTGATGCGCGACGCTGTAGAGAGAGGAATCGACCAGGAAGGAGCCCTTCCCGGACCGCTCAACATGCGCCGGAAGGCTTCAAGTTACTTCATCCGAGCAGAAGGCTATAGTGACGTACTGCGTACCAGAGGACTGATCTTCGCCTATGCACTGGCTGTAAGCGAGGAAAATGCCTGTGGAGGAACCATTGTCACAGGACCGACCTGCGGCTCCTGCGGTGTCCTTCCGAGCGTACTTTTCCACCTGCAGAAATTCTACAACTTCAGCAACCAGCGTATCCTTCGCGCACTTGCCACAGCAGGTATATTCGGCACCGTCGTGAAACATAATGCGTCGGTATCCGGTGCAGAGGTAGGATGTCAGGGTGAAGTAGGAGTGGCATGCGCAATGGCTGCTGCCGCTGCAACACAACTGATGGGAGGAAGTCCCGCACAGATAGAATATGCTGCAGAAATGGGTCTGGAGCACCACCTTGGCCTTACCTGCGATCCGGTCGGAGGACTCGTCCAGATCCCATGCATCGAAAGAAACGCATACGCTGCGGCACGCGCCTTTGATGCCGCCATCTATGCGATGTACACAGACGGAAGGCACAGGGTATCATTCGACAAGGTCGTGATGGTGATGAAGGAAACAGGAAAGGACCTTCCTTCACTTTACAAGGAGACCAGCGAAGGCGGTCTCGCCAAACTTCTCTAACTTATGGCCGGCAGGAAATTCGACACATGTTTCTTTGAGCGTTACGCCAAGGCTACCCTGGAGACTTTTCTGGGAGCAAGTTTCAGTGCGCTCATCAATGAAGACAGGCCGGACCTTCAGATGCCGGACAGATCTCTGGGAATAGAAGTGACACGTGCCATGGAACCGAGGAAGGATGTGGCGCAGGAACTTCTCCGCGAGATGGCAGGTGCCGAATCCCCTTCAGACGACCATGAAGAAATGTCCAGGATCCTGGAAAGCGGTTACGGCTACGGTCTTCAGGACGGAAAGTACATCGGACATCTGGAGTACGAGTACTGGAAACTGGCACTCCCGCTGCGCCGCATCATCGAGAGCAAGGTGGGCAAGGTAGGAGCAGGATTCTATGGAGATTTTCAGGAATACGGCCTCTATATATTCTGCAAGGACCACCTCTCCGAAGAAGAAGTGATCCTCACGATGGAATATACAAGTGACCTGCAGCGCCACCTTGACCTGAAATACTCGAAGATGTATCTTTCCCTCATAGACAGGTTATATGTCTGCGACCTGTCTTACGTAGACACCCTGACTCACCCCACAAGATGCACATCCTTCAGCATCACCCGCAAGATGTGCAAGGATTTCTTCCTGAAGTCTCTGGACTGATATGCTCTTCCCGGACAGAACTCTTTCCTGTTTCCGGATCTCCTCGACAACTGTGTCATCTCTTAACCGTCATACGTCACAGTTGTGCCCCAAACCTGTCAAATTGCCCATATTTGCCGACCACTGTGTCGCATGGAGGCTTAAACTCGTCACAGTGGTGTAAGGTAGTTTCCGTCTGGCAAGGACAGGGCTGTAACAGATGAATCATATCACTTGGCCAGATAGGTCTTCAGGGCTTCCACATAGTCTTCAAAGGCCTTCAGGCCTGTCGGGGTGAGACGGCAGATGGTCTGGGGTTTCTTTCCTTTGAAGCCTTTCTCTACCGTGATGTATCCGGCCTTGGTCAGTTTGTCTATCTGGACACTCAGGTTGCCTGCAGTGGCTCCTGTAGCCTCACGCAGATATACGAAATCCGCTTCTTCCAGGTTGACCAGGACAGACATGACAGCCAGACGCAGTTCCGAATGAAGTAAAGGGTCCAGTTTCTTGAACATGACAGAATGATTTATCTTGCTTTACGGTTCATCATTATTCCAGGCAGGATAAGGCACAGCAACGACGCCCCTGCAAAAATCAAGGTTGCATCATATGTCTCCAGGAGAAGAAGCAGCGCGGTTCCGCCTATTCCTGTGATCATTCCACCGGCAGTGATATATGCATTCTTAAGCAACCTTCCTGTCATGAACGTACCGTATCCCAACAATGACATTATGATCGTACCTATATGCTGCGGTGCAACAAATGCCAGTACTAATGCTGTCACTGTTGCAAATATACCATATCCTATCCATACTTGCCCTATGGTTTCATTGATAAAGTTGCGTGCACCCTGGATTTCGGTTCTTTTAGACTTGAAAAGTGAAACAATCACACCGACCACAGGTATGGCGAACCACAGGAAGTTCCATAATGGATTTCCTGTCATCCTCAGGGGTATCCATACAATAAACGAGAATACAAGCACTATCACTCCCCATGTGATCATGGGAGTTCCGGAGTTCTTTTCAAAGTCCCTTCTGCTCTTCGTGATGGCATCACTTATGATCTGGAGGCTTTGTTCAGGTGTCATTTCATTGGTTTTCATACAAATAACTGTTTAATGTTTGACTTATCCGATTCCGTCCCTACCCTTCCGGACGGGTAGAAGACAGAATCATTCAATGTGATCACGATGCAAATATAAACAAGTTTACATTATAAACCTAATATTCTGAAAAATTTCTTTATTTAGAAAGAACAGACATAATATTTGCTATTGGGATTGAAAACAGTATATTTGAAGATAAATTCTGAATTATGATCAAAGTTGGTGACAGGATGCCGGATTTCGAGGTCGCAGACCAGGACGGCAACATAGTAAGTTCGAAGGACCTGACAGGAAAGAAGACGATTATCTACTTCTATCCGAAAGACAACACTAGCGGATGCACTGCCGAGGCATGCAACCTTAGGGACAACTACGCATCACTTATGGCGGAAGGATACAATGTGATCGGAGTCAGCAAGGACAGTTCAGCATCACACAGAAGATTCGCAGATAAACATGAACTGCCATTCACACTTCTTGCCGACACATCGACAGAAATGCTTCAGGCATTCGGAGCATGGGGTGAAAAGAAGATGTATGGAAAGACGGTCATGGGCACAATCAGGAGGACCTTCATCTTCAATGAAGACGGGCTCCTGGAAAGAATCATAGAAAAGGTCGACACAAAGAATCACGCATCGCAGATTCTGGAACAGGATATTTAGTCTAGCCCAGCACCTGATCGATGATTTCCAGGACGGTCAGTGATGTCTCCAGAGAATTGACCGATGACTCACGTCTGCCGCTCTCGAGGACATCTGCAAATTCCTTGAATTCATAGAAATACTCATTGCACGGGAGGCCTTCGGACAGGGTCTCCCCTTTTGCTTTCGGACCTTGACCTGAAGTAGGGGCGCCATGCGGAACCAACCTGGCATTGCGTGCGATATGGACTTCATCCAGCAGAAGATTACCTTTCTCACCTGCAATTTCAGTAGGGACGAAACTGTCGCACACCTTTGAATATACCAGAGATGCGGTCATACCCGGATACTTGAAAGACAAAGATCCGTGGACATCGACTGGTCCCTCTGGAGTCGGGAAGGTCGTCACATCCGCATGCACGCTTTCAGGTTTTCCGAAAAGCGATACCATCGGATACAATGTATATATTCCTATATCACGAAGGGCGCCTGCATATAAAGGATGGAAGGCACTCGCGACAATGCCCTTCTTCAATGCTTCATACTTGGACGAATATTGGCAGAAAGATGATGTATAGTGCCGTACCGGGGCGACTTCGTCCACACGGTCCGCAACAAGACGGAAATTAGGATTGAGTGTTGAAACCATCGCTTCCATGAGAAGGCATCCTCTTTCACGCGCAGCATCGGCCATCCTGCGTCCTTCACCGGCATTTACTGCAAGGGGCTTCTCACACAGGACGTGCTTTCCGGCCGCAAGGCAGGTCAGAGCATAATCACAATGAGTCTGATTCGGAGTACCGATATATATGGCATCAACGCACGGATCGGCTGCCATCTCAGCCACAGACGTATATGCCTTTGCACCTACAGCAATGGCATGGCGTCGGATGAATGCCTCTGCATTTTCAACTGAACGCGAACACACCGCGGTGACCTTTATCCTCGGATCCTGGGCGGCGCCGGCCATCACCCAGTCACTTATCCTTCCTGTACCTACGATTCCAAACCTCAACATACTCTCTATCGTTTATATAGTATCAAAAATCCTTTCAACTTCGTGACGAACAGATGTTTCATCAGCAATTATATCCTGCAGACGTGACAGACGCACGGCATTGTCGCTCCATGGTATCCAGAGTTTCAGGTAACCGCCTCGGCCGTATTTCTCCTTCAGATGTCCTATTGCACGCAGGACATGACCCTCCCTGTCAAGGTCAGGATAATTCTTGAGACCGTACTGGATGGTCCTGCGTATGATGGTATCCCCTTCTATCACCCTGTCAGCCTCAGCCACCAGCATGCCGTATATGCTCCTTGGGGCGGACTTTCCGGATGCACGATGGTCTTCGGCAGCCTGGGCGATCAACTCTATCTGCGCCTCGTCAAACCATTGACGCAGACGACGGTCAGCGCGGATGATGATTCCTGAGTCCAGATGATGCCTTTCCCTGCCGTTGACCAGACCGAGGTCATGGCACGCTGCAGCCACCAGAAGGACATCCTTGTCAACAGGAACACGCCATATGTCTCCGGCATCGGGATTTTCTGAGAGCCAGCACGAAAGTCCGTCAGCCAATGACATGGCCTGACTGATGACCGTCAGCGCATGATCCTCCCTATGCGCCTGATCGAAAGACGCATACCTTGGCACCAGTTCGTCATAAACATATCTATGCAGTTCGTCCGACATGATCGATATAATTTTATTTATACAAATATACAGTTTCGCAAAGAATTTTACAAAGTGCCATACTTTAGCACAACCAGATCTTACCTTTGCATCAGAAATTTTAAAAAGGAGGTAATTATGTGGTTCGCAGTAATGGTATTCGTAGGTCTGTCAGTGGAAGTATTGAGTTATCTTACAGGAGGTGAGATATAGATCATCATCCCAGACGCTTCATCGTCCTGCGGTATCTTGTCCAGAAGAGAAGACCGGCACATGTAAGTCCCAACGGGAAGGAGAACCAGACACCGGTCAGTCCCAGGTCAAAGACAAAGCCGAAAAAGTATCCTGACGGCAGGCTTACAAGGAAATATGCAATGAAGGCATACCATGTCACCATCTTCACATCGGAAATGCCTCGCAGGGCATTAGAATAGTTGCACTGCATTCCGTCACCGAACTGATATATGACGAAAGGAATGACAAGTTGGGCCACCATGGCTGTCACTTCGGCACTGTCGGTAAACAGCGCTCCAACAGATGAACGGAAAGCAAACATGACCATAGAAACTACTGCAGCCATGACCAGAATCAGTTGGAAACCGGCACCGACCGACTGACGTACCTGAAGGTACTCCTTGCGCCCCATGTAGTTGCTGGCACGGACTGCGACTGCCGCAGCCATTCCATAATACATCATGAAGCCTAGTTGTCCGACTGTAAGCATTACCTGATGAGCAGCAAGAGCAGCGGTACCAAGCCAGCCGACCATTATTGTGCTCAGACTGAAAGATGCAGTCTCCATGCCCATCTGCAATCCCACCGGCATTCCCATCTTCATCAGACGGGAACAGTCTTCTTTCCGGAATGCTGCATTCATGAATCCTTCCCGGTAAGGTGCATACCTCTTTGACACGAAGAAAACCACTGCAAAGCACAGAAGCATCAGCACTCTTGACACAAGTGTGGCGATTCCGGCACCCAGAAGTCCCATCTCAGGAAAACCGGCCTTTCCGTATATGAGAAGCCAGTTGCCGATGATATTCAACAAATTGCCACCCAGAAGGATATACATCGGAGTCACAGTATCTGTAATGCCGTCGGCAAACTGCTTGAACGCATTGAACAGAAGGACGAAGATAAGGGAAACCAGAAGCACGATATAGTACGGACGCATCAGAGGTAGAAGTTCCGCCGGCTGACCGAGTCTATGGATATTCAGATACAGGACCCACATCAGGAGCATCAGACCGAGGGCGACCGCAGCATTTACCAGAAGCGCATTCTTAAGCGATCTTCCTACCGATGCCGCCTCTCCCTTACCGAAATATGAACCGACAACGGGAGTAAGACCATAAGAGAATCCTGTCGAGAATATGATCACCAGATTGAACATGTTGTTCACGAAACTGGCTGCGCCGAGACTGTCGATGCAATATCTTCCAACCATCATGGTATCTGCAAAACTCAGCACGATCATACCGAGTTGTCCAACCATGATAGGTAGACCAAGCCTTATGAGTTCCCTGTAATGTCCCTTGAAGATCATATCATGCGCGCAACCTGAGCCATATCACATTTCTCAGGCGAGTACGCCTGAGCGAAGGACATGCCTTCTCCAAGCAGTTCGAATCCCATACCTGACGCCAGTTCATTAAGAAGGCGGACGCTGGCACCGGCCCATGTATATGAACCGAATGCATAGAATCTGCGTCCCTTTACAAGACGTGCAGAAAGGGCCTTCATAAATGTCTCCACAGGAGGGTAGATGGAATTGTTATATGTTGGTGAACCGACGACGATCGTATCGTATTTGAAGGCATCCCTCAACGCGCCGGACACGCCGAGACCCTCTTCATTATTGCCTGCAAGGTCATGAATGGCATATGGGATACCGATAGCATCAAGTTCTTCTGCAAGAGCCTGAGCGGCAGATGCGGTATTGCCGTACATCGAGCCGTATGCTATGCAGACTCCCCTTTCCACTTCATATCTGCTGAGTCTGTCATACAGACCGACCACAGCATGGATGTTCTTCTCCCACACCGGACCGTGAGTGCTGCATATCCTTTCTATCTGCAGAGCGGATAGTTTCTTGAGAGCAGTCTGAACCGGATTGCCATATTTACCCACGATGTTGGAATAGTAACGGATCATCTCGTCGCGATATTCCTCGAACGTATCATCCTCGTCTACTACATTTTCCGAAATTGCACCGAAGGTGCCGAAAGCATCACCGGAGAAAACGGTCTTCTCTTCCTCAACCCAGGTCACCATGGTCTCAGGCCAGTGCACCATCGGTATCATATGGAAACGGAGTGTGCATGAACCAAGACCTACAGACTCTCCTTCGCCAACGATCATGACGCGGTCTTCGGATACTTTATAATAGCCTTTGAGCATCGGAAGGGTCTTGGCATTCGCAAGAATCCTCATTGATGGATACTTCGCCATCATATATGAAATGAGAGACGAATGGTCTGGCTCCATATGGTTCACTACCAGATAGTCCACATCTCTTCCTCCCGTTGCAGCCTCAACATTTTCAAGAAACTCTTCCTCGAAGCCTCCTTCCACGGTATCAATCAGTGCAACCTTCTCATCCACAACCACATAAGAATTATAACTCACGCCGCATGGCAGAGGCCACAATCCTTCAAAAAGAGTCTTTTCCTCATCATTGACTCCCACATAATATATCCTGTCGCTCAACTGTTTCATTTCAATTTTGATTTATTATAAATTAAAGCCCACAAAGGTAGGAATTTATTTCCTATCGTCAAAAAACTTCGTATCTTTGAATGCACTAAAAACCTGAAATTTCCCATGAATCCATGCATTGCGATAATTGAGCCGAACACACTGAACTGCATGTCTCTCCGAAACATGCTCTGGGAGATATACAACAAGGTGGAGGTCCTTTGCTACGGCAGCATGGACGAATTCATCAGGGACTCAAACAGACATTTCGTACACTTCTTCGTCGAATCGGATACGCTTTTCTGCCACTTCGACGAATTCGAAACACTCAAAAGCCAGACTACGGTCATCTCGAAAGGACGGGGCAGGCAATTCGTAGAGGCCGGGTTCAACGTCCTTGACATCACCCTTCCAGAAGAGGCCCTCTCAAGCAAACTGCTCCATCTGCAGTTCATGAGCCACTATTCGACTTCACTGCCTGATAAAAGGAAATATGCCAAAGGGAAACTGTCAGAAAGAGAGAAGGAAGTACTCGCATATATGGTCAAAGGTATGCTGAACAAGGAGATTGCAGAAATTCTGGACATTTCGCTCAACACAGTGATCTTCCATAGAAACAACATCTGCGAAAAACTCCAGACCCGCTCCATAGGAAGGCTGACGATTTTCGCAGTGCTTTCAGGTATCGTTGATATAAATGATATCTAGATCTTTATTTTCAAGGTCTTTAGTCCTTCCTCAGCAGATGTGCCGCCATAATAGATGACATACTTTCCTGAAGATGCTCCCATCTTACCGGTTGCCGGATCGAAGAGGTCGATATCTTCTTCAGACATAGGTATCTCGACCGTAACAGTCTCACCAGCCTTGACAGCGACACGCTTGAATCCTCTTAGGCTCTTCACAGGACCTTCCGGATCAGCAAGCGACTTCACATAGACCTGTACGACTTCCTCACCGTCCACATCGCTCACATTGGTCACAGGAATCCTCAGGACGCTGTCAACGAGTCTGGCCTTGCCATACCGGAACTCACTGTAACTCAAGCCATGACCGAAGGAGAACAGAGGTTTTCCTTTGAAATATCTGTATGTATGACCCGGCATGTCATAGTCTCTGAAATCAGGAAGGTCGTCATCAGATGCATAGAAGGTCAAAGGCAGTCTTCCGGCAGGATTATAGTCCCCGAACAGGACATCTGCAACCGCCTGACCGCCTGCCTGACCGCCATACCAGGCCTGCAGGATGGCATCACAATTCTCCACTTCAGGGGCAAGCGCTACCGCAGAACCGGAAAGATTGACCATTATCACCGGCTTGCCTGTCTGCTTCAAGGCAGCAATATATTCCCTCTGAGTCTCAGGAAGTTCTATCGAGGTGCGGTCGCCTCCCTTGAATCCCTTGAAATTGACCCTCATTTCCTCTCCTTCGAGTTTTGGTGACAGTCCGCCGACAAAGATGATGGCATCCACATCGTCAAACATGGAAAGGTCGAACTTTCCTGCCGCGCCACCGGAAGATGCACGCGAGAGAGCCTCGTCATGCTGATTGCCCTCAGTCTCACTGTATTGTCCTTCATCAGATGCAATCGGAGCGATCTCGCAACCCTTTGCATAGACGACATTGTCAGCACCGACTTTTGATATTATTCCCTCAAGAACGGTGATGGTCTTGCGAGGGATGCCGTTATAATTACCCCACATCACAAGAGAATCAGCAGCATTCGGTCCTACAACCGCATATCGAGCATCACGACGCAATGGCAGAGCCTTTTCTCTGTTATGAAGAAGCGTCATTGATTCGCGCGCCATCTCCAGCGCCTTGTCATGATGGGCATCACAGGCCAGGAGTCCTTCAGGAATGCTGCACCATGATACTGCCTCCACAGGATCCATCTCGCCAAGTTCAAAACGGGCCTTCAGTACACGACGCAATGCTCTGTCAAGTTCAGCCTCATCGATCTTTCCTGTATTTACCGCCTCAACCAAGGCAGGGAAAGAGTTTCCGCATTCAAGGTCTGCACCACTACGGACGGACATCGCTGATGCAGAGGCAGGATCGCCTGGGAAGATGTTGTGACATCCCTCGCTATGGAAATCCCTTACAGCCCAGCAGTCTGTCACCACAAGTCCCTGATATCCCCATTGCTCACGCAGTATCTTGATCAGCAGTTTGTCGCTGCCGCAGCATGGTTTGCCCTCATAAGCGTTATATGCACACATCACTTCCTTGACATCTGTGGTCTTCACCAGACGCTCGAAGGCATAAAGGTAAGTCTCATTCAGGTCACGCCAAGACACTTCCTCGACATTGAACACATGGCGTTCATACTCCGGACCGCTATGTAACGCGAAATGCTTGAGACATGCATGCAGTTTGTCATATTTCTCCGTATCTGGGCCTTGCAGACCGATTACGGCCGCACGTCCCATTACTGTGGTAAGATATGGATCTTCTCCATACGTCTCCTGTCCCCGTCCCCACCTAGGATCGCGGAAGATATTGATGTTCGGAGTCCATACTGTCAGTCCGTGGTAACGCTTCACCCCTTCCCCTCTGCGCGCAACATTGAACTTGATCCTCTGCTCCGTGGAGGCTATGTCATATACATCCAGAAGAAGATGATCATCCCAACTTGCAGCCATACCTATCGCCTGCGGGAAGACCGTAGCGAGTCCGTTTCTGGCAGATCCGTGGAGAGCCTCATTCCACCAGTTGTACTGAGGGATACCAAGTTCCGGGATAGCAGGACTGGTATAGTTCATAAGGTCCACCTTCTGCTGCAAGGTAAGTCTTCCAAGAAGGTCTTCTGCCCTTTGCTCGGGATCAAGAGTTGCATCCTGATAAGGATATTTCACTTCTTGAGCAATAGCAAGCGTCGTGGCGAGCGTCAAAACGATAGAAAAAACGAGTTTCATGATAAGTTGATTTTTCTCAAAGTTATGAAATTTGACACACAAAACCGCTTCGTCCGTATGCACGAAGAGATAAAAAAACGGAATTTACACAGAAACGACAGGAATATCCACTCAATCCGCCTGACGACGGAGCGAGAAGAAGAACTGCAGACCGCCCCACTGACGGTTTATGACGCGAATATCTCCTCCATGGAATTTCACGGCATTGCGGACAATGGACAGTCCCAGACCGGATCCTCCCACATCTCGGGTACGTCCTTCCTCAATGCGGTAGAACCTTTCAAACACCTTCTCAAGATGCTCCTGAGGCACTCCTGACCCCGTATCGTAATATGTAAGATAGCAATATTTTTCAATCGTACTGTAGCATTCCAGATGCATCGTCAGACCCTCTCCAGCATATTTAAGAGTGTTTTCGACCAGATTGCGGATGATGGTATACACAAGAGTACGGTTGGCAATCAGGACTGTACCAGGTTCGAGATTGTTTTCGACGACATTACCCTTTTCGGCAATCTTCTCTTCAAATTCGTCAAACACCTCAACCGCAATGTCATACAGATCAATCTCCTCCTTATGAAGTTTTGATGACCTTTCCTCCATCTTGCTCAGAAGAGACATGTCGCTGATAAGTTCCGACAGACGCAAGGTCTGGTTATATGCCTTCTCGATGAAGGCCTGCTTCTTTTCGGGAGCCATGTCAGGACAGGCGATAAGTGTCTCGAGATATCCTCTGATGCTCGTCACCGGTGTGCGGAGTTCATGCGCAATGTTGCTGGTCATCTGCTTCTTTAGTTTGCTGCTCTGTCTTGCAGCCTTATCGGAAGAGCGCTTTAAAGCACGTACAAGAAAAAAAAGTCCGACAGCAAGCGCCAGAGAACCGATGACAATAAGTATGATCATGTAGGTCTTCATCATTCTGCAGGATTAAAAACATATCCGTATCCCGAACGGTTCACAAGATAATTCTTGCGTGCCCCGAGTTTGCTGCGTATTCTTGCGATATGCACATCTACAGTCCTGTCCAGCACATATGGAGCATCCTTCCATAGTTCGCTGATAAGGTCTTCCCGGGAAAATATCTTTCCACAGTTTGAAGCAAGAAGAGACAGGACCTCGAATTCCTTCTTGGAGAACATGACCTTTTCTCCATCGATATAGACCATCTTGCTCTCGAGATCGATCCTGACAGCACCGCACTCAAGCATGTCAGATACCAGTTCGTCCGCCTGAGGGAACCTTCGCATCACAGCCTTGACCCTCGCTATGACCTCCTGAATCGAGAAAGGCTTGGGAATATAATCATCTCCTCCGGCAGAGAATCCGGTAAGGAGATCGGTCTGCGAACTCTTCGCAGTAAGGAATATGATCGGAATCTGACAGTTCCTCTCTTTACGAAGTACTTCTGCCATAGCAAACCCTGACATTCCACCCATCATCACATCAAGAAGTATCAGGGAGTATGAAGACGGAAGGACCTCAAGAGCCTCTTCAGCAGAAGAAGCACAATCAACGGCAAACCCCGCATTCTCCAGATTGAACTGCAGGATTTCCCTGATATCAGCCTCATCATCGACGATTAGAATCTTTCTTTCCATAGTATGTCCAATTGCATTGCAAATATATTAAAATACCTTAAATTTGTGGAACAAAATATATCTAAACAAACAATCACCATGAAGACACTATTGAGATTCTGGGCCATATTTCTAATAATGGCAGTGTCAGCAGGATGTTTCAAGCCGGATCCTGCTGAAGCAGATCAGAATACTAAAACCCTGATCGGCTATTGGGAAGTCAGTCACATCAAGGACTATGATTACACCTACACCCCTGGTGCAGACGGAACCGAGACCGACAAAACGACAGTATGGGAATTTGACTCCGACATCACCGCCAACGACGGGAATGAGGAATACGCAGTCATACGGTTCGCCGGTTCGACAATGGCTCTTATTGCTACAGATTGCCCGGATAACGCGGAACTGATAGACATCCCTATACCATATTCATATGAAGACGGAAAGATAAAAAGCATGTTCTTCTACGACCCTGAGACCAATCTTGAGCATGTTACTGTGACACAACTCACTTCTACGACTCTTGTCCTCCTCATGGACGAAGTATACGCTGAGTCAAACGGGACATGGTGCCATGATACCCGTCATATCACATTGAAGAAAATCCATTAATCACTTGAGCCACCATGTTTACAGAATTGCTTATATGTGCCATGACTCTGGGAGTACCGGCACAACAGGATACAGATCAGGATATAGAGACCTCCACCTTTTCAGAAAGAATCGACGAATCCTTCTGGGCGAAACGCAAGACTCTCCGTCTCGGATATGAGACCTACACATTCCAGAATGCCTCAGGTATGGAATTGCCTGTAAAGTTCGGAGCAGGAATTTCAAACATCAATAATGTATGGCTCCACAAGAAACCGGTTGCAGGCATGATGAAATTTGCTTTCGACCATGGCATATCCGCAAATTACGGTATGTTCGACACTGCCATTGATGACAAGGATTACACCGGACCATCGGGTTATATCGGAAACGCCCCTGCTACAGATGACGGGAATGACCTTGACATGCCATTTGACCTGAGTAAGATCGGGATGCATCATCTGTCTGTCGGATATGCTCTCGGAGTATCACTTACAGTAAATCCTGTCGCCAAACTCAGGCTCAACGGATATTTCCATTTCGTTCCTTCATGCGCAGCGGTTTTATCAGGTTCCACATTATCGATCGGATTCATGCCTTATTGCCGTTACGGAGCAGAGGTATCATATGGCAGAGTCGGCGTCGGAATCGAATGGGGATCCGGAGTGAGCAGCATGTCAGATTTGATGACCAAACTCATGGCAATTGCAGATGATGAGGCACAGTCAGTTACCTCCACTCCCAAAACCAAGTATTATTCCAACTACATGAACATCTATCTTGCTCTTAAGTTCGGGAAAAACAAGAGAAAATGATTTGTAACATTTTTTTAACACCGAAGGCATTGCAGGTATGGTAAAAGTCCTTACCTTTGCCTTCGGTTATTAGTTTTAGTGTTATTAATTATGTGGTTAGTATGAGGCATCCTCGCGTGAGCGACGACGTCTCATTTTGTTTTATGAAAGCAGCGTGCTTCCTTAAAAGGGAGCACGCTGCTTTCATTTTCATTTGGAAACCATTATAAGTCCTTTATGATATCAAGAGCGTCCTTGCAGAGTTTGGTGATGGCATCCCAATCTTTTGCTGCGATGGCCTCCTTAGGGAAGAGGTTGCTTCCCATTCCTACGCAGGTCACACCGGACTTGAACCAGCCTTCAAGATTCTCTCTGGTCGGCTTTACGCCTCCTGTCACCATGATATTGCTCCATGGCATAGGAGCACGGAGTCCTTTCACAAAAGCAGGTCCGAGGACGTCGCCAGGGAAGACCTTGCAGAGGTCGCATCCCAGTTCCTGAGCCTTGCCGACTTCTGAAACAGTACCGCATCCCGGGCAATAAGGCACAAGACGTCGGTTACATACCGGAGCGATCTCAGGGTTGAAGAGCGGTCCTACCACAAAATTGGCACCCAACTGAAGATAGAGGGCTGCTGTTCCCGGATCCACAACGGAACCGATACCCAGAATCATTCCCGGAAGTTCCTTGTTGGCATATTTCACCAGTTCGCCGAACACTTCATGAGCGAAATCACCGCGGTTTGTAAATTCAAATGCACGGACCCCTCCGTCATAACATGCCTTTAAGACTGCCTTTGCAGTATCGACATCGGCATGATAGAAGACAGGAACCATTCCTGTCTCCTTCATAGCCGCAATTACCTGAAGTTTATTGTACTTTGCCATAAGACTATCTCATTTCAGTGTAAGGGATCTCGTCCTTGTCACCGTAGTTAAGGTTCTCGCCGCCCATTCCCCAGATGAACATGTAGTTGCTGGTTCCTGCCGCAGCATGTATTGACCACTCAGGAGAAGTGATGGCCTGCTCGTTCTGCATCCAAACGAGGCGCTGCTGCTTCGGCTCGCCCATGAGGTGACAGATGGCATTGCCAGTGGTCACATTGAAATAGAAGTATGCCTCCATACGGCGTGTGTGGGTATGTGCAGGCATCGTGTTCCATACAGAACCCGGAAGAAGTTCGGTCAGACCCATCTGAAGTTGGTTTGTGCCACCACCCTTCACCTTGCCGAGGACTGAACTGACGATCAACTGGTTGACGATACGGTCATTGCTGTCCTCCATCTTTCCGTAATGGTCAGACTGAGCGATGGCGTATTTCTTTGGATCAGCGTTCTTGTCTGTAGTGATGAGTTGGGTGACATACTCCTTGTATGCCGGAGTAGAGTTGATGTAGAACTTTGCAGGATTTGCAGGATCCACGCTTCTGAAAGTCACTTCCTTCTTGCCGCAGCCTACATAAAGGCCTTCCTTGAAGATCATATTATACTCCTTGCCGTCAACAGTAACGACGCCAGGGCCTCCTACATTGATCACACCGAGTTCACGTCTGTCGAGGAAATGCTCTGCCTTCAGTTCGTCGAATGTCTCAAGAACAAGAGTCTTGCTGACAGGCATCACGCCGCCGTAGATCAGACGGTCGTAGAGGGTGTAAGTAAGATTGATTTCGTCCGGAGCCATTACCTTCTCCATAAGGAAGGCACTGCGGAGACGTTCTGTGTCATAATGCTTTACATCGTCCGGATGGCATGCTGTCTGGACCTTGTAGTTCAATTGTGCGTTTGCTGTCATAGTCATAAGAGCCATAACTGTTAAAAATGCTATTCTTTTCATAATATGTTTCTGTTATTTGTTTTCTGTATTTTCCGTTTCCTGAGCGGCAGCCTTCTGGTACCTGAGGATGGCGCGACGGTTAAGGAACATGAGGAACATTGTCACCAACACAAGCACAGTCACTCCTATCCATTTGCATGAATATGTAAGATGGAAGATGACCCATGCCAGAGGATTGGATGCGAAGTCAAGAGAACCGCCTTCGAAGCCTGCAGGAATGGCCACTGCAGCATCTCCTGTCTTGGCAAACACGTCCTGTGCTGCCTGAGTGAAGAACGGTGCGAGGTCGGTCACGAAATACAATCCGATAAGGATGACTACAAGTCCCACGATGAAGGTCTTCACCACGTTACCCTTTGTAATAGGAAGCACGAGAGGAAATATGTAGAACATTCCGGCAAGAGAAGCAAGAGGAAGGAACTCGTTACCTGGCAATACAACTGCAAGTACCAGTGTCACAGGGATAAGCAGAAGAGATACTACCAAGGTAGTAGGATGTCCGATCACCAGAGCCGGGCTCATACCTATGTTGAGGCCCTTTGCGCCCTTGAACTTCCTGTTTATAAGGCCACGTGTAGCCTCTGAAATAGGCTTGAGGCCTTCGATGAAGAGGGATGTTATGCGAGGGATAAGTTCCATTACCGCACCCATCTTGATGCCGACTCCAAGGATATAAGGAATCTTCTCGACAACTTCCTTCCAGGATTCGCAAGAAAGGGCTCCTATCAGGATTCCCACAAGGATTCCAAGGAAGAGAGGCTCTCCGAGAAGGCCGAACTTCTTCTTCATTCCTTCTGCATCGATATCCAACTTGCTGAATCCAGGTATCTTGTCCAGACCTTTGTTGATGATCTCGGCAAAAGGCACAAAACCCTGGCAGAAAGGCTGAGGAATGGAGATTCCTTCCATTCCGTCATAGTATTTCTGGAATCTGTCCGCTGTATAGTCTGCAAGAATCAGGGTGACGATATAGCATATCACGGCAGCGAAGAATCCCCACCAGATGTTGTCTGATGCGAAATAGACGATAGCGCCGATGAATGCGAAATGCCAGTAGTTCCAAAGGTCTATGTTCACTGTCCTTGTCGTCTTGGTCACCAGCATAAGGATATTCACCCCAAGACATACAGGAATGATGAACGCACCCACAGATGTGTTGTATGCAACAGATGCGGCAGCAGGCCATCCCATGTCGAAGACCTTCAACTGAAGACCATATATCTCGACTACCTTTGTCAATGCAGGCCCCAAGGTGCTCGTCAGAAGGGATGTCACAACTGAAAGGCCGACAAATCCGACACCTACAAGAAGACCGCTCTTGAGGGCCTTGCTGAACTTGACTCCGATGCATACGCCGAGAATCGTGAAGATTATCGGCATCATGACTGCGGCGCCAAGCCCGATTATATAACTGAATACCTGTTCCATATTACTTAGGCTGTTTTCCGATGTATGCAAGGATTCCTCCGTCCACATAAAGGACATGTCCGTTCACGAAGTCGGATGCATTCGATGCAAGGAACACTACCGGTCCCATGAGGTCGTCCGGTGTACCCCAGCGCTCTGCAGGAGTCTTTGCAACGATGAATGAATCGAACGGATGTCTGCTTCCGTCTGCCTGACGCTCACGTAGAGGTGCTGTCTGCGGTGTAGCGATATAACCAGGGCCGATGCCGTTGCACTGGATGTTGTACTGTCCGTATTCCGATGCGATGTTTCTGGTAAGCATCTTCAGACCTCCCTTTGCGGCAGCATATGCAGACACAGTCTCACGGCCGAGTTCGGACATCATGGAGCACACATTGATGATCTTTCCGGCCTTCTTCTCCATCATTCCCGGAAGGACTGCCTTCGCACATATATAAGGAGCCACGAGGTCGATGTCCACAACCTGACGGAACTCCTCCGCAGCCATCTCATGCATAGGGATACGCTTGATGATGCCGGCATTGTTCACAAGGATGTCGACTGGTCCCAGAGTCGCAGCGATATCGGCAACCATAGCCTTCACACCTTCTTCATCTGTGCAATCGCAGATATATCCCTTGGCATCGATGCCAAGTCTTGCATATTCTTCAAGAGCCTTGTCCATGTTTGACTGAGTACGGCAGTTGAACGCGATCTTTGCGCCGGCTTCAGCAAGGGCCTGTGCCATTGCAAAACCGATTCCATAGGCTGCACCGGTAACGAGGGCGACCTTTCCTTCAAGTGAGAAATTTACCATAATCTATTATCTGTTTTTAGTTGTTACAATTACATGATTATGCAAAGTTAATAGAAAAACAGAAAAGAGAAAATATTTCCGTTACCGATAACGGAAATGTGACAGACTGACGGCATAAATGTTACTGAAGGGCATATATGAATAAAGACATCGGCTGATATTATAGAGGACATGCCACCCCCGGCCAGGGGGTGCCTGCGAAGCAGGCGGGGGTCCTCGGTATATCAGCCGATGTCTTTATCGTATGTATGGTCAGAGTGTCTGAACGTACTCGTGGATTGCCGCAGCAGCCTTTCGTCCTGCACCCATGGCAAGGATGACGGTCGCTGCACCTGTCACGGCATCTCCGCCGGCAAAGACTCCCTTGCGTGTAGTGGCACCGTTCTCATCTGCGACGAGACATCCGCGACGATTGGTTTCAAGACCGTCCGTAGTCCTGGCGATCAGAGGGTTTGGAGATGTTCCGAGGGACATGATGACTGTCTCTGTCTCGATCTCGAACTCCGACCCGGGAACTGCTACAGGGCTGCGGCGTCCGCTTTCATCCGGCTCACCGAGTTCCATCCTGATGCATTTAACGGCGCGGACCCAGCCTTTCTCGTCTCCAAGGATCTCCACAGGATTGGTCAGCATTGCGAACTCGATTCCCTCTTCCTTTGCATGATGCACTTCCTCACGGCGTGCAGGAAGTTCGGTCTCGGTACGACGGTATACAATAGTGGTCCCGGCTCCAAGTCTCAAAGCAGTCCTGGCTGCGTCCATGGCAACATTTCCGCCTCCAACGACAACCACCTTCTTACCGGCATGGATCGGAGTCTTGTAATCGTCCCTGTATGCCTTCATAAGGTTGTTTCTTGTAAGGAACTCATTTGCAGAGAATACTCCGTTCAGGTTCTCGCCAGGGATTCCCATGAACTTAGGAAGTCCTGCACCTGACCCTACGAATACGGCAGCGAATCCTTCCTCATCAAGAAGAGAATCGATGGTAACCGTCCTTCCGGCAATCACATTCGTCTCGATCTTCACGCCCAGAGCCTTTACAGACTCTATCTCCGCTGCCACAACCTTGTCCTTCGGCAGACGGAACTCCGGAATACCATACTCCAGCACTCCTCCCGGACGGTGAAGCGCCTCGAAGATTGTCACTGCATATCCTAGTTTAGCAAGGTCTGAAGCGCAGGCAAGACCTGCAGGGCCGCTGCCGATGACTGCCACCTTATGACCGTTTGCAGGAGCCACGACAGGCTTCACTCCACCATTCTCACGGCTCCAGTCCGCAACGAAACGCTCGAGTTTTCCGATTGCCACAGGCTCGCTCTTGATGCCAAGGATACAACTTCCCTCGCACTGCGTCTCCTGCGGGCAGACACGTCCGCAGATGGCTGGAAGGGATGAATCCTCCGCTATCACTGATGCAGCACCGGCAAAGTCGCCGGCTGCCACCTGCGCGATGAACTGAGGGATCTTCACACTTACCGGACATGCCGCAACACATCTCGGGTTCTTGCAGTTGAGACATCTTGATGCCTCAAGCTGAGCCTCTTCCACATTATATCCGTAACATACTTCCTCGAAGTTGGTCGCACGTACTTTCGGGTCCTGTTCTCTGACAGGAACTCTTGGAATCCTGTTTGCCATTATCTGCCCCTCCCTATTCTACATTTATGATCTTCCATCGCCTCATTCTCCTCTGCCTTATACATGCCCTGACGGCGCATAGCTTCATCGAAGTCCACGTCATAGCCGTTGAACTCCGGTCCCTCGACGCATGCAAACCTGGTCTTTCCTGCAACGGTTACACGGCAGGCACCGCACATTCCGGTGCCGTCCACCATAAGGGTATTCAGACTCACGATCACAGGCAGATCCAGTTTCTTACATGTAAGGGTCGCGAACTTCATCATGATCATCGGGCCTATGGCAACTGCCTGGTCATAGACTTTCCCATCCTCAGTCACGAGTTTTTCGAGCATTGCCGTCACAAGGCCCTTGAATCCCGCAGAACCGTCATCAGTACAGAGATAAAGGTTGTCGCACACAGCCTCCATCTCTTCCTTGTAGATGACAAGGTCCTTGGTCTTGGCACCGATGATGACATCCACTGCGACTCCCCTTTCATGGAGCCACTTGACCTGCGGATATACAGGAGCAGTTCCGACACCTCCGGCAATGAAGACATATCTCTTGCCAGAAAGATCTTCGGCAGACATCTCAGTAAAGTCCGAAGGAATGCCGAGAGGACCGACCACGTCGGCAAAGGAATCGCCCTCATTGTATGAGCAGATTTCAGAGGTGGATGCGCCGATCTGCTGAGTGACTATGGTCACTGTACCGGCGTCCTTGTCATAATCACTGATGGTGAGAGGAATACGCTCTCCATGCTCTTCAGCCCTGATGATGAGGAACTGTCCCGGCTGTGCTGCAGACGCAAGACGCGGAGCCTCAACCTTCATCCTGCAGATGGTAGGCGTGAGCATGTCTTTAGATACGATCTTATACATTATATGATTGATTAAGTTACTTTCGGATAAAACCTTACAAAGATAGGTATAAATTCATAAAATAAGACAAAACATTTCATAAATGCACATGACCATATCAAGATAGCCATACAATCTTTACTCTACATGTATTTCAAGGGTCTTTCCCTGCTGGAGAAGGCTATGCTCGATGAAATAGCCGTCAATCTCCTTGCCGCCGTATGTTATATTCTTGATCTTGTGTCCATTACCACGTTTACGTATGGTGAACGGATTTCCATGGAGATCGAAAGTGACTTTATCGAACAACGGAACAGTGACTATATATTCAGGGTCAGCCGGCGAATAAGTATATAGACCTATCGCATTAAGGACATACCATGATGACATTTCGCCGGCATCATCCATACCTGCATAGGCAAGGCGGTCTTCTCCCATGTCGTAGTAGTGGTCCATAAGCCGGTTAAGGACAAGTTGCGCCTTATCCTGCCTGCCGATGAAGTAGTAGGTGTACGGTATGCTGTGACCTGGCTGGTTGCCATGACAATAATTGCCGATGAAACCGGTCATATTGTGCACTTCATAACCGCGCCATGGCTCGGTGAAGAGCGAATCCAGTTTGGCTTCTACTGCAGCATGGTCAGGATAGAGGGCAATCATGCCTTCCGGATCATGCGGTGCGAAGAAAAGGGCGTTCCAGGCATTGGCCTCGCGGTACATATGCTGGAAGTAAGGATAGTAAGGATCGAATTCCTTTACCCATGAGCCATCGTCTATCCTTCCGCGCCAGAAGCCTGTAGAAGGGTCAAAGAGGTTCCTGTAGTTCTGCGAATGTTCCATCATGAGGTCATAGTTTGCCTCATCACCCAATTCCTTCGCCACGAGCGCTACAGCATAATCGTCATAGGCATACTCCACGGTCTTGGTCACACCGGCCTTATACTCATCCCATGTCGGTACATTCGTGGTATCCTTCTCCGATATCCATCCGCGTTCAAGATATTCATCAAGATAAAGACGGCCGCGACGGCCAGGTACGGTGGCATTCTTGAGAATGAGTCTGTAGGCACGTTCCAGGTCAAAATCCTGAATGCCACGGAGCCATGTGCCGGAAATGAAGGTGGATGCATGATCGCCATGGAAGAAGGTCGGCATGTAGCCGCCACGCTTTTCGCCCTTGTCAGTGATGGACTTGATGACATCTACGGTAACATCAGGTGAGATCATTCCAAGAAGAATGAGTTTGTTGCGGTAGTCATCCCAGAAAGAAGGATCCGTGTAATAATGGAAGCCATTATTGACCACATTGCCACGCACATCCGTATAGTCACCATTGACATCGCTGCGCAGAGCCGGCCACTTGAACGAATGATAGAGGCATGAATAGAACAGGCCTTTCTCACGTTCTGTACCGCCTTTGACACGGATCTTGGAAAGCAGGTCTTCCCATGTCGCATCAGCCTCATCTGTCACCTGAGCGAAGGTCTTGTCAAGCATCTCTGCCTCTAGATTCATCCTGGCATTCTCTACGCTCACAAACGAGAAACCGATCTTCAGTTCCAAAGGCCGGTCACCCTTGCTGTCTATGAAGTCAACCACGGCCACTTCGTGAGCGCTGTCCTTGACCATGGACACCTTGTCCACCGGATAATTAGATACTGCATAGAAATATATCTTTCCCTCGCCCCATTGACAGCCTGTAAAGGTATTGGCGTCATGCTTCTCTATATTCCATTCGCGTACATGATTGTTGGAGCGCCTTATGTCGACCAGCAGAGATTTGTCATCATCAGCATTGAAAGTATACTTGTGATAGGCACAGCGCAAAGTGGATGTAAGTTCGGCATTGATGCCATAGCGTTCCAGAAACACCTGATAGTATCCCGGACGTGCAGACTCGTTGCTATGGCTGAAACCGGAACAGAAATCACTTGGAGTGAACTCGCCAGTAACCGGAAGCATCGGTACATGCAGCAGGTTCCAGTGTCCTTTGTTGGTATGCGAGAATCCATAGATGACGGTATCCTCGTATTGATATCCGGCTCCGCTACGGAACTGTGTGACAGGGCTCAACTGCACCATGGCATTCGGAAGCGTAGCACCGGGATAAGTCTCGGCTCCCCAGGTGCGGGTCTCCCAGGTACGTTCATAACCCAGGTCTTCTTTTTCCCATAGCGTTGCCGTGCCTAAGAAAGGATTGGCATAGTCAGTCAGTTTTTTCTCTCCCTGGCTGCAACTTATCATGACAGTTGCAAGGAGAAGCAGAAAGTTTATCCTTTTCATAACAATAATGTCCTTATTCATTCTTCTGCAGTGACTTACATACTTTCTGATTGATTTCCTTCACGCGTGCCTCATCCAACTTGATGACCTTGCGGTCATATGTCATCAGACCGTTCACTTCTGTCTCGACGTCTGTTGTCTGAGTGTAGACAGCGGCAGAGAAGCCTTTCGCTATGAGGTTGTAGAGCATTTCTGCATATGATACATATTGATCTGTCGCCTCTTTCGATGAACTGTACTGTACATATCCCCAGTTGCGGTCCGGTTCCCAAAGGTGATCCTTCAGCACGAGGCCGATGCCGCCATATTCACCCAGAACAGTAGCGCGCTGAGCATCATAGAGATACAACTCAGGTGCAGGATATTTATGAAGGTCCAGGATGTCACCGCACTGATAATGGTTGCCACCGCTTGCCGGATTCACCAGGCGTGAAGGATCGTACTGCTTGGTCCATTCGGCAATCTCCTGAGTCTTGAACTGGCCCCAAGCCTCGTTGAACGGCACCCATGTACCGATGCAAGGATATGAATACAGATAATCCATGATTTCCTTCCACTCCTTCCTGTAGTTGGCTTCTGATTCGGCTGAACGGATGCGTTCAACACCATTGAAATACTGATACATCTGCCATTCAGGATTCCTGTCACCGCTCGGCATGTCCTGCCATACGATGATACCCAACTGATCGCAATGGGTATACCACCTTGCCGGCTCGACCTTGATATGCTTACGGATCATATTGAAACCGAAATCCTTGGTCTTCTGCACATCATAACGCAGCGCCTCATCAGTAGGAGCGGTGTAAAGTCCGTCAGGCCACCATCCCTGGTCAAGAGGCCCGAACTGGAAGACAGGCTCGTTGTTCAGTTCCATACGTACTATTCCATTCTTGTCTCGACTGGTAGAATACTTGCGCATTGCAGCATAACTGTCCACCTTGTCCACTACCTTGCCGTCAGACTTCAAGGTTACTACCATGGTATAAAGGAAAGGAGAACCC
Source organism: Bacteroidales bacterium (assembly GCA_017471965.1). GTDB lineage: Bacteria > Bacteroidota > Bacteroidia > Bacteroidales > UBA932 > Cryptobacteroides. The sequence continues at coordinate 43,724 of JAFURF010000052.1, forward strand.
GGACTCCACAACTTGCGGTCTGCCGGCATGTTGATTTCTACCGGCACAGTGCTCAGACTCTTTGCTGATGCAACCTGTCTGCCGCCATCCATTACAGTCACCTCGACTATATCACCGGATGTGGTCCCTTCTGTCAAGGCTGTGACCGTCAAGGTGTTATTATCTATATCAGGCAGGATGCGCAATGTATTTATATGTTTCTTCTCCACTGGCTCCATCCACACTGTCTGCCATATGCCCGATACAGGTGTATACCAGATGCCTTCCGGATTGCTCACCTGCTTTCCGCGCGGCTGATAACTCCTGTCTGTAGGGTCCCAGACCCTTACAAGCAACTTATTGCTACCCTTTTTATTGAGTACCGAAGTTATATCGAATGAAAAAGGCACAAATCCGCCGGTATGGCTTCCTACCTTCACATCGTTCACCCATACGTCTGCCTTCCAGTCAACGGCACCGAAATGAAGCAGAACCTGCTTCCCCTTCCATGCCGAAGGCACATCAAACGAACGCTGGTACACCAGTTCCTTACTCTCATCAATGCGTTTTCCTACGCCAGAAAGAGAAGATTCCACCGCAAAAGGAACGAGAATTTCTCCCTCGAAGGATTCCGGTGCAGGAGCACCCTTCTCGACGATGGCGTATTGCCACAGGCCATTGAGGTTCTGCCATTCACCACGCTCCATTATCGGACGAGGGTATTCTCCCAAGACATTCTGAGGGTCAATCTCTTCTGCCCATGATGTCCTGATCTTGTCGCCTGCCGGCTTCCACTGTGCAAAGGCAGAAATGCTGACTAACAGCGAAATTGCTGCTGTAAATAATTTAATTGTCTGTTTCATAGCGTCTTCAGTATAAGTTATTGATTATATTTCTATCTGTATACGGCAAATTCATATATACGGGTATCCTTTCCGTCAGCAGCCTGAAGAGGCTGAACTACAAACAGACGCAGATATCGTACTTTTGCCGTCTTACCCAATGACTTGTTTATTATATTCTTCTTATTACCGGTAAAGTAGTCGATTGTACGCCATTCCTCACCCTTGTCGTTGCGGGCCTGAAGAAGGCATGAGCATGTGACATAAGACATATTTTCCGAGGCGGCATTGAACATCATCCATGAACTGATCTCGGTTTCTTCACCGAAATCGAACTCTACGAAAGCAGGCACACCGGAGATATCACACCATTTTGTATCTGTCCTGCCGTCAAGCAGAAGTGCAGGGCGTTCGTTATGATTGGTAAAGCCCGACCAGCCGACGATATGTTCTTCCTTCAGAAGATTGTCCCTCACCACCGTATCCTCGAGAACTTCTTCTATCTGATTGTATTCATTGGATGTCTGGAAGAGGACAGATACAGAGGTCACTGCAGGATATGCTTCTTCAACAAGAGTTGCAGCAAAGATCACAACATCCTCATTGTCAGGAAGAATCACTTCCGTCGCACCGGCAGGAATTTCTATTCCGTACTTGAACATATATGTAAATTCGTATGGATGGTCACCGCCTGACGAATGACGGTGGGTCCCGACATATGCGACCTCCGTATCATACAGATATCCTTTGGTATGGCCTGTATGGCCCCATTGACCTATGAATCCGGTATATGACGGCACTGTAACTTCCTGAGAATTACGACCGGCACGGAACGTACACTTTATGCCTTTGTCTGCAACAGATGATGCTGCAAGCAGGTAAAGAGTATTATAAGAACTACCTTCAGGCAGAACAAGAGTATCTCCCTCACATTTCATTCCGTTCATCAGACGTTCGTTCTCAAGACGGAAAGAAACTCCGTTCACAGTCATCTGAGAAGGAATCAATTCTGCGGCATAGGCATAGCCGGATTCAAAATCTGCATCTCCTGCAAACTGATTCCAACTGAAGCACTTCTTGTCAAGATCAAGGGTCATATGCTCTTGACGGAGAGGCGTCATCGCCTGCTTGGCAAGTCTCACCTTATATGTCCTGATGCTGTTTGGAGTGATGTTCACCTTAAGTTGTCTTCCGGTGAACGAAGCATCACCGATTGTCTTTTCCGTACCGTCAGCCTCAACGGCAGCAACGATGTCGGCAGCAAATGTAATGTTCGCATCCTGAGATGCCTTGCCGCCTGTCTCATAGACACGCACTACGTATTCATCGGAACTTTCCGCCATCTTCAGCGCCTTGATCACGACATTGGCATTGTCAGACTCAGCGAGAGAGAATGTACGGCCGAGTCTTCCGGGATGCTTCACGGTTGCAAAGGCCTTGATTCTCTGGTTGAGGACATCTGCCTGGGCGCTCGCTTCCGCATTATCCAGATTGCCCGAATGTCCTGTCAGACTGTATGTGAAGGTATGGTATCCGAAGTCCTGACGGTCCTGATATGCATATCCGCTGCGGGTCTTTGGAGTATGAAGCAGGGTAAGACGGAGGGTATTGTCGTCAGGCTTGTCCCATCCGTATTTGCTGTCATTCATGATGGTCACACCGTAATCACCTGTCCTGTCGGTAAGGTCCGCCCAATAATGAGAGTACACCTCATAGGCCGTATCGCAGTTGTTTCCACGCTGTACACTTCCCACACCAAGATTATATGTCGCCATCTCATTGTCGAGATTCAGCGGGAATTCTGCCTTGAGAAGGGCGTTGGTCGTCTGCCAGTTCACTTCGTTGCAGAAGTCGATCCTTCCGGCAAGTGCACCCTCGTAAAGACGAATATACTGGCGGAACCATGAATCGCCATACTGCTTGGAGACACACAGGGTCTTCCTCAGGTTTCCGTTCTCGACAAGGGTCATCCTGACACCATCCGTAATCGATACAGGATCCGCGTCAACGGTCTCCTTCAGAATCTCCCATGCTGGCCACTCGAAAGACTCGTTTTCAGTGAACAGTGCAAGACGTACCGCCTTGCCATCCTTCACGAGTTCCTTGTCATGTCTCTTGTCGAGGATGGAAACGATGTCTCCTACCTCATTCAGTGAAATCATGTATACGGAGTTCTCGATCTGACTTGCAGATGCGGAAGTGCGGGCAACCTTGCCGGAACCTGTCATGCGTACATCATATACAGCATATCCGTTGGCCGGAACGACGGCTTCAAGAAGAATGTGCGCCTTGCCGTCCTCATAGGATACAAGTTGCGACGCCACCTTCTTTCCTTTCGCATCGTATACCTGGACATTGCCCGGACATCTTGCAGCATCAAGAGCAATCTCAACGACATCAGAAGCCTCATATCCAAGGGCATTGTACAATACTACCGGAGTTCCCTTCACACGTGTGTCAAGTTGGCCTGAGACAGCAGCCACAGAAGTCGTGAGAATGTCGGAGAACTGCTTCAATGAAAGAAGTTCGTCATTCCATGAGAACTCATAGGCACGAGGAATGCTGGTTCCGGTCAGGTCATCGTGGAACTGATGGAAGATGAAACGTCTCCACGATTCTGTAAGTCTTTCCGAAGGATACTCGAGGACACCAAGAAGATCGGAAGCGACTGACGAACGCTCAGAAGCATCACCGAGCAGTTCGTTCTGGCGGTTGTAGAGTTTCATGGCAGCCTGGGATGTATAGCATCCGGTACCATGAAGGTCCATCAGAAGTTCCCCGTCATGCATCGGAAGTTCAGGATGCGCTTCAAATGGCATGAAGTCCTTGTACAGGCGGTCGCTGGTCGCGCTGATGATCCTTACCGGACCATCACCGTTCAGACTCCTTTCCACCGCATCAACTGAGTTCAATGTCGGTGAACCTCCGATATCTCCCGTTCCGTAATAGTGGTACACCACATTGGCAGGACTTTCCTTGACACGCCTCTGGAGCATTTCATTTCGGGTAAGGTCCTCCAGTCTCCATCTCTGGCCGTAGTTGAATCCATGAGCCATCATGATGACAGAACCGTCCACTCCCTTCCAGAGACCTACGGTGTAAGGATACTTCATGTCACCATAGAACGGATTCTTCCTCCATCCCAGTTTCTGTGATGAAAAGCCGATAAGACCGCAATGCTTGGCAATCGTCGGCAGAGTCCATCCGAAACCGAAACAGTCAGGCAGAAAGATATCGGTACTTTCCACACCGAACTCGCTCCTGTAATATTCCTGTCCGAGAAGTATGTTGCGGATAGCCGACTCTACTGAAGGGACAATGGCATCAGTAGCATCCCAACTTGCGCCGGTCACATGCCATCTGCCCTCATTGATATATTTCTTCATCTCCTCATATTCACGAGGATAATACTCCTTCATCCAGGCATACTTGATTCCTCCTTCGAAATTGAAGACATAGTTCGGATACTTCTTGAGCAGGAAAAGATTCTGGTTGATGGTATTCCATACATACTCCTTTATTGTAGTCTGGATATCCCAGTTCCACTGAGTATCAAGATGAGCATCCGAGACAAGGTAGGCTCTTGGCCTTTCGTCTGTTTCCGACTGGGCACATACATTGCCCGTAGCGGCAAGAAGAAAAAGCGCCGCGAGTGTGAAGCATTTATAAACAAACTTCATGATCATATCATTTTTAGTGATTCTGGTGTAACACGTCATGCATAAAATCTCTACCAGGCACATGGTGCCTGGTAGAAAAACAAACCATATTAACCAAACACCTATATATACTATTCAATGCTGTTCAAGACCTCGAGTCTTCCATCATCGACAAGTTTGATGATGAGTTCGCCGAACAGGGTGTTCTGCCATGCGAACCACTCGCGGGTAAAATTCTTCGGATCATCCTTATGGAAGGATTCGTGCATGAAACCAGTGCCCGCATCCGTATTCATAAGCATGGTGACACATTCCTTGATTTCCTCGTCACACTGACTGGTGAAAGCCTTCATCATTATACTCATAGGCCATACCATGTCATAGCCGATATGAGGACCACCTATGCCTTCTCCGGCCTTACCCCTGAAGAAATAAGGATTGCTTTCGCTCCATACGAATCGACGGGTATTCTGATAGATCGGATCATTTATGTCCACATCGCCCAGATATGGCATTGCAAGAAGACTTGGAACATTCGCATCATCCATCAGCATCCGGTTTCCGAAGCCGTCTACCTCGAAAGCGTAGATGGTGCCGAATTCAGGATGGTTGTAAGTCGCATATTTCTTCAGGGCTACTTCAACCTCATCGGCGAGGTCTGTACACTCCTTCGCCAATGATTCGTTTCCATTTACTTTTGTAAGGATCTCCGCAGCCTTTCTCAAAGAAGATACAGCAAAGAAATTGGATGGAACAAGAAACTGAAGGGTTGTGGCATCATCAGAAGGACGGAATGATGAAACGATCAGTCCGACAGGATTGACAGGAGCGCCATTGCCACCGTTGTTCAAAGTGTCAAGCGCACGCTTGGTACGACGCTGGAATGTATACGGTCCGACTCCGTCCTTGCGCTGCTGCTCCTTGAATGTCCTGAGTACATTTGTAATGGCCTCGATCCAGACTGCGTCGAATATGCCGGCATCGCCGGTAACTTCCCAATAATGATATGCGAGTCTGATAGGATAGCATAGTGAATCTATCTCCCACTTGCGCTCATGGAGTTCCATCTTCATATCAGTCAGGTCAGACTGCCAGCTGCCGCCTACAGGGCCGTCATTGAAGGCATTTGCATAAGGATCGATATTGATGCACATGAACTGCCTGCGGATGACGCCCTCGAGCATTTCCTTAAGTTTCGGATCCTCATTTGCCAACTGTACATAAGGCCAGACCTGCGCTCCGGAATCCCTGAGCCACATTGCATGAATATCACCTGTATATACAAAGGTGTCAGGCTTGCCGTCCAGTTCACGGAAATGAACAGTCGTGTCAAGAGTATTAGGAAAACAGTTCTCGAACATCCATGCCAGATACGGATTCTTGAGTCTGCCGGTAATTTCCCTGATCTTCTTTTCAACTGCATCAGACTTGAAAAGACGATCCTCAGGTTTTGGTCTCTGGCTCACCAGATGACCGGAATTATCCTTAGGAGCAACAAGACTGGATTCATCGATATTCAGGCCGTCCCAAAGAGAGTCATTTCCATCGTGTCCGGACGCAATCGTTCCTGTTGTCGACAGACAGATGGCAAAAACCGCTGTAGTCAATAGTTTTGTATTCATAAATGCCATTATTTAGTTTTTGATTTATAATTTCAAACAAAATTAGGCATTCAACAGCACACACATGTACACTATCCCGCCAAAAGAGTATCACTCTCTGCTGCATATTGTATCAAAACACAACATAGCGCTACAGATTCGAGTTATCCACACCGTTAAAGAGCATCAGGCCCGCATTCAAGGGAATGATCCTTACGTATCGCCGAATTTCTGAAATCTTTCGGAGTCATCCCAAAGCGTTTGCTGAACTCTTTATAGAAATGAGCACGATTGTTGAAACCGCATTCGAAGATGATCTCCTGAATCGGCCTGCTGGAGGTCTGCAGAAGTCTGACAGCCTTTTCCATCCTCCGCTCCCTCACATATTCCTTCGGTGACTGCAGGTTGAGTTCCTTAAGGCGTCTGTATAGACTCCTTGAACTCATATTAAGGTCATCAGCAATCTGATCGGTAGTAAGAGAGGCATTTGAAAGGTTCTTCTCCACCACATCATTGAGTCTGTACATGAACTCCTTATCCTCAGTCGTGACCAACTGCCCCTCGACATATACATATGCAGAAGCAGATGTATTGTAATATTCCCGCATATCTTTTCTGGACTCTACCAGACGGTTGACGACAGCGAGCAGGTAATCGACACTGAACGGTTTGCCTATATACACATCCGCGCCGGACCTCAATCCGCTCGTCTTGTCCTCATCTGTATTCTTGGCAGACAAGACAATAACGGGAACATGCATTGTGTGCTTGCTCCTCTTGATATGCCGTGTAAGTGACATCCCATCCGTACCTGGCATCATTACATCCGTGATGACAAGGTCAGGCAGGATATTCTTAAGAAGTTCAAGTGCTTCATCGGCATTATGAGCCGTCTCGACGTCATAATGAGAAGACAGGACCTCACGGAGAAGAAAAAGGATGTCCTTATTATCATCTACGACGAGAACCGTAGACCTTTCCTTTGAAGGCAGACGTACAAGAGCCTGATCTTCAGTATCGGAATTCCTTACGGCAGACTCCAGATGGAACACATCGGAAGACTCCGGATTCTGCATTCCGAAAGGTATAGGGTCCTTGACGGCCATGCTTCCTGAAACTTCCGTCAGAGGAAGCAGCGGCAGAGTGACTATAAACTCGGCGTACCGGTTCAGTTCACTCTCTATTTCAATCCGGCCTTCAAGCAACTGCACGGAACTATGGCATATAGCCATGCCGAGACCATTACGGGAAAGAATCTTTGACGCATCTTCCTCCACCTCGTCAAGCACACTATAACGATTGAAGATAAGTTTACGGTCCTCTTCCCTGATACCTTTACCTGTATTATACACCTTCAACTGCATCTCCTTGTCTGTCAGCCTGGAAAGAGAGACTTTTATCCGTCCTCCTCTAGGAGTATATTTCAATGCATTGGACATAAGGTTGGCAAATATCTTAGGGAAACACCTCCTATCCATATTCCAGAACAGATCGTTTTCGAGGTGCTGTTCGATGACAACCCCGTTCTTCTCTGCAAGAACTTCAAATGTACCACATGCATCCTGAATATATTCCGTGATATTAAAAGATTCAATGAAAAGCTGCTGATGCTTTGTCTCAATGCGCCTGTAATCAATGATCTCCTGAATCAGCAGATATAGTCTTTCTGTCTGTTTCTTGATAAGCGATACATACTTTCGGACGAAATCATCAATTCCATCATGACTGAGAATCCTCTCACACGGACTCAGAATCAGCGTCAAAGGTGTACTGAATTCATGGGTGACATTTGTAAAGAATCTGAGTTTTTCCTCATAAACTTCCTTTATATGGCGTTGCTCCATGGTCTTCAGTGCATCTGCATGGTTTCTCTTGATATGACTGTATATCATTGCGGACACAAAGACTGCAATGCCCATCAAGGCCATCCAGGCAAGAATCTTCGCCAACGTCGTCTGCCACCAGTAAGGTCTGATGCGGATATGCAACTGCACAGGATCGCTTTCATAGTCAGTGATGTTATTCCTATATTTTACGGACAAAGTATGGTCTCCATGAGAGAGTTGCGTAAGAGACAAAGTGGTATTGCTGCCATTGTCAATCCATACGCCATCCTCATCTGAATCAAGTTTATACCAATACCGGTAGTCTCCCAGATTGATATAATCCATGGCCATGAACGAAACAGCAAACGAATTCCTGTCCTGATCCAATTCCATATATGGGATTTCGGACGGTCCACATTTCATGGCATGCAAGGACAGAGCGGCATCTTCTTCCCCATTGATTTCGCGCAGACTTATCAAGTAAAGAGGGGGAACGTACTCTTCCGTCCCCACATGATCGGGCTTTTCCGTTATCTCCACCCAACCGTTCATTGCACCGAAATACAGGACATCATCCGACCGCATGAAAGCACCGTCACTGAACTCCGTCACATGAAGTCCGTTTTTTGCACCATATGTCCTGATATCATATGTCTTTGTGTCGATTCTGGCGAGTCCGTTGCTTGTGGCAACCCACAAACCGTCATTGGCATCCATCTGAAGCGAACGTATTATATCATTCGGCAGACCATCGTCATGATCGATGTAGATTTCCTGTCCGTCCGATCCATGACCTATCACACCCGTTCCTGTACCGATCCAAAGAATACCGTCATGTTCACACAGCGCAAAGACATCGTTCATCAGATGCGGGCGCCGATCATTATGATACGATATCCGGTCCAGTCCATCCGTGCCCATCCTGTACACTCCATATCCACGATTGCCAAACCACACATTGCCGCTTTCCGAATGATGCATGGAGAAGAAATAGTTTGACGACATGGTACCACCCATCAGTTCATGATGCTTTAGATCATCCAACCTCAAGGATCCGCCGTTGCCAGAAACGGATGCCTTATAGATGCCATCTCCGACAGTGGCAAGCCATAGAACAGAATCATCCGTCTCATGTACTGCATGGACATACTTCAGTCCTTCACCTCCCATCACCTTATGAAGAGACCTGGTCCTGTAACTATAAAAGTTAAGCCCGCCTTCAGAACCGACCCAGAAGCCTCCATATGAACTTGGAGAAAGAGCATATACGGAATTATCTTCAAGTTTTGAGTTCATCACAGTCAACAGGCGCTGAGGAGCACGATGTATTTCCATCGTCCTGTCACTTCGGTCTATTCCTATCAGCCCCTCACCCTTTGTTCCGATCCATAGCCATTCCCTGTCATCGACAAAGAGAGCACGGACAGGTTTGCCAAAGTCGAAACTGAAATCACTATACGTATATGAGCGTATGTCATAAGGCGCATCACAGTACGTGTAGACCCCAAGGCCATCGGTTGCAATCCATACAAGACTCTGATATCTGTCCTTGATCATCCCGAAGACTCCGGATTTTATATCAAGTTCCTCATCAAGCCACTTCCGGGCCTTGGCCTCGTACTTCAGACGGACGACGCCGCTCGTCTTGAAAGACAACAGGTAGTTTCCGTTAATTTCAATTACACCTGACGGCATACCCTTGAGCATCAGTTCATGTGATATATCCAAAATAAAGGTAAGTTCATTCCGTCTGACATTCAAGCGATACAGACGATAGTCTGCGTCTATGATGAATATTGTATCGGGAGAATCCGCCAACTGATGATATATTACCGGCCTGTCAAACATGCTCACCGCCCGATCAAGATATGGATTTCCATCATTCTCCATCCAATTGTACCGGCAGACGCCATGTTCACCGACAAACCAGCAGAATTCATCTGTCCCGCCCATCCATGCAATTGCTCCTTCTTCCGGGAGTTGATATTCAACAGACCTGAAAGTATTCTCACCGGACACGCTGACATGAAGCGAGCCATCCGTATCAAGAACCATCACCCTGTCAGTGCCGGCAATCTCCAATTTATAATTTCCGACATATTCAGGAAAGGAGACGGTATTGCCTGTACGTCTGTCAAGCCTGTGAAGCCCATGCATCGTCTGTATCCAGAGATTATTCTCCTCCGTTTCGACTATCCTTTCGATTAGATAACCGCCAAGATATCCTAACGGTCCCATTTCTGTCCGTTCAACCCGCTCTCCATAATAGATGTTCAGACCGTCGAGAGTCCCGAACCAAAGCATGCCATCAGATGACTGATGCAGGGAAGTAACAGCACTGCTGGCCAGACCGTCTGCTACAGTCAACCGACGCAGATTCTGAGAAAAAGCGAAAGAAAAGCATACAAACTGCAAGGAAACAAGACAAAAAAGACGGGAAACGACACTATTTCTCATAAACAGACAAATCCTTTTGCAATTCATTATTTTGGCAAAGATACATACAATATTCATCTCATAAAACCGAATTTACCGATCATTAAGTCAACTTTTCCGCCAAGACTCATATATTCAAATTTATTTTCATATCTTTGACAGACATCTGGAATGCCTATGGAAAGGCATTTTCAATATAAACAATGACATCTGACATGATCAACCCCATCTACTCCCCTGCAGCGGACCGCTACGAAAACGGAATGAAATACCGTCGTTGCGGCAGGAGCGGCATCCTGCTCCCTGAAATATCTTTAGGTCTTTGGCATAACTTCGGTGATGTCAACACTCTGGCAAACTCGATGGAGATGGCTCACTATGCCTTTGACAACGGCATCGTCCACTTCGACCTGGCGAACAATTACGGTCCGTCATACGGTTCGGCAGAAGAGACCTTCGGCATCATCATGAAGAAGTCCTTCCTCCCCTACCGCGACGAACTATTCATCTCCAGCAAGGCAGGATATGACATGTGGCCCGGCCCATACGGCAACTGGGGCTCGCGCAAATACCTCATGGCGAGTCTTGACCAGAGTCTCAAAAGAATGAATCTGGATTATGTGGACCTGTTCTACAGCCACAGATATGACCCAGAGACACCTCTCGAAGAGACTCTGCAGGCTCTGGTCGACATCGTCCGCCAGGGAAAAGCGCTCTATGTCGGCATATCGCGCTGGCCGAAGGAAGCGGCCCAGACCGCATACGAGTATCTAGCGGCACATGATGTACCTTGTCTGATATATCAAGGAAAATACAACATCTTCGACCGTGAACCGGAAGAAGAAGGCATACTGAAGCATGCAAAAGAGAACGGAGCAGGATTCATAGGCTTTTCTCCACTTGCACAGGGACTCCTGACAGACCGCTACCTCAACGGTATTCCTGCCGGCTCACGTATTGCTCATAATACCTCCCTGTCAAAGGACGAACTGACTGAGAAGAGAATTGCACAGATCAGCAAACTTGATGAAATGGCAAAGAAACGCGGTCAGACACTGGCTGAAATGGCCCTGTCATGGATCCTGAAGGATGACTTCGTGACAAGTGTCATCGTAGGAGCAAGTTCAGTCGCCCAACTCCAGAAGAACCTGAAAGCGATCCACGGCCCGGCCTTCACACCAGAAGAACTGGCAGAGATTGACCGCATCGTGCTCTGAAAACGCAATTAGCGCATCCTCAATCATTTATTTTATTCGCTGTCAAACACTTATTTCCGGCACAGAGACACTACAGCATATATCAGCAGACGTATCAGGCACCATGCAAGATACAGTATGACACTGAAGCAAAGCACATAGAAGAAAGATGTCACCATTTCCGAAAACGATGCATCATATTTCACGATCGCATATATGTGAATAAGATTGGCCAGAACAAAACATGCCAGAAAGGAAACGATTTCGATTTTCTTCCGACGCACAGTCAATATTGTATCTTTCATTTTTCCTGTCTTACGGATTTATGGTTCAAATAATCTATCTTGTATTCTTCCGGAAAATAAAGGGTCCGCTCTTCTTCCATGGCCTGATGCCCCAGCAGGCATAACTGACTGGCATAATAGCCTTCTTCTGCTATCCGTAGAGGCTGTTTACGGGTAATGACCGCTTCTACAAAAGCATCCAGCATCAAAGAGGTTCCGTCAGCCTTTGGTCTTTCACCGGTAATGTATTCCCCGTGATTCTCATTTGCAGTCTCTGGAGCCCAGCTGGTACCCGCAAACGGCAAGGTATCGAACAACTTGTTTTCCCAGTCATTGATCAACTGAAGGAATGCCGGTGCAGGAGCGATATCTTCAAAATAATATTTTCCTTTTTCAGGCTCAACCGTTCCCAGATTTCCCATTATCTGCTCCTCCAGACCATAGAACTTGTTTGAGATGACAGAATCAAAAGTCATCTTGACCCCATCATCGCTGGATTCATCAAAGAAATTTCCGACAGACTCCAGGTGCAGGACTTCCTTTCGTATCCGTTCCGTAAGAACAATCATTTCCTGCTCCTGCATTGTGCCGGACATCGCTATGTCAAACCTGGTATGCATGGCCGGAAACCATCCATAGAAAAACCCTCACCCGAAGGTGAGAGCCTGTATATGTGCTGGACTGGCATTATTTCAGTTCCCTGACCTTCACATTCCGGAACCAGACCTCATCACCGTGGTCCTGCAGGAGGATGTGTCCTTCTTCTGCATTGCCGAAGTCAGGCCAGTCGCGATACTTGCTGTAAGCGACCAGTGCATTCCACATCTCATTGTTTCGGGTATACTCCAGAAGTTTCACTCCATTCAGGATATGGGTGACATTGTTTCCCTCTACAACAACAACCGCTGTATTCCAGTCATTTTTCCTGAACGGCTTGTCCTGAGGCGCAGGAATGAGATCATACAGAGAGCCCACCTGACGGTTTCCTTTCACACCTAGTTTTGCGTCCGGATGCTTTTCATCGTCAAGAATCTGGAATTCACAGCCGATAGCGGAACCAGCCCCCTTGTTCAGGTCCGGATTCACAAAATACTTGATACCGCTATTGGCACCTTCGGTAATACGGAAATCCACGGAAAGGATGAAATTCCTGTATTTCCTCCTGGTAATGATGTCTCCTCCATTGGTGGATTCGCCGCCATCACCTTTGTTTACTTTAAGTATCCCGTCTTCGATCGTCCAGCCGCTCTCAGGAAAACCTTCAAGTTTCGCACCTCTCCAGCCTTCGGTCGTACTTCCATCCCAAAGGAGAGTCCAGCCATTATTCTTTTCCGTTGGCGAAAGAGTGTTGGCGATCAGGTTCACTTCCGGAGCAGACTCCGATGCCGGAGTGACATACTTTTCCACATCTTCTGTGCAGATACGTATATCTCTCCACGCAACCGTTCTGCCGGCTTCCTCTGGACCTCCGACAGCATGCACCTGCAATGCGATGAAACCGCTCGGGGTCATATCATCCCAGATGTTGGCACATGCCACACCATTCAACCATGTACGTATGGAATTTCCAAGACACTCGATGCGCACCTTGTTCCACTGTCCGCTTCTGAAGGCCGTTCTGGCATCAGGGTTGACAGTCAGAGGGTAAATCCAATATCTGCGTGCCTCATCATAGATTCCACCGGACCACGCACGTGATGAAGGGTCTATCTCAAACTGATAGCCATGGACACGGCCGTTCTGATAATCCTTCCTGCTTTCGCTACGGAACTGAATTCCGGAATTCATGGTATCATCTACCTTGAACTCCATTTCCAGGATGAAATCGCCGTAGTCCTTCTTTGTTGCAAGGAATGTATTCGGTGTATGAACTTTCGTATATCCGACTATCGCACCATCTTCCACCTTGTACTCTGCCTTGCCATTCAACCTTTCCCAGCCGTTCAGGTTCTTTCCGTTGAAAAGAGGCTCCCAGTTCTGTGCTGAAATGGAAACGGTCATGCACAGACACATCAAAGTCAATATTCTATACTTCATATAATACCAGATAATTTACAGTTTATAATACTGATCCCAACCCTTACGAGGAGGTGCACCGGTCAGCATGGCATTTGCAAACGGATTGTTTGTGATTTCCTTGGTCCTCGGATCAAAGAACAACTGCGTATTGAAACGCTGTGCAAGGACACCGAGAGAGAAGACCTGACTGAGTATACCGTTTATTTCAAACGGAGAACGCGTCTTTTCCAGGCCCTGGCATGCAAGGAGGAAATTCTCATAATGGTCACTTGGACTCACCGGTATTTCCGGAAGTCTGTCTGCCATCTCCCTAGCCTTTTCTTCCGGTATGATCTCCAGAGTGCTTCCATGGCTTCCGCCCTTGAAGATCAAGTCCTTGCTGTAGATGATCTTGCCAGGATTCAGTTTTGCCTGCCTCTGGTCGGTCTGATTTGTAGTCGGGATATTAGGGTCCAGACCTGACACGCCATATCCTACAGGAATCGGCGGAAGATTATCAAGTCCGTCATACCAGGTGACATCGACCGGCGGCATTCCGTTCCTCTGCGGGAAACGGAAAAGAATTGTCGAAGAATATGGATAGAAATAATCATTATGACCGTCCGCATAAAGCATGTTCACTTCATATGGCAGGCCCAGTTCAAGGAATTCATGGGCTGTGTCAAGAATATGCGCACCCCAGTCACCCAAGGCTCCCATTCCGAAATCATACCAGCATCGCCACTGGCCCTGATGATAGTCCTTATGGTAATCATGATGTTCAGCGCAGCAGAGCCATGTGTCCCAGTCCATATCTTTAGGAAGTTGCTGGCCGGTCGGGAAACGAGAGATTCCGGCATCCCATTTGTGCCACCTGCGTTCATTGTTCATATGTGCTGTGATTGCGGTGACATCCTTGATGATTCCCGCTTCCATCCAAGCCTTGAACTGGAAATAGTTAGCCTCGGAATGACCCTGATTACCGACCTGAGTGACCTGATTCGGACGCTTTCTTGCTGCATTCATCAGAAGTTCCGCCTCATAGAAGGTACGGGCAAGAGGCTTTTCCACAAACACATGCTTTCCTTCGGCAAGTGCAAGCATACTGATAGGAAAATGCGAATGGTCCGGCGTAGCGATAGCAACAGCATCAAACTCATTACCCGCTTCATCAAACAATTTTCGGAAATCTCGGAATCTCTTGGCATTCGGATATTTCGCCAATGCACCTTGACATTGTTTACCGTCCAGATCTACATCGCACAACGCGATGACTTCAATCATACGGGTCTTTTCAAATGCTTCGATGACCTGGGCACCACGGTTACCGATACCGATGAATGCTATCTTCACCTTGTCTCCCCTGCGTTTCTTCTTTCCGGAATCCGGACTGTCTGCAGGCATTGCATGAAGAAGGCCGTTATGGCCTAATGCGAGTCCCGCTGATGCCAGAGACATCGTCTTCAAAAATTCTCTTCTAGTCGACATATTTCTATAGTTTAATCGGTTAATAGTCTCGATATCGGATACAAGGTACGCTCTTGGCCTATCGTATGTCTCCGACTGTACACTGACATGACCGGTAGCGGGCAGGAGAAGCACCGCTGCCAGCATGAAATTTAAAAGCGGAATTCATGATAGGATCAGTTTAAGTTTACTAACTTTTACAAATCTAAGCATATTAACCTTAAACTCCAAGAGTTTTTTATCTACAACCACATCGAACAAACTCTTAAGAAAAGCCGTTGAGCAATCGACTAGGAGGAAAACAAAAGCAGTTTTCTTTTTACTTGTGTTTCCCAACCTCTCACACCACCGTACATGCGGTCCGCATAGCGCGGTTACTTACCGGCAATGACATTTCCGCAGATTTTCTTTTGCATCTGCATATTTAGAGGCCAAGACAACGCAGACTCTTTTGCTTCTGTTATGGTGGATGATATGGACCCCTATAGCCTATGAACCAAATATCATCTTCAGCGCTTCTTTAGAGTCACCATTTCCTTGGTCAGCGGACAGCCTTAACCATTTGACTGCTTCAGCGACATCTTTTTCAACACCACAACCATTATAATACATATATCCAAGATTATGTTGTGCATCGGCTAAACCTTGCTCTGCGGCTTTCTTATACCATTTAACTGCTTCGCTTTCATCTTTTTCCATCACGCCATTTCCCGTTCTGTACATATTCCCCAAACTGTATTGCGCCTGCGGAAGTCCCTGAACGGCTGCTTCTCTGTACCATTTAACCGCTTCGGCTTCGTCTTGTTTTACTCCTGCTCCGACTTGGTACATGATAGCAAGATTGTACTGCGCAAGAACATGTCCTTGACCGGCTGCGACCCTGAACCACCTTACTGACTCTTCTACACTCTTTGAGACACCTTTACCCTCACGATACATGCTTCCAAGGTTGTTCTGAGCAAGTGCATCCCCTTGCTCGGCTGCCTTTATGTACCATTTAGCCGCTTCTGCATCTGACTTTTTAACCCCAAGACCGTGTGCATACAGATAACCCAAATAACATTGAGCATTAGCGTTCCCCTTTTCCGCACTGCTTCTGAACCAAGTGAAAGCCTCCTCATATCTCATGCTTTCATAACACTCAACACCTTTTTCGCGACATTCTTCTGCGGTCATCAATGCCGTTTGTTCATTCACGACAGATTCCTCTTCATCAGTGGGCGATGCTATACCAGGCTTTTGAATTGGCTGTTCAATTTCTAAAGCAGACACCTTGCTAAGCAATGAGTTTATTAGAGCGTTCAATGCATCCTCTCTTTTCTCACCGATGCGCAGATCAACAAAGTCTAAACCACTGAGATCTAAGAGTATTGAATCATCATAATCGGTATCATCCAACCTGATGGGAATGATAGATTTCTTCAGGTACACTGCCGCATCTACCTCCTTGACAGTCCAAGGTGATTTATTGGAATTACCAGAAGAGAAGAATAGGAATACATCAGAGTTCTTGATTGCCTGTACAATTACAGACTTGAAGGCATCCCCACTCATTATGCCGTCTCTATCAATCCACACAGTAAGTCCTCTTTCCTCGAGTTTATCTACTATAGACAACACCTGCTCGCTATCCTTTCTAGAATAAGACACGAATACATTAAATTTATTTTCCATCTTGCATGTAAATAGTGTTCGGTAAAAACATAAGAGTTCTTTGAAAATATTGAAAGTTAGATAGTTACAGAGTTTTTAACGCGGGCATATGAATCTTCTACCTGCAACAATGTTCTGAAATGAGACCAAGACATCTGTAAGTTCATTTGATAATCTCTTGATGACACTAGCCCCATATTCTGCACGGTTTTCACCTTGAAGTTCCTCCTCGGCAATACGCTTACCCAACAACCAGTGTCTCTCCACTAATGCGACATTTACTGCCGCATACGCCTTCGCTCTGGCACTATCGATTATAGTCATTGCATCATTCAACAGATTGCCTGTGCTTACATATAAAACATCCTGTTCCATCATAACAATATTTAATATCGCTAAGATAGTGATATTTATTCAAATGCAGTCATTAAATAAATAATATCTAAATGGTTATCATTCCTGAACATACAATCAAATCACCGTAAAACACGAAAAAACCGCAACGGAAGTACTTCTATTGCGGCTTTCTGTGGTATCATCGGATCCTGTAAAGATTGATAATACTTGCATCAGTATTTTCGGTGGTGTTCAGCCTGGTATTCTGAAGTCGTTTGCGAAGGGCAAGGTGCAGACTGGTTTTATGGACAGATGGATCTTTGCTTTTCCGGATAAGGTTCCGTATCCGAAGGTGAAGGAGAATGAGATTGATAATAGTGTGCAGGAGTCGTGGAGCCACATAATCGAGAGGATTTTGTCTATCCCCTACGAGGGGAAGCCGAATGTGTTGCGGTTTTCTCCGGAGGCGAAGGCGGTGTATTCGGATTGGTTCAATTCGTTGTCGGATCAGAAGAATTGCGGCGGGGATGCGTTTGCGGGGCTTGCGACGAAGATGGACAGGTATTGCGGGCAGGTTTGCTTTGGGACTGGAGGCTTTGGCTTATGGGTGTGGCGAGTCGGAGTTGAGGTAGGTAAGTTTGAGGAGTGTGAAGGGTGCGATTGCTCTGTGCTATTATTTCATCGGTTGCGGCCTGAAGGCTCAGAGGGAGTATTTGAGTAGTCCCGCTGGTGATCTGTCGGAGGTTCAGAGGTTGATTTATGATGAGTTGCCGCCGAGTTTTGAGACGAGGCAGGGTGCAGAGATTGCAGCTATGTGTGGGATGCCTGAGCAGAGTTTCAAGAGGTGGCTGGCGACGAGTTATTTCAAGAAGGTGAGTTATGGGTTTTATGAGAAGAGGTTCAGGTAGGGTTATGTGTATATGTTAGTGGCATTCTTTGGTGGGGATGGTGGGAAGAGTGCCAAGAATGTCGAGTGTGCCAAGGAGGGGAAAGATAGAATTAGGAGAATATATGTATATTTTGTAATTTTGCTAAATGTGAAAAACGAATTTATGGAAGAGAGTCAAAACATAGAATTCAAAGAATCCTGGAGAGACGAATACCTGAAGTGGATCTGTGGTTTTGCTAATGCAGATGGAGGAAGGATTTATATTGGAATCACTGATAATAACGAAATTATCGGTGTGGAAAAGGCCGACAAGTTGATGGAAGACATCCCAAATAAAGTCCGGGATATTCTTGGCATTGTAGTAGATGTAAACTTATTGACCGAAGGTGACAAGAAGTATATTGAAATTGTTGTTGAGCCTTATACGAATCCTATCAACTATAAAGGAGTATATCATTATAGATCTGGCAGCACAAAACTAGAACTGACAGGTCCTGCCCTAAATAAATTCCTGCTCGATAAGGTTGGGCTCAAATGGTGTGATGTAACAGTACCAGGGGCATCTGTCGAAGAGTTAGATCACAACATGCTAAAACTTTATCGTGAGAAAGCGATTAAGAGCAATAGAATTGATGAGGATGTGCTTAACGACACCGATCATGAACTTCTAGAGGAATTAAAGTTGTTAGAAAACGATAAGTTGACACGAGCTGCAGTACTACTCTTTCATCCTAAACAAGAGAAGTATTTCTTCGGATCCTACATCAAGATTGCATTCTTCACATCTGATGACGAGATTATTTTCCAAGATGAGGTTCATGGTAGCCTGATGGAGCAGATTGACAAAGCATATGAACTCATTCGCACCAAATACATGGCATATGCAATCTCATACGATGGCAAGCAACGGGTTGAAAGACCACCATATCATCCTAAGGCTTTAAGAGAAAGCCTGCTTAATGCTGTCGCACATAAGGATTACTCTACACAAGTACCTATCCAGGTAAGTGTCTATAAAGACCATATCGTATTTTGGAATTCAGGAGAACTACCAAACGGTTGGGATATAAAGAGACTCGTTTCAAAGCATCCATCACTACCGTTTAATCCACTTATCGCCAACGCGTTGTTCAGATGCGGTGAAATCGAAACATGGGGACGAGGCATCAAGAAAATCATCAATTATTCTCTTGAACACGGGCTTCTCCCTCCTGTTTTTGACATATCTTATGGTGGATTAATGATTACATTTTACAATAGCCCCGTTACCCAGATTATTAACGACGGTTATGACCAACGAGATGCTGACATTATTGAGTTCGTTCTAACAAATGGGAAAGTCACTAATGCCGATGTTCAGAGAATTGCTAATGTAAGTAAACCAACCGCAACTAGACTACTTAATGGCCTTTCTCAATATCTAATATCCAATGGTAGCCGTGGTAAGGGAGCATACTACACATTAAACACAGAGTTAATTGGCTCAAAATAGGCTCAGAAAACTAAACATTTTTATCAACATTGTTGAAAACAATTGTTTCTAACAAGCGTTAGCAGTATTTATAATAGGCTCACAATTGGCTCAAATAATTTAGGGTAATGTTGCCCAAAACGGTTGGTGACGTTGAATAAAAAGAAAGGAAAGTAGGTAGAACCGCTGCACGTAGTTCGGACTACTTTCCTTTCTTTTTATTGTCCTCATTACGGAAGTAAAGGTACCACTTAACGTAAGCATCCGACGAAATGCATATTGTGGCGGGCAGCGATGCTCGCTACTTTTGCATAAAAAAGGAAAGCTTATGATGACACGTGAAGAAATCCTCTCTATCGAGGAGTACTGTGCAGAGCATAAGATCTCGCACAAGA
>JAFURF010000053.1 GCA_017471965.1 Bacteroidales bacterium
TCTTGTGCGAGATCTTATGCTCTGCACAGTACTCCTCGATAGAGAGGATTTCTTCACGTGTCATCATAAGCTTTCCTTTTTTATGCAAAAGTAGCGAGCATCGCTGCCCGCCACAATATGCATTTCGTCGGATGCTTACGTATTATTGAAGTGTGACTTTTGTACACTTGATGTTATCACCATTGAGGAGGAATGCACCACCCCACCACTGCTGTGTAAGGGCAGCATCCAGAATCTCCTGAGTAAGTTCAAGACCATACTTGCCATCGTTGCCTGCAAGGTCATAAACTGTAAACTCACCACTGTTGTCATTACCTTCTGAGCAGATTGCCGCATAAGTAGGTCCCCAGTGACCTTCTACGATCTTGACCTGCCAAGCATCCTCGAGAGGCTCGAAGTAGAAGTAAATGGTCTGTCCTGCCTTAGCACCTGCGTCAACAAGCTCAAGACCAGCATCTGACAATATTGTAGGCTGATTGCCCCAGTTGTCAGCGATTGCCTCACCTTCCCAAAGGACAACCTCCTTAGGTTTGCTGTCATCCACGATGACTTCCTCTTCCCAGTACATATCAAGAATCTGGAAGCCGTCACCGGCAAAGAGGAGATGCTTTTCATCAAGAACAGGCACAAGATCTGGCTTAGAGGCAAGATCAACCACAATAGTGAATGTTCCATCCTCGTTCGCTACAAGACCTTCGAAGTTTGGTGTGATGTCATTAGCATCGTTGTTTCCAACTGACCACCATCCGTCGAGGATGCGGATCTGGAACCAGTCACCTGTCGTAGCAAAGTCTACCTTGAATGGAGTTGTCTTCATCTTCTCCCAAGTCTCAGCGTCAACGGTAGCAACGCACTCGTTATTACCATCTCTACCGTCCACTGCGAAACGATATGGACTGCCAGACCATGTTGCAGCAGCAACAGAACCGTCATTCTTCCAAATAGAAGTTCTGACGATCTCAATAGTACCGCCAACCCATACGTCCTCAGTATAGAATAACTTGAGAGGAGTAAAGCCGCTACCAGTGAAGAGGAGGTGCTGCTCGTCAATAAGATCGTAGATACCGCTCTTCAGAGGTTCCTCTGACAAAGTATATACAAGAGTGTAAGTACCGTCACCATTATCAACAACACGCTCATTATTTTCATGAATATCATATGCTCCGTCTTTGTCAAATGACCACCATCCTGTAGTTGCACGGATCTGGTATGCTTCAGGTGCCTCATAAGTCAGACAGAATGTACCGTTCTTGATGATTTCCCACTGGTCGGCAGGGAATGTAGCGACACATTCGCTGTTGCCGTCTTTTCCTTCAAGACCGAAGCGATACTGTCCGCTCCAAGATACTGCACCGAGACCTGCCGGATCAGGATTCTCCCACAAGATATGTTCAACAGTCTCCCAGTGTCCGCCGTCAGAAGCAGGCTTATAAGTAAGTACTGGAAGTTTCTCATTATTGACTTCCTTACCGTCTACTGTATACAGTTTGATTTCTACCTCACCTTCATAGACCTTCCTTGGTACGGTAAAGATGATAGTCTCAGAACTCTTGCGGATAAATGTCCCCGCTTCGATAAAAACAGGGTTACCGTCTTCATCCATCATCTCTATCTTACTGATGAATTCAAGGTCAGTACCATATATAGTCAACTGACTGCCACCTTCGATTGCAACACCTTCTTCAGGCATAGCACAACCGGTAATCACAGTCTTTCCAAGAGTAAGAGGAAGAGGTGACTCCACCTCGTCATCAGCAGTACGTACCAGAATATGGCCGCCTTCTGCAGCGATTCCTGAAGGTGCATTGACTCTGATCATGTCATTGCTGACAATCTCGAAATCAGTCACCCTGACATCTCCAGGGAAAACGATCTCTGTAGCATCAGAGAAGCCCGAGCCGTTGATGGTCATAGGCTGGCCTTCCATCACCTTAGTCGGGAAGAACACCTTGATGTGCAGTCCGACATCGGCAGATTCCAACTGTTCTTCAACACAGCCTGTCAATGAGACAGTGAAGACAAGAGTCAGAAGTGCTCCGAAAAATTTAAATATATTCTTCATAATTGAATTCCTTTAAATAGTTTTGGAATACTACCATCCCGGATTCTGTCCAAGGGCTGGATTCTTCTTTACTTCACTCTGAGGGATCGGATAGAAGTAGTACTTGTCGCTCCACTGACGGTTGACAGTTGACCTTGTAAGTTGAAGGTCGCTGCTGATGTTGGCGACCTGAACGGTCTTGAAATACTTGTCAGCCTTCTTCCACCTACGTACATCCCAGAAACGGTGGTTCTCGAAAGCGAGTTCCACAAGGCGTTCACGCTCATAACGCTCTACCCATGCATCACCGTCCTCTGTGAATTCCGGCATCTGGATGTCAGAGCGGTTACGGAGTACATTGATGGCCTCATTTGCTGTCATGCCGTAGGTAGCGTCATTTGCACTGCCTGTAGCATTGAAAACAGCCTCTGCATAGTCGAGGTAGAACTCACCGAGACGGAATACAATCCATGTATGGCGGGTTGTAACCTGATTGTCGGCAGTTGTAACGCATGAGCCGTCAACATACTTTCTCAGATAATATCCTGTAGGTGTTGCACCATATTTAGGAGCCGCGTTGAAACCTCCGATAAAGGTTTCGATAGCCTTCTTCTGAGTTCCGTTGCTTGGCCACTCATCGCCGTTCTTCACCACTGTAAGAGCAAAACGAGGGTCAAGTCCTTCATATGGATCAACAGAACTGAGGTCGATATCTCCAGGATAGCGCTGAGCGAAAGTCTCACCATTGTCCTGATACTCATACTGGTCTACGAGGCTCTGGGTCGGACAGTTGCCTGATGATCCGTTCTCAACTCCGATAGGATAGTGTGCCATCTCAAACGAGTTGCTTGCATTACGTCCTATGCCGAAGATGATTTCAGGATTGAAGAATGCGTCATTACCCCAAAGAGAGCCATATGAACTGAGCGACAGTCCCCATGCTTTTGCATTGTCAAGAATGAACTTGCAAGCCTCGGCGGCCTTCTCCCACTTAGCCTTGTCATTTGAAGGATTGTGAAGAGGAGATGCTGCATAGAGAAGGGTACGAGCCTTCAGAGCATAAGCAGCGACACTGGTCGCACGTCCGATCTCGGTACCCGGCACAATAGTGTAGGTAGCAGGGAGATGAGGTGCGATTTCATCAATCTCGTCTACAATGAACTTCACAACATCATCTGCAGATGCACGCACGACGCTGTTTGCCTGCGCATTTGTAAGAGTCGTGGTCACGAGAGGGACATCACCATAGGTCTTGAAGAGTTCAAAATAGAAATAAGCCCTGAGGAAACGAAGTTCATAAGGGAAGATTTCCAACTGCTGAACCCAGTTATGATATTGAGAGTTGTGCTCCCATTCCGAGAGGTCAGCCTTATGCAGTTTCTCAAGGAACATGCAGACTTCCGCAATCGCCCTATAGGATTTCTCCCATGTGTAAGAGTATGGATTGGCTGTACTCCAGCCTCCATTCACATAGTTATTTACAGCACCTGTCTCCAAGGCATACTGTGCCTCATCTGTAGCACCGGCAAGGAAGTATGCGCTGTTGGAGTCGAACTCGCCGGAATACACCTGTGCGTATACATCGAATACCATGTTCTTCAGGCCGTCACCATAGTATTCGTATGTCCAATCTTCATCACGTGTGGTCTCCTCTGTATAGTTGAGGTCCGCACATGCCGAAGAAATGAGACAGGCGAGAATGAATAAAAAGATTCTATCTATTTTCATAAGTCTATCTTTATTAGAATACTACTGAAAGTCCCAAAGATACAGATTTCATCACAGGATAGCCTGTATTGAGGTTCTCTGCATCCATAGCAGGAATATTGTCGAATGACAGAAGGTTCTGTCCCTGAACGAAAATCTTGGCGTCTGTCAACTTGACCTTCTGGAGAAGACGTGAAGGGAACCTGTAGTAAAGTTCGCAGTCACGCATCTTGACCCAGGCCACATTGCGATACCAGATGGTTGATTCCTGATAGTTGTTGGCAACGTTTGTTGTAGAAAGACGCGGATAAAGAGCATTCTCACCTGCTACGTCAAAACAGTTGCGGTAGTACTCCTGAGACAAGTTCCTGT
Organism: Bacteroidales bacterium; assembly: GCA_017471965.1. Classification (GTDB taxonomy): domain Bacteria; phylum Bacteroidota; class Bacteroidia; order Bacteroidales; family UBA932; genus Cryptobacteroides. Next base: position 4,121 of record JAFURF010000053.1, read on the forward strand.
TGTCAGAGAGTGCACCCCAAACGCCGTCCACATAACGGAGATTCTTTATCTGATTGCCTGCTCCCTGGAAGGTCGCATTCATTCCGAAGCCCTTATATTCAAATCCGATATTGAATGAATAGTTGAGAGATGGGAATGCAGTGCCATGATCAAGGGCAACAAAGTCGTTCTGGTTGACCACTCCGTCTCCGTTGACATCCTTATACTTGATGTCACCGACCTTTACCTGACCGAACTCCTGAAGAGGACTGTTGTCAATCTCCTCCTGACTCTGGAAGAAACCGAGTGCCTGAAGTCCGCGGGCAGCATCAGTAGATGCGCCTACCAGTGAAAGATTCGGATATGCTGGAGTCTCAATCCACTCAAGGACCTTGTTTCTCGAAACAGTGACAAACTCACTGGCATTGATGGTAAGGCCGTTGTCGAAGGTCTTGGCAAGACGGAAACCGATCTCGGCGCCATAACTTTCAATGACTCCCTTATCGTCATATGAAGACTGAAGACCAACAACAGCGGAGTTCAAGGAACCAGCACTCACAAGGATATTGCGTCTCTGCTGATAGAATACATCCGCATATACATCAACACAGCCGGCAATTCTGAGGTCAGTTCCGAGGTTGACCTTATAGGCAGCCTCCTGTCGGAAATCCTTGGTAGGGAAACTTGTAATGAAGGCACCCCATGATGATCCGAAGTTCGTACCATAGATGAATTCTCCGTGTGATCCGTTCCATGCCTCAAGCCACAAACCGTTGGCTGGTACATAATCGGTATGCTGGATACCCGCCGAAGCACGAAGTTTACCGAAGTTGAAGAATTCTGCATCAGGATTGTTTGCATAGATCCATCCGAGTCCCAATGTAGGAGAGAAGGCCCATTTTGCAGGATATGAACGGTTTGAACCATTGGCTGCAAGAACGAGGTCCGCCATGAACTTGTCAGCATGGTCATAATGCATTGCAAGGTTCCAGTTCTGGCGATACCATGTATTGCTCTGACCGTCACGGACCTCACTCTTCATATTGTAGTTGAGGTTTGTTGCAAAGCCGTCACCGTTCTTGAACTGAGTTGCATACTTGAAACCGGCCTTCACAGTACCGACACGCCACTGCTGGCTCACCCAATGTTTGAAGACGAGTTTATCCTCGACTGTACCCATGACGGCTTCCTGCATTGCACCTGCTGCATCATAATAGTTCCAGCCGTACTGATAACCTTTTGCACGGTTCTCTATAGTATTGGAAGAGTTGTCATATGATCCGCCTACATAGAACTGAAGGCCTTTGAGGATGAAGTCGAGATCCTGCTCCAAGGTGATGTCAGCCCAGATCTGACGCTGATGGGTCTTGGAGAATCCTGTACCTGTAGTCTTGGCGAGAAGGTTGTTGTCACCATATGTCTGGCTACCACCCCATACACCATCCTGAGTCTTGATCGGGAACGCTAAAGCCGGTACCTTATACAAATGTGCCCAAGCCTCACTGGATGTAAGTACATCATATGAGTCAGGATCTGGATTAGGAACACCATTCGTCTCCATGAAGAGTGCAAGGAGACTTGTCTTCACTCTTGTACTCTTGGTCACTTCGAAATCCACATTGGTGCGGATATTGGCCTTAGAGTACTTGAGTTGCGAGTTCCAACTGCCCTGATCAGGATGAGCATAAAGTCCACGGGCATCGGTATAATCCAGTTGCGAGTAATACTGCACTCTGTCAGAGCCGCCATACATCGATACGAATGCATTGGTCTCATGTGCGGTATTCTTGAAGACTTCGTCCTTCCAGTTCACATTAGGGTAAACGAGAGGGTCGCTGCCGTCAAGGAACTTCTGAAGTTCAGCATTGGTATACATCGGAGCATTACCGTCATTGACTCTCGCGGTATTCAGTGCATTAGCATAGTCATAAGCACTGACCATAGGAGCAAAATCAGGGTCAAACTGCAACTTGTGCGATGCACCGACCTTGAGATTGAATCCGCTGTCTGCCTTACCACGCTTTGTCTTTACGAGAAGGACTCCGTTGATGGCTTCATGTCCGTAAAGAGCCACTGCAGCAGCATCCTTGAGAACAGTGACGCTTTCAACTTCCTCTACTGAAATCCTGTCTATAGGGCGCTCAAGTCCGTCAACGAGGATAAGAATGTCTGTCTCGCCGGAAGTCTGGACTCCACGGATATTGAAGGAAGCACCTGTGCGCTCTTCACCTTTGAAGCCGGTATTCTGAACTGCGGTAAGACCCAGGAGTTTACCATACAACGCATCAGTAAGACTGATGGCAGAAGTACGGCCAAGTTCCTCAGCGGTGATGGTATATGTCGCCGCTGTAGTCAGGAATTCTGAACTCTCCACGCCATATCCCAGATCGACCGTCTGCGATTTCTTGTCGCCAAGTTCATACTGGGCATATGCTGTCATAGGAGCGAGGCAGAATCCCAACAGGCTATAAATAAATATATTACGTAATTTCATAATGATAAGTTCTAATTGTTACCAACCAGGATTCTGAGTAAGGCCATAGCCCTTCTGAATCTCGATACGTGAAACAGGGTCGAGATACCACTTGTTTGTCCAGTAGCCTTCTCTCCACCATGCACGGGAACCGATAGAAATCTGAGGTTTCTCATATTCGAACTTAGGCCAAGGAGTTGAAGGATCCCATAGGAGGTCATCACCTTCCATTCGCTTGCCGTTCTCGTCAAGTCGGTATATTCTGATTTCATGAAGCGGCTTTGTGAAAAGATCCTGACGTTTGCGACGAACCATATCATAGAGACGGTCACCGCACTCTGCACCGATCTCGCAGTTACGTTCACGAAGAATCTCATTGATGAGATTTTCCTTGTTGGTAGTGAGGTTCAGACCAGGATTCATTGTCTCAAGACGTCCGAGACCCACACGGCTACGCACTACATGAAGATCCTCAAGAGCACCTGAGAGGTTACCTGTTTCTGCACGAGCCTCTGCACGGATAAGGTACATCTCTGCAAGACGGATATATGAAACACCGATAAATTCGTCATCCATTTTGCCGGCTGTGTAATCAAGGAACCATTTGAATTTTCTATAACCGGTCTTAACATCGTCCGCATTGACTTGCTCATATTTTTCCAGTTCCAAAGATCCTTTTACCCATGTATCAATGTACACGAAACCACTGTAGTCACCTACGACGCCGGAAGGGAATTCTTTTCTCGGAACAAGAATTGTTTCATACAGACGTGGGTCACGGTCTGCGAACATATCGATTCCTTCAGGGTTCTTGCCTTCTCCGTAAATGTCTGAATAAGGGAAGTTGCGTCCGTCCTGCATACCGAAACATTCCATCAGTTCGTTTGTAGGAACGGCACCACCCTGACGGACACAGTCGATAGCGAAGCCTCTCCAGCCCCAGCCCCATCCGGGATCTGTGATGGAACCGTTAGATCCGCTACTTGACATCCACTGAGTAGGATGAGCATCAAAGAGTTTCTCATGGTTGGTAGCATCGTTGCGGTATCTGTAGGCACGACGGAATGCCATACGGTATCCGCCCTCGTCCTGGGTAGCAGGCTGGATCAACTGATAATAGTCACCGTTTGCCGCATTATCTTCAAAGAAATCATCGCAATACTCAAGACAGCGGTTCCAGAGAGTAGGATCCTTCTTGCCGAACCATACATGGTTGATATTGGTGAATTCTGTGACCTTAAGAGGATTATACTCCATATAAGGCTTGTCATCGTTGAAGAGAGGAGATGCTGCAAACATCCATACCTTAGCGCGGAGAGCGCGGGCAGAAGCACGGGTCAGACGGCCCGACCACTGTCCCTGGTCTGCATCAGGTAGATTCCAGATGAATCCTGGCTCATTGATGGCACATACAATCAGAGAGTCGATAAATTCAACTGTCTCCCAAGCAGTTGCACGGCCGTCTTCGAAATTTTCACCGACGGCATACGACTTCTTCGCAAGACAAAGTCCTCCGAAGTTACGGAAGGCGTCATAATAACGGCTGGCCATGATGGTGTAGGCTTCACCACGGAGACGGCTCTTTTCCTCCTCTGACATATCCGGAACCCTGTCAATGTTCTCGATGATCTGCCAGCACTTGCGGACTGTCTCATAGATAGACACACGTCCGCCTGAATCAGAGTTGAGACCGCCGGTCTTTGTAGAGTAAGAGAACTTACCCTGATAGTTACCGTCCTCAGTATCCTGAGCATCCTCGGTAAGTCCGCCAGGATAGTAACTCTGGATCGGGCCACCCCATGTACAATAACAGTGGTATGAGTCTGAAAGGGCGTCGATAGGCGCACCGTTCATCATGTTTCCAGAAGTATATGTGCAATATATCTGTCCGTATGCACTCCAAAGGAAGTTACGTGTATACTCAGCGTTCGAGAACACAGTATCAATGTTGACGTCCACGCCAGGAGCCTTCTCAAGAAAGGCATCTCCGACAGCAAACTTCTCGACACAGGCTGTACTGAAGAAGGCTGCACATATACCTAGAATAAGTATATTGTTCAATATCTTTTTCATTTCAAAATAGGATTAGAAGTTAAACTGTGCTCCGATGTTGAAAAGGCGTGTCATCGGGTAGCGCATACCATAGTCAAGTCCTGAACCAGGAGCCTCAGGGTCGTTACCCTTGAAGTCTGCGAAAGTGAGAAGGTTGTTACCGGAAGCATATACCCTTATATAATTAAAGAATGCATCCTTCTTCTTAGGAGTGAATGTGTAACCTAACTCGACATTCTTCAGACGCACATATTTTGAATCAACCAACCAAGCCTGAGAGTCACGGTTGTTATGAACACGGTTCTCAAATGAGATACGAGGTAGTATCGCATTCGGATTGTCTTCAGTCCATGAGTTATCAGCAACCCACTGAGTGAGGGCTGAAGTGTTGGTAGAGCCGAACTGGGCACGGAAGTATCCGTCCAAACGACGGCTTACGTGATCTGCTCCGATCCAAAGCATTGTGAAGTCAAGACCCTTCCACTGGAAGTTGAAGTTTACAGAGTATGTAATCTCAGGGTTGTCCGTAAAACCGAGAGGTTTCTGGTCATTCTGGTCAATGATGCCGTCTTCGTTCAAGTCAACATAGACAGCATCACCATATTTAAGAGACACATTCTGGTCAGGCATCTCAACCCCATACTTCGCCATATATCTGTCCTCTGTACCAGGCTGATAGAACTCGAAGAGGTCGTAACCGAAAGGCTGGCCTACAGGAAGACCGGTCCTGCTGAGGTAGTCATACATAGGCTTGACCTCGAGCATTTCAATGACCTTGTTTCTTGCAAAGGCGAAATTAGGAGAGATCGAATAACGGAAGTCACCGAACTTCTGCTCCCAGTTGAGAGTCACCTCAAAACCGTGATTCTTTACCCGACCCTCATTTACGTAACTAGAAGGAAGAGATGTGACTGCAGAAAGAGTTGACGCATTGGACACGAGGATGTCCTTACGGTCTTCCCAGAAGAAATCCACATATGCATGGAGTTGATCCTTGAAGAATGCAGCATCAACACCGACATTGATCTTGGAAGCAGTCTCCCAGGTCACGTTAGGGTTACCTGCGGTAAGTTCCTTGACAGCCTGAAGCCAGTTTCCGTTGGCTCCGAAGTTGGTTCCACGGTCCTGAGGGTTGACTGTCATCGATCCTGTATAGAACTGCCATGCACCTGGCAGGTAGAGGAAACGTGCACCTCTTGTGTTGTCGTTACCTACAATACCATATGAAGCACGGATCTTGAAATATCCGAAGTAGTCCTTGATAGGCTCCCACCATTTCTCCTGAGACGGAATCCAACCTACAGAGACTGAAGGGAAGAGACCATATCGCTTGCCCGGAGCAAAGTTCTCGGAACCGTTGTAACCGATATTGAAGTCGAGGAGATACTTGGTGTCATAGTCATAAGTGACACGGCCTACCAGACCTACATATCCCTTAGGGATGGACTGATATAGACTCTTGTCCGCATCCCATGGGTAATATGTCTTGCTCTGGTTGTAGAGGAGAAGGGCGCCGACATTATGCTTGCCGAACTGACGTGCATAATTGAGACTTGCCTCAGCATACCAGTTGCGGTTGCCCCACCTTGATTCCTTATATGGAAGAGGCCAGGTAATACTTTCCTTACGGAGCACTTCTTCGCCACCGACAATTGTTGCAATATATTGAACACCTGTACCGTAACCGTTCTGACGGTTCTTCTGCGCGGTATACTCGGAGTTATATGATGCCTTCACCTTGAAATCCAGACCCTTTGTAAGGAAACTCATGTCAAGTTTGTACTGGATATCGAAGTTGAGGACATTCGTACTCTCATTCACATAACCGAGGTTGTAGTAGTTTGAAAGCGCAGAACGGTCGAACTCACCTACTATGTTAGGGTCAGATATGATATGACGGCCCTCAGAATCGACACCGGCTCCTGCATATGGAGTAGCACCCTGAAGATAACGGAAGAGGAATCCTTCACCTCCACCCATGGTGTTACGGTCCTGCATACGTCCGCCGAGAGTGATGTTCAACTGGCTGTATTTCGACACGTCGATGTCGAGGTTTGCACGATAGTTAAGACGCTGATAGTCGAAAGTCTCGTTCTTGTTGCTTGAGAAAGTCTTGAAGAGAGAGTTCTGATTGAGGAAACCTGCTGAAACGAAGTAACGCACCCTTTCAGTACCGCCTGATACGTTCACGTTTGCCTGCTCCTGCCATGCAGCATCATTCATGATATAGTCGATCCAGTCCATGTTAGGGAAGGTCTGAGGCATGTCACCGAGACGGAAATGCTCCATAACATCCTGACTGAACTTCACAAGGTCAGCATATGGCTTATAATCTGTGACATTGACTGTACCAGGCCACTTGTCCATAGGAAGGGCATCAGTGATCTGAGTGTAGTTATACATCTGACCATATGTATACGAGTCTGCAAAATCGACGAACTTGGCGATTGTCTGCATTGCAGCACTTACCGAAGCAGTCACAGAAGCCTTTCCGACCTCACCACGCTTTGTAGTGACAAGGATGACACCGTTTGCACCACGTACACCGAACACTGCAGTTGCGGATGCGTCCTTGAGGACAGAGATGCTCTCGATTTCGTTAGGGTCCAACTGTGAGAACGGACGCTCCACACCGTCGACCAGTACGAGAGGGTCAGCACTGTTCAACGAGCCGACTCCACGGATCCTGATGACAGGTTCATCGGCACCAGGCATACCGGATGGCTGGACAGCAGAGACGCCAGGGAGGTTACCCTGAAGGGCGTTCGCAACGTTGGCCACAGGTGATTTCATAAGGGACTCACCGCTGACGGCAGTAACGGCACCTGTAATGGTGACCTTGTTCTGCTGACCGTAAGCGATGACAACTGACTCGTCGAGCAATCTTGTGTCAGGCTTCAGAGTGACATCGATGCGGGTTCCGGTAACCTGGACCGCCAACGTCTCGTAGCCTACGCAAGAAATTTCGAGCACAGTACCCTGAGGGACAGACGGAAGGTCGAAGTTTCCGTCGACGTCTGTGATAGTACCTTTAGTGGTGCCTTGAATGACCACGCCGGCTCCTATCAAGCCCCCCCAAGTTCATCCAGCACCCTACCCTGCACATGCAGGTTCTGGGCGAAAGAATGCACGGACGTCAAAAGCAACAGGGCCATGAGTCCGAACAGATGAGTAAGTGATTTACTTTTCATCATAGGGTTAATTTTTGGTTTTCCCGTAAGGGATGGTTATTAATAAATGTTATCTGTATGTGCATACAATATTTAACAATACAAATTTAACAAACACGAACCGCAATAACTATCCAAATGGAAACAAAGACATACAAAATAGAAACAGATACACATCACATATGGCAAAACAATGTAACAAAACCGACAAAAAACCAAAATAATGTTCTATTTTTGCAAGAAAACCACATATAAGGCACCGAAAATGAAACAGACAGGACTGATAGCAGTAACAATACTGATCATCGCATCGTTTACATCCAACGCTCAGATAGCGCGCCTGTACACGCCTGCATCAGGGCTCGCCAACAGTCAGATAAACCACATGCAGCAGGACAGCAAAGGATTTATCTGGATATCTACTGCGAACGGACTCTGCCGCTTTGACGGAAGGATCTTCTCCACCTTCAACTCTGACAGAAACCTGACCAACTCTCTGGCAGACAATGTTGTCCTCATGACTTATGAAGATAGCGAGAGGACTTTCTGGGTAGGGACAGCCACGGGCCTGCAGATATTCAACAGAGAATACAATTCCTTTGAGACCATTGATCTTGAAGATCCCGACATGCCTGATTCGAACCAACATATATCAAGCATCATAGAAATCGACTACAAGGGAAAGAGAAAGATACTGGCCGCCTCATCAGGACATGGTGTCTACGTATTGGACCTGGCGACCCGCAAGGTTGACCATGAGATCCAGTACAGCATCAACACCCACCTGCAGTCGCAATTCATTTCACGACTGTTTCAGGACAACTGCGGCAGGCTATGGATGGCTGCCGAGGACGGATGGCTGCACATGGTGAACCTCAAGGAGGGAGAGACAGGCGGCACATGGGAAAACATTCTGGTACATTCTTTTGAAGAAGACAGGAAAAGCGGGAATATACTGATAGGCACATTCAACCACGGCATCCTTATATTTGACCGCTCGATGGGAAAAATCCGCAAGCCTCATGGGAACATCTCGTATCCATGCAGGGTGATGTCACTCATAAGGAACAACATTGCTCCCCACTATGGATATAACACATATATAGCGGGTGCAGAAAACAGCGGATTCAAGATATTTGATGCTGATAAGGAAACCCTTTCTGATATCACCCTCCCTAACGTACCTTATCAAACAGACAGTTGGAAGATACACGACCTGATGCAAGACAGCCAGGGAAATGTCTGGGTCGGCATCTTTCAGATCGGAGTAATGGTCATTCCGCAATCAATGTACGGATTCGAACACATGAGATTCGGGAACGACAACCTCAATGACATAAGCGCCTGCGTGACTTCAGTCATTGCCAAGGACGGCAAGATATGGACCGGCACGGACGGTGAAGGTATCTTCATAACAGACAAGGACGGAAAACAGATCAACATCAATGAGGGGAATTCAGCCCTTTCCAACAATTCGATCATGGACATTGAGTTTGACAGAGAGGGAAAACTGTGGATTGCAACATACCTGGACGGGATATTCACATACGAGCAGGGGAAAGGAGTAAGGCGCTTTGCCGATAATGCCCATCTGAACACGAACAAAGTAATGAGTCTGGCCTACGCCAAAGATGAGGACATCATGTATGCAGGGACTCACGGAAACGGATTCGTGGTCATCGATGCATCCGACGAAAAGGTCATACGGACATGGGCTGATGACTTCAACAAATGGATCAGCACACTGTATCTTGATTCTGAGGGGCTGCTCTGGGTCGGCACCTACAACGGACCTATGGCATATGACAGCAGGACACACCGCTTGATACAATATAATGTATCTGAGCATCTCTCAGTCCGCGCCAATTCTTTTTGTGAAGGGAAAGACGGAACGATGTGGATTGGAACCAGCGAAGGACTGGTATGCTTCGACAAGACAAACAGAAAGACAGTCAGATACAGCGAAAACGACGGTCTGTCGAACAACGCCGTCACAGATATACAGACAGCAGGTGACGGCAACCTCTGGATATCTACTCTTAAAGGTCTGTCACAATTCAGCCCTACAGACAGAACATTCAAGAATTACTACCACTATGACGGTCTTCAGGAAAACGAGTTCCACGCAGGCGCAGTATGCAAGGCAGATGACGGAAAATTATATTTTGGAGGCATCAACGGACTTACATCCTTCTATCCGAATGTCGTTGACCAGAGGTCGCATCCCGTACCACCTATATCACTGTCAAGACTGACAGTCATGAACAAGGTCATAGAATACGACCCGGAAAAGGGAAGAGAAAACATTCTTGACAAGCATATAACCGAGGCGACAACAATCACATTGCCACATGATGCAAGATTTTTTTCCATGGAATTTTCCGTACTGGAATACACAAATCCGCGTAAAATCAGCATCTCGTATATGATGGAAGGATTTGAAAAGGGATGGAACCAGATCAACATCGACTCCAGGGCCATGACCTACACAAATCTTCCGTCCGGCAGATACACGATGAAAGTCAAGGCATACTTTGACGGTGAGCCGGATTCATTCTCAAGCATGGATATCGCCATAAGGATACTTCCGCCATGGTACATGACAATATGGGCCTGGATGGTCTATATAATGATAATGATGGCAGGAGCACTGATGGTAATGGTGTACATCAGGAGAAGAAAGGTTCACAAGAAGGAGAAGGAGGAATCTGAAATCAAGGAAATGAAACTCCAGATGTTCACTAACATTTCACATGAAATACGCACACCTCTGACTTTAGTCATGGACCCTCTCAAAAAGATGAGGGAGGCGGAAAACGACCCCGGACAGAAGGAACTGTACAACCTCATGTACAGGAACAGCCTGCGCATCCTCCGTCTCGTAAACCAACTCCTTGACATGCGGAAGGTTGACAGCGGGCAGATGCAGTTGCATTTCCTTGAAACTGATGTAATATATTTCATCAGAGACATCATGAAATCATTTGATAACCTTGCCGTAAGCAGAAGAATACGATTCACACTGTCATCTGATGCTGACAGTGTCAACCTATGGATCGACCAGGGAAACTTCGACAAGGTAATCTTCAACATACTTTCCAACGCATTCAAACACACTCCGGAAGATGGTGAAATCTGCATACGGGTGATCGGGCCGATGAAGAATGACCGGATCCTGAACGAGGACATTGATGAATATCTTCAGATTACTGTCGAAAACACCGGCAGCAACATAGAGGATGAGCACCTGGACAAACTCTTCGAAAGATTCTTCCAGAGCAGCGTACATGATGCCAAGGTCGGTTCAGGAGTGGGTCTTCATCTGGCAAAGATGCTTGTGGAACTCCATCATGGCGACATCACTGCATACAACATTGAAGGCGGAGCAGCGTTCAGAATCAGGATCCCTTACGGCAACACCCATCTCAGCGCAGAGGAACTGACCCTCCCTGACAACCACAAGGACCTGTATACCAAAAACATATCCACCCAGGAAGAGCACTCGTCAAGCCGCGAGGACGTTACATGGACTCCAAAAGAACATGATGAGACCGACAACCGTCAACTCAAATCAAGGAAGACAATAGTCCTGGCCGACGATGACAGTGAAATGAGAGCATACCTGAAACTGGAACTGCAGAGCATATATAATGTAGAGGTCTGCGCAAACGGCAAGGAAGCATGGTCTGTAATTTCCACCAGCATACCGGATGCAGTAGTCACCGATCTTATCATGGAAAAGATGGACGGCGCCGAACTGTGCAGCAAGATCAGAAAGAATCCAGGCACAAACCATATCCCTGTCATACTGCTGACCTCATCTGCAGACGAAATCAATCAGAAACGATGCATAGACAGCGGAGCCGACAGGTATTTCACAAAGCCTATCTCGCTGGAAATACTAAAAAGTGCGATTGCTAATGCCATAAGCACCCGGGAGACAATGCGGAACAAATTCAGCAGCGACATAGACTACAGATACAACGACATACAGATGTCCGACAGCAGCAAGATGCTGGCGGCAAAAGTCATAAATGTCATAAAGGAAAACATCGAGAACACAGAGTTCAGTGTAGAGGAACTAAGTCATGCTGTAGGCATGAGCAGAGTGCATCTGAACAGGAAACTCAAGGAAATAATGAATATTTCCCCAAGTAATCTGATAAGGTCCGTACGTCTGAAGCAGGCGGCATATCTGCTGATAAACAACAAGGTCAACATTTCCGAAGTCGCCTACAGAGTCGGGTTTTCAACTCATTCATACTTCTCGAACTCATTCCACGACTATTTCGGAATGACACCCAAGGAATTTGTCACGAAATACACCGACTGCACGGACGAAGATACTCTCAAGAAGATATTCGAGTGACACTAATGTAAGACGGGTGGCCATCAGCCACCCGTCTTCTGCGTGTATATCGTTGTTTAGAACATTGCCTTCACCTGATTGTAGACATTCTGTGCAGTGAAGCCAAGTTTCTCATCAAGGACCTTGTAAGGCGCCGAGAATCCGAAACTTTCGAGGCCGAACACCTTACCGTTGCATCCAACAAGTCCCTCAAGGTTTACAGGGAGACCTGCTGTAAGTCCGAATATCTTGGCACCGCATGGAAGGATGCTCTGCTGATACTCCTTTGTCTGGCTTCTGAAGAGTCCCTCTGATGGGCAACTTACAATGCGTACCTTCATTCCGTCCTCGCGAAGAAGAGCCGCGCCTGCCACGAGAGTCGATACTTCAGAACCTGACGCTACAAGGATCACATCCGGATCCTCGTCAGAACCCGCCACGATGTATGCTCCCTTCTCTGCCTGGGTATAATCAGTTCCTTCAGGAAGCTGCGCTATGTTCTGACGTGAGAATATGAGGGCGGTAGGAGTGTCTACGTTTTCCATTGCCATCCTCCAGCACTCCGTAGTCTCAAGAGAATCTGCCGGACGAAGTACAAGCACCGAGTTCTTTCCATGATGGTTCTTGAGTTTTTCCATGAGTCGGATCTGAGCCTCCTGCTCGACTGGCTCATGCGTAGGACCGTCCTCACCTACACGGAAGGCATCATGTGTCCAGATGAACTTGACAGGAAGTTCCATAAGGGCTGCCATACGCACTGCAGGCTTCATATAGTCAGAAAATACGAAGAATGTACCGCATGCCGCTATCACTCCACCATGGAGTGCCATACCGATACAGCAGCATGCCATGGTAAGTTCTGCGACTCCTGCCTGGAAGAAGGCACCGCTGAAATCACCACGCACGAAAGATGCAGTCTTCTTGAGGAAGCCGTCCGTCTTGTCTGAATTCGAAAGGTCAGCCGAAGCACATATCATGTTAGGAACCTGCTCGGCAAGTTGTCCGAGGACTGCTGCAGATGCATTTCTTGTCGCATCACCGGTCTTCTGCTGAACCTTGGTCCAGTCCACCTGCGGAGCCTTTCCGCTGAACCACTCCGCCTGAGCGGCAGCCTTTTCAGGATTTTCCGCAGCCCATGCAGCCTCTTCCGCATAGCGTTCTGCAACCACAGCCTTGAGTTCCTCTGCACGCTTTGCATAAAGAGCCTTCACCTCGTCAAAAATCACGAAAGGATCATCAGGATTTCCGCCCAGGTTCACGACCGTATTCCTATATGCATCTCCACCGAGAGGCGCACCATGTGTCTTGCAGTTGCGCTCATATGAAGCATTGTCGGCAGTTCTTGCTCCCTTGCCCATCACACACTTGCCGATGATCAGGGTCGGACGGTCATTTACTGTCTTAGCCTCATCTAGGGCCTTGCGGATCTGACCGCAGTCGTTTCCGTTGATCGTGATCACATGCCACCCCCATGCAGTGTACTTCATGGCGGTATCTTCTGTCATGACATCTCCGCACTCTGTCGACAACTGGATGTCATTCGAGTCATAGAACATCACGAGATTGTCCAGACCGAGGTGACCTGCAATACGTCCTGCACCCTGCGATATCTCCTCCTGAATGCCACCGTCAGAAATATAGGCATAGATTGTCTCCTTATTGAAAGTAGGATTGCCTGTACGCGCCGCTAGGAACTTCGCCGCTATCGCCGCACCCACTGCAAACACATGTCCCTGTCCGAGAGGACCTGAGGTGTTCTCGATACCGCGCATGATGTCCACTTCAGGATGACCCGGAGTCGGAGAGCCCCACTGACGAAGTTGCTGAAGTTCATCAAGAGTGAACTTCCCGGCTAGTGCCAACTGAGCATAAAGCATAGGTGCCATATGACCGGGATCAAGGAAAAACCTGTCACGACCTGCCCACTTCGGATTTGCAGGATCATACTGAAGGTACTCTGAATAAAGTACATTGATGAAGTCTGCACCACCCATTGCACCGCCAGGATGGCCTGACTTCGCCTTTTCCACCATAGACGCTGCCAGAATACGGATATTGTCAGCAGCGAGATTCATTACCTTAGTGTCATTCATAGTATTGATGTGTTTAAATAAATATTCAGATTCAATCCTACAAAATTAATAAATTTATATTATAAATACATGCAGATTCAGATTAAAAAAGAAGATGTATCAAAAGCGACAGAAAATGCAATATTCTTTCGGCAGCATGTTATAAAAGCAAAAATCTATGAAACGCAATTAACAACACATGGCGGCAAAAAATGTAACTTTGTAAATACTAAAAGACCACATATGACACGCTCGCTTAGAATATGTATAATCTTCATATCATGCCTTACCGCAATGGCCGTACCGGCTGGAGCAAAGGTGACCATGCCATCCATCTTCACGGACGGCATGGTAGTCCAGAGGAATGAGCCGATTGAATTATGGGGATGGGCAGACAGCAATGAAAAGGTAAAGGTGACCTGGCACGGGAAGAACTACACAACCACGGCATCTGCCGAAGGAAGATGGAGCATTGAACTTCCGGCAGCACGCGAAGGAGGTCCTTACACACTGACGGTAAACGACGTGAGCATTGAAGACATCCTCATAGGGGACGTATTCCTATGCTCCGGACAATCAAACATGGAACTTCCGGTGAGGCGGGTCACAGACATGTTCGCTGCTGAGATTGACACATATCAGAACAAGTCGATCAGACATTTCATCGTACCTAAGACTTTCAATTTCAATGCACCTCAGGAAGACATGCCCAAGGCTTCCTGGAAAACATGCACACGGGGCAATGTGATGGAATGGTCAGCCCTGGCCTACTTCTTTGCCAAGAATCTGTATGAAGAGACCGGAGTGCCGGTAGGTATAGTGAACGCAAGTTGGGGCGGCACACCTGTGGAGGCCTGGATCAGCGAAGAGGCCCTATCCACATCATACCCGGAATACATCAGTGAAAAGCGTCTTTATGAAGACGAGGGCTACCGCAACAGGATAAAGGATCTTGAAGGAGAGGACTTCTACAGATGGAACAACACAATGGATTCCTCAGACCCCGGTCTGAAGGAATGCTGGTACTCAGCAGAATATGATGACTCTGACTGGCAGGAAGTCGAAATGTTCTCCACCGGTTGGGGAAATGACGGTCTGAATCCGGTCGGAGGATCGCATTGGCTCAGGAAAAGCATTGAAATCCCGAAGAAATACGCAGGCAAGGAGGCCGTCATCAGGATGGGCTGCATCGTGGATGCGGACTCAGTCTACGTCAACGGGCATTTTGTCGGAAACACGACATACCAGTATCCGCCAAGAATCTACAGGGTCCCTGCAGGCGTACTCAAGGCAGGAGTCAATAACGTGACCGTCCGCGTGATCAGCAACGGAGGGCAGCCGCATTTCGTACCGGAAAAGCCTTATAAGATAATCTGCGAGGGAAGGGAATTCAGCCTGGAAGGCAAATGGAAATACCGCCTCGGTTCCCCTATGCCGGATGCACCGTCGATGATGTTCTTCTGCTACAAGCCTGTCTGCCTGTACAACGCAATGATTGCTCCTCTGAAAGGCCTGAAATTCAGCGGAGTGGTCTGGTATCAGGGAGAATCGAATGTGGACAGAAGAAATGAATATGCGGACCTTCTCGGACTTATGATGAAGGACTGGAGACGGACATTTGAAGCCCCCGGACTCCCCTTCTACATAGTGGAACTTGCCGACTTCCTTCACAAGGACGACATAAAAGGCCGTCAGGCATGGGCAGAAATGCGTCAGGAGCAGGCAAAGGCCGCTGCAGACGACCCTGATGCGGTCCTGATACGCAACAGCGACCTCGGAGAATGGAACGACATCCATCCTCTGGACAAGAAGACCTTAGGAAAGAGGGTGGTAAAGGCCGTCATCAAAGACATGAAGAAAAACAACTAAAACCATATGACCATGGCACAGACCAATAATGCAAACGAAGCCAAGGGCTTCTACAAGTTATCATGGCTGCAGAGGATAGGATTCGGATCGGGAGACCTCGCTCAGAACCTGATCTATCAGACTGTCAGCATGTATCTGCTGTTCTTCTATACCAACATCTTCGGGCTTGACCCCGCTGCTGCGGCGGTAATGTTCCTGGTTGTGCGTATCGTGGACGTGATCTGGGACCCACTCGTAGGTACCTTCGTCGACAAGCACAACCCTAGATGGGGAAAATACCGTTCATATCTGATTCTCGGCGGTATCCCTCTGACCGGCCTAGCCATCCTATGCTTCTGGAACGGATTCTCAGGCTCGCTCCTATATGCCTACATAACTTATGTCGGAATGTCGATGCTATATACCCTCATCAACGTTCCGTACGGCGCACTCAATTCGTCACTCACACGTGATACAAACGAAATCACTGTCCTGACCTCCACCCGTATGTTCATGGCAAATGTGGGAGGTCTGGCCGTATCGGCCGGCATCCCATGCCTTGTGGCAGCACTCGCAGTCGGCAAAGTGGGACATGAGACCATAGAGATGGCCCTGTTCATGGGACTGGGATCCCTTCCGTCATTCATCTTCATGCCGCTCGTGCCTGCCATCAAGCGCAAGGTCGGAAAGAAGAACATGTTCTACATCTTCCTTTCGGTTGCGATCGTCGGCATGGCCATGATGTACATCATCAGCAGGATGGGAACAGTCAAGGACAACATCGTCCTCATCTATATCGCGCAGTTCATCAAGTCAACAGGAGTCATTGTGGCTACCGGATACATGTGGGCACTCGTCCCTGAAGTCATCTCATACGGAGAATATACATCCGGAAGACGTATTTCCGGCATTGTAAATGCCTTGACCGGCATCTTCTTCAAGGCTGGAATGGCACTTGGCGGAGTAGTACCGGGACTTGTCCTTGCATGGACAGGATATAAGGCTGCCGAGCAGTCCAGCACCCTGCCTGTCGATCCTCAGGCCTGGTTCTACGCCATGCTGATCTTTGCTCTTGTCGGATTTGCACTTCTCGTCTTCTGTTTCTCACAGACCAAGGAGCGTGTCGTGATGGATGAAAAGGACACCAAGGATGTGAAGGTGAGCGACCTCTGGATAGAATTCTTCCGCAACAGGCCTCTGCGCGTCATCGCCCTCTTCTTCATCACTGCATTCGCAATGATGTCTGTGGGCAATGCAGCAGGAGCATATTTCATGAACGACCTCGAACTCCAGACGCCGCTCGCACAGGAAGGCATCAGATGGCTTGTATGCGTCATTCCTGCAATCCTCCTTCTGGTGGCTATGTTCATAATCTCGAAGTATGAACTTGAGGATGACGTCATCGACAAGATAAACATGGAAATCGAAGAAAGAGCAAAAAACGAATAATCATGAAAAGAAGTATTTTGATCGCGGCAACCTGTTTTGCCGTACTGTCATGCTCCGCTCAGAAAGAACGCGGACTTAAAGATGTGTTCGCCGATGACTTCTACATCGGAGCCGCCCTGAACGAGTGGGAAATCCGTGGCCTTGACACAGCAGGAGTAGAAATCCTGAAGAAGCATTTCAATTCTATCGTTGCCGAAAACTGCATGAAATCGGAGGAAATCCATCCTGAGGAAGGAGTATACGATTTCGAACTTGCAGACAAGTTCGTGGAGTTCGGTGAGGCAAACGACATGTTCATCATCGGACATTGCCTCGTATGGCATTCACAACTCGCAAAATGGTTCCCTTACGACGACGAAGGCAATTATGTGACTCCTGAGGTCCTTAAGGAAAGGATGAAAGAACATATAACCACCATAGTCACACGCTACAAGGGCCGTGTACACGGCTGGGACGTGGTGAATGAGGCCATAGTGGAAGACGGTTCATACAGAAAGAGCCCGTTCTATGAAATCCTCGGAGAAGAATTCATTCCTTACGCATTCGAATGTGCACATGCAGCGGATCCGGACGCAGAACTGTACCTTAATGACTATGGAATGAATGTCAAGGGCCGCCGCGACACCTATGTCAAGATCATCAAGGACCTTCAGTCCCGCGGTCTGCGCATCGATGCCATCGGCATGCAGGGGCATGTAGGAATGGATTATCCTGACTTCACAGAGTTCGAGGAGAGCCTGAAGGCATATGCCGGCACAGGAATCAATGTCATGATCACCGAATGGGAGATGTCAGCGCTTCCTACAGTGAACATGGGAGCGAATGTAAGTGACATCGAGGCTTACAGGGCAAACATGAATCCTTATCCTGACGGACTTCCTGAAGATGTTTCGGCAAAATGGAACGAGAGGATGAAGGCCTTCATGGACCTCTTCCTCAAGCATTCCGACGTCATCACCCGCGTCACCGCATGGGGCGTGAGCGATGACGACTCATGGAAGAACAACTGGCCTATGAGGGGACGTATGGACTATCCTCTCCTGTTCGACCGCAACCTTGAAATGAAACCTTTCCTTAAAGAATATTACAAATAATCATGAAGACACCTAAGAGATATCTCGTTCCTGCCGACGATATGGCAGACCCGTCCGTGCACGTATGGGACGGAAAACTTTACATCTATCCTTCTCATGACTGGGAATCCGGAATCGCAGAGAACGACAACGGCGACCATTTCAACATGAAGGACTACCATGTATTCAGCCTCAACGGAGACGACCCTATGACAGCGGAAGTTATCGATCACGGCAAAGTCCTTGATACTGATGACATTCCATGGGCCGGAAGGCAACTCTGGGACTGCGAGGTGGCAAGAAAGGACGGCAAATACTACATGTACTTCCCTCTCAAGGACAAGAATGACATATTCCGCATCGGAGTTGCCATAAGCGACTCTCCGACCGGACCGTTCATTCCGCAACCGGACCCTATCAAGGGAAGTTACAGCATCGACCCGGCAATCCTTGAGGAAGACGGCAGATACTATATGTATTTCGGAGGTCTCTGGGGAGGCCAACTTCAACGTTACAAGGACAACAAGGCTCTCGAGAACGCATACCTGCCGGAGGGAAAGGAAACAGCGCTCCCTGCACGAGTAGTCCGTCTGAGCGATGACATGCTGGAGTTTGCAGAAGAACCTAAGCCGGTAGTGATCGTCGACGAGGAAGGCAAGCCGCTCACCGCCGACAATCCATACCGTTTCTTCGAGGCTTCATGGATGCACAAATACAAAGGAAAATACTATTTCACATATTCTACAGGTGACACACACTATCTCTGCTACGCGATCGGTGACAATCCTTACGGACCTTTCACATACAAAGGCGTCATCCTTACACCTGTTGTAGGATGGACAACTCACCATTCCATCGTAGAATATGGCGGGAAATGGTGGCTTTTCCATCATGACAGCGTTCCTTCAGGAGGTCTTACATGGCTGAGAAGCCTGAAGGTCTGCGAACTTAAGTACAACGAAGACGGCACTATCCAGACAATCGAAGGAACCGATGAATAGAAGATTGCTTTTTCTGACAATAATGTATATTACCATTGCCGGTTGCTCAAGGCCTTCCGGCAATGGTAATGCTTTGTGGCTGCCTGAAGGTGCGCCGTCTGTCGATGCAGAAGTCATAGTGGACTCCACGTTGGACATCAGGAATGACGGATTCATGATAAAGGACGGCCCGGAAGGGCGCAGGATCATGGCCAGAACGGAAGTCGGAGCCCTATACGGGACTTATGCCCTGCAGAGACTGGAACGTACCGGAAAGGCTGACGGACAACTGGACATCATGGAAGAACCAGCATATGAACGTCGCATCCTCAACCACTGGGACAACCTCGACAACACCATCGAAAGAGGATATGCAGGCTGGTCCATATGGCACTGGGGCGAACCTGTACCTGTGGAACTTATTAAGGAATATGCCCGTCTCAATGCATCGATAGGCATCAACGGAAGCGTCCTCAACAATGTGAACGCAACTCCTGAGATGCTTCGGCATGACTACCTCGAAAGGGTCGCAGAAATCGCTGACGTGATGCGTCCATACGGCGTGCATGTGTATCTTTCAGTGAACTTTTCGTCTCCGGCAGCACTCGGAGGACTTCCGACATCCGATCCTCTAGACCCCACAGTAAGAGAATGGTGGAAGGGAAAGGTTGCCGAAATATATTCTCTTGTTCCTGATTTCGGAGGATTCCTGGTAAAAGCCAATTCCGAAGGTCTTCCCGGTCCTCAGGATTTCGGACGCACCCATGCCGACGGAGCGAACATGCTCGCGGAGGCTCTGGAACCATACGGAGGGATAGTAATGTGGAGAGCATTCGTATACGCGCCGAACAGCGCAGACAGGGCCAATCAGGCATACGATGAGTTCGTGCCTCTCGACGGGCAGTTCAAGGACAATGTTCTGGTGCAGATAAAGAACGGACCGGTAGATTTCCAGCCGCGTGAACCTTTCAGTCCGCTTTTCGGTGCCATGTCCAGGACCGCAATGATGATCGAGTTCCAGATCACTCAGGAATACATGGGCGGATCAAATCATCTTGTATATATGATGACACAGTTCGAAGAATGCATGGACAGCGACACATACTGCAAAGGGCCTGGCCATACTGTGGCCGACATAACCACGGGGAAGGTCTATCCGGAAGCATATAAGACAACCGCGATTGCAGGTGTAGCGAACATCGGACGTGACAAGAACTGGTGCGGCCATCATTTCGCCCAATCATCATGGTACGGCTTCGGCCGCCTGGCATGGAATGCCGGACTTTCATCCGAGGAAATAGCAAGGGAATGGATCCTGCAGACCTTCCCGAGCAGGAACTCGTATGGGTCGGAGAGATATGAGAAGGAATTCGTCGGACCGGTACTGGACATGATGATGACATCGCGCGAAACCGCTGTCGACTACATGATGCCTCTAGGTCTTCATCACATTTTTGCCGGGATCCACCATTACGGTCCTGAGCCATGGTATGAACCGGAAGGAGCACGACTGGACTGGCTTCCGAAATACTATCATCAGGCTGATTCTGAGGGCATAGGTTTCGACAGGACCCGAAACGGCAGTTGCAACGTGGACCAGTACCATGAGCCTCTGGCTTCGATGTACAATTCTCTTGAGACCTGTCCTGAGGAACTCCTTCTGTGGTTCCACCACATTCCGTGGGATCACAGGATGTCATCCGGAAGGACGTTCTGGGACGAGATGTGCCACAGATATGACAGGGGCATAAAGAAGGTACGTGAGTACCAGGATGTCTGGGAGAATGCCAGGCCTTATGTCGATCCGGAAAGATGGGAGGCGGTGCGAGAGAAACTTGCCATCCAGGAAAGCGACGCCAGATGGTGGCGCGATGCGTGCGTACAGTATTTCGGAGAGTTCTCAGGAATGCCTGTTCCGGGTGATGTGGAGCAACCTGAACGTCCGCTCGAAGAACTGAAGAAGATAAAACTGAACATGCTGCATCACAATTGATGCAGCATGTCTGTCTTTACATCGCGAAGACGTTGAATCCGCCGTCGACTACCGCTACCGTGCCGGTGACGAACTTCGAGGCGTCTGACATAAGGTAGTGGATGGTGCCGCAGAGTTCTTCAGGGTCGCCCATGCGGCCGAACGGAGTCTGGCGGATCACATCCTGACCACGCTGGGTGTAGGTGCCGTCAGGATTGGTCAGAAGGCTTCGGTTCTGTTCTGTGATGAAGAATCCCGGAGCGATCGCATTGACTCTGATTCCTTCTCCGAACTTCTTTGCGCACTCTGTCGCCATGAAGGCAGTGAAATTCGATATGCCA
>JAFURF010000054.1 GCA_017471965.1 Bacteroidales bacterium
CGAACCTCTGTTCAAACGCTTGTTTTTGCTGTCCGAATTAGGTAAATTTACGGCGGAAGAATATGAACATTACATTAAATCTTTGGACAACATGGGTGACTACGACAACATAATCCGGACGGCTGCGGAAGACGCACATGCCAGAGGACTGGCTGAAGGTATGGCGAAGGGTGAGGCCAAGGGACGGGAAGAAGGACGGGAAGAGGGACGGGAAGAAGGGAGCATGACAAAGGCATTAGACATGGCCAGGAACCTTAAGGCGCTTGGGGTAGAGATTGCTGTTATCGTGCAGGCGTCAGGCCTTACTGAGGAACAGGTGGCAGGATTGTAAGGGACAGTGTGGGGACATGGATTCGGAAATCCATGTCCCCACACTCAAATCTCAGAACAGTGCTACGCTACCAGCCTAAAGCACTACCTCTCGACCTCATAGATCTTCCACTTCCACTGGTTGTTGCCATTGAGTTGGAAAGTGCCTGTTCCACCCCACTGGATATAATATTGTCCCAGACCGAGAAGATCTTTCATACCGCGGCAGATATCGATGTCGCCATCACCGTCATCATCCACCCAGCCGTTAACGCACTTGACATACTGGGCAGGATTGACCTGAGTGAAATACGGCTCCACATCCGTCTGACTCATGTAATTATTCCTTACCAAAGACTTCCACGCACCTGGCACTGACTCATACTTATAATCTTCTTCCACCTCGATAGCCTGTCCGTTATCCATATCAAAGACAAACACATACTCAATCGGGAGATTATTCGCGTCAGGTGCAGAACCAGACAGACACAATTTGCCGTAAGCGTCTACATACCAATACTTCGAATCATCCCAGTCAGCGCAGATGACATACATTCCTCCGTCAGTCATCTGCCCGACATTCGTTATCTGTGCAACCTTCTTCCACGGATCCACAAAAGCAGAGTTGCCATCCATACGGTTGGCAGTAATATAATTGACAGAAGCCTCGGCACCATCAAATCTTAAATAGCAAATTACAGCATATTTACCGGAATTATTAGGAGTACCCGAAACCGTCTTGTCAACAATGAAATCAGGATTGTCCAGCGCATTAGCGACAGAAGTAGTGAAGTCATAATAACTTTTACCACTAAACCTGATCAACACATCGTTATTCGCCTTCAGCGGCACTTCATCGAGCACAGACGGACTGATCTTCACAGACGCACGATTGACAGTCACTGAAGACGCCGTCACATTGAAATCCAGATCCAGAGTATAGACAGGCGCAGGAGTACTGCAGACAGTATTCAAAGTATATGACCCCAGTTCGTCCTCATATGTGCACACAACATCGTAATCACCCTTCGGCATATACACCTTAGGACCATTAAAGAAGAACACCTCGCTTTCAGACAGTGATTCTCTAACATATGTCTTATACACAGTATCTCCTGACTTCACGGTCACATTGATGTTCTTCATCCTCGCAAGTTCCTCGGGAGAAACGTCAAAAGTCAGAGTGACTGCAGACCTGGCCAGAATGCCCTCATCATAACGATGCTCGGCAACGGCAGAAATGCTCACATCCACCGGCTTGACAAACTCGGCGCTGACATTGAAGGTATAAGCCATCGACGCCGCAAAAGTCTTGCTGACCTTCTTCACGGCACGTCCGCCCTCGGCATCAGTCAGATCGATGGTAAGTTCATGCTCGCCAGGCCACACAAGCATGGCATAAGTCACTTCCGTATCGAACACCTCATGCTCTGCAGGAGGAAGAAGAGTCACCGTCGAATTCTCTGCAGACACAGGCACGGCATCCGCAAAAACAAGGCACCCTTCCGACCCCTGCTCGTCACTGAAAGCCAGATCGGCAGCACCCGCAAGCGGAGCGGTAGCGGAAGTCACCTTCATGGACGCCACATTCGCCGGAAGATTGAATCTCACGAGCGCAAGAGCATTCCTGAACCTCACATCCACAGTACCGTCCTCAGTCAGATCGGACAGATCCACCAGCGAAGCCGAAAGATTCGCATCACGGGCAAACGAACCGTCCTCACGCGGCCTCTGCTCCACCGGCACGAAAAAAGACACCGTACCGTCATCGCCCACCGCCGACTTAGGATAAACAGCGTAACCGTCATCATAGCCATTGGCCTCATCCACACTATCGTCAAGAAGGCCCCTGAATGTCGCCATAGAAACAGCGGCACCCTCGAACTCGGTAGTGAACTCACTCTTGAAAGGCTCCGAATCAGACGGGAACACCACCTTCACCTGATCGCCGTTCTCCCATAGGACATCATTTCCGTCTAGCACGGTCCTGGTCTCAGGACTCACAGTCACAAGACTCACCATACGAGGCTCAGGCCTCTCCAGTCCGCTTTCCGTCACACACGACACCATAGTTGCCATAGCGGCAAAACCTAAAAGAAATCTTTTCATAGCACAGTCCTCCCATTAAATACTATCAATACCGCCATCACCGAATCCATCGTGATTGCTATCCACGCTGCCAGAAAGGACCGCACCTTCCAAAATCAGTAGTATCTCGCTCACCTGAGGAGATTCATAACAATTCTTTTCCATAGTCAAGTGATTTTTTAATGCACCACCCGTCGCATCACGCGAAGGATGGTGCATCGTTATTTATGTTTAACAAAGAGGGTTAGAAATCAATTGAGTTACCGCCGCCGAGACCATCGAGACCATCTACAAAGCCTTCGTTGTCGAATGAGCCGTCCTTGTCGAAGTTGAGTTCGCCACTGAGGTCAAGAATGAGGGTTTCTTTTGCAGCAACAGTCTTACCATTAAAGTTCTTCACAACAGTCTTATCAGCAGCATCTTTAAGAGTTACTGCAAGGTCTGCTGCCTCTGAAATAGGGTAGATAGTCAAAGTATACTGCTGGGCACTTACTTCTGCGAGTTCGATTGTCTTGCCTGCGCCTTCACCTGAAACAGAGAGGACACCTTCTGTCACATTCATTACAGCAGCGCCTACTATACCCTTGGTTGACTCGATTGTCACAGACTTCACACCGGCAGGAACAGTAAACTGAAGTGTTGCAAGAGCACCCGTAACATCAGTAAAGGCTATAGACTCGCTTGTAGGAAGCACCTTTGCAGACCAAAGTTCAGCAGGATTCTGAGGGTCCAGGGTATAATTCACCTTGCCTGCGCTATAAGCAGTTGCCGGATATACCGCATAACCTGGAGTATTGGCATGAACCACAGCAGCAGGAAGATTTCCGGTAAACTCGCCGTCAGCATCTGCAGTAAGGGTCTCGTCATGCAGATCAGAGAATACTGTGTGAATCTGCTGACCCTCTATGAAGGTCTTGCCAGTAGTTGAGAAAGTATAGGTCTTCTCAAACTGGGTGTTGAAAGTAAAGGTATAATAGTTTGAAGCCACAAAATTAAACGGACCGTTTACTGTCTTTCTGTATTTGCAACCATCAGTATCAGTCAACTCTGCAGTAAGGCTTGTATAAGTTCCAGGATATACGAGAACATTATACACCTTTGCAGCAGTGAAGGCATCACCTGTCGGTTCCACTGTAACCTCAACGTACGGAATTACCACCTCATCAACAACAAGTCTGTCGTCAGCCTCCGGATCAAAAACCATTGAAGCAGTTCCCGCAAGATTACTGCCGTCAGCAGAAATCTTCAGGCTTGCAATATCAGAAGCAGAAAGAGAGAAGCGGACGATGGAAAGCGCATTATTGAAAGTCGCCTCAGTGGTACCATTTGCATCAAGTTCAGCAAGAGACACTACTGCTGATGACAAGTTCATTTCAGTGTCAAATGAACCGTTCTCGTTAACAATGACTGTAGCAGGCAGACTATGCGATATAGTTCCGTTGTTAGTCATAGCAGTTGCAGGATATACAGCATATCCGTCAGTTTCATATCCCTGAGCAACACTTACGGTATTCGGAAGCGTACCTTTGAACTGCACGCTATGACCAGCCTGAGTGGTTGAGAATGTTGCCACATGGTGTGCGGCATCCTTGGTAAAACGAAGAGCCACGGCATCATTTGCCTCCCAGTGAACTGCATCACCCGAAAGTTGGGTCTTGGTCTCTGCCGAACTAGCCTTGATGGTCACCTCGCGTGTAAGGGACGGTGTCTCGACTTTTACATTGTTACAAGCCGCCACTGCGACGAGGGCAGCGAAAAAGAAGAATGTTTTTTTCATGATTGTATTCTCCATCAGTTATAGTTAGTATAGTTATTTAGTTTATGTTTCGTTTATCATACTCAAGGAATTCATCCCAAGAATAAGCGTTGTAGCCTTCCGTCTGCTTTATGATTCGCTCGTAGATGATCTGTCGGCAGACTGCGTTGAAAGTACCGCTATTGGATTTCATGATACTTGTCTCTGTAGGGCACCAGAAGTTCGACCCGCTAGGCATATAGTATCCTATATCTTCATAACCAGGCAGATCGATAAAGTCATCCCAGTTCCAAGCCTGCTTATCAATGGTAACATTCCTGTACCAACCTTGTGCATGGTGGTTATCACCGCTGTCAAGTTTGTCATACGACTTATCCTCATATTCATCCGCAAGACGTCCGAATGAGTGTCCTCCAGCCTCGTGGCGGACAAGGTTGCCAAGATACATGTTTTTAGCAGGAACCATGGTAAGTCCCATAGAACAGTACATTTCACCATAGAGAGGACTGTCAAGAATCTGCGAATCAAAACGTGCATTCGATCCGATATCGGCGTCTGTATTTATCAGCATGATGACTATGGTTCTATAATATTCCGCATCATCATTGAATCTTTCATCATTCCTGAGGACGTCTCGAACCGCATCGTAATTGCCACCTGGAAGATTTACATAAGTATTGCCGACAGCCTGATAATATGCTTTGAAATAAGTATCCTTCTGCTCACCGCCTTGGAGTGAAATTCCTTCATCTTCAGACTCAAAAGCCATCAGATAGACATTGAACCTGTCACGGAACGACTTGTAAGGCTCGACTCCGAAGAAAGCATCGCAGGCGGACCTTGCATTTCTAGCAAAAACACCACCTTTAACAAGATCTTTCTTCTGGTAGCCCTCACTGACGATGACAACATTTAGAGGGGTGTCATATTTCTGATCCGCCTCCTGAAGAGTTACGACATCGCTATCCTGATAATACATGCTCTCATCAATAGGTGCTCCATTCTCCTTTTGAGTGATTGTCACTCTTTTGGTGTATGTGTATGTAGGAGCCGTCGCGGTTACAACTGTTATATCGACATGGAAGGATCTTTGTTCAGTTCCTGTGTTTACCTCAACATCAAGGAACTCCGGAACACCTTCCTGATCTTCCCCTTCCTTATATTCCGGATTTTTTTCCTGCACTATAAGGGACTCATTCGGCTCTACGGAAAATTCACCGTAGCCGGATTCACTAGCCCAAATATAATGAGAGTAATAAGCATCGTCATATTTATTGAGAGGATCATGATACCATATATACTTATCATTATTCCCAATAGACATTGACGGAGACTTATAGGCATAACCGTTCTGAGGCAATACGGGATTTACAAAGGCGGTTCCACCCACATAGTCTACCATAGGGGTATAGTCAATTATAAGTTCCCCTGCATCCTCAAAAGTAAACTCAACAGTGTCTGTCTCATTACCGTCACTCAGAACCACCTTGAAACTCATCTCCGAAGGATCGTCGTCCTCCTTAAAAGACAAATAAATATGCCCGTTGTATTGGTTCACACTGACAGAAGGTGTAGACGAAAAGCCTTTTACATCCTCTACTGTAGCAGTCAGCGGTGCGGTTGGACTGGTAAGGCCCAATTCAATTTCAAAAGACATATTGGCCCCCCTCATCGCCGGTATATTGCTGTTGTCTGCAACTCTCAGCACCAGATGCTCCTTAGGTACCAGATTGGCAAAGTCCGAAAGAATCGCTGTATTGCCATCCGAAATCTCAAGGGCCATGGAAGCAGGAGTCCCGCCAGCATAAAAATTGTCATAAATGTCTGCAGCATCCACTGTCACCGTCAGTACATCTCCCTCAAGAACAGCATCAGACACAGTCAGATCACCCAAGTTGCCGTCCTTATAGTCAATCTTCGCAGAAAGGGCATCGGAAAGATTGCCTTCCTCTGCACACACATCAAGAAGAAGTTCCATCGCCTTTGCGGGACGAACCTTATAGTCCAAAACAACCTTTTCCTTGATTTTTCTATCATATATACCTACGCCATAAGGAGCATAAACGGCATTATCGAGATACTCGGTCAGCAATGCCACGGACTGGATCTGATCCAGAATGGCACTTATCTTCTCGGCTGTGGTCTCAAGAGCCTCAAGCCTGGCCTCAAGGTCGGACAGGTCATCTTCAAGATTGTCGAGATCGCCGGAAATTTCCGAAACCAGAGTCTCCGAATCCGCATTCAGGTCAAGAGTATAGTACCTTGAAGGCAGGAACGCAAAATCAGAGGTCTTGGACTTGCGGAACTCACCGTACTCCTTGTAGTTCACAGTCACGCTCATCGAAGTGTGCTCACCTGGCCACACAAGCATATTGACCTCGCCGCCCGGGAAACACTCATTGCCGTCAGCAGGCTTAAGGGTCACACTCGTCGACTTTTCGTTCTCACCCCAGTCTCCTTCCAAGACAAGTCTGCCGAGGTCATCACCCTCCTCAGTAACGAAAGAGAGCGGCGCCTTTCCGGCAAGAGGCGAAGTACCAGTAAGGGTCACTGAAGTGACATCGTCCTGGACAGTAAACCTCAAGATGGAAAGCGCGTTGCGGAAGGTTGCTTGAGAATTTCCGTCATCCCGGATATCAGCAAGAGAAACCGATGCGGAAGCAAGGTTGAGACCGTCAGCGAATGTGCCGTTCTCACGGACCTTCTGCTCGGCAGGAAGGGTAAAATCAACGACACCCCCAGCCAGTGCAGTCTCCGGATATACTGCAAGCACAGTCTCCAGATAGCCGCTGTCTTCGCGATACACCTCCAGCGGGAGTTTTCCGGTGAAATCTGCACTGACGCTGGAAGCATCAAGAGCAGTAGAAAACTGATGTACGGCACAGCCTGCAACCGGATGGGTAAAGACAAGAGATATGGCGTCACCATCCTCCCACTTCACCGCACCACCGTCAAAGGCAGTCTTCGTCTGTGCAGGAGCGGCGGTGATGGTCACCGTGCGGTCGCCCTGCTCAGGCGGGTTGAGCCCTGCCTCATCCCTGTTACAGGATGAAGCAAAGGCCAACGCTGCCAGAAGTATTGATATTATATTTATCTTCTTCATGGTGTGTGGCATTAGAAAGCGAGGAAGAAACGAACATTATGAGCAGTACCTAAACTTCCCGTAGTTGATGACTTGGCTACAGGGTTCATAATAATAGGGTTTCCATATGAATTATAAGAACTTGTCTTATAATTGGCACTAGTAATCTGTGTTTTCCCCGCTTTTGACAAAGCATTGTTGATGATAGTCAGATTCTCACCGGAAATAAATGTCATTTCTTTTTGGGACGGAAGATACCAATCTGTATTCTTATCGGTATCTACTGGATAATTTGTCCTGAAATCAGCCAATTTTCCGTTAGGCAAATAGAAATCCCAACCTGTGTATGCATCATCACCCGCATCGGACTTTGCCTGGTCATCTGTATATCCGGAGAATGCCAGAGTGTTATTGTAGCCTTTCGCTGCCGCATTTTCCGCAGCCTGCCAAGTACCATTGCCCTCGACAGGATCTGAGTATCCCTGTGCTGTAGCCCAACTTTCAAATTTAGAACGCCAAACACTGCCGTTGTCCAACGCACTTGATATTTCATCTACGCTGACGACATATCCGTTTATGAAATCTTCTGGTATCCATGTGTCAACAGAAGATGGGTCTGATATCTTGCATACGATTCCTCTAAGTGTCTTACCTATCAACGGCTCTATCATTTCACCATTCCCATCTATTGATGCAGACCACGTTCCATCTGCATAATAATAATCTCCCACTTTAGGATCTGCCGCACCTGCTGCCGATACGCTCACCTTGCACTCTACTGGAGGGACTGTTTCCCCTGGCTTGACGGCTTTACCCGGATCTGCTATGGAAGCAGTAATGGTTACTGGCTCGTCCGTAACCTGATGGGCTGTAAGTACACCGTTCACAACAGAAACATATTCAGGGGCAGAAGAAGTCCACACCAGATCTGTGAACGAAGGATCCTCACCGTTAATACCATCTGATATAAACTCAGCAAAAAGTTCAACTTCTTTACCTACTGTCATCTGCTTGCTCGTCGGAATTGTAAACGACGTAACATAATATGGTTCAACAGAAACGGTGATGGTTCTCGATAATTTTTGTCCTGAAGCGAAATCAGAACCCGGACCGTAATAATAATAGTTTTTGGTGACCGGTTCCATGGTAATTGTGACTGAACCGGAAGTTTTCCCTCCTTCAGGAGATTTCGCAGTAGCGGTCGGCGTTCCAGAAGCATAGTTCAAGCCATCTCCTCCGATTATATAATTAATCCAGAACAGGTCCGGGTTCACTTCAGCCGGCTCGACCGTCGCAGTAAAGGACCTTTGAGATCCGAATTTCATGGTGACGTTGTTTTCGTCGCCCATACCGTCCACAATGATCTTTCTTGGCTGGACAGCAACGCTCTGAATCGTATGAGTAAAGGTTCCTTCGCCTTCAATAGTACATGTCAGACCGATGTCAGTATATTTATCCACATACTGTCTTCCAATTCCTGTAACGACAGCCTGATTTATACCGTCGGCATACTTCTTCTCAATAGAAACATACAATCCGCTAGCCGAAGGAACAGACCAGGTGATTCGTTCCGGATCGATATAATACGGACTTTCCAGACGCAGATTGATCGATTGTCCTTCTTCCACATAATGAGGTCCATAAATCTTTATGTCAGGATTTACAGTCACGGTAAATGCAGCAGATACTGGACAGCCCCACTCGTCAATGGCATCGGATGTGACAGTAACGGTCGCAGAACCCACTTTAAGTGCGCTGAGTTTTCCATCCTCACTGACATGTGCCGTTTCCGAGTCACTTGACTCCCATCTGAAAGTCTGAACCGCAGCAGCAGGACTTACGGAAGCGATCAATTGGATACTCTGACCTTTATCCAGGTCGAAATTATCCACCTTATTCATATTCACCACTTCATTCAACTCCAAAGATTTGAATGACAGGCTCATTGACTCGGCATAAACTGTTCCGCTCTTATCCACAGGAACGACCTCGACGAATTCCGAAGCGAGGTCTGTCTTGCCTGTAACTACAGAAAGAGCCATTTTCGCACCGGTCTTCTTGAAATAGAACTCATCCGAAAGGCTGTTTTCCACCGTCACGGTCACGATTCCGCTTTCGTCAGCAGTTACATCCGTGATTGTAAAGTCAGTCATCGCTGGAGCAGCCTTTGTGATGGCCTGGGCATAATAGCCCATGACCTTGAGGCCTTGATTCCAGAGGCTCGTCCTGGCCTCATCTGAGGCGAGAGCCATGGCTGCGGACGCCGGACGGACGATATATTCAAGTTCGATTGATTCATCCATGGTCCTGAGCATATAGCCTTCGTCCGTACGCTCATCGGATTCTGTATTGAGGGTATAATAAGCGACAACCTTTTCCTCGGAATATTTCGACATGAATGTCACCGACTGAATCATATCGAGGAGTACGTCCCAGTCTTTCATCTGGTCTTCAAGTCCATCAATCCTTGCCTTCAGCGCAGTCACTTCGTTCTCGCATGCAGCCACGAGGTCGATCAGGTCGTTCATGGTGACTCCGGCGTCCTGAAGATCTGCAGCGGCAGCCTTGTTGAGGGATTTGAGGGTAGCGGCGTCAAACGACTCAGGATCTTCCGATGCCGTTGCGATGGCCTGCTGATAACCTTCCTCGACATCCGACGCTAAAGCCGCAAGTCGTGCATTAAGGTCTTCAGAAGCCTTTACGACTGCTGACACTGATGCAAGAAGGGCGTCTGTTTCCGCAAGGTCAACGCCTTCTTTCAGACCTGCTTCGATGTCGGATGCAATGCCTTCGATCTGGAGTTTCCACATCGAAAGTTTCTTGCCGTAAGATGCGAGTTGAGCCTCTGACTTTGCCGAAGTTACCACTGCCGACCAGTATGCTCCCATGTTCTTTCCGAGCCATGCCTTGGCATTAGCGTCAAGAGAGTTGAGGGTGGTCTTTGTGGCGCTGGCAGCGTCGGCCTGAGCAAGGATAGGGCCTACTACAGCAGCGAGTTTCTTCTGCTCGGCAAGGGTCGCCAGGGTGGCGTCTTCCCAAGATGAGCCAGAAGAAAGGTATGACACGTGGCTTTCAAGAGACCTGATGGCGCCGTTGAGTTCGACTTCGTGGCCGTCAACTGTCTCCTGCAGGGCCTTGACATCGGAAATGGTCTCCATCACCGATGATGCCTGCTCTGCAAGAGTGGCGATTTCCTTGCCGACCACTTCGTTTCCCGGCTCGGTCAGACCGTCGCTGACACAAGAGGTCACGGATGCCGCAAAGAGGCATGCGGCCAGCAATGATAATGTTCTAAGTATCTTCATAACTGAGTAATATTGCTTTTTCAGTCTATCTGTCAAAGTTCTAACGCAGTGCCCCGCACTCAAAGGCAGGGCACTGCGATGAAGGGAGTGTAAAGTATTATAGAATTAACACTAGTTCTTGGTTGCAGTCAAGACACCGATAGGCGCCCAGTTATCAAGAGTTGTAGATCCGTTAAACGAAATCGTTATGACACCTTCAACACGGCTAACTATCATTTGAAGGTTTTCGGTAAAAGATCCATCCCAAGATTGTGAACCAAACTTAACTCCATCACAAAGAACTGTCAGAGTCTGTCCATCATCTTCCAAATTGGCATAGCATGTCAAAGAGTAAGGAGATCCAGACGACTCGTACTTATACATGTCAACTATTTTCAGTTCTCCCATTGAAGGATTATCCGACTTCTGAATTTGCATTGTTGACGTAGGCCACTCAGAGCCTCCTGCGGTAAACTTCTGTGTATATGTACCTATAAGATCATCTGCAGTAATAGCTCCGCCAGATGTTTCAATCTTTGTTGCTGTATAGTTCGTAACGTCTGTCATGTCCCAATCTTTCAGCATCTGCAAAGTAGCGAAAGAAAGGGTCTTGTCTGATATAGTCATTGTTATATCAGTATAAGCTTCACCATATGTAGCATGCTTAACTCCAGCAGAGATAACATTAAGACTATTTCCGTCAAGATTAGCATAACATGTCAGAGAGCCACCATTTGATAAGAATGTCACTTTCAAACGTCCGAACGCAGCCTCATCACTCGCTGATATTGTCATACCATTTGTCGTCTCTACACTTGCACCATCATATGTCCAACTTTCATTATACAGACCGACCAGAGCCTCCTCTTCTGATGTAAGCGTCGGAGCACCAAGTGCCTTCAATGCAGAGTATTCACCATATGCACTCACAGTGCCGATATAAAATCCATTACCTGTCATAGTAGAGAAATCATTGGACACAGTAAGTATTCGTGATTTCGAACCATCATAACAAGTCAGTTTTCCATCAGCATAATCAGCATAAACTTTATTACCACCCAAGATACCATCAACCAGATATACTCCTTTAGATGGATTGTCTGACTCTTTTATTACGAACGAGTTACTCTCAACTGGTTGACCATATCCTCTACTAAACTTCTCGATATAATTTCCTAATAGTTCAGGAACATAGCCTTTCTGAGAAATGACAACTTCTACACCGTTGATTGTCACAGTTGCGGCGCGTTCTGCACCTGTTGTGTTTGCTGCAGCAGTAAATGATACGATATCCTTGTGGAATGCTCCCTTTGCAGAAGGTGTCTTTGTAAGCCAAGTTGCCTCTGCTGGTATAGTCACCTCATATTCATCAACTGTGGTAATTACAGGAATTTCCACAATGCCACCGAATGGAGAAGCCGCATAAGTATCCGATGCGAGATTGAAAATATTGGCGATGTTAAGTGTATGATATTTGGAAGCGACAAAGGTAAATGCACCGACCTTCTTTGAATATGAGCAATCTGTGCCATCAACCGTGATGGTCAGGCCCTCACACTCGCCTGGGAATACATGAACATAATGACTCTTTGTATGATCTAGATCAGAATTATCTTGATTTTGAAGGACTACAGAATATACTCTGTCTGAATCATACCATTTTTCCTCATTTATTACAAGAGTGCCATCAGTATAAAAATACGGAGCATTTCCGGCAATTGGAGTAGCAACGCCATCTTCATCTGTTGATGTGACTGTTATCTTCTTCACACCCTGGGGTACAGTGATCTTAAGAAGAGACAATACATTAGCAAAAGTAGCCTCCGTCGTGTGGGTGTTTCTGATTTCGTTGAGTGATACTTCTGCATAAGCAAGGTTCTCACCCTTTTCAATCAGACCATTCTGAGTTTCTGATACTGTGAACAATATCTTACCATCAGACTCTACGTTTACTGTAGAAGGATAAACAGCATAACCGGCATCACCACATGCATCTGTTGTAACTTCAGCGTCAAGTAGTCCAGAGAATGCCGCTGTTGTTGCTGTTCCATCGATATCTGTAGTAAATTCTGTCACATACTGCTTTGATGGGCTTTTGAAAACCACCTTGATCGCGTCGTCCTTCTGCCACACGACTGAGGTGCCGTCGTTTCCAAGAGTAGTCTTAGTGTCGGCAGAGACAGCGGTGATGGTCACGAGGTTGTCGGCGGTCTGCTCAGGGACGAGGGTGTTTTCCTTTACGCATGATGCGAGGGCAGCGACTGCTGCGAGGGCAAGAAATATCTTTTTCATAGTCATTTCCTCCATGCTTTAGAAAGGGATGTTACCACCGTTATCAAAATCATCGTGACCTACGCCGTTCAGGCTGTCAGTAAGGATGGCACCTTCTGTTTCGATTGTGAACACTTCTGTGTTCGGAGACTCATAGGTCTCAAGGATAATTGTTTTGTTCATAATGTTATTGTTTTTATTGGTTTGTGTTTCTTGTCGGGATCCCCGATCAGGTCGGGGATGACGGGGTTGTCGGGATCCCCGGTCAAGCCGGGGATGACGGAGGGAGGGCATCAGAGGAAGAGTTCCACTCCTTCTGACTTGGTGAGCGGGAGGGACATCTGGCGGACCTGTGCCGGGATGGTTTCGCGGGCGTAGGTGACGCTGTGGCCTTCCTGTTCTACTGCCGTCATGGTCAGGGATGAACCTCCGACCGAGACTTTGTAGGTGTATTTCCAAGGGGTCCTGTCAGAGTAGACTCCGCTGAGGACCATGGCGTCGGCATCAAGAGTAAACTCTCCTTCGCTCTGCCAGTATGGGCCTTCGCCTATCTTCTGGTACATTTCGAAGGTACCGCTGCGGTCGAAGGATACCCAGATGTCTTCTGTCACACCGTTTTCCGTTGCGGTGTAGTGCCAGTCTCCGGAGAGGTCTTCCATCATGCGGGCGCCTTCTTTTTCACAGGATACTGCCGCTATGAGGGTTGCGGCTATCATGTATAGTATTCTTTTCATTTTGTTGTTTTTTTTATTGGTATGAGATCCTTCACTTCGTTCAGGATGACAGTGGGTGTCGTTCAGGATGACGGTGGGGTCGTTCAGGATGACGGTGGGGTCGTTCAGGATGACGGTGGGGTGCGGTTTATAGCCAGCCGCCGTTTTCACTTACTCCTGCCGCACGGGAGAGGACTGAGATTTCACGGGTGAATTCTGTTCCTCCCATTGCTGCCGTACCCGTTCCTGCGACTTCATTTCCGCCGGCGATGGCACTGATGGCGATCTTGGCAGATCCTTCATTTTCGCAACGGATGTAGAGTTTGCCGTATTTCACATACGGTTCTCCTACGACTCCGAGTGTTGCGCGGGCTTCGTCGCTTATCTCGATCTTTGTGAATGTGATGTTGCCTGCTGACGGGCCGAAGAACTGGTCAAGGGCTATCTTGGTGTCTGCACCCTTCTGTACAGGGAGGCATGGGGTGCCTTCTATCTGCATGAAGAGACGCCATGTGTCGATGGCTCCGGTTCCCATGTTGTAAAGGAATGGCGTGAGATCCATCTGGACACCATTGTTGAGTTTGGTGCAGGTCTCGATGTAGTAGTCGATGTTGTTGACTGACGTGTATATCAGCGAGAGGAATTCGTCGTAGGTGAATGTCTTGCCGAGTTTACGGGCATATGAGAGTCCGAGGGCCACGACGCCTGATACGTGAGGACATGCCATCGATGTGCCCTGCATGTAGCCGTACTCGCCTTTGCCGAGTTCCTTTGGAAGGGTCGAGAGGATCTGGGCTCTTTCAGGTGCAGAAGACGTCGAGTTGATGCTGTAGTCTCCTCCTGGGGCGCAGATGTTGGTTCCCGGACCGTAGTTGGTGTAACTTGTCGGGAGGTAGTCAGGGCCGAATGCCGATACCGAGATGTATTTCTTGTATGCTGCAGGATAGGCAGATGTATGATAGCCTTCGTTTCCTGATGCGAAGATGGCGAAGTTGCCGTCCACAGGGTTGGTCTCGGCAGGGTTGCTCATGAAGTACTCGAGGGCGTTGTATTCCGCACTGTAGAGGTTCTCGAAGTCTCTGTCTGAACTGAGGTTTCCTGCGTCCTGTCCGAATGAGCACTGGAGTATGCTGGCTCCCATGTCGGCTGCATACTTGTATGCCAGGGCTCTGCTTATGGTGCCGGCGCTTGCCGCTCCTGAGAAGAGCTGGAGGGACATGATGCGTACTCCGCTGTCGGCAGTGCCGTTACCTCCTGCAACTCCGCAGACTCCTATGCCGTTGTTGTTGACTGCCGCCACGGTTCCGGCCACATGGGTTCCGTGACCGGAGTCACCGGTCCTGTCCCATGAGATAGGCATGAGGACGCCTTCGCCGTTATCGGCGTTGTAGGTACTCATGAAGTTGTATCCGTGGATGTCGTCGACATAGCCGTTTCCGTCATCATCCACTCCCTCGATGCCGTTCTTTTCAGCCAGGTTGACCCACATGTTCGCTGCCAGGTCCGGATGGTCGTACTTCACACCTTCGTCGCATACCGCCACGATGATGGCAGGATCTCCTGAGCAGAGTCCCCATGCATTCCTGACATTGACGTCTGCGCCGGCCCTTGATGTAGACGCTACACTGAGGTCGACATTGTTGATGTAGTGCCACTGGTCGATGAGCTGAGGGTCGTTGTACGGAAGGAGAGGGTCAACGGTGTTGTCTCCCGGCTTCCACTCTGTGGCCTCGTTCTCTTCCATACGCTTGAGTTCCGTATTGTATTCTACGGCAGTCACTTCCGGGAGTGCCGCGAATGTCTCTGCAACATCCTCAACCGCAAGGTCTTCTGGGAAGGTCACGACGTGCCATCTGTGGAGGTTGTGCTGCCTTTCCGCTGCAGTACCTTTGTATGGGAACATGCGACGGAGATCCGCTCCTGTTTCTTCGCATGCCAGAAGAAGCGGCGCAGGCATATTTCCGTCCTGCAATGCTTCTGTTGCAGACTCGCTGAGAAGGAGCATGAGACTTCCGGGAAGGGAGTTGTCTGATGTGTTGACCGACTTCCTCTCAAGCACCGGAACCTGCTCCTGCTGAGGCTGCATGGTGTTCTCATCGAGTTCCTGCTGGCATGAGGCCATCAGCAGCAGGAACATCGGAAATATAATCAGTGATTTTCTTGTCATATCTTTATTAACAGGTTAAGCCGTTAGTTGATCATCATTGCGTTACCCATATCGAGATAGTTGCGGACGTCTTCCTGGGATTGGAGTCTGTCGATAAGGCTCATCATGAGTCCTTCGTCGGTCTCGACATAATTCATATATGTATTGCGCTTCATCTTCTCGAAGAGTTCGATACCGGCCTTGCGGACATCAGCCTTTTCTGTCTGCTGGTC
The DNA here is from genome assembly GCA_017471965.1 of Bacteroidales bacterium. Taxonomy (GTDB): domain Bacteria; phylum Bacteroidota; class Bacteroidia; order Bacteroidales; family UBA932; genus Cryptobacteroides. The sequence continues at coordinate 15,883 of JAFURF010000054.1, forward strand.
CTTGTTCATGATAGGATCCGGGTCTTCACCCTCAGGTACAAGGACGATGCTCTCCACGAGGTCGAGAAGGCCGACTGCCACCGAATGGTTGGCGTCTTCGTAGCCGAGGATGGCAAGTCCCTCGAAAGAGAGTCCCTGCTGTGCTCCGGCACCGCTGTCGATCATGGCAAGACATGTCTTTGCATCCGGTCTTCCTGCCTTCTTCACGAAGGTTCCGATCAGACCGCCCTGTCCGCCGTATGCAGATCCGCTGCTCTCATACATCATGCAGGACATGTAGACATACATTCCTTCAAAGATGAAGTACTCGGAGCGCAGGCGGTAGTTCCAGATGTAGCCGTTGTAGTAGTAGAAGTCCATCGAGTCATCCTCCACATGGTAGTTCTTGCGCATGAACGGGAAGAGACCGGTGATCTTTACGCACTGCTGGCCCTGATATACCGTAGAACTTGGCTCAATGACAACCTTGCCGAGGTAGTTGCGTGAACTTGTCGCCTCCATTGCGTAGTAGTTGTATGTGCCGTAGTACGGTGTAGGAGAGAGGATGTTCATCATGGTCTCGGAATCGATGTCTTCGCCTGAGTAGAAAGCCAGTCTGTAGTCCCATTCACCGCCGGTGAATTCGGTCACTGAAAATTCTTCCTCAGAGTAGCCGTTGTAGGCCTTCATGACTAGGATATACTCCGTACCAGGCACCAGACCGCTCTGGACGAGGGAGAGGCCTTCTCCGTTGACGAGGGCAAGACTTTCCTCATTCATCTGGGATGCCGTGAGTGCCCTCATGTAGGCTTCCGTATTCTTGTCGAATTTCTCTTTTTCGTAGAGGCCGACATTCAGTCTCTTGATGTCTTCTCCGTTGATGTAGAGTTCAAGGGAGTTCTCCGAAGTCATTCCGTCCGGTGCGTATTTGTCCGAGCAGATGAGACCGTAGTTGAGGATCACAGGCATTTCGTCACCACCTGCCTTGTATCCGAAGGATTCGTATGCGTATCGGCTCAGTTTGCCGTCCTTGTCGAGTCCGACTGCCACGAGGGTATAGGTGCCGGTCTTGTCGAAGGTGAGGTTGATGGTGCCGCTTCCCTTCATGTCTGTAAGTTCGGTCTGAACCCTGCCTGCAGCAATGTCTTCAGCAAGAGCCGCCACGACAGATTCTGTAAGCGCACCTTCTGAGGCGTAGAGCTTGAGGGTCTTGATGTCCTGACCCATCTTGATGTCCACCGGAATCCTGCCGTCGTCAGCGGTGATGCCGGCGCTGATGGTGATGTCGTTCTCAAGAGCCCTGTAACCGGGAAGGATGATGCGGTGCAGTCCTGCAGTGTTGGACGGATACCATCCGAGGATGGTGAAGTGGAGCTGAAGCGCATTCGCAGGGAAGGTGATCACTCCGTTCTCCATCTTACCGTAGATTGATGATATGGATGCGTCGAAGTCATCGTTCTCCACTACATATGATCCGATGGACATTTCTCCGTATTCGGCACTGAGCACGCAACCGGTCTTGAAGGTCGGGATCCAGACTTTTTCAGGATCTGTGGCGTCAATGTAGGTGTAGTGCTTCTCAAGACATACGGACGAGGCGTCCATTCCGAACATGTTGGTCATGAAAGAGACTCCGTACACATCGAATATCCTGTAATAGCCAGGCATGTCGTCTCTTTCATATATTTCCACCGCCTGCTCGTGGTTAGGGTTTGCAAGAGTGAACCATTCTGCAAAGACACCGTCTCTCCAGAGACCGGTGGTCTCGCCGTTGTCTCCTACAAGTCTGTTCCACTTGACGCAGGTGACTGTGAAACTGAGGTGAGACGGGTTCTTGGAATATGATGACACATATTCACTGCCTTCCACCCTGATCGTACAGTCGTACTTGGTTCCCATCTTGACAGAAGGGAAGTAGACCTCAAGAGTGGCATTAGGAGAGTCTTCCTCAAAGATGATTTCTGAGGCCGAGAACACTCCGGGATACTCTGATTCGATCGTCACAGGTACGGTCAGCGCTCCCCTGGTGTTGAGTCGTTTCACCTTGAACACAAGGGATTTGGCATCATCCGGTCCGATCTGAAGGTCACCGGTTCCCTCCTGACTTGGGAAATAGATCCCGTAGCAGTCTGGATCATCAGGAGCACCTAACTCCGCTGTCAGCTCATCTGCACATGATGTCATCATGAACGACATCAGTACCGCTGACATGAATATCAGTATGTTGTGTATAGTTTTCATGGTCTGTTACTGAGCAAGTTCGATCTTTCCTGACGGATCAGGGTTGTTGTTCGTATCATTGATTGCCGTGTTGGACTGGAACTCGGCACGGGTGATGACGATGTTCCACTGTGGAGAACGTCCGACTGTATTGTACTTGAAGACACCGGCATGGTTGCTTCCCGGATAAGCGCGGGTGATGCCCATGTCGAGACGCTTGTAGTCGAACAGGAGGATGCCCTCGCCCCAGAACTCTACCCTCTTCTGGAGAAGAAGTTCAGTGAGGAAGTCCTGCATCGTGCCAGGGTTGCGGCTGTATGAAGAGTCTCTGTACTTCTTCATGAAGTCGCCGAGGAGTCTCTTTCCTTCTTCAAGGCCCTTCAACTGTGCCTGTGCCTCGATTTCGATGAAGTACATCTCTTCGATTCGCATGAGACAGTAGTCAGCAGGGTTTCCGACATTGAAGTCTGTACACTCGCCCATTGCAGGACGGAACTTGAGGCCCTGGTATGGCTTTGCCGCAGGAGATCCGGTGAGGAACTTCTGCTTGTCAGCCTCGGATCCTGCAAACTTGTATGCATAGTACTCTTCCTTCTTAGGGTCGAGCCATGAGTGCTTTCTGAAGTCTGTGTCAGGTATCTGGTCGTAAAGTCTTGCGCTGACTCCGAACTGGGCGTATCTTGCATATCCCCAAGATGCCTCGGAAGAAATGTGAGAAACGAAGGTGAGGAGGTTGCTGAGGTTCTCGGCAACGAGGGAGAAGCCCCAGATCCATGCATTGTTGGATGCGGCGTTGTTGAATCCGTTGACAGGGTCCTCCCACTGGCTCTGGGTCAGAGGTGTGAAGCCTCCTTCGTCAATCACCAGACGGGCATATTCAGATGCCTTTGTGAACATTTCATCCCTTGGGAAGGCTGGGTCAGCCGAATATCCGAGTTCAAGGTATGCCCTTGCCATGAGGCTATATACGGCATTGAGGTTCGGACGGGAGAATGTCTTGTCTGAAGCATCGAGAAGTTCTTGAGCTTTGCCAAGATCGCCAAGAATGAAGTTGTACATCTGCTCACGGGTCGCGCGAGGGTTGTTCTTGGTCTGCTCAAGAGTGGTGTTCTCGTCAACGATAGGAACGGTAAGGTTCCTGATGGATTCAGGTATGTCGACATAGTCGTTCTCCTTCGGTTCGTAGAGTCTGGCCATATCGAGATAGCACATTGCCCTATAGGTATATGCCTGACCGAGGATATCGTTGAGTTCCGCTTTCTCTTCAGGGTCTTCAGCAGCCTCTGCCGCCGGTGCGATGGACACGATGACGTCATTGACAAGACGGATCCATGTGTAGTATGCATCCCAGAAATATGCGCAATATGTATATGCATATCCCTGAGCCTCGTTCATGTCATAGGCATAGAAGCGGTTGTAGAACGGGTTCTCCGCCATTGTCGCCATGTCTTCGAGCATGTGCTCGAAACGGAGGTGGATGCCGGGGATACCGAAGTCGGTGTGGTCACCGTAACTGTTTGCATATCCGATGGTACCGGAAGTGGTCATGCTCGCCGGAATAGCCTTGATCATCGACTTCATTGCACTAGGCGATGCCGACACCTGAGCCTGAGTCTGCGATCCTCCGACAGGAAGCACTTCCTTGATGCAGGATACCGACGTCGCGGCAGCGAGCAGAATCATCAATATATTAATCTGTTTCTTCATATCGTTAGAATGTAAAGTTCAAGCCACATGAAATGGTCCTGACAGGTGAATAATTCTCTGAACTTGTGTCACCGGAGAAACTCTGGCGAGGGTCGAGACCCTGTCTGTATGACCAATACCATATATTGTCACACATCACATAAAGTCTGAGACGACTTATATGAAGTTTGTCTGTAATCCTGGACGGGAAGGTATATCCGACCTGTGCGTTCTGGAAGTTGAGGTAACTTGCGTCCACGAGGAATCTGTCTGACGAGCCGTTGATGTTCTGGTCGTTGTAGACAAAGCGCGGAATGTCTGAATCCTTGTTCTCAGGAGTCCAGGCCTTGAGCACATCCTTGTGGAAGTTGGAACCTACCGTTCCTCCAGGAGGCGACATGTAGCCGGCATATCCGCCGTCGTAGGTCAGACCTCCGATAGAGTATGTGAAACTTGCCGATATGTCGAAGCCGTAGAAACTGAATGATGTTCCGAATCCTCCGTAAAGAAGCGGTGTAGGATCGTCACAGAGGTAGTTTGTGGCCTCTGAGTATTCTGTAGTGGTCTCGCGGCCGAGGATGATTTCCTGACCGTTGGCGTCAAGGACAGGCTCGTCGTTCTCGTCGAGCTGCACGATGTCCCTGTACCACATAGGGAGACCGTTGGTCTTGTCCACGCCTGCATATCTAGGCATGTAGAAGGTGTTGAGAGGAAGGCCTTCACCGACGAACTTGTTACCTGATGCATATCCCTTGTAACCTTCGATCACACGGTTCTGGTGGGTCTCAGGAAGCATTATGACCTTGTTGGTGTAGTGGGTGAAGTTGACGTATGCATCCCAACTGAAGTCGCGGCGTCTCATGATGTTGCCGTTGAGGGCCATCTCTATACCGGAGTTCCTCATGTCACCGATGTTGTCGTAGTAGCCGGAGAATCCGTATGAGATAGGGATGGTCACGAAGTAGAGCATGTCTGAGGTCAGACGATAGAAGTATTCGAACGATCCTGTGAGACGGCCCTTGAAGAGTTCGAAGTCGGCACCTGCATTGAAGTTGGTGTTGGTCTCCCAGGTGATGTTCTCGTTACCGATCGTCGATCTCTTGATGGCGATCTCTCCGTCAGAGTTGGTGATGGAGTACATGTCGGTGTAGAGGTAGTCGCTGATGTTGTCGTTACCCTGCGAACCTACAGACGCCTTGATCTTGAGCATGCCGAGCCATGGGGTCTTAGGGAACCACGGTTCCTTGTCGATGAGCCAGCCTCCTCCGACTGACCAGAAACTACCCCATCTGTGGTCCGGATGGAATCTTGAAGATGCATCGAGACGGTATGAGGCACTGAGGAAGATCCTGTTCTGATAGTCGTACTGAGCCCTGAGGAAGTATCCTTCATTATTGTAGATGGACTTTCCTGAATTGGCAGCCTGTCCGTCGATCACGGCACCGTTGAGTTCGGTGTTGGCCATAGAGAACATGTTGCTCTTCGATGCTGAGAGAGAAACGGTCTGAGTGGTGTAGGTCTCGTGTCCGAGAAGGGCTGAGACCGTGTGGCCGTCTCCGAAGGTCCTGTTCCAGTTGAGGAGCTGCTGCATGTTCACGTATGATGTACGTCCGTGGGTCTTGGAGATGATACCGCCGTTGGTCGCGAACTGTCCGTAGTACATGTTGACGATGGATGTGCTGCGGGTCTCGTCCACTCCGACTCCGACATTGAATGTGAATGTGAAGTCCTTGAGGAACTTGGCCTCAACATATGCAGTACCGTTGATTGCGTTTCCTTCGCTGTTTCCGACATTGAGCCAGAGTTCCTGAAGGGCGTTGGAGTTGGCTGCATAAGGACGTACCAGACCGGCGTTGTCACCGTTACCGTAGTCGTATCTCTTGTAGCCCATGTCATCATAGATGATGCTGCCGTTTCCGTCGCGCAGGTATACCGGATAGATAGGTGCCACGTTGCCTGCAAATGAGAACACGTTGCCGGTACCGCTGCCGTTTCCGTTGTTCCAGTCGAAGTCCGAGTAGGCTGCGTTCATTCCGACCTTGAGATAATCCTTTATCTGGTAGTCTGCCCTGATACGTGCGGTGTAACGCTCCATGGACTCGCCCTGGATCAGACCTTTATTGTTGAGGTAGCCGAATGATGCGAAGATCTGGGCATTTCCCGGAGAGCCGGATGCGCTGACGTTGTATTCCTGACGGAGGGAGTTCCTGTATGACGCCTTCATCCAGTCGTCCGGCTGGAGCCAGAAATACTGTCCTTTGTAGAAGACCTTGCGGCCGAATGTCGCATTAGGGTTGAATTTGCCGTTTGTGCCGATGAGGTTCTGGCCTTCAGGCAATGTATAGGTAAGGTATCCGAGACCTCCCACATCAGGAGAGCCTGCCACGTTTGCGGCTGCCTTCAGATTGGCGTCTGTCTCAGACATTCCCTGCTCGAGTCTGTAATAGTTGTAGAGAGAATTGTAGTGAGCCTCGTAGTAGAGCTTAGGGTCCTTGATGTACTCATAACTTCTGAGTGCCTTTGTGTTGAGACCCCACTTTGCGTCCACGCTGACTGTCGCCTCGCCTCTCTTGGCCTTCTTTGTGGTGATCATGATGACTCCGTTGGCACCACGTGCACCGTAGAGGGCGTTGGAAGCGGCGTCCTTGAGGACTGTCATGGATTCGATGTCCGCTGTGTTGAGGTTGTTCATGTCGCCGTTGTATGGCACGCCGTCCACGATGTAGAGAGGTGCGTTTCCGGCTGAGATGGAACTTGTACCACGGATACGGATGGATGGACTGCTTCCGAGGGATCCTGATGATGTGGTCATCTGGACACCGGCGACCATACCTTCAAGCGCTCTGGTCACATCGGTCGACTGTACCTTGGCGATGTCGTCAGACTTGACGACGGTAGCGGAACCCGTGAACGATTCCTTGGTGGCCGTACCGAAGGCGACAACGATGGTCTCTTCGATCATTTCCGTGTCAGGTGCAAGTTCGACATTGTGAACAGTCTGTCCTTCCACAGGGACCGGTGTGTCCTTATATCCGATAGAAGAGAATATCAGAAGTCCGTCTGCAGGAACATCGATGGAATAAAGTCCGTCCATATCGGTCATTCCTCCGATCATTGTTCCGTCGAGACGGATTGAGGCGAACGGCACAGGTTCACCGGTGGAGGAGTCTTTTACGACTCCTGTCACGGTGATGTTCTGTGCATAAACTGCCGAGGTCACGAAAAGCAACAGACCCAGCAATGCATATTTCATATTCTTCATCTGCAAAAACATGGTTTTCTCAATGTTAGTCTTAGTTCAACTGAATCTTGACGTTGCAGTCCTTGATGCTTCCCGTAATGCGGTTAGGTGTTCCAGGATTGTCATCAATGAAATCCCATTCGAAGTCATAGATGTCATCTCCGGTGCGGGTCACCTTCACCCATCCGTTCACTGCAGGAGCATGTCCGTCAAGGATTCCATGGCGTCCTGTCTCGTAATGCATGTACCAGTTGCCTCTGAAGCCGTCTTCCGACCATGTGAAGCCTCTTCTGGCGTTGCATCTGTCGTAACTTGTGATACCGAGACCTTCTGCCCAGCCCGGGAACTGTTCTGCATAATAAGGGTCGAATATCTCGTCTGCAGGACGGTCCATACGGCTCACATATATCTCATACATTTCATCCGTCTTTTCAAGGTTCGGCTGCAGAGTGTATGTGTATGTCTTGTTGAGTTCAGGAGCGATCACACCCTGCGATGCAAGTGGAAGGACGAACTCGAGAACCATCACGTCGCCGTCCATGCACCATGCCTCCAGACGGTCAGGAATGCCGTTTTCATTGTCATCCTGAGGCCATGGGATATCCTTTTCCTCCTGAGTCCAGTCACGTGGCTGGAGATAGAGTTGCCATGCCTCTGCAATGTCGTAGTTCCACTGCGGCTCGACATTGTCCCTGTGGAGGGTCTCGATAAGCCTGAGGGTACCGCCTGTCACCTTGGACATGTCGCACTCGACATCGTGGTCAAGGGTGGTGAGGAAGCTATCGCTGGCACCTGTCATCGCCTGGTCATCTACAAGGACTTCGCCTCTCCATTCGCCTGAGATGGTTCTGGATGAAGTCTTGAAGGTATATTTCATGGTCATCATCTTCGCCTTTGACACCGTTGTCTCGGCATCATCATCGTATGCTATGTCGACCACTCCTGAGGTGATGTATTCCATCACGTTCTCGCCGTCACCGGCGATCTGAAGGAGATAGGTTCCGAATGGAGATGAGTCCATAAGAAGACCTGGAAGAAGACTCCATCTCTGGAACAGAGTAGATGATGTCGCTGTAGAGACGGTGTATCTGCCTTCCTCAAGTACAGGAGGGGTATTGCCTGAGTAAAGTCTTGAGAAGAAGTTGAGGGTGAGATATATACCGGGAACCTCCATGACCTCACCGTCAACAAGGAAACCCTTGGTGTGCATGTTGATGATGAAGTTTCCTGTGCCATAACCGAACAGGTCACCGTTGTAGATGCACTCAAGATCGGTGAAAGGAACATCGATGATGTCATCGTCCGCACCGACCATTGCAGGAGCCTCTGTAAGATAGTCCAGCATCACGAGCGGAGAATTGAACACATAGTCCACTGTATCCGCCATCTCGCCTTTCGTTATGACAAGGTCACTTGTGACGATCTGATAGTCGCCATCCTGACCGCGGGTAACAGACACATTACCGGACTTGAGAGACCATTTTGACTGAGAATTTCCTACAAGTCTTGTGACATATGACTCGGAGGCATCTATCACATTGATTCCGCTCTCGTGCGAAACAGGATACTCACCTGCCGGAAGGGCAACCTCCGCGTCGGCAGGGATAAGGGCTGTCCTGAAGTTAAGTACAAGCATATCTCCCTCTGAATCAAGGTAAGGCTTGCTCAACTCATCCTGATAGCACCTTGCATTACTGAGGACTACCGAGAATACAGCCATATCGTCATGATTGATATTGCCGTAGTACATTCCCAATCTTGTATCCTGAAGATGTACTGCACCGTCAGGAAGTACGACGACGGATTCTTCACCATGCGGGTCTGCAGGCTGCTGGCACGCAGCAGCAAGAGACATGGCCGCAAGAAGAGATAAGAATAATCTTTTCATCTATATTATTATTTTTAGAACGCAAATATGTAACGGACGCGATAGTGACCCTTGCTCTTCAACTGGTTGGTATAGCCGGTTCCACCACCGAAGAACTGGTACACACATGCCCACGAAGAACTGCCTGACGATTCCGTCGAAGACCAGTACCTATATGTGTCGGCACTTCCGCCATTTCCTATATCCCAGCTTGGTCTGGTCGCATCCAGCGCAAGTCCTCCGGCCTCTGTAAACTTGTCCTTTATGGTTTCATATGCAGCGACCATCTGGCCAAGTTCTTCGTAAGACGGCACATACCATCCGGATGTAGATGAAGGAAGCGTAACCGACGGAGCATGCTCGACCACCAGCACCTTATTGTCTGGATTCGCCTCATTGTACGCTATGAGAGCCTGAGTGTTGCTGTATCCGCAAGCACGGTCTGTGCTTGTCAGATCGGAGTACTGAACATTTTCTGACACCCATGAAGACACATTCGATGCCGAACTCTGCCATGCTGTAGATGCCTCTTCAAGAGCGACGACAAGTCCGTTTGTGAAACCGCTCAAGCCGCTGTCCTGAAGCGAAGGGTCCTTGGTCGAGAAGACGATTCCGACCACTTCCTTGCTGCTGTCCAGTTCAGATGATGTGGTTCCGTCAGAATAGTAGTAGTCTCCTACTGCCACTGAAGCAGCCGGTTCAGATACTGTCACAGTGTACTCGACGGTCTTGCCGTCCTTGAGGGTTCCTGTGACGGTTGCAGTACCTGCACCATTGGCAGTGATCTTTCCGTCCGAAGCGACTGACACTATATCATCAGATGACGATGTCCATGTCACTGTCCTGTATGATGCATTCGCAGGCAGGATTTCCACTTCAAGGAACATCTCATCGCCCACCTCAAGGGAGAGTTGAGACTCGCCTACGACAGTAAATGACTCTACAGGCACAGGCAGGACTTCTATCGAGAAATTAAGTCTGGCGCTGGTGTTGTCTGAAGCATAGGCAGTGAAATTGTGGACACCGACTGTTGTTGCAGTCCAGGTGTTATTCGCAATCTGGAGATGACCGCCACCGGCATACCATACATCCTGGTTGGCCTTTTCCGGAAGAACCTTAGCCTCAAATGTGAAGGAGTCACCGTGCATCATCTTGTAGTCTGCACCATCCACGCTCGGAACGGCAGTGAGAATCACCTGTTCAGGAAGAGCCTTCACGACAGTAAGTTCAAATGCCTTCTCCTTCTCATCAGCTACATGGGTGATAGTCACCTTCACGCCGTTCTCTATGCCTGACTTCTCGATATGCTCGATGACAGCAGTGACATTTCCTTCAGCATCGACTGTAGCGACAGTCTCGTCAGAAGATTTCCACGACACTGATGCAGGAGTATGTGCCTTGCCGTCCACCTTTCTCGTATATGCAGCATAGAGACGCACAGACTTGTCCTGCTGAAGTCCCTTTGTAGGAATGCTCATGTCGGCAATCGAAATGGTTATGTCGAAGTCAACGGCGGCTGTCTGTACATTCACCTTGCACTCGGCCTTCTTTCCGTTTGCCGCAGCAGCAGTAATGACTGCAGTACCTTCCTTGAGTGCCTTTACCTTGCCACCTTCAACACTTGCTACTTCCGGAGCCGATGAAGCCCATGTGACAGTCTTGTCAGGAGCGTTGTCAGGCTTCACAGTTGCTGTCAGGGTGTGCTCATCGCCAACCTTGAGGGTCACTTCCGATGAACTGAGTTCAACCCAAGCCTCATCGGTCACGGTCACCTTGCACTCGCCCTTCACACCGTTGGCTGCAGTCGCGGTAATCGTAGCATCTCCTGAGGCCACACCTGTAACGACACCTTCCGCTGTCACTGTCGCCACCTTCTCGTCTGAAGAGGCATATGTAAGAGTCTTGTTCTCAGCATTTTCCGGAGCGACGAATGCTACAAGGGAGAATGTCTGTCCTTCTTCGATCGTCTTTGCCGAAGGCTCGAGCCTCACGCTCTCTACCTTTATTTCCGGAGCTCTCACGGTAACTTTGCAGATGGCCTTGACATTAGGATGCTTCTTGTCGGTCACATAAACCTGTGTAGAGCCGGCATTCTTCGGGGTCACGACTCCCTGCTGGGTAACCTCAACGATTGTGATTTCCCTGTCGTCGGCACCTTTCATCTTATCGGCAGTCCACTCAAGTCCTGTATAGTTTTCCACTACATTGCCATCTTCGTCATAGCAAGTGGCAATGAGCTGGACAGCCTCTTCGCCTACCCTCATTTCGAGTATGGCCGGCTTCACGTCGATCTTCTTCACTTCTGCCTCCAGTACAGGAGTCTTGACTGTGACGGTACAGGTCGCCTCCTTCTCAGATACCGTATCCTTCACCTTTATCACAGCCTCACCTTCAGCCTTTACAGTAACGACTCCGTCAGCGACTGTTGCTACAGCATCGTCAGACGAACTCCATTCAAGAAGTGATTTGTCGTAGTCTGCTGGCTCATATGAGACCTGAAGGGTAACCGGTTCGTCACCGACATTGAGTGAAAGAGATGCAGGAGAAACGCTCAAGCTAGTAACGCCCTGAACCGGCTTCTCAAGAACCTTGATTGCCCCCTGATTGAAAACTGTCGAAAGTCCGTCAGAGACAATGATGTCCACCTTTCCACCCTCTGCATAAGAATTGAAGCAAACCTTGTATTCAGCATCGCTGACCTTTTCCGACTGGAAACCAAGAGCATCGCTGCTTGGCTTGAACTCCCAGTTCAGATGACTTGCGTCATAATCGGCCGGCTCGACAGATGCAGTGACCTGAGCCCATTGGCCTTCGGTCAGTTCTCCAGGCATCGTGAGGGTTATCTTTGTTGCCTTGACTATCTTTTCTGTCACTGCTATATCTGCTGTCTGAGAAAGGCCGGAATTCTTGTCTGTCACCTTGACAGTAAGTCTTGCGCCTTCCACAAAGCTTCTGAAGCATACCTTATATTCCGACGCACTTACCTTCTCCGCCACAGCATCAATTCCTTCATCACTCGGAGTCATTGCCCAGACAAGGTCCTCAGCATTGTACCCTGCCGGCTCCACTGTAGCCTTGACCGTAGCCCATGTCTCGTCTGCAGGCAGACTTGCAGGTGCATCAAGAGTGATCTTCGTAGCCTTGATGGCAGAAACCGTAATCTGACATGATGCCATCTCTTTCTCCACTTTTGCAGTGATGGTGACGGTGCCCTGCTTGAGAGCCGTGACCTTACCGTTCTTGCCTACCGCTGCCACAGAAGCATCAGACGAAGAAAATGACGGCGCCTTGGTCGAGCCGGTCACACTGAGTTCTCCGGCAAGATCCATCTCCTGTCCTACGGTCATCTGATATGATTGAGCCGAAAACTTTACAGTTATCGGTTCCTCGACTTCCTTTTGACATGCAGAAAAAGAAAGCAGCATGGCAAAGAGAGCCGTAAATAATAGTCCAAGTCTTTTCATATAATAAGGTTTTATCTTTCAAGTCTCATTGTGTCGATACGAGGTACGACAGAGTCTGTCGTCACCGGTACGAGTCCGGCATACAACATTGATATGTATGAATAGTTGAAGTACAGGAACGGAGCATCATAGTGGACTCCGTTGAGGTCGAACGAGAATATTTCCGGTGTTGCGACTGCATGATTGTCGTCAGCAAATGCAAAACGTGCAATCCTGATGTTCGGGATATCCACCGGAACCTCAGTAAGTTCGTCACCGTACATGATCTCAACGCATCCATACAGATAGAAGTCATAGAAATCGGCAAGAACCTGATCGTCAAAATCCTTTATCTCTTCTGACACCACATATACGAATCCTGTCGACTTCTCGAAATACAGCAGGACCGGACGCTCATAAGGAAGAGCCTCGAAATATTCGGTCGCACTGGTATGCTCCCATCCCGCCATTCTGAGGTAGAGATTGTTCTCTTCCGGTGAAATCTCGACCGAATATCTGATCTCCTGATTGCCACATTTGCCGACAATGGTCCATTTGCCGACCCATTTGCGATATGAATCAAGTGCAGGCTCCTGTTCGATGGTGCAGTCCGTTCTTGCATAATAACCGGTAAGTTCGCCCTTAGCATCGATTCCTATCATGAAAAGGATGTAGTCTCCGTGACGAAGACGGTCCTCTATATGTTCGCAGGCCTGATCCTTTATGACGTTCGGCCACTTGGCATTCCCCAGATTGCGGAAAGCCACATAGTCCTCGAAGCAGGCACGCAGATCTCCTCCGTAAGATGTGTCGAAGTCCTGTTTAGACAGCAGACAAGGGACGTATGTATCTGTTGATTCTCCAACCTTGCACTCAAAGACCTCTGTCTCTGTATCAGGATCATCCTCCGATACTCTGCGCTCCTTGTAAGAGATGCTCCAGGAAGGATGCCTCTCGAACACATCCGGGTCGCGGAGCGTCCTGAAGACAAGTTCAGCGACATTTCCTGTCACGCTGCCGTCAGGAAGGAGCCTGGCCGCGATGACTCTGTAATCGGTCTTTGCTTCGAGATTGTCGATGGTAATGTTCTTGTTGGTGCCGACATTGCCGACGATTTCTCCTGCGGCATCAAGCACGCGGGCGATTTCTCCATTGAGCATTACTTCTGCATCAGTCACCATATCCTTTGTGACCATGTAGTACCAAAAATCGTCCTGACTACCGTTATGATTGAGTCTGACATATGCCTTTTCCTGAAAAACTTCGTCGACTCTCAGGCTTACCTGCACATTGTCTTCAATCTCCACCGGATCTTCCTTTTGAGAACATCCGGAAAGGATCATTGCAGCACAGGTCAGGAACAATACGGAAATAATCCTGCTGCTAATTCTTACGTGGTTGTCTGTTAGGGTCATAATATGAATAAGTTGGGTTCATTATCAAACGCACAAACATACATCATTATTCTCAAAAAAAAAAGTAAAATTGTGACAATTTGTAACTTTTACCCCCCCCACTTACAGTTTTTTGTAATTTCCCCTATTATCCTTTCATTTTATAACCGACAAAAACAGCAAAGTCTTAGACAACACAAAAAAAACAAGCACACCAAGTTGTTCCATTTGTCACAACTTGGTGTGCTTGATTATAAAATATCAACAGAGTTATAGCGAATCGAGAAATTCCCGGGCATCAGATGCGCCGCCTTTCACTGCAGTGAACTCATATATGGTGAAAGGACCTGTATATCCGCTCTCATCCACGGCAATGCCAAGGAAAGACACGACCTGATTGTAATGCACCACTGCGTATCCCTGAGTCTTGTCAACGTCACATTTATAATCAAGTTCCATCAGGACGTCGTCTCTTTCAGCCCAACTTGAGAACTCGCCGTAAGCAAAGGTCGTCCTCCAGTGGGCAGTGCCTTCGCCTGGGACGATACGGTAAGGGACCATAACCATACCTTTGCACCTGCTGAACTGAGTTGGGTCAAGTTCCGCCAGTTCCGTTCCGTCGTAATACTTGTCGATAACGAACTGTATGGAAGCATCGCTCTCAACAAGTACAGTGGTCTTGAATATCTCGCTCTTGAATCCTTTGCGGTATTCTATTTCTCCTGTATCCATATTGACCGTGGCGGCCACTACAAGAAATTCAGTATCCTCCTGCAGTCCGGTAAAAGTCCATTTCTGCTTACCCATCACTCCTCCCATATCCTCCAGATACTCCACTCTGGTGGATGCGAAGAATTCCGCGCCATAGTCTATCCTTTCATCCAGGAATCTGCATATGGCCTCGTCTTCCGAGTTTTCAGAAACAGTATACTCCTGAAGAAGAGATGCCGGCATGCAGTCGAAGAAATAGTACAGTCCAAGTTCAGGGGTTATTTCAACCGTTGCCTTGTTGTGGACTACATCAGATATCACAAAGGTAAAATCCTGCCCACGCGGGTTGCCACCAGCCGCTCTGGTCTTGAATTCAGCTCTGGTCAAGGCTGTAGTAGGAGCGCCGTCCCAGCCGAAACAGAAAATAACATACTCAGTCTCAGGCGAGAGGGATGATATGTCCTCCAGTCTGACAGTCTCGCCGGCATAGAGAATCTCGTCAAGCGAATCCCATTTCTGATATGTGTTCACTATATCATACATCAGGTCAGCGTCAGACTCATAATCCGCAAACTGCTCCTTTCCCTGGATGACACACACAAACGGATCATCGTTGGACGGTGTCACAGTGCCGGACACTGAGCAGAACGTGGTACCGGTTATATCTATGGTGAAGGTGTTTGAAGATGACTCCGCCTGTCCGGTGGTGAAGACCTTGGTCTGCGGATGAGAATTCACAAAGAAATTGTTGTCTATTCCCACTGCATACGCTATGTATTCCGTATTGTCCACAAGTCCGTCAAACAGAATTTCCGCACTGCCCACACTTCCCAGATTGGTGACCATGGCATCGACTGTCTGCCCCATCCTGACATAATAATCCACCAGCGCTGCAGCGTGATTGGCAAACGCAGTCGCGTCACCGCCCCACTCCTGATACTCTTCCGTCGAGAACACGTTCACAAAGAACAACGCATCTTCTTCACTGGCAGTCACACTGACCTTTGCCTGGGTCAGACCGATATCCGTCACTTCAACCTTGAAGGTTACGTCCGACATAACGATCTCCGGAGTCTCGAACTCGATCTTTGTAACACCTGTCATGAAATATCCCCGGTAATCCAGACCATAGGCATAAAGGTAATACGAACAACCCGGCATGAGTCCGTTCTCATCACTCTCGAAATGTCCCTCATGAAGAAATCCCCTCAGCCATGTTTCCAGATCCTTGTCCTCTTCCATGGCCTTCTGCTCAAACCACTGGAGATCATTGTCCTGATACTTGTATTCGTCTTCAAACACGTCATACTCCGACTTTTCCACGATCATGACCACATAGGGCATTGCAGGATCAGCGGGTGACACGGAAAAATGGCATGAGGTCGACGTCACATCCGAAACCGTCAGGACGAAGTCACCTTCCGGCACTTCCGGTTCGGAAGGTCCATCCTGCTCCGGCCTGTCACAACCCCATAGAACAAGCAGTCCTGCAAGCAGACAGACTGCATTCAGCAACTTTTTCACAAACATACTTCTTTCAGATATACCGACATACATATCACTCAGCCCTTACAAGGACCGGACGCACTCCGTCGGTCTCATAAGATGAAGGGTCCGCACACCATACGCCATCTTCTGCCTTATATGCAAAACCGTTGTATGTCACGCTATTGTACACATCATGGGTACCATCGTCATAATTGCCATCATAAACGACCCATATATATAAGCCATAATCCTCGCCTGACGGAAGTTCATCAGTCAATGTGATGACTTCATCCCAGCCTTCGTTACCGAGATAACGGCCGTAAGCATCCTGTATCGTATAGCCGGAAACATCCGGATCATAGGTGAGCGTGAAGAGGTTTCCTTCCGTACCTTTTCCATCGACTGCATCAGATGCAGGAAGCAGACCGGACATCTCTCCTTCCGGAAGAGGGGCCATCACCTTTGTTCCGTTGAGGAACCAGTAGTCACCGTTTTCGATAGTTCCGACAGGGTCATCTTCACCGTCAACAACGATTTCGTACAGTTCATCCATACGGGTGAATGCTATAGGGTCCGACACACCGAACACCATCTCGCAGACAAGTCTGACAGAGGTCGCAGTGAGGTCGGAATATTGGAACTCACATTCATCAAGGTACTCATCCCACTCCCAATCATATTGAGTGAAGGATACTGTTCCTGATTTATTGTCCTTTCTTTCGACCTCATAGAGACCGGCCATAAACAGACCGAATCCCGTGCCGTCCATAAGAGGCATCGCTATGCAGAGCATGTCATCTTCTGCAACGCCGAAATCAAACAGTACCTGCCTGTCGTCAACTTCAGCAAGCCATTGATATCCGTCAATATAGTTGATGACAGCACCTGCCTGGGTCAGAGTCACAGTCTTCTTCACATCGCCGGCAGTCACCGTAACGGAGGCCGTTCTTTCGGTCTGTGACTCATTTGCCTCCAGCACAACATTCACCGTCACAGGTTCATCAGAAGCCTTGCCGCCTGACGGATTGACAGACACCACCCAGTCAGCATCATGGCTTACCGTCCAGTCGACATTCGAAGTGACTGAAAAAGACGCCTCGACGTCATCCGCAGTCAAGGAAACTGCGTCCTTGTCAACACTAAGTTCCGGGGTAACAACCACATCGTCAGGATCGCATGCTACGACCGCAACTGCCGCCAGCAGTACACCAAACAATCTTCTCATTTTCATTTCAAGTCGTTTTACATTAATATTATATCTACTTTAAAACAAAATTAGACATATTTTTCTATTTATCAAATCTCTTTACTATCTTTGCGCCCTAATCAACATTGCGAGACACGTGGAACCTCCCAGTCCTATAGTAAAAGATCAGAATATCATGGCGGATCAGAAATCTGACGATCCGTTGTCCAGCAGCGTATTTGTGATTATTAACGGCACTTCCGACTATTGTCAGGAAGGTTTTTCCGTATGTGCATGGTCTGCACATACAGGTTTCTCGTATATAGCACGACAGGCGCCACCGAATCATAAACAGACACATTTATTCATATATATGGCACTATATTTCAGAAAGAAATTAGACAACAAGGCGGAGATCGCCGTATGGCAAGTGACCGAGACCGAAGAGGAACTCAAGAACATAGCATCTGTCCCTACTGATGAGATGGAAGACATCATGCTTTTCAGAAGCGAGAGCCAGAGAAGACAGAAACTCGCTGTCAGAGCCCTCCTCAACGAGGTGTTCGAGGAGAAGATGTACCTCAATCACCACGACAACGGACAGCCATACCTCGAAAACTGCGTGACCAACATAAGCATCACGCACACAGATAAGTACGTGGCCATCATCATCCATGACGAAGAGGAACTCGGCATCGACATAGAGTCTCTTGACAGGGATTTCTCCGCAGTGGAGAAGAAGGCTCTTTCGGAGGACGAGATCGACGACCTCGAGAAGGAGAAGAGAAACGAACAGCTGGCCATCTACTGGTGCGCCAAGGAGGCTATATTCAAGAGGATGTCGCAGAACCGCGTAGACTTTGCCGAGCAGATAGAGGTGGAGAAGTTCAATGTGCGCAAGGAAGGAGAACTCGAGGCCACCTTCATCCACAAGGATGAACACGAGGAGGACTTTGAACTCGAGTACATGATCTTCGACCGCCATGTGCTTGTATGGCTTGTAGGATAGCATTCATTATGAAAAACTGATAACCGATGAACAGCATTTTCAAAACATTTATCTGCCTGACAGTCAACTGTCTGGCAGTTTTTGTCTCCGCTGGTGCGAAGACAGCAGAAATGCCTGACTGGCAGAACCCTCAGGTAGTGGAGAGAAACCGCCTCCCGATGAGGGCGCACTTCGAGACGGACGGTCTGAAGCAGAGTCTGAACGGCACATGGGACTTCAAGTGGTATGAGAGCATCGACGCCAGGTCTTCCGGATTCTTCAAGCCGGACTTCGACGCTTCCGGATGGGACAGGATGCCGGTTCCGGGAATGTGGGAACTCAACGGGTACGGCGACCCTGTATATGTGAATGTGGGTTACCCATGGAGGGGACACTACAGGAACAACCCTCCTTTCCCGTCGGACTGGCACAACTACGCGGGACAGTACCGCAGGACATTCACTCTCGACGAGGCATGGAAAGGCAAGGACATCATCCTCCATATCGGAGCGGCAAGTTCAAATGTCCGCGTGTGGGTGAACGGCAAGGAGGTCGGATACAGCGAGGACAGCAAACTGGAGGCCCGTTTCGACATCACGAAATTCGTGAAGACGGGAGAGAACCTGATTGCTCTTGAGATATTCAGATGGTGCGACGGTTCTTACCTCGAGGACCAGGATTTCTGGCGTCTTACCGGCATTTCCCGTGACGTATATGTATTTTCACGCGAGAAGGCCCGCGTGGAGGACATCCATGTCATTGCATCGGCATCCGGTGAGGTGAAGATCGAGACCGAGATGACAAAAGGAGTGGGTTCGGTGCGGTATGCACTTTATGACGCCAAGGGCCGTGAAGTGCCGTTTGAACTGACCATGGACGATCACACCACGAAGAAGACCGCTTCAGGAAACAGCATCGTCAATCAGACCATGAAGGTGAACGGTCCGCTGCTGTGGTCAGCGGAGACTCCGAACCTATATACGCTCGAGGTGACTTCGTTCGCAAAGAAGGGAGGAAAACTGGAACAGTCGGAGAAATTTGCCATCGAGATCGGCTTCAGGGACATATGCGTCAAGGACGGACAGGTCCTTGTGAACGGCAAGCCAGTCCTTTTCAAGGGAGCCAACAGACACGAGATGAATCCGTACAAGGGATATGTGGTGTCGGAGGCAGACATGATACAGGACATCAAGATAATGAAGCAACTCAACATCAACGCAGTGCGTACCTGCCACTATCCTGACGACCCTCTCTGGTATACACTCTGCGACAGATACGGCCTGTATATGGTGGCCGAGGCGGACGTCGAGTCGCACGGCATGGGATACGGAGACGAGACTCTGGCAAAGGATCCGGCATATGAGCACGCCCATCTTGAAAGGATCCGCAGGGCTGTTCAGCGTGACTTCAACCATCCTGCAGTGATATTCTGGAGTCTCGGAAACGAGGCCGGTTTCGGTCCTAACTTCATCAAGGGCTATGAAATGGTGAAGGCAATGGACCCGAGCAGGCCGGTTCAGTACGAACAGGCAGGTCTCAACCCGCAGACGGATATCGTATGTCCGATGTACTGGGACTATGACAAGTGTGAGAGATACGCATCTTCCAACCCTGAAAGGCCACTCATTCAGTGCGAGTATGCCCATGCGATGGGCAATTCGATGGGAGGCCTGAAGGAATACTGGGACCTGGTGCGCAAGTACCCGTCATATCAGGGAGGATTCATCTGGGATTTCGTGGATCAGGCACTCTGGTGGCCGGCAGATGCGGAAAAGGACGGCACTGACCATGTATTCGTGTACGGAGGCGACTTCAACGACTACGACCCTTCAGACAATTCGTTCTGCTGCAACGGCATCATCGCCGCGGACCGCAGTCTTCATCCTCATGCATATGAGGTGGCGTACCAGTATCGTTCCATCCATACTTCAGCGACCGCTGATCAGGCAAGGGACGGCAAGGTGAAGGTATACAACGAGAATTTCTTCATCGATCTTTCGCGCTATGCCCTCAACTGGCAGGTGGAAGTGGACGGCAGGGCCGTTCTGAGCGGAAACGTACCTTGTGTCAAGGTTGACCCTCAGGAGACCGCAGACGTGACGCTCGGGTTCAACGAGGCTGACATTCTTGAAGTTGCAGGCATCGAAGACCTTGCGTCACATGATGTCTATCTCAATGTAGGATATTTCCTCAGACGTGCAGACGGCATCCTGGAGGCCGGCCATGAGGTGGCATACGACCAGATCTGCATAAACAGGGCTCCGATGGAGATTCCTGCCAACGGGTCCGGCAGACCTTCATATTCTGTGGATGGGAAGGCACATGTTTTCAGCGGCGTCATGTCCTTCGAAGGCTCCGGAAACGATCGTATTGCGCCTTGGTGTGCTACCATCGATAAGTCTACGGGAGCCCTTGCTTCGTATAAGGTAAACGACAAGGAGATGCTCGAATCACCGCTCGTACCTTGCTTCGGAAGAGCTTCGACCGAAAACGATCTTGGAGCAGGTCAGGACCAAAGGCTTGAGTTCTGGCGCTCTCTGAGCCTGACCGTGGACTCTTTCGCTGTGACTGAGGAAGACGGAGCAGTGGTGGTGGACGTGAAGTTCCTCCCTGTTTCAGAAGCCGCCCTTGTCGGGGTGCAATACAGACTTCATGCTGACGGCGAAGTGGCTGTGGAACTTACGCTCGAGGATGCAGGAAAACTCGCCCAGACACGCATGCTGCCTCGTTTCGGAATGGAGTTCGCCATGAACGGAGCATATTCGACCTTCGAATTCTTCGGCTACGGTCCTCATGAGAATTATATCGACAGAAGGACTTCGGCCATCATGGGACATTATGTCCAGAGGGTCGAGGACCAGTACCATTACGGTTATGTACGCCCTCAGGAGTCAGGAACAAAGACCGGTCTGAAGTGGATGAGGGTCCTCGACGACAACGGAGCAGGCTTCGAGATCGCTTCCAAGGATGAATTCTCCGGTTCTGCCCTTCCGTTCCACTGGACTCAGATGGATGTAAGAAGGCTCGGCAACAATCAGGCGCACTCTCTCGAACTCAAGGGACTCGCTCAGGAGGACTGCCGTTCGCTCGGAAAGACTTGGGTGAACATGGACCTTGCACAGATGGGACTAGGCTGCATCACTTCTTGGGGAGCATGGCCTCGTGAAGAGCATCTTGTGAAGGCTCAACCTTACCGTTTCAGTTATGTGATACGTCCTGTGGGCAACTGACGGACGAGTGATCCCATCTTTACCCTTATTTAGATTTTTTCAAATTTATATATTTTCGCAAAATTCTGTTTTTCAGGAAGTTAACAGAATTTTGCGAAAATTGTTAATAACTTTTTGTTCAGAAAGTTTTGTATATATTACATTGCTGACTATCTTTGTTCTCCCGGCAGGACGCCGTTCTTCCGGAGAGTACAAATCCACTAGAAACACTAATCATCATCCCAAGCCCTTGCAAAGGGGTTTGGCTATATCTAACACTGACTTGTTATGGTTAAGCATGTAGTAAAACGCGACGGCAGGGTCGTGATCTTTGACAAAAGAAAAATCGTTGACGCCATCCTTAAGGCGATGGATGTAACTGAGGCTGGAGAGGACATCGTCCTTGCAGCGGAAATCGCAGCGGCAATCTCAAAGATTGACGTTGACAACATGAGCGTGGAGGACATCCAGGATCAGGTGGAACTTGAACTGATGCACAGTCCGCGCAAGGAGGTGGCAAAGAAGTACATCGCATACCGAAACCAGAGAAACCTTGCCCGCAAGGCCAAGTCACGTGAGATCTTCCAGGAGATCATCGACGCACAGGCGACGGAGATCACCCGCGAGAACGCGAACATGAACGCCGATACTCCTGCCGGAATGATGATGAAGTTCGCATCAGAGTCTACGAAGTCATATGTAGACGAGTGTCTGCTTTCAGACGATGTCAAGGAGGCCGTCAAGAACAACTACATCCATATCCATGACAAGGACTACTACCCTACCAAGAGCCTTACCTGCATCCAGCACCCTCTCGACAAGATTCTTGAGGACGGTTTCTTCGCAGGCCACGGTGAATCGCGCCCGGCAAAGAGGATAGAGACAGCCAGCATTCTGGGATGTATCTCCATGGAGACCGTACAGAACGAGATGCACGGAGGTCAGGCCATCCCTGCATTCGACTTCTACATGGCTCCTTTCGTAAGACGCTCCTTTCAGGAGGAACTCGACAAGATCGGAGAGATCAACGGTGAGGATTATTCTAGGCTCTACAATGTGAAGATCGACGACTACCTCCGCCGTGACCTCGTAGGCATCCAGGGCGACGACAGGGTGATCCAGCATGCCATCAACATGACTGTGAGCAGAGTGCACCAGTCAATGGAGGCATTCGTGCACAATATGAACTCGATCCACTCGCGCGGTGGTAATCAGGTGGTATTCAGTTCGATCAACTACGGTACAGACACGTCTGCAGAGGGACGTTGCGTGATCCGCGAGATCCTCAACACCACATATGAGGGTGTGGGCAACGGCTCTACCGCCATCTTCCCTATCCAGATCTGGAAGAAGAAGAGAGGCGTAAGTTACCTTCCTGAGGACCGCAACTACGACCTCTACAAGTTTGCATGCAAGGTGTCTGCACGCCGTTTCTTCCCTAACTTCGTAAACCTCGACGCACCTTACAACTTCCACGAACTCTGGAATCCGGAGGATCCTAAGAGGTATCAGTATGAGGTGGCTACAATGGGTTGCCGTACACGAGTGTTCGAGAACAGGTTCGGACCTAAGACGTCGATCGGTCGAGGCAACCTTTCGTTCACAACCATCAACATAGTGAAACTCGCCATCGAGTGCATGGGTATTGCTGACCGCGAGGAAAGAATCCATGAGTTCTTCCAGAAACTTGACTGGGCTCTTGAGATTTCTGCAAAGCAACTCAACGAGAGGTTCAACTTCCAGAAGACAGCGCTCAAGAAGCAGTTCCCTCTACTTATGGGAGCACTCTGGCTTGACAGCGAGAAACTTGCAGACAACGACACCATCGAGTCTGTAATAAACCACGGTACCCTAGGTATCGGATTCATCGGCCTTGCTGAGGCCCTGATCGCTCTCACCGGCAAGCATCACGGAGAATGTCCTGAATCACAGGAACTCGGTCTGCGCATCGTCACCTTCATGAGAAGCAAGATCAACGAGTTCTGCGAGACATACAAGCACAACTACAGCGTACTCGCTACGCCTGCAGAAGGCCTTGCAGGACGTTTCACAAGAGCGGACAAGAAGAAGTTCGGCATCATCCCCGGCGTGACCGACAAGGACTACTACACCAACTCCAACCATGTGCCTGTCTACTACAAGTGTACTCCTAAGCACAAGGCAGAGATCGAGGGACCATACCATGCCCTCACCGGCGGCGGACATATCTTCTATGTCGAGATCGACGGAGACGCAACCCACAATCCTGAGGCAATCATGGCTATCGTTGACCTCATGGATGAGTACAACATCGGTTACTGTTCAGTGAACCACAACAGGAACCGCTGCATGGACTGCGGATATGAAAACGCAAAGGAGAACCTCAAGAAGTGTCCTCACTGCGGTGGAGAGAACATCGACAAACTGCAGAGAATCACAGGCTACCTCGTCGGCACAACCAGCAGATGGAACAGCGGCAAACTTGCTGAACTGAAAGACAGGGTGGTCCACAAATAATCAACCACTTCTCCATAAAACCGACAGGCACTTTGTACCGGTGACCCCCGCCTCCCATCCGGGAGGCACCCCCTAGCCGGGGGTGGCATGTCACCTACAACAAAGTGCCTGTCGGTTTTTGGCAATTATACCGTTTTATTTATATCGTATAATCGGTGTTTGTTCCAGGGATATCATCATCTTCCTGAGGAGTGATGTGGATGATGCGCTGGTTGGAACTGCCTCTGAAGTGGAGGTCAGGGTCGCGGAGTTCCTGTATGAACGGGCCCTCGACGAGAGTGTCTATATATGGAAGTATCATGCTCAGACGGCTGTCGGCGAGGATTTCCTCATATGTGAAGCCCGTGTAGCACCAGATGTTCTTTCCTGTCTCTTCCTTTATGCGGCGGGCAAGTTCGGTGAACGCCTCGACCTGATAGAGAGGGTCACCTCCGGAAAAGGTCACATTGCAGAACTTGTCTTCCTTAATGACTGCAAGAAGTTCGTCGACTGTGGCTTCACGTCCGGCATTGAAGTCCCACGACTGCGGATTGTGACAGCCGGGACAGTGATGCGCGCATCCTGCGCAGTAGATCGACGTACGAAGGCCAGGGCCGTCCGCCATCGTCTCTTCCAATATATCCAGTATCCTTATCTTCATGTCTGATCAATATTTAAACTTTTTCGTGATTCGCAACCTCTTGTTGTTCAGCAACTTAACACATCAGTCCTGCAAGACGAGGACGGCAGGACATTTAATCAACTTGCTTACTATCAGCATTTTACGCTACACGGCATCCGTCATAAATCTGCATCTGGGGACGGATATTTATCCAGTTCGGCGGGACGGACGTCATCCCATGAGCGGATGGCCTCGTATGCCTCGCGGGAACCGTAGTATGCCAGGAATTTCTCTTCATCGTTTTCAACCCACCACTGGGTGCCCATCCCTTTCTCGAAGGCATATGGCTTCATGAACATCTTCACCGCCCAGGCAGGAGCGAGGAAAGCAAGAGAGTAGTACCACGGGAGCCGGGCCTTCATGGATGCGAAATAGTCGTCAACAGGAACATTGGCCCTGAAATGGAGGTAATCCTCCAGGACATCGGCGTCCTTGTACCACATGCCGTGGAAATTCTTCAGTGCAAACCATTGAGGTTCAAAGACTTTCTCCGGTCCCGGAAGACCAAGTGCGGACAGCAGACGGGTCTCGAATTCATAATTGGTCATACGGTACTGCGGTCCGCTGCTGATGTTGTAGGCCTTGTTCCAGAAGTCTTCAGGCACCCAGTCTTCACAGACCTGGGCCAGGATGCGGCCGGAGTCTTCGATCGTCGCCCATTCAAGCACACCGCCTACAGGGACATGGAAGGCGGTAGGATTGACGACCTTAAGGATGCCGGGATAAAGGATGCCGCTCTGTCGCAGAGACACCCACCTCTTGAGTCCCGCCCTGGCAAATATTTCCTCTGAACGGATCTTGGATTCCGCATACATGTCGAACTTGGCCGGCACCTGAGGATCGTCGACACTGCCCCAATGATTCGGAACATTCCTGTCGCCGTATTGTGCCACCGAACCGATGTAGATGACCTTGATGTTGTCCTTACCAGGTTGGGCGAGAACCGCCTTGACCACATTCTCCGCAGAGGTGACGTTGACCTTCAGGGTCTTTTCCGGATAGTAGTCGGCTGCCGGCGATACCATTCCGCCGACATGCAGGACATAGTCCGAACCTTCGACGCCACGGAGGACATCCTCATAACGGGTCAGGTCGCCCCATATCACCGTCACGTCAGGGTCTGAGGCATATCTGTCGAGTTTCTTATGATTCTTGGCGCTGTCGCGTGCCAGAAGACGGATGTGGAATCTGTCCTTTCTTTTATATAGTTCCTGGAACCCGGCCCAGCCCATGTTGCCCGTAGCGCCGGTAAGGAAAACTGTTTTCTTCATATCGGTTATCTTTTCAGCCACGACTCCGGATTCTGAGGGGTCTTCTCCTTCCAGAGTTCGAAGTGGAGTTGCGTCTGGCCGTTGATGGTGTCTACGGTACCTATCACCTGCCCGGTCTTGACCTTGTCGCCGGCCTTGACATCTACATTCTTGAGTTTGCAGTAGACGGTGAAATAGTTGCCATGATTGACCATGACGCACTGGTTGTATACAGGAATGACCATGACCTGCTCCACCACTCCGTCGAATACAGCCTTGATGTCGGCCCCCTTTGCCACGGCAAGGTCGAATCCGTTGTTAGGCGGAAGTTTCAGGTTGGTATATACAGGATGATAGTGGGTGCCGAAACGTCCCACCACAGCACCGTCCACTGGCCATGGGAGATGGCCTTTGTTCTTGGCGAACTCTGCAGCAAGTTTTGTATCCACGACAGTCTTGCTCTTGCCTGAAGCCGGCTTGGATGCGCCCCCGACGGTTGCTGATATCGCTCTTTCTATCTCTCTGTTGAGTGCCTCCACTTCCTTTCTCTTGGCCTTGAGTTGCGCCTGATATGTCTTCTTGTTCCGGTTCAACTGCTTTACCACCTTGTCCGCCTTGGCCTCATCGGCACGGAGACTTTCCAGTTCCTTCACACGCTGAGCCTTGACTGCCTCCGCATCCTTCTTCATTGCAGAGAGTTTTTCCTTCTCTGCTTCAAGTTCCTCCTGTGCCTCCCTTATCTGGCGGGCCTCCTCATTCATATGCGACGACAGATTCCGGAAGTATCCGAACCTTCTGTACGCCTGCGCCAGATTGTCACTAGCGAGCATATACATGTACCACACCCTGGCATCCCTGTTCTTATATGCGCTGAGGATCAGTTTTGCATAATGGTCTGACAAGGTCTTTACGCGGCTCTCCAGTTTATTGATCTGAAGTTGCGTCAGGTATATGTCATCATTGTATTTCTTTATAAGGCGGTCGCTCTGAGCCACAAGTTCCTTTCTGTTGGATACCTTCTTCCTTATAAGATTGAGGTCCGCCAGCATGCTGCTGCTCCTGGAGGCATTCTCAGCAAGTTGACGGTCGATGATGGCGATTTCCCGTTCAAGGCGTGCCTTCTTTTCCTCTTGCGCCTTGACAGACTGAGCATATGCCTCTGCCGACAGAGGCAGAAGCATGACCAGGATCAGCAAAAATCTGAGGATTCTGTTCGTCATGACGGTCTGTTTAACGGTTTACGGCCTTTTTCCTCGCCTCTATCCTGGCATCGAGATCCGGGATGTCTCCATTGTTCTTCTGACTGGCCATGTTCCAGTAGATGAAGGCCATGTCATACTCCTTCAGAGCATAGAGAACCTCTGCATAGTGATCAAGAATGACCGGACTATCCTTTCCGCCATAGAGCATGGCGTGCTTGAAGAACGGCTTTGCCTCGAGAGGCTTGCCCTGCAGATAAAGGATCCATGCAAATGTATCGAGGTATGTGGCGTTATCAGGCTCGGCTTCTATGGTCTTCTTGCTCATGGCATATGCCTTGCCGAGTTTCTTGCCCTCTACGCTGAGATAGTAGGCATAGTTGTTCAGCACGTAGACATAATCCGGATTGATCTTCAGAGCCTTGTCATAGGCCTTGTAGGCCTTCTTGTTGTCTCCCAACTGGTGATATATGTCACCCTTCGTTGACCAGGCCCTCAGAGTGCTGGAACTGTCATTCGGAGCCACTTCAAGGACCTTGTTGCAGATGTCCAGAACCTTCTGGTATTCCTTCAGGTTGTAGTCTCCCACACTTGCCATTTCAAGAAACGCCGTTTCCTGAGGGAACCGCTCATATGCCTTACGTCCTTCTTCGGACAGGGTCTCCCACTGTTCTGCATACATCAGAAACTCCACAAGGCCAGCGCTCGCGGAAAGGCTCTGCGGCCACGCCTCGGCGTTGGCACGGAAGTGGGTACCGGCCACGTCCTTGCGGTCTGTGGAATAATAATATATACCTGCCGTACGGAGGACTGTGCTGTCCTGCGGATGGATGCGGACAGTTCTGTCGACAATGCTGTCAAGTTGAGGCATGAAGTTACGGATGAATTTCGGATCCGTCCTCTGCACTACGGCCATAAGATACTCGCTCTTGGCCGATGCAGGGCTGTCGGATGACGTGACGTATTTGTCAAGGACGGTGAAATACTCGTCGTACTTTCTGGTCATCCTCAGGGTCTCCGCCTTGCCCAGAAGGGCCGGAGAATAATCCGGAGCAAGATCCAGGGCCTCGTCATAATAGACAAGGGCTGTGGAATCGTTGTACATGGACATCTCGTAATCGGCAAGAGTCGCGAGGATATATGGAGACGAGTACTTCCTGTTGTACTCTTCAAGAGTACCGTAGGCCTCCTCCTGACGGTTCATGGCACGAAGTAAGTTGAACCTGTAGACCGCGATGGCTTCAGTCATGCCGAAAACCGTCTCGACCTCCTTTATGGTCTCAAGGGCCTTCTCATACTGGCCCTGAGCAGCATAGAGTTCAACAAGTTCCAGATACAGACCGCTTTTCTTGGGAAAATCCTCAAGAAGGTCCTCATACATGTCGACAGTCAGTTCCTGACGCTGGGTCACGGAATACAGACCTGCGAGCCGGTATCTGTACCAGAAGTTCTCAGGATCAAGATCTGAGGCTTTCCGCAGGCATTCCTCCGCCTGAGCAAGGTCTCCTTCACTCAGGGCTGTTCTTGCAAGGTAGTACCAGGCGGCATCGTTCGATGCATCCTCTGCAAGGATGGAAGCAAGGATGGCGCGGGCCCCTTCCATGTCGTTTTCGTTGAATTTGGCAACTGCTGAAACAATCTGATTCTCATGAGCGGACTGAGGACGGAACTCCTGCGCACGAAGTGCGGCGGACGCAATAAAGAAGATTGATATTACCAGCAGATATAGTTTTTCTTTCATGTTCAAATCAAGGGAGTAAAAGATTTTGTACAAAAATAATACTCTAAATCGGGAAAAATGCATTATGTTTGAAAAAAAAAGAGCCTCGATGCAACATTAATGGTCCGTTTTGCATCTTTTTGAGGCATGAACAATTGACAAACCTGCCGGACCTATAGAAGAATATTGTGGCTGAAACCATTGACCTGCAACTGATTGAATCATGCATTAAAGGAGACCGGGCGTCCCAGAAGGCCTTGTATGACCGGCTGGCACCACGCATGTTCCCTTTATGCATAAGATATGTCGGTGACAGAAGTCTGGCCGAAGATATCCTTCAGGACGGTTTCATAACGTTGTTCACGCGACTGGACTCCTATAAGGGAGACGGCTCCTTCGAGGGCTGGGCCAGAAAGATCTTTGTCACCACTGCCCTGATGAGTCTGAGGAAGAAGGACGCACTCAAGATGAGCGATGAACTGGACGTTGCAAAAGGCATGAAGGCCGACATGACGACCCAGATCCAGTCCATCGGATACAAGGAACTGATGGCGCTCATAACGACCCTCCCTCCAGGCTTCCGGACGGTTTTCAACATGTATGCGATAGAGGGTTTCTCCCATAAGGAGATAGGAGAGATGCTAGGAATAAGCGAAACTACATCAAGAACACAGTTGAGCAGGGCAAGGATCTGGCTGCAGAACAAGATAAAGGAAAGAGAAGATGTTTGAAGACAAGGATAACATAGAGTCTGACATTCTGATGAGATCGATTCTCTCACAGGCACAGGAAGAGGTTCCTGAGCATGTATGGGAAGGTATTTCAACAGGACTTGACAAGATCGATGCCGCCAAGAACCGGAAACCTGTCGTGCTCTGGTTCAGGCGCTCTGCAATTGCTGTTGCCGCAGCGGCAGCAGTTGCCATAGGCCTTGTGCTGAACCATGGAGGAAACGACGCACTTGTCCCTAAGAGCATCAGCGAAGACATGATTGCGGTGGCTGAACCTGTAAAGGAACCTGCAGAAGAGTCTGCATACATTGCGGATGCCGGAGATATCGTCAGGAAGCAGAAGCCATCAGCCGGTATTCCCGTACAGATGACATCTGAAGACGACCAGACCGAGTCTGTCATACCGAAGGCCGAGGAACAGGAAGCACTGACAGTGACCGGGCAGGAAATGCCGGGAGTTGCATCAGAAGACGAAAGAGTTCCTGCCACAGAAACAGTCGGTCCGGAAGAGCCAAAGGAATATTTCCCGGATGTATGGCCGGAAGATGAAGAAAGAAAAGTCCGCAAGACAAGGACTTCCCTCGTGCTTTCAGGTACAGCGGGAACCAACAGCGCACAGAACAATGGGGCAGGCGGTCCGTTCAGGCGTCCATCCATATCTACAGCACCACTCACCACAGGTATCAGGCAGACCAGCACTGAATCAACATACGGACTGCCGGTGTCTTTCGGAGCCGGAGTAAAGGTCGGACTCTCTCCAAGATGGGCTATCGGAGTCGGACTTGACTACACCCTGCTTACAAGAAAATTCTACGGTACATACACTCATGTAAGCAATGGCCTGGAAGACAGGAAGGTATCTTCAGACATCCGGAACAGCCAGCACTATATCGGAATCCCTGTCAATGCATATTACAGCATACTTGAAAACAATTATGTGAACTTCTATGCATATGCCGGAGGCGCCATCGAAAAATGTGTGAGTGACAGATATGACCTTCTCAGCACGACCATCGTACACAGGGAAAGACCAAAAGGAGTACAGGTATCCGCCAATGTCGGCATCGGCGTGGAATTCGCCCTTGGCAGATACCTTGGTCTGTACCTTGATCCTAGCGTCAGATATTATTTCGACTGCAATCAGCCGACAAGCATCAGAACTGCCCAGCCTCTCATGCTGGGATTAGAGATAGGACTTAGAGTCAATCTATAGCCTATTATTAACACCAACCAACCGAAAACCCTCTCCCGCCACGGCAGGAGAGGGTTTTCTCATTCTTCCCAGTTCAGTGTCCTCGATTCATCCGGGTTGACCTTTATCGATACCCGCAGAGTCTCTTCCGGAAGAAGTTCCTCGATATTCTCAGGCCACTCCATCATGCAGAGGCATCCGCTGTCAAGATAGTCGTACAGCCCTATGTCCAGGGCTTCCGAAAGACGGTTGATCCTGTAGAAATCAAAGTGATACATAGGCTCGCCGTCCGCACGCATGTATTCGTTGACAATCGCGAATGTCGGAGAACCTACCGGGTCTGTGACTCCAAGGACGCGGCATACGGCCGTCGTGAAGGTTGTCTTGCCGGAACCCATGGGCGCAAAGAACGCTATCAGGGTGTTGTCCCCTATCTTTTCGAGAAATTCCGCTGCAGCCCTGTCCAGGTCTGCCGTATTTCTTATAGTGATTTCCTGTTTCATGATGCAAAGATACGCAAATTCCTGAAAACGGTCATGCCAGCACGATATCGGCATCAATGCCGAGGCGCGCAGCGATGAGTCTTGCCTGCTGGAATGTCGGTTCCTTCTTTCCGCTCAGAATCTCGCACAGTCTGGGGGCCGTCATGCCGATAAGCGAGGCAAGTTCCTTCTGAGACAGATGCATTTCATGCATTCTATACAGGATCACAGATGCAAGGGAGGGAGTCTCGATAGGAAAATGAGCGTTTTCATACTCCTCCACAAGTTCAGAAAGGATGTCCAGTTCCAGAAGACGCGGATCCTCCGGAGAGGTATCCTCCCCTGTTTCAAAGAAAAGTTCATCAATCCTCTTCATCACCGCATCGTATGTCTCTTTGTTCTTTATCTGTGCCATAACCTATATTGTTTTAATATCGATCCTATCATATTCATTATGCGTACCAACAAACCTTATATAGACCAGTTGCGGAGTGAATTTGACCGCAACGACCAGACGATGAGCATTTCCTTTTATGTTAAAGACATACCTTTGGCCGCCTACAAAGTCCACAGAACCGAAATCCTTCCTCATATCGCTGAATGACTTCCACTTCGCCTTTCCCACCTTGATATACCATTCGCTTAACGGTATACGTGTATCAGGATGGATTTCCCAATATTCTCTCAATTTATTGACAGATATTATTCTCATGATGCAAATATAAAATATTATTTAATACATAACAAAATTTCATCCTGAATAATCAAAAGATGTTCTGACGGTCGAGGAAGCGGTAGGATGCGGCTTCCGAAATGTGTTCGGGCAGGATGTCGGAGTCAGCGGCGAGGTCGGCAATGGTGCGGGCAAGACGGATGATGCGGCTGCAGGCGCGGGCAGACAGACCCATGCTGTCCATGATCTTTTCCAGCAGGATCCTGCATTCGCCGCTAAGTTGACAATGCTTTTCGATAAGGCGGCTTGTCATGGCGGCATTGCAGAAGATGCCGTCCGCCGAAAGACGGTCCTTCTGTATTTCTCTTGCCCTGACTACTCTTGCAGCCACCTCGGCGCTTGTCTCTGCAGTCCTGCGTAACATCAGTTTGCGCGGGTCCACAGGATGCATCCAGAGTTGTATGTCTATACGGTCCATTATCGGTCCGGATAGTCTGGACAGATAAGCGAGACGACGGGACGGGGTGCAGGTACATCTGTCACCCTCCCCATAGAATCCGCAGGGACAAGGATTGGTGGCCGCTACCAGCATGAAGTCCGCAGGATACTCCACCTTGGACTTAAGGCGGGAAATCGTCACCTTGCGGTCCTCCATCGGTGCCCTGAGAACTTCCAGAATCTTTTTCGGGGCCTCACAGAATTCGTCTATCATGAGTACTCCGTTATGAGCCAGAGAGATTTCTCCCGGCAGGATGGTGTCCGTTCCTCCACCGATAAGGGCTGCCACCGAGGCACTGTAATGCGGTGCGCGGAACGGGCGGACCTTCATCAGACCGCCGCCAGGATTGCCTTTACCCGCCACCGAATATATCTTGCTCGTCTGCAGGGACTCTTCCAGGGTCATCGGAGGCAGAATGCCGGCCATTGCCTTGGCAAGCGAACTTTTCCCGGAACCCGGAGGACCGATGAGCATGACATTATGTCCTCCGGCAGCGGCTATCTCGACTCCCCTCTTTGCACCTTCCTGGCCAATTATCTCGGCGAAATCCATGACACCCGTACCGACGGCACCGGACAGTCCGGGATTGTCAGCAGGATGCTCCGCATCATGAGCGGCCGTCCGTCTCCTGTTCCTTGCAAGAAGGTCGTCACACATTTCCTCTCCTGACAGCACACGCAGGACGTCATCAAGTGTATCCACAGCATAGACATCGACTCCTTCATACTCGACCGCTTCCATGGCCGAAGAGGCCGGCAAGATGCACCCCTTCAAGCCCTCCCGCGAGGCAAGTTCGACGATGGGCAGCGCGCCAGGCACATCCCGGACCGTCCCGTCAAGGCCCAGTTCGCCCATCATGAGGAAATCCCCGACAAGGGGAAGGTCACGCTGGCCTGACGATGCTATGATGCCTACGGCTATCGGCACGTCATACCCGCTCCCCTTCTTGTGCATGTCGGCAGGGGCAAGATTTATGACGATCTTCTTGCCCGGAATCCTGAAACCCATCGACTGAAGTGCCGTGATGGTCCTCAAAAGGCTCTCCTTTACTGCAGCATCAGCCAGACCCACCAGATGGATGCCCAGTCCGGACGCGATATCGATCTCTACTGTAACAGGGACGGCATCTATCCCTATGCATTTCGCTCCATGAATGTTTATCATCATATCTCAACATATTTTGGTTTTCAGACAGAAATTGCGTACCCCAAATGTTGCCATGATATTCGAGAAACAGACTAAAAAAAAGAAAAATGTGACTAAATTCGCATGATAAAATAAATTTTAGTCATGCTAAAAAAAATCTTTGTGTCTGTCGGAAGGTATTTCCTCTTCCTCAAAATGGTCTTCAGGAGGCCTGAGAAGTGGAAAATCTTCTGGAGGCAGTTCGTCAATGAAGCAGATAAACTGATTCTGTCGTCTATTCTTCTGGTGGGAGTGATATCGCTCTTCATCGGAGGAGTCCTGGTCATCCAGACGGCATCGAATCTTGAAAACCCCATAATCGACAAGATGTACATAGGATACATGGTAAGGGAAAGCCTCATCCTGGAGTTCTGTTCGACGATGGTTGCTCTGATCCTGGCAGGCAAGATGGGGTCCAACATCTCTTCCGAGATCGGAAGCATGAGGATCACCGAGCAGATTGACGCGATGGACATGATGGGCATCAACTCGGCAGGTTTTCTGGTGCTGCCGAAAGTCACCGCTGCTGCCATCCTCAGTCCGCTCCTTATGCTCCTGAGCCTTGCACTCGGTCTTGTCGGAGGATGGATTGTGGTGGAGAGCACTCAGATCATACCTACGGCATCATACATAACCGGAATAAAGGCCTTCTATAACGGATTCTACATCTTCTACAGTTGCTTCAAGATGTCCTTGTTCTGCTTCATGATAGCATCCATTGCAGCCTTCAACGGCTATTATGCCAAAGGCGGATCTCTTGGAGTGGGACGCTCCAGCACACAGGCCATCGTCACCACCAGCATTCTGATACTGATGGCCGACCTCATTGTCACACAACTCATGCTTTATTAGACACCATGATAAAGGTAGAACACCTCAACAAGAGTTTCGACGGAGTACAGGTCCTGAAGGACATCTGCGTGGAATACGAACCAGGAAAGTGCAACATGATCATCGGCGCGAGCGGATCGGGCAAGACCGTGCTGCTGAAGAATCTGATAGGACTTCTGGAACCGGACAGCGGCGAAATATGCTACGGTGACAGGAAACTGTCGCAGATGGACTATGAAGAAAAGAAGAAACTGCGCCAGAAGATAGGCATCCTCTTCCAGGGAAGCGCTCTCTTCGACTTCGCAACCGTCATAGAGAACGTGATGTTCCCCATGGAGTTCCTTACCGACTGGTCCGAAACACAGAGACGCGAAAGAGCACGGTATTGCCTCGAAAAGGTGAACGTCATCGGTTCTGACGACAAATATCCCAACGAACTCAGCGGCGGCATGCAGAAGCGCGTAGGCATAGCAAGGGCCATAGCCTTGAATCCGGAATACCTGTTCTGCGACGAACCGAACTCCGGCCTTGACCCATACACATCCATCCTGATCGACCGCCTCATCAGCGACCTGACAAAGGAGTTCAACATGACCACCATCGTGAACACACACGACATGAACTCCATACTGGAAATCGGCGACAAGATAGGATTCATCTATCAGGGTTCCCTCCTGTGGCAGGGCGACAAGAACACGATACTCCAGACTGAATGCAAGGAACTCAAGGACTTTGTCTGCGCCAACGCATTAGCGAGAAACATCATCGGAAAGTGACACGCCGGATATATATCCGTTGATATTCAAGACATTGACATTCCCGTTCATCCAGATGGCGGGAGGCCCTCCCGAGTCAGAAGACAGCCCTGCAACCGCCCCATTTTCACCATATGCTACCGGATTATATCCTCTTATGCTATATCCTGCAGGCATTTCATAAGTCTCTGTATCAACACAAATGACACCTGCTTCTGTCCCGCGAGGGTTGCATAACATGCACATACCATTTCGCGACGCACTAGCGGCAACGGCCGTAACTCCTTTAGGTGACCGTCTCCACATATCCCCTCCATACCACAGAGCAGTGACCAGGGATGAATCCGGATATAGAATACAGCGTACGGATACGCACAAGCAGCCTCTTCCCAAAAATTCCGCATTTGTCACTTCTCCGCTCAGAAAGATACCCGGCCTTTCTTCCATAGAGCCTCGTACCAGCATCGGCATAAGACCTTCACTCTTAGAGACCAGGGCATAGAGACCATCATCATAATGCCTCATATCATGCACCAGGCCATTAAGTTCAAGCATCTCCACCGTACCGTCACAGACCGAATAATAACGTTCCACCACTCCTGAGGCCTCTTTGACTGAACGTGAGAAACAGAAACAGACCCGGCCTTCACATATATCCAGATGTCCGAACAAGATGGCATCATCGCGCCTGAGGACTTCCTTGCCGTCCACACGATAGACAAATCCACCACCGGTGGAAATGTTCAGGGTATGGACCACTCCTTCCTGTACAAGCATCCTTGCCACCGTCTCCGGGGCCTCATATCTGAACAGTTCCCTTCCGTCCTTCTTGATTACCGTCACGGTTCCGTCCGTCCAGTCCGTGTACAGATGCCCTCCGATGACCCTGTGCCGCTGCGGATCGGCAGACGTCTGATGACTTTCACCTACCGGGACCCGGAGCACAGGAACTCCATCTGCAAAGACGGCGAGAGAACAGGCGGCTTCGGTTCCTCCCGGATCCGAACGCCAGTCATATCCGTCAGGATAGTCCACCACAGTGACATAACTGACCTGTCCATACTGATTCTGTGGAGGACCGGTCCATATCCCGTCAGGATTGGAATGGTCACCCACCCTCGTCTCTTCAAGGCCGCAGGCTATGACCAGGAGCGATGCCGATATGAAAGTTGCAATCTTCCTCATCTTGTTTTTTCATCAAAGGAAGATAAAACAAAGAAAAAAGCACCGGAATTTCGTCACAGAATCCGGCACTTTCGTCACATTTTTCTTTTTTTATATGTCTTTTTCCGTTTTTTAGTCTCTTTTATAGATTGCAAAGAGGGCAGAACCGGAGCCGGACATGCTGGCATATACAGCACCGCTGTCATAAAGTGAGCGCTTTATTGCAGCAAGTTCAGGGAATCTGGCGAAGACGGTTTCCTCAAAGTCATTGACAAGGACTCCGTCCCACTCCTCGACCGGTGTTGAGAGAACTTCTCTAAGAGGCACTTCCGGAAGGTGCGGTCTGATTCCGCCATATGCATCCTTCGTTGATACGGCTATGCCCGCAGGGGTTATGACCCGGATTTCATATGAGTCTTCAATCTGCAGGTCATATGGGGTCAGGACTTCACCTCTACCTTCGCCTATCATCGGACGGTTGTATACGAAGAATGCACAGTCGCTTCCGAGTCTTGCAGCATATCCCGCCAACTGTTCCTCGGAGAGTTCCAGAGAGAACATCTCATTGAGCATATTCAGTGCAAATGCCGCATCAGCCGAACCTCCTCCCAGGCCGGCACCGACAGGGGAGGTCTTCTCAAGGAATATCTTTACCGGAGGCATGTCAAAATCTTCTGCCAGGATGTAATATGCCTTGGCGGTCAGGTCTTTCAGAGGGTCCCAGTCCACGCCTTCGCTTCGGGCGATGGTGATCATGAGCCTGCCGTCTTCAGATATGCCCTGAACCATCTTCGGGGCCGTTCTTTCTTCCGTCCCGACTCCGAAGACTCCTTCACGCTCCATACTGCCTTGCGATGCAGGCACCTCGCTTCCGTAACGGGAGAAAAGTGATGCCGAAGTCCTGCTGAAATCGTCGCCGGTGATGATTTCAAGGGTGTCGCTGATGCCGAAGTATGGTACGAAAAGGGTCTCGAGGTCGTGAAAGCCGTCCTCCCTCTTGCGGAGAACGTTCAGACCGAGGTTGATCTTGACATTCGGGTTCGTTATCATATTCATCGTGTTTCGACTGACCACAGGTGGTATGTTCCGTGACCCCCGCCCTCTTTGAGGGCACCCCCTAGCCGGGGGTGGCATGTCACTTCCACATATCACCTATGGTCAATCGTATGTTAAATGATCTGCCTGATGGATTCTTCTATGCGTGATGCTATCGACTCTCTTTGGGATTTGTCTTCTATATGCTCAAGAACAGGAGCGATGAACGAGATCATCTGCAGGACCTTTGCATCCTCGAGGCTTATGCCCCTCGAACGCATGTAGAACTGCTCTTCCTCGTTCAGGCGGCCGATAGTGGCTCCGTGAGAGCATTTGACATCGTCCGCATATATCTCCAGTTGAGGCTTTGTGTCGACCTTGGCACCGTCAGAAAGAAGAAGATTGTGGTTTTCCTGATATGCCTCTGTCTTCTGCGCGTCCTGAGCAACTATTATCTTTCCATAGAAATCCACCCTGGAAGTGCCTCCTGCAATGCCTTTGAACAACTGGCGGGAGTTGCAGTGAGGCAGGTCATGATGCATGTCCACGGCAATCTTCACCTTCTCTTCCCAACCGCATACATACGCACCATAGATATTCGCTTCCGCTCCTTCCCCGACAAGACGCACATCCAACCTGATGTCGCACGATGTTCCCGGCATGACCAGAAGTACCACATCCACCTTTGCGTCTCTTTCCACAACGATATGCTGTGATATTCCCTTGCAGAAGTGGCCGTTTGGTGTTGATTGTGGAGACGACATGCCACCCCCGGCTAGGGGGTGCCTGTCGACAGACAGGCGGGGGTCGTCGGAACAACAACCCGAACGACCGTCCAAAACATAAACTCTATGAACAATATTGTTCGATTTTATAATCATATCATCCATATCCTACAGATTATCGTAACCCTTCTCCTCAATCTCCGCAACAAGTTCCTTGCCTGCAGTCCTGACGATCTTTCCGTCCTTGAGTACATGAACCACATCCGGAACGATGTAGTCCAGAAGACGCTGATAGTGTGTGATGACGATGGCTGCCTTTTCCGGAGTGTGAAGGGCGTTCACACCATTGGCCACGATACGGAGGGCATCTACGTCCAGTCCGCTGTCCGTCTCGTCAAGGATGGCGAGAGTCGGATCAAGCATGGCCATCTGGAATATCTCGTTACGCTTCTTCTCTCCGCCGGAGAATCCGACATTGACCTCACGCTTGGCGAATTCCGGCTTCATCTGCACAAAAGCCATCTTCTCGCGCATGAGTTTCAGGAAGTCACCTGCCTTCAGAGGCTCCAGTCCCTTGCCTGTGCGATGGGCATTGACAGCGGTCTTCATGAAATTTGTGATGGAAACTCCCGGTATCTCCACAGGGTACTGGAAAGAAAGGAAGATTCCCGCCCATGCCCTTTCTTCAGGCGACATAGCAAGAAGGTCCTGTCCCATGAATTCGATTGAACCTTCAGTCACCGTGAACTGAGGCTTTCCTGCCAGCACTGCCGACAGTGTACTCTTTCCGGCACCGTTCGGTCCCATCACTGCATGGATCTCTCCCTTGCGGATCACCAGGTCCACACCCTTGAGGATTTCCTTATCCTCAACAGAGGCCCTAAGGCCCTCGATCTTCAATAATATATCGTTTGCCATATGCTATATGTTATCTTATTTTGACCACTGTGTCTTTATTTAGTCCAATTGTGACACAGTAGTGTGCAAATTCAATGTTTCTCCTCAAAACAGCCAACCTCTGTGACACTTTTTCGTTTTTCTATGACACAGTAGTATCCAAAGCGGCTATGCGTCTTTGCGGTACAGTCTGTACCATGTGAACAACGACCATATGCCGTTGACAAGGTACAGGCAACTTACTATCGGCATGAACACCAGTCCTGCCTTCAGGTAAAGGGTCAGGTTGGCGATGTTCACGAAGAGCCAGGCTATCCAGCAGTCCCATTTCTTCAGTGCTGACAAGGTCTGGGCAGTCAGTATGAGCACCGTCACACAGCAGTCCAGATAAGGAAGGGGATTTGCCGGGAAATATCCCACAAACCATCTTGTTCCCATCATGGACATGAGCCAGCCCCAAACAAAGGCAAGCACCAGCACCAGAGCCACTATCATTCCTCGTGCAGGCCAGGTGAGCATCGACACCTTGAGTTCACCAGCCTTTTCAGCGCTCTCTTCTGTCTTCTTCGGATGGCTCCATCGGTACTGGCCCATTATGTTTATGCCCAATGAGACAGGCTGCAGTATCAGATTGGCGTAAAGGTTCTTCTGCCAGAACATGAAGAACAGCAGGGCTGTATAGACATAGCCTACATAAAAGTTGCTCCTGCGGTTCCTGCCGGCCAGAAAGACCGTAGTCAGACCGAACACCGCCGACAGAAGATCTATCAGCAGCACCGGCTTCCCGCCCATCTCAAACAGTATGATATTCCAGAACCCCATCATCCGACAGAGCCCTCCAGACTTACCTGCAGCAGTTTCTGCGCCTCAACGGCAAACTCCATCGGCAGTTTCGACAGCACTTCGCGTGCATATCCGTTAACAATAAGTCCCACAGCCTCTTCAGGTCCTATCCCCCTCTGGTTGCAGTAGAACAACTGATCCTCGCTGATCTTCGAAGTGGTGGCCTCATGCTCCACGACTGCTGTCTTGTTGGCGTTCTCGATGTACGGGAAGGTATGCGCCCCGCACTTGTCACCGATCAGAAGACTGTCGCACTGCGAGAAGTTTCGTGCATTGTCCGCGCCTGGAAGCATCTTCACCAGACCGCGGTAACTGTTCTGACTGCGTCCTGCCGAAATACCCTTGCTGACGATACGGCTACGGGTATTCCGTCCTATATGAATCATCTTAGTGCCGGTATCCGCCTGCTGCATGTTGTTGGTGAGAGCGACGGAATAGAACTCAGACGAAGAATTGTCTCCCTTGAGTATGGTCGACGGATATTTCCATGTGATTGCCGATCCGGTCTCCACCTGAGTCCACGAAAGATGGCTTCCTGAGCCCTTGCATATGCCTCTCTTGGTCACGAAGTTGAAGATTCCGCCACGTCCCTGGGCATCTCCCGGATACCAGTTCTGCACAGTCGAATACTTCACCTCGGCGTCCTTCTCCACGATTATCTCGACAACGGCCGCATGGAGCTGGTTCTCGTCACGCATCGGTGCCGTACAGCCCTCCATATAACTTACATATGACCCTTCGTCCGCCACGATGAGGGTCCTTTCGAACTGACCGGTTCCTCTGGCGTTTATACGGAAATAACTGGAAAGTTCCATCGGGCAGCGCACTCCCTTCGGAATATAGCAGAAAGATCCGTCACTGAACACGGCGGAATTGAGGGCCGCATAGAAATTGTCGCCAACAGGCACGACAGACGCCAGATGCTTGCGCACCAGGTCAGGATGCTCCCGCACCGCCTCCGAGAACGAGCAGAAGATGATTCCCTTTTCCTCCAGAGCGGCACGGAAGGTCGTCTTTACCGACACTGAATCGAAGACGGCATCCACGGCCACACCGGCAAGTGCAGCCCTTTCATGGAGAGGAATTCCCAACTTGTCGAAAGTCTTCTCAAGTTCCGGATCGATCTCCTTAGGACGGTCCTCGTCCCTTTTGGGTGCCGCATAATAGATGATGTCCTGAAAGTCTATTTCAGGAATGTCGAGATGCGCCCACTTCGGCATAGGCATCTTCTGCCACCTGCGGAAGGCGTCCAGACGGAACTGGAGCATCCACTCCGGCTCTTTCTTCTTTGCCGATATAAGGCGTATGATATCTTCATTGAGGCCCTTGGGTATGAATTCCTGCTCCACATCCGTCACGAAACCATGTTCATACTCCTTGTCCGCAATGCTGTCCAATATTTCTTTATCCTTGCTCATAAAAAATGCTATCCTGCAATGTCAGGGCCAA
This sequence comes from Bacteroidales bacterium, assembly GCA_017471965.1. GTDB lineage: Bacteria > Bacteroidota > Bacteroidia > Bacteroidales > UBA932 > Cryptobacteroides. The sequence goes on from JAFURF010000054.1 coordinate 57,082, forward strand.
CATGGCCCCAACTTGCAAAGATAGCAGATTTTTCTTTCCTTTCAGCGTTTATGGAACGCAAACTGACGCTATAGAGCGAACATGACCGGAACAGACATACGGACGTTCTTCTTTTCACCGTGTTGCTCTCCAGGAGTCCACTTCGGAGAACGTTTCACGACCTTGACGGCCTCTTCGTTCAGTACCGGATCCGACCCGAATACGGCATGGACATCGGCAACACTTCCGTCCTTCATGACGGTAAATTCCACAATCACCATTCTGGAATCTCCGGATGAGCGCCCCGTCATCGGAACCACAACCTGTGAATTCACCCAGAGGGCGAAATCATCGACGTCACCTCCCTGGAATTTCGGATTGACCAGTCCTGCCTTTTCCCTCAGCGCAAGGTTGCGCTCCTCCCATCGTATCTCCTGATCCCTCAGGAACTCCTCCTGCCTGCGCCTGAAATCCACCTGAGGATATGACGGTTTGCTGAAGACCGTGCCGGATGCGTCAGTCTTGGAGTCATATATCCTTTCCTTCAGTTTTCCGTTGCGGAATCTGCCGACATGAACTGTTCCGTCCGCCCTATACAGAGTGTCAATTCCATGATATCTGCCGTTCCTGTAGTTTCCGGACACTACGATACCGTTGTCCCTGTAGATGCGGCCATGTCCTGTAGCCTTTCCTTTGCGGTATTCTCCCCAATAGACTTCTCCGTTCGGCAGGTAGCAGACGCACCTTCCTTCAGGTCTGCCCTTGATGAATGTTCCGAAGATAAGACCGTTTTCCTGAGAATAGAGGATGCCCTCGCCTTCGGGCCACTGGCCCTCATATTTGTCCTGTGCAGAGAGAGACATTGACGACAGCCCCGCAATCACCAATGTCAAAAGATAGAATCGCAATTTCATAGCATTGGTTATTAGTGTAAGGCAAATATAACAATTTTTCAAAAAAGGCAGACCTGCAGACACAGATAAAAATCAGAATGGACGAAGCGTGGCAGAGGCTGTTGCGCTGCAGTTGGCTGGTACGGTAAAGGTAAATCCCACCCTGCAGGTGCCAGGATTCGGGGCATCATAGTCATGCGGAGGATCGTTCGACCAGACATGTGCGTTCACGGCAGTATAGGAGGCATCATCAGACGAGACGGTCATCCTTAACTTCATCCTCTTTCCGTCCTTTTCCAGCAGAATGCTTCCGTCGGCGGCAATCCGGGCGCGGGCCGGAGTGGTCATTACCCACATCACCTCTACCTCCCCGTCATCTGCCGTCAGGCGGTCCTCTACGTGCAGGCGGTTCCGCCTGTCCAGAAAGACGGAACGCTCCGCATCGGTCACCATATCCCCGAACGCTTCCGTCATTTCAAGGCACGCCCCTTTGCGCGATTTTTTCTGCCAGATTCCGGTCAGTGGCACAAAACTCTTCACGCGATGACGGTCCCCATTCAGGGTCAATGTCGAATGTGCCTCATTTCCCAGACGGAAGACATCCCACCTCTGCCCGTGCTGTTCCTGATTCCACAGGTCGACACCTCTGCTCTCCAGAGAATGATAATCCTGCATACCGAGATCCATCGACCACCGTACGCCGTCATATTCATATATGAACGATCCTGCATCCATATGGGCGTGCGAGGTCATAGGAGATCCGCCTTTGATGCCGAGATATGCGTCCTTTTCCGATTCCCATCCCTCACGGTAGACGAACAGAGGGGTCTTTCCCTCGAATACACGGAAATTTTCCTCAGGAGCCGCGATGCCGGAAGTATCGAGACGTGAAGCAAATATGAGAAGAGACGGCAACAGACGGTATTCGGTAAACCTCCTTGATGCGTCCTTCATGAAGTCGTCCGGCAATGATCGGATGACCCGGCGTTCGAGGAATATGATGGAAGGGTCATCATTCCGCCCGGCAAACCAGAACATCATCGGATTGCAGGCCGCCATAGACGGAGAGTCCGAGAAATTGAAGCAGTCTCCGCTCGGGGCGGTCATGAACTGAATGAAGGAGCCGGTGTCAAGAAAGCCCGGAGCCTCGCTCAAGCCGTAATCCGTCCCAAGAGCAGACTCCAGAGCAGCGATCATCATCACCTGAAAGGATGTACCATATCCCCAATAGTTGAATCCTTCAGGGTATCCGCCGTCAGGAGCATAGCATGCAAGGGCAAAAGGCACCGACCTGACATAAAGGTCTATGAGTTCACGAGAATACTCAGGATGGTCCTCGTATGTAGCGAGGGCACCGTACATGAGGCCGGAACAGCAGACCTGATTCCAGTTGTTGGCCAGGTTGTAGAATCCGGAATACCTTTCGTCGTCAGCGGGTTCGAAGCCCTTTTCCATGATGGACCTGCTGACGGTCTGTCTTTGTTCCGGCAGCATGACGTCATAAAGCCAGTCATAGCCTATGGCGACAGCCATCACCATCTCGCCGACATCGAGGAAATGTGACGGATTCCAGTCCTTGAAAGCACAGACGGCCATCATCTCATCTATCGCCCTTTCTGCATACGCTTCCTTACCTGTCATCCTATATGAATACGAAAGCCAGAATATGCGCCTGAGGGCCTCGCGGGACGTATGCAGAAGCCTTTTCCCCTCCATTACGCGCTCAAGAGGCGGCAGGGCCAGCATCCGGTCACATTCGGCCACGATCCCGTCATGTACCTTGGCCATGGCAGGGTCTGCAGCGATCATTCTGCTGATGCCGTCTTCCTCCCCTGCCGTCAGCAGCAGACGCGGATGGCCGGATATATCAAATTTCTCCTGTGCGGAAAGCACAGGAGAAACAAGAAATAATATATATACGACCAGTTTCTTCAAAGCAATTAATGAATAGCGACAGTAAGCATAGCCATCACGATGGAAACCATGCTCATCAGTTTGATGAGGATGTTGAGTGACGGTCCTGAGGTATCCTTGAACGGGTCACCCACTGTGTCACCGGTAACCGTCGCCTTATGAGCCTCAGAGTTCTTGCCTCCGAAGTTTCCTTCCTCGACATACTTCTTGGCGTTGTCCCACGCTCCGCCGGAATTGGACATGAATACTGCCAGTACGAAACCTGAACCGAGACCGCCTATAAGAAGACCCATCACTCCTGCAGGGCCAAGGATGAGGCCGACAAGGATAGGAACGATGATGGCGATGAGTGAAGGAAGAAGCATCTCGCGCTGAGCACCCTTGGTAGAGATCTCCACGCAGCGTGCATAATCAGGAGTAGCCTCCTTGGTGAGGATGCCCTTGATCTCACGGAACTGACGACGTACCTCTGTAACCATGCTCTGTGCGGCACGGCCTACGGCGTTCATGGTGAGACCGCAGAAGAGGAATGACATCATCGCACCGATGAATACGCCCACGAGAACCACCGGGTTCATGAGGTCTACATGATAGTGGGCCATGATGTCAGGGATGGTAGCCTGTGCTGCATCGATAAGTTCACCCGAGACATTTGTGACCTGCTTTCCGATGTGGGTAAGACCGATCTTGATCTCCTCGATGTATGATGCGAGGAGGGCAAGGCCTGTGAGGGCTGCAGAACCGATTGCAAAGCCCTTTCCTGTGGCTGCTGTAGTGTTGCCGAGGGCATCGAGGACATCGGTACGCTTGCGGACTTCTGGGTCGAGTTCGCTCATCTGTGCGTTACCTCCGGCATTGTCGGCGATAGGTCCGTATGCGTCTGTGGCCAGGGTGATTCCGAGAGTCGAGAGCATTCCGACTGCAGCGATACCGATGCCATACAGACCGGTACTGAGGCTTGCAGCAGAGAATGAAAGGTCGAATCCGTTTGCGCAAAGGTAGGCAAGAAGGATGGCTACGGCGATGGTGATGACAGGGACTGCTGTAGAAAGCATTCCGAGACCGACTCCTGAAATGATCACCGTTGCAGGACCTGTCTCTGCTGACTCAGCGAGTTTCTGGGTCGGCTTGTATGAATGCGATGTATAGTATTCTGTAGCCTGGCCGATGATGACGCCGGCAAAGAGTCCTACAACTACAGAAAGGGAGAATCCCCACCAGTTGTCTATCTTGAGAAGATACATGATGCCGAATGTCGCTGCGGCGATAAGGATAGAACTGAGGTTGGTTCCCCTGCTGAGAGACTTCAGCAGTTGCTGCATGCCTGCTCCTTCCTTGGTGCGGACCACGTAGATTCCGATGATGGAAAGGACTACGCCGATTGCAGCGATGATCATAGGAGCAAGGATGGCCTTCATCTGGGCGTCTGTTCCGACTGCCGAATAAGCGGCTGCACCGAGGGCCATGGTGGCAAGGATGGATCCGCAATATGACTCATAAAGGTCCGCTCCCATTCCGGCAACGTCACCTACGTTGTCTCCTACGTTGTCTGCGATAGTGGCAGGGTTACGAGGGTCGTCCTCAGGGATACCTGCCTCTACCTTTCCTACGAGGTCAGCACCTACGTCCGCTGCCTTGGTGTAGATACCGCCGCCGACACGGGCAAAGAGAGCCTGAGTGGATGCTCCCATTCCGAATGTAAGCATTGTGGTGGTGATGAAGACGAGTTTCTGAGTGCCCTCAATGTCCACAAACTGGTTGAGGATGATCCACCAGATGGCTATATCGAGAAGGCCGAGACCGACCACGGTAAGTCCCATCACGGCACCGCTTCGGAAGGCTACCTTAAGCCCGGAATTGAGGGAACGCATGGCCGCATTGGCTGTTCTTGCCGATGCGTATGTGGCTGTCTTCATTCCGACAAAGCCTGCAAGGCCCGAGAAGAAACCTCCGGTGAGGAATGCAAACGGGACCCAACTGTTCTGGACTCCAAGGACTGCCAACACTGCAAAAAGGACGGCGAGCACGATGAACACGATGATCACGACCTTGTACTGCTGCTTCAGATAAGCCATTGCACCTTCCCTTACGAATTTTGCAATCTGCTTCATGGTGGCATTTCCCTCGCTCTCCTTCATCATCTGACGGAAGAAGATGTACGCAAAGGCCAAGGCGATGATCGCTGCCACCGGCACGAGATAGAATAGGTTATTCATAATAATAGTGTTTTACGGGAAGACAAAATTATTTAATATTTCCAGAAAAACAAGGGTGTAACCTATTAATTTTTAAGGCAAAATATAACTTTTATTAAGATTGTTAAATTTCCCCTTTCTATCCATTGATTTTTTTATTATCTTTGCGAAAGTCCGGAAAATGGTTCTGCCGTTTCTTCTTCCGTCCGGACCCTGTTTCCTACAATAAGGTTTCTGTTCCATTCCTCTGCGATACGCTCATAAGCAAGAGACTTCTCGTCCTTTCTGTTCTGATTGCCGAAACGTATCTTCGGACAGGTGTCACCTGCATCGGAAGGGTACTCCAGTTGAAGTCTTGGCTTTCCGGGACTGCCGTCCTGAGCGTCCTTTCCGGTACATCCGCAGAAAGCGGATGACATGAGAACGATCGCTGCTATGATGATTCGTGTCTGTTTCATGATCTCTATTGTTTAAGTTCGTATACCTTTACCCAGTCGACCAGCATTTCAACCGGCAGGTCGCGTCCGTCAGGAGGGCCGACCCATTCTCCACCTATCTGCATATCCATCAGTATAAAGAACGGGGCACCGAACGGATATTGGATGGAACCGTCAGAATCATTGCGAGCTGGCAGTCTGGGATATTCAAGCGTCCTGTTTCCATTCACCGAGAAAATCACTTTCTCGGGAAGGATCTCGACAGCGAAGACATTGAATCTGTCGGGATTGAACACGGCCTTTACCGAATGGGGAATTTCGGCATGCCACTTGTGTGTATGCGTATATCGTGTGTGTACGGTCTGATAAATGAAATCATCGTGATTGAGGCGCTCCATAAGGTCTATCTCTCCGCCATCCGGCCATACACCCTCTTCAGGCAGCATCCATATGGCAGGCCATACGCTACGTCCTCCTTCAAGTCTGGCACGGACCTCTACCTTCCCGTATGAAACCGAGAACTTTCCTCTGGTGCAGACCCCTCCTGTCAGATACAGAGATGTATCCGAAGGAAACGATCCGTCATTGCTCATGGCCTTGAGCACCAGTCTTCCGTTTCTGAGATCATAGAGCGCATCATCAAGCGACATATGCCGCCTCCAGTCCGACGGACCGCGGGTTATGCGCGACCATTTAGTGCCGTCAAGTTCCCTGCCTCGGAAATCATCTTTCCATACCAGTTCATATTCCTGTGCGTACAATGCATAAGTACATAGCAGCAGGAAGAGCATCATCATTCTTCTCATAACGTCGGCAATCTACCAGTTAGGATTCTGTTCAAGTGATTCCACCAAGGACACTTCTTCCGGAGGGATGGGCAGAAGGTAGTCTCTGTCGGGGACAAAGCCATAGCCTGAAGGAAGTCTGTCCCTGAGAGGGTCGATATGTCCGGATGCATCTACAGGGATGTGAACAAAGGCTTCTCTTACAGCAGGGTCATCCATATTGAATGCCTTGTAAAGGATACCGTCTTCACCCAGATATGCGCCACGTCCTCTCTTCCCTGCAATGACCTTGTGCCCGCGCCAGCGCAGTATGTCGTCGAGCCGGAAGCCCTGAAGGGCAAGTTCGCATCTGCGCTCGCGCCTTATTTCCTGCATCACAGGGGTCAGCGGATACCCGTAGTCTGTGAAAGCGGGGTCGGGCACCGGTTCCTTCCAGAGGACTCCCGCGCGCTCCCTCAAAGGCTTCAGGGTCGACGAAAGCACATCATCAGTACACTGTCCGGTCTCTTCTGCAGCCTCCGCATAGGCAAGAAGGGCTTCGGCATACCTCACGATCACCAGACCCGTGTCCCAGAAGGAACTGCTTACATACGTGGTATCGACACCCAAGGCGGTATGGTACCCCGTAAGGTTTCTGGAATTACCGTCACCCAAAAGACGCGGAGGATTGAGGGATGCATTGTGCCTGCGGGCCTCGTCGGAGTCTCCGCTGACATATTCGGCAACCTTCATGGGGCGGCTTATGGACGTAGAGCGGAACTTGTGACCGTCAGACATCACGGTTTCATACAGACGCCTGTCACGGCCTGCAAACGTCCTGTTGAAATCCTTGAAGTCCGGATCTGACGGATCGATGAATGTGCCGTCTGCATACAGATAACTGTCCACAAGGGAACGTGTGATTCCGGCAGCGGCCTCATTGTCCACGACTCCGGAAGCCAGAAGCGTGGTAACGCTATGCTGCACTCCCATACCGACATCATATTTCTTCCAGAAAAGTGCCTCAGACACGGCCGAGAGGTCCTTCTGATTGAAAAGATGAGCATAGGCTTCACCTCCGTCAAGAGCACCGAAAGGATCATTCCCCACAGTGTTCAGACCTTCAGAGACCGGCATCAGGTCAAAAAGGATGTCACCGTATGACAGTACCTTCCCGAAGAACAGGCCGGGGTCGGCATCTTCTGCAGCAAAGACATCGCCGGAATGATACTTTTCCCAAGAACCTTCATACAGAGAGACGTTCATCGCAAGTACAAGAGCCGCCTCCTTATTGATTCTGAGTCCGGAGAAACGGTTTCTGCGATGGAGTCCGTCTATGGCCTTGTCCAGATCGTCCAGTATGAACAGGGCCACCTCCTTCCTCGGCGCCGCAGGTATCTGAAGTCCCTCGAGTGTAGCGTTCCCATCCCAGAATCCGTCCATCACGGGGACGCTTCCGAATTTCTTCAGCAGGTCGAAGTGCCACCATGCACGAAGAAACAGGACCTCCGCATACAGCGACCTCACGTCGGCATTCTCCATTTCCGCAGGCACCTGGTAGAAATGAAGGAAATAATTGACATCACGAAGATTCTGATAGTCTGTTGACCAGGCTGCATAACCGTCGAATTCTGAGAGTTCTCCGTTGATGCGCTGATCATATTTCTCCGAAACGATGTTGTCGCTGTTCTTGTCCGCGGCACGGACTCCGCTTCCATATTGGGTCAGCGACGGCAAGGCCGCATACAGGCCGTTTACATAACTCAGTACCTGGCTCTCTGTCGACAGATAGGTGTCGCTTGAAGGAGAGGTCAGAGGAAGCCTGTTCAGGAAGTCCGAGCAACCTGCAAGAAGCATAGCCGCCGATACGGCTGCAATCATATATCCTGTTTTCATCTCTGTCAGAATTTAATGTCAACACCCATCACCATTGTTCTGGAAAGAGGATAGACCTTTCCGTTTCCGTTCTGTGCCATAGGAGACGTCAGTCCTGGTGCCGAATTGCGGCTTCCTCCGGCCCATGTATTCACCATGTTCAGTGTCTCCGGGTCAAAGGCAGAAGGAAGGGCGTCCAGAGTCAGCAGGTTGTCACATGAGAAATATATCTTGAGCCCTTTCAGGCGCATCTTCTTCAGCAGACCGTCGGCAAAGGTATATGATACCATCAGATTCTTGAGCCGGACATATGCCGCATTCAGAAGGTAGCGGGACGTGTTGTAGCCCGTATTTACTTTCCAGTCCTGGTCGCCGGCCCCGGTACCGTCGGTCAGCCGGGGAAGCCAGCCGGAAGGATTGTCCTCTGAAAAATGGTCAAGATGGTCCTTGAAATAGTTTCTGCCTCCGAAAAGATATGTACTTCCGGCCATAGGGAAATCCCTTTTGCCCACACCCTGAAGCAGGGCTGACACTTCAAGGCCTCTGTATCCGACGGCCAGATTGATTCCGAAGGAGAAACGAGGCGTGGCATTGCCTATTACAGTCAGGTCTCCGTGATCGTCAAGGGTTCCCTTGCCGGGATTGACTGCACCGTCACCATTCACATCCTCATAACGCAGGTCACCGGCCTTCCACTGTTCCTGTGGCTTGAAGAAACTCAGGTCTTTGCCATACCCTGCCGCTTCGGAATCTGAAGCAAAGAGCCTGTCTGCCTTATATCCCCATATCTCACCTATGTCCATCCCTTCATAATATCCCTTGTTGGCAGACAGACCTGTGTGGTTGTTGGATATCAGTCCTTCAGGGTTGTTGTACTGAGTGATGACGGCGCGATGATCGAAGAGATTGAAGCCTGCCCTGTAGCGGAATCCGCAGGCAAGTATGTCAGACCAGTTTACAGACAGTTCCCAGCCCCGGTTGCGCAGGACCGCATTATTGACCTTTGCCCTGTCCGCAGGGGCTATTCCTCCGATCATAGGGATCGATTCTGCAGGGCCGAGCATATCCCTCGTCGTACGCTGATATGCGTCAAAGGTAAGACTCAGGCGGTAATCAAACGCAGTCACATCCAGTCCTACATTGGCATTGTCGGCTTTTTCCCATGTCATATGAGGGCTCACCATACCCGGAGCATAGGCGACGGTACCTTTGGACGGCTCGGAAGAGGATCCCGGAAGCAGCCATGCGTTTGCATCGGACGGATTCAAGGTCATCAGACCGAGGTACCTGTACAGACCGGCCCCGCTCTGATTTCCCAGACGGCCGTATGAGACTCTCAATTTGAGTTGGGTGACAGGAACATCGGAATCCATGAAGAAATCCGTACGTGCCATGTCAAAGCCTGCTGAAAATGACGGGAACAGGCCCCATCTGCAGTCGGGGGCGAAGCGGGAAGATGCGTCTGCCCTTCCGCTGAATTCGGCAAAGACGATTTCCCTCCAGTTCCAGTTCACCCTTGCAAAGAATCCCATTGTAGACCAATGTGTCCTGTCCTCATCCGCAATGACTTTTCCCGTAGCGTTGTCAAATGAGAAGATGTCATCACTGAGAATTCCGTCCTTATAGGTAAAGGCATTCGAGTTCTCTTGAAGTTCCGCCTGAAAACCTGCCATCACCTTCAGGAAATGACGGCCGAGTACAGTCTGATACGACGCGGTGATGCTTGGGGAGAGGTAGTAGTTGAACATGTGTCCGCGCGTGTAGGAACCGAAATCCGTATTCTTCCAGTGCATGCCGGGATACTGGTAGCCCTGCTTTCCTCCTGAAGTCGTCACGATGCGGCCGTCAGGAAGGGTGGTTTTCGGGAACCCCATTGCAAAACTGCTGTTCTGCACATCGAGGCGTCCTTTCATTCCGGCGGTCAGATCCACTCCCTCAAGCGGCTTAATGGTCACAGTAAAGGACATGGCATCAGATACGGACAGTCTGTTGAAGGATGTCTCCTTGAGGTACATGACCTCATTCCATGAAGGAAGGTCATATGCCCCATCGACAGGAAGAGAGACCACCTGGGTAGGATACTTGTCCGATATCTGCGCATAGAATATGGTCTGGTCTGCCATGGGACGGGAGATGTCCGTGACGGTCAGGTTGTTTGAAAATCTGAACTCGAGCCATTCCTTCGGGAGAAAATCAAACTTTATGTTGACGTTGTATTTGTCAAGTTCGTCTTCGACATGGTCTATCAGACCTCCCTGATGTACATAGCCAGCACCTGCATAATATCTGGTCCTAGAAGAACCTCCTGAGACGTTGAGATCATGGGACTGACGGATCGAATGGTCCTTGAAATGATAGTCGAACCAGTCCGTGTCGGCATATTGATTATAATAGGCTGAAGCCCAGCCGTCACCGGAGGCATTGACTCCGATTCCGGGATACTCCTTGGAATATGGTGCCTCGGAAAAGGCCGCCATCCTCTCTTTTGCCGCATCGGTAAAGAGGGAGTTCTTTCCGGAACCTTCCCTCATTCCGTCAGCATAGTCCGCAAAGGCAAGTGACGACATCATCTCCGGCATGTTTACAGGAGATGAGAATCCGATGGATCCTCTGTAGTTTACAGACGCCTCGCCGCTCCTGCCGCTTCTGGTCGTCACCAGCACCACGCCATAGGCCGCCCTTGCCCCATATACTGCAGATGCGGAAGCATCCTTCAGGACAGTTATGCTTTCAACATCTGCAGGATTGACATTATTAAGGCTCTGCTCCACTCCGTCTACAAGGATATAAGGTTCGCCTCCGTTTATGGATCCCATTCCCCTGATGTTGAAAGCCACATGACTTCCGGGTTCGCCTCCTGTACCGTTTTCCATCGCGCCGGTGACGATGTTCAGTCCGGCAACATTTCCCTGAAGTGCACACGTGATGTCGGTCACAGGCCGCCAGGCAACATCTTCAGATGCCACAGTCGAGACTGCTGCAGTGATTGTATTGCGCTTCTGCGTACCCATACCCACGACCACCGCCTGCTCAAGCACGAGGGAGTCCTTCGGATATGTCCGGCCCTGAAGCAATGTCGCTGACGCCAGAAGCAATGACAACATGAGATAGTGTTTTTTCATGATCGACTGGTTTTGTTTCCGATGCAAAATTAAGTTATGGTCAGAAGGTCATGATTCAAATTTAGACATAATGTTTCAGATTTTGTCTATCACATGGCCTTTAAATCGATATTTTAAAGTTTTTTGGACATTATTGAAAATATTTTTGCGTAAGTTTGTATGTCACTAAAACATAAGCCATGAGAAGACTGCTCCTTACCTTGATCCTTTTCCTGACCGCCATATGTCAGATCACAGCAAAGGAACGATTCATATATACTCAGATATCGCGTAATGAAGGATTGACCTCCACAGTCAACTGCATCTATAAGGAAAAGGACGGGGATGTATGGCTCGGCACTCCGAACGGTCTGTACAGTTTCAACGGCAACAGTCTTCATAACCATCAGGACTCCCTGTTCGCAGGAAAAAGGATCTATCAGACTACTGCAGACAGGAACGGCGATCTGTGGATCCTGACCAACAGAGGACTGGTACGCAAGCATGGCAGACATTTCGAGATGATCCGGCCCGAAGAGGACTGGGGAGAAGGAAGACCCTTCCTATGCATGTGCGAAGATGAAGACGGCATATGGTTCGGAAGCAACAGAGAGATATACAGGTACTCCTTCGAAGATTCTTCGCTATCCCTATTCAGAGACCTTGCAGAAAAGCCGTCTTTCCTTATACGCAGCATAGAAAGAATAGACGGACAGACCTTGCTCTGCAGTTCGCATAACGGACTTCTGTTCGTCGACACAGAGACAGGAGAGACAGAGGAGACCCCTTTTGACGAATACAACGAAGTTTCGGCGACCCTCGTCGACAGGTCTGGCAGGATATGGGTGTCGTTCTACAACAACGGCATCGTGGTCTTTGAAAAAGACGGAACAATACTGCACAGATACAATACCTCATGCTCGGACTTAAGCAACGATGTGGTCCTGTGCATGACGGAAAGAGATTCATGCATATGGGCCGGAACCGACGGAGGCGGCATAAACATCATAGACCCGCTGAGTAACGGAATCAGGGTCCTTTCCCATACGGCCGGAGATCCGTCTTCCCTGCCGGCTCATTCGATAAAAAGCATATATACAGACAATTACGACAATATCTGGGCCGGAAGTATCCGGGAAGGGCTCATCAGGATAAGCCAAAGCGGAATGAAGACTTATTCGGACAGCCATATCGGACTTGACACAGGGCTGAGCAATCCTACGGTACTGTGCCTTTATCAGGACGGCGACGATGAGGACATATGGATAGGGACGGACGGAGAAGGACTTAACAGATTCGATCCCCGGACAGGTAAATTCACCCACTACGGCAAGACTCTCAAGACAAAGATCGTCTCGATAGCGGAATACTCCCCGACCGAACTTGCACTGTCTGTCTATGCGGACCGGATATGGCTCTTCGACAAGAATACCGGCAACATCCGCCCTTTACATATTGACGATCCTGAAATAAACTATCTGCTGCGATATGCCGGCAGGAGTCTTAATCTTGCCAATGAGTCTGACGGCAGCATTCTTCTTATAAGCAATACCGTAAGCCGGCTTGACAAGACCACAGGGAAGTGTACTGACATCGGATTCGACATAGGAGACAAGGCAAACGGCAACCTGCTGACAATCAGTTCCACTGCAGACGGCCTGTGGATGCATGACTACTACAACATCTACCTCCTGCCAGAAGGAGGGTCTCAGATCATCAGGAAAGGACACACCAACAAGCATGTGATCAACAGCGGACATATGGACTCCGACGGGATAATATGGCTGGCCACAGACAAGGGAATGTGCCGTTTCAACACATCAGAAGGCAGGTTTTCCCACGTCAGGACCACCCTTCTGCAGACAGCGGCATCTGTGGTATGCGACAGCAGTTCCAGGGTCTGGGTCGGAACCGGCAACGGACTGTACGCCTATCTCAAGGACTCAGACAGTTTCACTCTCTTCGGAAATTCGGACGGCGCCGCCCCTAACGAATACCTGAGCAAACCGCGGCTTCTTTCCCGAGAGGGAGATGTGTATATAGGAGGCGTGCAGGGTCTGCTTCACATAGACAGGGACTACTCCATAGACACGGCAGACGAGCCATATGTCAGACTGTACAGCATGACTGTCGACAACGTCACTGTCGATGCCGTCAATGACGGGACATACAGGGTTCCGCGCAACAGCAAAAGCATTGAAATAAGCGTGACATCCCAGGAGAAGGATATCTTCAGAGAAAAGGTATACAGATTCATGATTCCTGACGTCGGCATTTCATATGAATCCAAATCTCCTGTACTGAACATACAGCAGTTGGACAGACCGGGCAAGCATGAGATTCTTGTGACATGTACCAGACGCAACGGAGAGTGGTGCGAACCGGTGAGACTCATGACCCTGCACATCCCACAGCCATGGTATCTCTCAGGCTGGTTCCTCACCGGAATGACGATGTTTGTGTGCATCAGTGCTCTTTACATCCACATCACCATCACCCGACGTCGCAGAAACAGACTCGAACTGGCTCTGAAGGAGCAGGAACAGAAGACCTACGAGGAAAAGGTCCAGTTCCTAATCAACATCAGTCATGAACTTCGCACGCCTCTGACCTTGATCATGGCACCGATGAAAAGGCTTCTCGACAGACTGAATGCGGAAGACGAACACTACCCGACACTCAGCAGGATATACAGACAATCCCGACGGATGAGGGATCTTCTGAACATGGTTCTGGATCTTCGGAAGATGGAAGTGGGAAAGAGCAGTCTGAAACTTGAGCATTCGGACTTCAACCGATGGATCCTGGAATGTATTGAAGACATAGTGAATGAAGAACATGCAGAAAACATAGAGATTGTGACGGAACTGGATCCGAAGATCGGTGCAACGGATTTCGACAAGACGCGCTGTGACACCATTCTGATCAATCTGCTCATGAACGCAGTGAAACATAGCCGTCCAGGAGACATCATCACTGTCAGGACAACGCTTACAGATGATGGAATGGTCAGGACAAGCATCTGCGACCAGGGTCCCGGACTGCAGGACATAGACCCGGAACGGCTGTTCACCCGATTCTATCAGAGCCGGAACGAGCAGTACGGCAGTGGCATCGGCCTGTCTTACTCAAAGATACTGGTAGAGCTGCATGGAGGAAGGATCGGAGCATACGACAACTCGGGCAAGGGAGCGACATTCTGGTGGGAGATTCCTGCCTGCGGCATTATGGAAGATGTTCCTGCCAAAGCATACCTCAATGAACTCATAGGATACAATCCTGCGGATGAGAAGAAGATTGAGGAAGGACGTCCTTTCAGCACCTCTGACAAGACAGTCATGCTGGTGGACGACAACCCTGACCTGCTGGATTTCCTCAAAGAGGCCATGCATACGGATTTCGCAGAGATCATGACTGCATGTGGCGGCAGAGAGGCCCTTGAGACACTCACACGTGGAATCCTCCCCGACATAATCGTCAGCGACATCAACATGCCCGATGGTGACGGTTATACCCTATGCAGCATGCTCAAATCTGACGAAAGGTTCATCCACATCTAAGGGGGATAAAACGAAATGTGATAGTGTAAGATGTGGTATGTGAGTGTGTAAGTCTTTGAAGTGTGGAGAGTTAGAGGTGAAATATAGCCGGGTGCATCGTTAAAACGAAATGTGGCTTTATAGAACATCCTTATAACATCTGCCCGATTTTTTGAACAGACCCTTTCAAATATATGTTACATCGCCTTCAGGTTTTGCCATAAACGGCCAAATTTGAGGGCGATTTCTTTTCTTTACCCGATATATAAAATCCCTGTGCCAGCCCGTTTCAGGGGCTATTTTTGCCCTTTTTGCGAACATTTGAACGCATCTTGAACTTGGAGGCGCTCCGCACCTTTCAAAAGCCCATATAAGCCCACAAATCATCCTTTCAGATCCGGGCTGTTTCTGATGTAAGAACTGGTTACCTTAGGCTGACTTTTTTGAATAAGACCGAGGTTAAGACCGAGTATTAAACCGAGTTTTTTAAGTGTGTGAAAAACGAAAAAGACACATTAAACAGAGGTTTAGACGGAGTTTTTTTATGTTTTTTTGTCGCTATATTTCAATGTCGTTGCAGAAAAATGCGGTATTTTGTACCTAAATGTGCGTTATAATTACCCTTTATGCACCCTATATTTCCATTTTAGCGGATATTGCAATAAATTGAAAGCCACTGAATTACGGCTTAATTCAGTGGCTTTTATTGTTCAAAAAAAACAGGAAAAAATATCTCTATCCCAAAGTGTTGAAGCGGACACTTGCTTTTACGAGTGCCAAAGCGTGTATGGATGCTGCTGGAATATCCTTTGGGGAATGGTGCGGATTATGGCTAACAAGCCGTACATTCTGCTGATCTTCTGACTTTTGAATGTATTTAATAGTTATATATGTCTCTCCTTCAATAGTGAATGAAAGCAGATACATTTCACCCCATAATATATTAGATGTGGTAGCCGGGATCTCTTTATATAATACTATGTCACCACTCTTGAGAAGCGGATACATAGAATCACCCCTGACATAAATAGCCCCATCAACCGGAGGAAGATCCGGAATGTTTATGTGGCTTACTGGAACTTGTCTCGTATTGCCAAATAGGGCTATGAGTCCAGCACTGGCATCCAACTCGTACAGAGGAACATTTTGAATATCCACCCTACGATCCGTCCTTAATGAGAACGAATTTTGAATTTGGGCAGATCCTGTCTGTTCCTCCTCATCAGCACGGATCATCTCTCCATTCCCAGTAAGGATCCAGTCAGGATTTATATTCGCATTTGCGCACATTTTCTCTAAAACATCATAGGACGGCTTGCCTTGCCTTGTGCCTACAACATTTTCCACTACGGTTGGGGAAATCCCACACGCAGTGGCAAAAGCCCTTTTATTACCATTATATAGGACTTTTATGATCTGTTCAAATCGCTCGTTGATAGTCATACCCTGTAAAATGTTCGCAAGTGCGTAAAATAATTCGCATTTTATTTGGATTATTCGCATTTGCGAATTACTTTTGCAAAGTCTTAATAATTTAAGACGGGTCAAAGATACGGATTAAATTTTATTCAACAATAGGATATGACATTCTTCAAATTCATCAAAGTAGAGGTCGGCTTCTCGGAATGGAGTCAGGTCAATGACTTCGTCAGAGTCATTGACAGAATGAAGTATTCGGGAGCCTATCAGGTGGACAGTCTCACACTTATCGTTTCCTCAGCCAATGAGGATGAATACGAAGAGATCGAGAGTTACCTTGAAGAGTTCTTCCAGTTCCACAGCATTGAAAACATCAATAAATAGAGATATGAAATACATCGTACTATCCACCGAAAAGAAAAAAGAGCTTCAGAAGGAGTACGGAGTCAGCCACGTAACCGTTTGGTCGGCTCTGAACTACATTACAAAGAGCGATCTGTCCGAGAAGATCCGGACAGCAGCCCTTGATAAGGGCGGTGTTGTTGTCGCAAAGGTTGTTCCGAGCAACTTCGTGCCTAACTGCGAATGCCAATTCATTCACAAGGACAATACGGTTGACCAGACCATTCAAACCTTTTCAAACGGCTTTCAATTGAAGATATACTGGAGAGAGGGTAAGGCCGAGATCATACACGACTCAAAGATCTTGAAGTCGTACGAGGTTGAGAAGTTCAAGGAATGGGGCAGCCTCCTGTTTGAGACACAGCAGATGAATGACACCTATGCAGAGTAAAGATATGGAGACAACAAGACTAATGAAGCAGATCGCCCTTCTTGAAACAGGCGACACCATTGCAGTATCAGCCTTAGGAGGCCAGCTTGTAGGAACTTTCGGAGGCTATGATGCTGACGACGAAACACTCAACATTGAACTGGTTGCTCCAGTTCGCCCAGTTAGATACTCGAAAATTACCGACGATAGGGTTTTTATGCAGAAGCTCGGTATTGAGGTATGCGACATCCAAGCCATCAGGGTTATTGATGGTACTCCGGGGCAACTGGTTCACGTCCAAGTGACAGATGTAAAAACCGGGAAAGATGTAACGGTTGAAGTGGACTTCTCAACAGGGAAAGTTGACTTTGATCTGAAAGATGCCGACTCAACTTCTCCTGCTTACGTAAAAGTTGCTCAGGCTCTTTGCAAGACATTGATTGGATAGGAATATATCTCCTGCGTAGCTCAAAGGTGGAGCGCAGCCAATGGCTGAGGGTGTCGAGTTCGAGTCTCACCGCAGGATCTAACCTTTAAAAAATGGAATTTTACGGCAAAATAATAGCGGTTACAAAGTACGATCTGACACGATCTGATGACGGTGATCCGGTTATGACAGTCTCAACATACGACTGGAATATCAGGAAAAAGAACTTCAATGTTCTCCGTCCGGGAAAGGGGTTGGGATCGTATGCTCTTATTGAATTTGATACCCTGCCGTTAAGATTCAAATCTAAATTCATAGAGAAATACGGTGATCCTAAAGAGATAATGGAACAGAAACAGACTTATCTTCCTCTTGATCACAACGCCCAGATCTTCTTCCACGATTACATCCTGCCTAATGGTGAGCATCTTCCGGAAGATAAACAGGTGGAGTACACAGTCAATGCACGTGTCCTTAATGCTATGCTTGATGCCTATAACACTCAAAGGACGATGCGTAGAGCCTGTAACAATAACACTCCGGTCATTTGGTCAAATATCTTCGCTATGTGCGAGGAACTCAGAGATACCGAACACCACACCCTGCCAAAGAGCGAAGCTCGCCTGAGAGACAAACTCAGGGAGTATAAGGCTGCCGGATATGAGTGCCTGGTCTCAAAGAAGTTCTGTAACAGCAACACTTTGAAGATCACAGAAGCAGCAGGAAGGCAGATCATCGCTTTACGTCGATGCAGAGTTCCGGTTTATACCACGAAAGAGATCCTTGAGGAGTTTAATGCCATTGCTGACAAAAAGGGCTGGAAAAAACTCAATTCGGTAGCAGCCTTGACCCAATACCTTGAGAGACCTGAGATCAAGCCTCAATGGTACGATGCAGTATATGGAGAATTGGCTGCGAAGCAACTCTTCTCAAGGAGGAATAAGACACAGATGCCATCAATGCGTGATTCGCTTTGGTATGGTGATGGTACAAAAATGAACTTGTTTTATAGGGCATTTGAAAACGGAAAAACCGTTGTCAAGTCTCTGTATGTCTATGAGGTTGCAGATGCATTCAGTGACACCATCCTCGGTTGTGCCATAGGTACTCACGAGACATTTGATCTGCAATACAACGCCTTCAGAATGGCAATTGAAACATCCGGCCACAAGCCGTATGAGATCGTGTACGATAATCAGGGCGGTCAGAACACAAAGATCGCAAAGGCATTCTTTGAGAAGATCTGCAGGGTGTCAAGACCTACAGCCCCATATAACGGCCCTTCAAAGACAATCGAGAACACCTTTAATAGATTTCAGAAATATGTGATGTCTCACGACTGGAGATTCACCGGATCAAACATATCATCCAAATCGGGATGGAAGATCAATAGGGAGTTCATTGAGGCTAACAAAGAATCCCTTTATACTCGTGAAGAGGTCATTCAGGCATATCACGCATATAGAGCAGAATGGAACTCGAGACCTCACCACGTGACAGGTATTGTCAGAGATCAGATGTATGCTTCATCAGTCAATCCTGAGACAGAGGCCGTCTCTGCAATTGATATGGTGGATCTGTTTTGGATTCAGACTCAAGCACCAAGTGTTTTCACTGCCGACGGCATCACCATTCAATACAGGAATCAGAAGTATTCATACGAAGTACTCACCGCTGATGGCAAGCCGGATTATGAATGGAGAAGGGAGAATACAGGTCGTGAGTTCTATCTGAAGTTTGACCCTAATAGTATGAATGAGGCCCTTCTTTATGAGATGACTCCTATGGGATTGAGGTATGAGCGAACTGCCTACCCTTACATAACAGTGCACAGGAACATTCAGGAGCAGAGGGAAGGAGAGGCAGCATTCCTGAGAATGAACGATGAATCCATCAAGACCGAAAGGGTACGAAGGCAGATCGAGAACAGCCAGCTGGAGATTGAACACGGTGTTGCTCCTGAACAGCTCGGACTCCGGACTCCAAGGCTTAAGGGTATATCTGAAAAGGAATTTGAAAGACTCGCTGACAATATAGCGGTGATCATTCCGGAAGAATCTGAGCCAATTGCCATCGGGGAATATACCAAGGCGACCAGCAATGCCGACTATGATCCATTGTCAATACTTAACAGACTCTAACACTAATAAAACACAATATTATGGGACACCAAATGACACACGAAAGAAAGCTGGAGATCAGAGACAGGCTCATCCAGTATGTATCTAAGTATCCGAGCCAGTCAAAGGCTGCGACTTCCCTCAAGGGAGTAGCCAGCATCGGAACGATCAATTCGATCATTAACGGCAAGTTTGACAGCATCAGCGACACGATGTTCAACGCCATAATGTCGCACATAGACTCAGCCAAAACTGAGGACTGGACAATATGCTCAACAGCAGCGTTCAAGGATGTCGAGACTCTGCTTAATGATGCCCAGCAATATCAGAATGTATCTTGGCTGGTTGGCTCTGCCGGGATCGGCAAGACCACAGCAGCAAAGATATATGCACAGAGCCATAAGAATGTGTTTTATCTGCCTTGCTCGGAAGATATGCACAAGTCGGATTTTGTCAGGGATCTTGCAACGGTCATCGGAATCAGGACAGAGGGTTTGAAGGTGAGAGAGATCCTATACGCCATCTCTGCAGAACTCATCACAAGGGAAAGACCTCTTCTGATCTTTGATGAAGGCGACAAACTGACCGACTCTGTAATGTATTACTTCATCACTCTTTACAACGCCCTTGAGGATAAGTGCGGTATTGTCTTCCTCTCCACACCATACATCATCAGGAGAATGGAACGAGGGCTGAGGCTCGACAAAAAGGGATATGACGAACTGCACTCACGGTTCTGCAGGAAGTTCGTACCGATTACCTCTATCTCCAGCCACGAAGTCAATGCAATCTGCCGGACGAACGGTCTGACTGATGAGGAACATATCAGTGCTGTGATCAAAGATTCAATATACTCAAGATCAAATATGGGTAAAAAGAAGGATACGGATATGGTGGAGTTCGATATGCGACGGGTTAAGAAGGCCATCCACAAGATGAAGAGAATAGCAATTACATCAAAACTATAAAGGAGTCTCAATGGGAAGGACACAATCAGGAAACACAGTTCTGAAAAAGACATTCAAGGTCATTCGTTTGAGTGATGAACTTGTGGCTTGCATCGGTGAGATCGAGAAGTCTGCTACAGTCTTCATTTGGGGAAACTCAGGAAACGGAAAGACCTCCTTTGTCCTCCAGCTCATCAAAAGCCTATGCCTTGATGCCGGGCTGAAAGTCCTGTTCTTATCCAAGGAGGAAGGCGCAGGATACACAATGCAGCAGAAGATCCGTCGTCACGGTCTTGCTGAATGTGGCAACAAGTTTCAAATAGATGATCAGATGACCTTGGAGCAACTGGATGCCAAATTGTCTCAGAAGCGATCTGCTGATGTGGCCATCGTGGACTCCGTTCAATATACAAGAATCAACTTTAGTAAATATCAGGCTTTCCGGGAAAAGCACAAAAACAAGATGCTGATCTTCATCTCCCAAGCCGAAGGCAAACAGCCCTACAAGGCAGCAGCCAAAGATATAATGTATGCTGCAGATCAGAAGATATGGATCGAAGGCTACAAGGCTATAACAAAGGGCAGATCCTTCGGGGAGACAGGAGAATTCACAATATGGAAAGAGGGTGCGGAGAAGTACTGGGAAGGCCGGAAACAATCAAATAAGAAGAGGAAATGAGAACACCGGGTGAGATAGAAAAGTGGCTTAAAAAACAGAAGTGGTTTGATAAGTTCTACGATCATTGCAGAAAGCAGCACTTCTATGATCTGAAATTCGTTGAAGGAATAATGTCCGGCAATCACGGAGTGGAAACAATAATGGATGCCTTCCAGTGGAGCATTACAGATGAGGGTGCAGACTACTGGTATGATGTTCAAAAGGCGTTCTGGAAATGGTACGGTTGGATATGAAAAAGAAAAGATCCTTCGCAAGATTCTATGCCATTGCTAAAGAGAAGCACATAGACCTGAGCGAACACAAAGAGACCTTGGTCAGCCAGTTTACTGATGGCCGTACAGACTCCCTCCGGGAAATGACCGAGGATGAGTATGAAGAGATGTGTGACTGTCTCCAGTCCGGCAGACCAGCCGGGATGAGCAAAGAAGAGTTCAGATCGGAACTGCGGTACTTGAGATCAGGAGTACTCAAGCGACTACAGAAACTTGGAGTAGATACTTCAGATGATTGTATGGTGGCCGTTAACAACTACTGCCTCAGCCCCAAGATAGCCGGAAAGCCGTTCGGGCTCCTGACCCTTGAGGAACTGAGGAAACTCATACCGAAACTGGAAGCAATGCTGAAGAAGAAGCGGACAGAACAGCCAAAGCCACTGAGGACAATACCGATTTTTATAAACCCTAATCAATTACCAAGTTAATATGGCAAAGGATATTTTCACAAAGCAGTGGATAACTGAGAACTCGCTTGACATCGTGTCACGTTACGCAAAAGGCATCCTGACATTGAGAGGATTGCACTATCAGTTGGTCTCCATCGGAATGACAAACAGCCTCCGTCACTATAAGAGAGTGGTCAATGCTATGATTGATGCAAGATGGGAAGGGCTTGTTGACTTTGATACATTCTCGGATCTTGATAGATCTATGGTCGGAGAGACCCGATGGAAAACAACAGATCTTCAGGCTTCCATTGAAGAGGCAAAAGGATCCATTAACGACTGGATGGAATACTACTACAAGAACAGATGGGAGAATCAGGAGTACTACCCTGAGATCTTCATTGAGAAAAAGGCTCTGCAGGGAGTGTTCCAGCCGATATGTTCAAGGAACAGGATTGCCCTTGGTGCTTGCAAAGGTTATCCGTCCTTGACATTCCTTCATCAAGCAGCACAGCGATTCATTGAGGCCGAATCAGAGGGAAAGAAACCGATCATCCTATACTTTGGCGATTACGATCCATCCGGAGAGGATATTCCGAGAGCGATCAAGGAAAACCTTTGGAATCTTGGATGTACCAATGTCGAAGTTCGCAGAGTCGCATTAATGGAAAGTCAGGTGCTTGCTTGGAATCTTCCTCCGGCTCCGGTCAAGGATGGAGACAGCAGATCGGCAAAGTGGAACGGACTCGGACAGGTGGAACTTGATGCCGTCGAGCCGAACAAGTTGCAGCGACTTTGTCAGAGTGCCATTGATGCAATCTTTGATAAAGATTTGTATGAAGATTTAAGGCGTGTTGAAGATGAGGAGAGGGAGATTTATCAGGAGAAACTCAGGGAATACGTAAACACACTATAGGATTATAAACGGCTTAAAAGAAAGGAGGTGAGCCTATGGTAAGATAACAGAGAAGATGGGTGGCGACAGGCATATTACAAGCGTTTTATCCACAGGTTGCAAGCCAAAACGCACTTAGAGGTTCGAGTCCTCGGCCACTCACAACGCCCGGAAAATAGATGTCATAAAAATGTTTGATTAGTTAATATTGAGTAGAGAGGCTTTCCAAATCGGAGATGGGCGCTGTACCGGAAAACTCTTGGGGGTTGGCAGGGCTGGAGAGATCCGGCATAGCACAGGAAGATCCTGTTTCAGTTCGAGTCTGAACAACCTACGACTTTAAATATAAGAAGTATGGGGAAAACAATTTATTACACAAAGGTCAAGGTACGATTCCCAAGGAATACGTACACCGTTCAGGGGGTGTTGCTTAATCCCTGCAATGAGCATTACACAAGGCAGTTCATAGGGAATTTGGCCATTCAGGATGCACTCCAGCATCTGATTATGGAAGAGAACATCCCTGAGACCGACTTCTCTGAAGCACTGATAACGGTGCATTTGAGAAAGAGGACGGTAGGCATAATGAGAACAGTCAATGTGATGACTTCAAAAAACATCAAGGTCAAAAGAATCAATTTCCAATAATATGGACATCTCTAATTTATCACCAGCAGAAAGGGCAAACTTAATGGCCCAGCTTGAGGCTCAGGATCGTGCCGAGAAACAGAAACGAGAAGATGATATCAACGCCTACAAGGATACCGTTGATGACTTCGTAAAACGGGTTTTCGCAATGCTTCTGCCACTGAGCGAGCAGTTGAAGGAGGCCAAGAACACCATCTTCAAGGAAAAGGATGCAATCGTTGACATCAAGGAAGCCCTGTACGATACCAAACTGGATCGTCACAGCAACACCTTCACAACCTCTGACGGCAAGATAACCCTCTCAATGGGATATCGCACAGTGGACGGATGGTCGGATGACGCAGAGGCCGGAATCGCCAAGATGATGGACTATATGAAGTCTCTTTCCAAGGATGAGAACGGGGCAAAGCAGAACAAGATCATTATGGAACTGCTTGCCAAGGATAAGAAAGGCAACCTGAAACTATCCTCAATCGTCCAGCTGGAGAGGCACGCACATGAGTTCGGTGATCCGCTCTTCATTGAGGCTGTTAAGATCATCAAGGATTCATACAGGCCACAGGAGACAAGCCAGTTCATATCCCTCTCATATAGGGATGACGACGGAGAAAAGCATACCGTTCCTCTGTCTTTGTCGAAAATGGATATAAAATAATGGATTCAAATTCTGAAATTATGTTAGAGACATTGAGAGATTATATTCTTGAGCAGATCAAGGATCTGCCGGGAGAAGAACAGAGGGATATCCTCAGTGAACTTGCAGGAGATTTGCAGGTGATGGCAGAAGGATACGGCATTGATTAAAGTAGGAGGTTAATATGGGATATAATGCTTACATTGTTAAATGCCAATGCACTCATAAGGGTTATCAGACTCTGACAATAACAGCACTGGTTGTAAAGAAGTCTGCAAAATCCAAATTCACTCAAGCGAATATTGCAAAGTTGGCAGAAGCAAAGGTGAGAGAGTATTTGGCTCGAATAATCAAGGAAAACGCACTGGATATCTCAGAGCAGGGATTCAGCATAAAAACAAAAATGAAGGGCTTTGAATATTATTTCATAGATGCTCTGTAATACAATGGAGGGTGAGATATGGAGAATTTTGAAAAGGTTGTGAAAGCCGGATTTAAGGTATTGAAAGCCAGTACGGCAATGCCTGTGATCGAAGAGTTCAAGGTTGAGTACATAGGCAGTTCCGTCTTGAGTTGGTGGGATAAGGCCTATGAGTTCAAGACCAAGAAGCAGAGAGATCAGGCTTTGAAGAAGATGCAGGAAGATGATCCTAAAGTGCTTGATGCAGACGGAAAGAGTTTCAAGGATAAGGTTGCTGCAGCCGGATTCAAGATCCTGCGACTGGATGAATACTACCACCGGATCAAGATATGGGTTAGTGATTCTGCGTGGAAGGTCTATGAGAAGTTTGAAAGCAGTGAAAAGGCTGTTGAAAGAATGGAGCAACTGCTGGAGAATGACAAAATAATTTCCGGATGATATGGATCCTAAAAACATCTTTACGATCAAACGTCTCATAAAGGATGTAGAGGAACTGGAGGAAGCACTGGATCTGTTCGTGGAAAAGGGATGCCACGCAGAGGTGGCAGCACACTACGGGAAAGATTCAAAGAGAGTACCTCTGCCGAAGGGATTTAATGAGCGGATAGCACAGATGATCCGAGACGAGATAGCGGATATCCATAAGAAGATGGAAGCCCTATAAGCAACTACCGCCTTCTTGACGGGGCGGTAGTTCCCAAAAAGATTTGAGTTCTTTGAAATTTTATTCTTACATTTGCCCTCGCAGACCTACATATTCATAGTCGAGAGGTGTCAAATGAGAATTTGAGCCTTCGTGAGCCGTTTGGAACGGTACTGATATACCTCTGTGTATGTGGGTCTGCAGCACGGAGGCTTTTTTATTAACAACTTTAATTCTTTTCAGTATGCAGACCCGAAAGAATGAAGCTGGCAACTTACTGCCAATGGAGTACACTTTCAACGGTACTCAGATCAGGACAATCGTCCTCGATGGTATTCCTTATTTTGTAGCAGCCGATGTCTGTGGCTGCTTGTCAATTTCAAACAACAGAGATGCGGTATCACGCCTTGACGAAGATGAATCAAGGGGGTCGGTAATGCCGACACCCTCAGGCCGTCAAAGGATGATCCTTGTGAACGAATCCGGACTCTACCATTTATGCTTTATGTCACGCAAACCGGAGGCAAAGGTGTTCCGCAGATGGGTGACATCTGAGGTGCTGCCGGAACTGCGGAAGACAGGAGCATATTCTGTCCTTCCGGATGTGGCGTGTCAGGTAGTGAATGACCGCAGGATGTACCCTTTCCACGAAATGGCAATAAAACTGGGGTACAAGAGCGTGGGATCGCTTTACGATAAGAGAAGCCGATATCCGGGTCAATTCGTCAAGATCGGGCGTTTGCTCTTTGCCAGCGAAGAGATATGCCGATTCTTGGCCGTCTCAAGAAGAGTGTTCCGGATGAGACAGACGATGACTGAACTGCAGCCAGTCTTGGGTGCTGCACCTGAAAACACCCTCTTCGGCTATGGCAAAGCGTAACGACTTCAGGAAAAGGTATCTTGTGACAGAGGGAGATCTGTTTCAGTTGTATGCAAACATTATGGAGGTAAGGAACGAGGAGAAGAGAGCCCAGTTTATGTCAGAGTTCCGGAAACTCCTGAAGGAATCGACCAAGGTCAGACTCGTAACGGAACAATAGGAGGTGCGTATGGTAAAGTTTGAGAAAGACAGTTATCGGATAGATATCCATACAGGCACTAATCCTGTCGAGAACTATCTTGCGTTGCAGGAGGAGATCGCTTATGTATTCAGTGTGCTGCGCCCGGAGATCCTTCCGGATGAAGGACTACCGCAGCTGGCCATTCTTCTGATGAATATGCAGCCGGATTGGGATACTGCCCGGAAGATGGCTGAATAACTTAAAATATCTTAATATTAGCAAGTTGGTAGGGAGAATCGTGCGATTCTCCCTACTTTTGCGTAAATACCTGAACGAATGTCAAGAGGACGAAATAAACTGATAGCCAAACGAAACGCAGCCATTTACAACAGGTGGCTTTATTGGACGGAAACCCAGCGTCGAAGGTTTGACGATGTCCTCACCATCCTGTCAGAAGAGGAGTTCTTTCTGTCAGAGGACAGGATCCTGCGTATCATTCGTGATCAGATCAAAGCCGGGGCTGATCATCTGGAAGAGACAAAGCCTGTAAGCAAGCCTTCCCGGATGACCAAAGCGCAGAAGAAGTTAGTCGTCAAATAGATCTTCTGTGATCTTCAGAGCAAAGGTTGATTCATAGACCTTGACATTCCCGAACAGGGTGTAGCACCTTGTGGAAAGTCTGCGGAGTTCGCTCATCGTGTCTTGGTCGAAGTTGTAACAGTGCAGAGCCTTGCAGATCTTCTTATGCATCCTGTTCCTCTCCTTCAGCCGGACGAATCCATCTCTTGAAGGCTGTGATGAGAGGTGTGTATCTTCATAGCAACTAAAGGCGTTCTTGACCGTAACGGTTACGTCACCTCGCTGTTCAGAAGCATATTTGTCAGAATCCCACTGGATGTCTGCAACATTTATCAGGGCACAGGGAAAGAGTACCGGGTACTGATCTCCGGTCTCGATGAGCTGTCCTGTATCTTCGTCAATGGTCACAAGACCGGGAACTTCGTTTGCCAGTCTTTCCGCAATGTAGAGATAGAGTTCTTCCATATCCTTATGAGTTTAATATTTTGAGTATTTCCTTTTCAATGTAGTTTTGGATCTTTACATCCAGTTCAGCACTATCTCCCATAAACTGCCTTTTCGGGATGTTTATGCTGAGTTCTGTCTTCTTTGTCAGGGCTAATCCCTTCCATTTCAGGGCTTCCTCCGGGATGTTGCTTTCAGACTTGCCCTGTTTGCCCCTTTTCTTGCCTTTTCCGGGGCTTTTGGACTCTCCTGCGAGTTGGTAATACTTGGCCCAAGCAAACCGCCTCATTTTGGGCGTTACTTTGACGGGGATAGTACCGCCTTCGTTGTGGATCTGTGCATATATGACATCATTGAATATCGTGACCTTGGCCATTCCCGGAGTGTAGCCGATGGAACTATACAGGTGCTTCCTTGAAGAGAGAAGTGTCGGGTACTGCGAATCCGCATCTGTTCCTCCTGAAGATAGTCGCTTGGCTGGCTTCCAAGGATTGATCCCGTTATTGACGAAGCCACCCTTGACAAAGTTTTCCTGAAAGTGGCTCTTTGCAAGACGGCCAACGGCCACAGGCAGTCTGCGCTGTACCAGTTCCTGCGTCTGCCGGACAAATCTCTTTATATCGTCTTCAATCTTATCAGCCATTTGAACGGTGTTTTTAAGGCTGTTTTCAAAGTGCGTTCAAACTTTCAAAACAGGTATATTGTTTGTAATTCAAAAAATATCATTATATTTGCGGTGACATCAGATCATACTGATGTTTGAAAGCCACCTCATAGACCAGGTTGTTACCTGCAATCTTCTGAGGTGGTTTTCATTTTATGACTCCGGAGGAAGTTCCTGTTTCACTTTCGGAGCAGTGTCGTGCCAAGATCGCTGGTCATCCAAGCAGTAAGGCACATATCTGCCGTCGTATAGTCGTTTGATGCAGATGTATGCTTCCTCGCCATTGATCACGACCTTGTAATACAGCCAGTACCTTGTATCCGGATGCTTCGGCTTCATAGCACCGTTGATCAGCACAGTCTCATCTTCAGCCCAGCCATAATATGTGGCTTTTTCAAAGAGTTTCTGAAGGTTGATGATTGCCTTGTTCCTTTCAAGTACGAACTTGAATGGATGCGAACACCAGCCTTTTACCACCTGTCTTGAAAGATGAAGTTCGTCGATGATCTTATCCTCGATCTTCACTACCTTCATCTGTCCTTTAGGTATGCTTTCCTTGAACTCCGCAACCATCTTCTTTGAGGCTTCCAGCTGCTTAGGTGTAGCCTTGAATACAGCCTCTGAAATTGCCCGGAGGATCTGCTTGCATTTGTAGCAGTCCTTCTTCTGATTCGTTATGATCTTGAGCGGAGATGTGTTGAACGGACAGCCCGAACATTCTGCAGGGAAATACGGATGATCATCTGAGAAGATCTGCCCGGTCTTGGCCGGATTTCCTGCAAGGCCCGGAGAGGGTTTCACTTCCTCCACTTCAAGATCGCTGTTGTCTGTAGGTGGCTCATCGGTTGCTTCCCAGTCGCACTGGCAGCCCCACTCATCGCCCGGCTTATGTTCATCCCAAAACGGATGATCCACAGGCCAAATGCGGAGATAGAACGGGATGTGCGACTCTCTCGGATGGATTGCGGTACTTGGCAGCCATTTGATGTTCGGAAAGACATCTGCCTCCTCAATGAACTGACGCATCTCCGAAGCCTTATGCGCTCTCCGGACAGCGGTATCGTATTCGGTGCGGAGCCAGCGGTTGACGTGGTGATCCACGATATCCGCTGTATCCTTCTTGAACTGGGAGAAAGGTTTAAGGTTTCCGTTTTCGTCAAGCATCCTCGAAGCCATATCCCGGCCCATACGATGCACCTTGAAAGCCGAGAACACATCTGCGTTCTGCTTGAGTTCCCTTGCAAATCCGCTTTGAATGTCCGGAGCCTGTACGCCTGTATCAATGGCTGAGGACATAACTTTACGGACTTCCGAGAACAGATCTCCGTCTATTGCGACCTTGGTCGGAATCTTCCTTGAGTGAATGTTCTTGAGTGCCTTTTCAATGACGGACATATCGAAGGTGAATCCGGTGGTCACAGGATCTGCTTCATTCCTGTAGAGGTCGGTCATTACCAGTCTAAATCCGCCCCCTTTGTTCTGGGGGCTCTCCCGAAAAAATTGGCCAAACGGTTGAAGAATCTGTCCTCCTTCTTTTTGTCCTCCTTCTTCTTTGGATTCTTGGTATTCTTTTCCTCTCCTTCTTCCTCTCCGTCCTCATCATCTTCCTTGCCGGAGATGGCAGAGCGGTTTGCCTTCATCTCCTCCAAGAGTTCATCATAATTGTCAGGTTTTGGCACACCGAATTCCTCATACAGATATTCGTGGGAGATAGGCAGTCCGAGGTCATTCTTCAGGGTACGCAGCACACCTACTCGTTTGGTGTCATCCTTCTGCTTCGGTGGGTTGAAGATGAACTTTCCACCTTCAGTATTGATTCCCATCTTGGCAAAGATCTCCGTCACGTCGTAGTTCAGGATGTTTATGATGTTGCGCTTGATGAAGAATGCAAGATCCACTTCTCCTTCTTTCTGCACAGTACCGAGGGCTTGAGTGCCCTTATCTCCGGCTTCGGTGGTCAGAGTGTTTCCGTTTACAGCCTTGCTGATCTCATTGTTGCAGACGCTGTGCAGACGTTCATACAGGTCGCTTCCTCCGGACAGATTTGCAGCTTCCTTGAAGTCGATGTTTGTTCCTGTCGGATGAATGAAGATTCCAGCACCACCCATATTGAAAAGATCCTCGATGAGTTTCTCTCTTGCCTCATCATCGAAGGCATCATATTCTCCAGTACGGAGAGGTCGGCCAAAGATTTCACCCAGTTCTGCCCAGTCTCCTATATTGTTGCGCTTGAGGATTACCCAAAAAGCGAGGACGGCCATATTGCCGATACGCCTTGGATTTCCGATATGAAGGAGGTTGTCGAACTCTTCCCAGCTCTCTCCGCTGGTGGCACTCTGTTCCCGGAGGATGAGCTTGTTGATAGGGTCAACGTGCTTCCTTGGAATGAGTTGGTAGTTGATCCACCCGTTAGGCTCCCTGAAGAACTGGAAGAGCGAGCCTCCGGCTCCTTCCCATTCGTTGTCGATGATGTCTTCAATGAAGTTGCTGAACCAAGGGGAATCAATGTGTTCCTGCATTTTCTCATCAACCTTTCCGTCTCTCATAAAGACGATAGGTGTCGAAAGGATGGCTGCCTTCTGCTTTCGAAGTACCGAGAACACGTGGCTGTCGGTCTTGACGTCCTGATACATATCCAGCAGCTTGACACGCCTTGGATGGTCGATGATCTCTGCGGACTTGATGGCAGACAGGTAGTCTTCCACTCCGAGCCCACCTCTGCGTGGGGCAGTCAGTATGATGGTCGGCTTGTTGCTTCCAAACCGACCTCCTGTGGTAATGAGTTTCTCATTGCCAGCCTGTTTCTTTTTTGTATTCTTCTTTGACATATCAGATGTGGTTTATGCGTTTTTTGTTGCTGCGGATCTGCACAAGGCTTGTGGCAGCAGCCTGTTCAGTTTCAAGTTTCGGAAGATCCGGAACTGACACAACCCCCTTCTGTACGTCCTTCATCCACTGACAGGCTCGTTCGTACCTGTTCACTCGGATTTCGGACATATTCCTCGGATTGTGGATTGAGAAGATGTGATAAAGTGCGATATCCTTTACCATCATCAGTACAAGAGGATGGCGTTCCTCTCCGACAGCACCGAAGATCTTGCTGCAGTCATACCGTCCGGAGAGATAACCCTTCATCTCCTCTACGGCTTGGTCTTCACATATCTCCAGTATCTCCTGATCGTTGCGGATCAGGTCTGAAAGTATCTCCTGATGGATGGAGGCTTCATAGTCCTCCGGATTGATGAACTTTGACATATTATAATCTGTGTTTGTTACGTTTGCTCATTCTCTTCCTTGATACGGTTATGCCCGGACGGAGTTTGACCATCTTCTCATCAATGAATCTGTTACCACCTTCGCAGCAGTCAATTCCGTCAGCGTGGAATTTCAGGCTCATAGTGAAGTATGTGAACTCTTCATCCAGCAGCTTCATATTAGGGTCGTTCTTTTCTGCCTCATTCAGCACAAGGAGTCCCTCCCTGTTCAAAGGCTCAAGGTTGGCTTCAATACGGACAGCCTTATCCGTCTTTCGCTCTTCATCCGGGTTGATGGTAAGGCTGAGGTTTCGTTTCTTATTCTCCTCTGCGAATTTCGGCTTGAATACCTGTTTGAAGAAAGGATCCTGAAGGGAGTTGTTCTCGATCACGATATAGACAGGAACATTACCCTGTCTTTGTGAATAGTCATACAAGGTAAATATGTGGGTTATGAACTCTGCGGTGGTCATCTTTCCAAGGAATCCCTTGATGACGTGCAGCGTGCGGTCTATCTTTCCAAGGAGATAGATTGCCTTCATTGATCCCTTCTTGTTCTTGGCTGTTCCCTTGGCTTCACTCTGCGTAGGGTCGGCATATATGGTCAGGAAAGGGAACTTTGTCAGTTTAGGGATCTTGCCCCACTTGCGAGGCCCGAAGATCTTGCCTTCGACAATAGGATTGTTGAAGTACTCTCCCTGAACAGCCTTGGTGCTTATCTTTGAGAGGACAGTGTCAATCTGTTCCTCCGAGTTCTTTTCCGGCCAAGTACTTCTGCCGTTCTCATCCCTGATGTTGACCACATCCCAATTGTTTGCTTTTGCTCCGGCTCTTGTGATGCAGCAGTCCTCTGCGATAATGTTACCGCAGAAGATGATCTCAAGAGGAACGGATACCGAACGTGTCGGATAAAGGGCTTTTTCCCACCAGTCCCACTTTTTGTCAAGGACATCCGGGTTGAGTACCGATTCATCAGTGTCGAAGTCATCCAACAGGATCAGATCGGGTCTGACAGCCTCGTTACGGACACCTCGTGGAGCATCTCCAGCACCTATTCCCAAGAAGGCTGCACCACACTTGAGTTTGAACTGGCGTTCAGACCAGTCGCCAAAGGTCTCCTGTTCACCATAGAATTGAATCAGTCTCTGATTGCTTTCGAGATTGATCTTATATGGTGCAAGCAGTCTGATGGCTGCATCTTGAGTGGCTGCAGCAAGTATGACCATCTTCTTGCGTCCGGTCAGTACAAGGTACAGAGTGATCATCATAACGATGGTACTCTTTGCCAGCTCTCTACTCCAAGACAGGACTTCATACCATTCGGGGTTATCTATGAGCCTCTTGATGGCCTTACGCTGGAAGTCTGCGAATTCACACTTGGCATAGTGAGGGAAAAAGTACTTCATCCATTCGATAGGATGTGCTTCAAGCCACTGCCTCTTCTTCTCTATCTCATAGGGCGAGAGAGAGGAATCAATGGTAGTGGCGTTCAGTATGGAGGCTTTGATCTCCTCCCATTCTTTTAGGGCCTTTCTGTCTTTTTCCTTCATTATAGTTTGGATTTAATGTACAGGTCGAACAGTGGAACGAACTTCTTTATCACCTCCTGGTCTCCAAGGTTGCGGATGAAGGCGATGAAGTCCTGTGCTACATTTACGATTTCGTGGATACCCAGTTCTGTCTCAAGTTTGCTGATGGCTGCAGTCAACTGGGTTATTGCGTGTATTTCCGACGGAGAGGCGTGTCTTTCCATTTCCGGTCTGTCGGCAATAGCCTTGTTGATGTCCATTATCTGCATCTGCAAGTTCTTGATGATCTCGGAACGTGACATCGTTATTGATGCCTTGTGTTCCTCCCACTTGCCCTGCTTGATCCACCGGGCGACGGTCTGACGGGTTACACCGCAGGCTTCAGCGATCTCCAGCTGAGTCCTGTTCTCGTTTATGTACATTGCCTTTGCCCACTCTTGCGTGCTGTTGGATTTCTTTTTTCCCATAATACATCTATTTGCTTTGTGCAAAATTGACTGACAAATAGGTGCTTACCAAATCGGTCTGGTATAGTGCCCGTTTTTTCGGGCATTATACCGCTGTAGAAGGGCGCTATAACTTCCCGATTTGCAGAGAGGAAAAACCTCCCTCAAATTTGCGGAAAAACAAGCGAAATGAAGAGTATATTCAATGTCATTGCTGGCCCGGACAAAGACACCTGTTGCATACTGATGTACGGTGAGATCGGCACATATTCCGATGTCTCTGCACAGGATGTCGTCACTCAGATTATGGAGGCCGACAACAGTTATAAGAACATAGATATCCGCATCAACTCTATCGGTGGTGAAGTCGCTGCCGGGATTGCGATCTTCAACGCAATCCGTATGGCCAAGGCAAACATAACCATCTACATTGACTGCATCGCTGCCAGCACCGCATCATTCATTGCCGGATGTGGCCGTAAGGTCAAGATGGGGCGTTATGCGAGGATGATGCTTCATCGTCCTACTGGCGGTGTATATGGCAACGCAGATGAGTTGAAGAGTTACATAGAGCAGCTTCAGCAGATCGAGGACATCTTGTGTGACATCTATGCCAATCGTACAGGAATGCCTGTCAATGAAATCAAGGAAAAATATATGGATGGTGCTGATCACTGGCTGACAGCGCAGGAGGCTCTTGACCTTGGATTTGTCGATGAGATATTTGACGATCAGAGAAAGGTGACTTTTGAGGACTGCCTGACAAATATTCAGAGATGTGAGAAGTACACGGCTTGCTACATTACCGATGTTTTACATAAAAATGAAATTCCAATGTTAGAAAGACTCAAGAAACTGCCGATGTTCAGCAATTGTGCGGACGAATCGGCAATTATGGATCGTCTTACTGAGATCCACGCAAAGGCACAGGAGCGTGACGCTCTTAAGGTCAAGGTAGATGCTTTTGAGAAGGAGAAGAAGGATGCACTGGAGAAAGAGGTCAAGGACACCGTAAATGATGCTGTTCTTGACGGACGCATCAACGAGACAGAGCGTGCTGCTTATGAAGCAATGCTTATGTCCGATCAGGCTGACTCCGCTCGCAAGATCCTCGCTTCGCTCAAGCCTACAAGGAAGGTAGTTGTCAATCATCAGGGAGGCGAAGGCAAGCAGACCTTGGCCGAGAAGATGCACGCAAGAATTACCGAGATAAAAGCAAAACTCGTTTAATACTTAAATCTATTTAACTATGCCAAATCCAACTATTACAACAAGGTATGCTGGTGAAGTGCTGGACAGTATCCTCGTTCAGGCAGCCACCGGAAATGAGCTGGTTGAGAAGGGTCTGATCTGTATTAAGGTCGGCATTCAGGATGGTCTTGCCATTCCACGTCTTCAGCTCACTAAAGTCCTTCAGAAGAGAAAGAAGAATCCTACATCAGCGAACTCCAAGGGAGATGTCAATATTGATGAGAGGTATCTTCATCCTCAGGACGCAATGGTTTATCTTGAATTCGATCCATCTCTGTTCGAGCATTTTTGGAGGAAGTTCCAGCCTACAGGAAATCTTCTTTTTGAGCAGTTGCCGGACGATGTAAAGGTTACACTCGTAAATGGAGTTCTCACACAGCTTGGCTCTGAACTCGGTGTTGAGTTCATCTCAGGTGTGAAGGGCGATGCAGAAGGTCAGTACTTTGACGGATTCCTCACTCGTGCTCTTGCAGCAGAGAAGGCAGTCAAGGTTGAATGCACAGAGAACAGTCAGATCAAGAGACTTCGTGCTGTGTGGAACAATACTAAGTCAGTCATCAGAAACAAGCCTGAATTCGTATTCCTGATGTCTTCAGCAGATGCTGATGCCTACGACGATGAGATCACTGATCTTATAAGCAAGGGTGCTGCACCTACTGAGAAGAATCCGGAGAGATTCAAAGGTCACAATATTGTCCCTCTTGAGGGCTGGCCTGATGGAATCATTATGGGAACACTCTGTTCGCTTGATGAGCAGAAGGCTAACCTTTTCGCTGCTGTCAACCTTGCTTCAGACTTTGACTGCGTGCAGGTGGAGAAAGTATCCAACGCAAGTGAACTCTACTTCATCAAGATCCTCTTGAAGGCAGATACTCAGATTGCTTGGGATGAAGCAATCACCATCTGCGACAATTCCGTAGAAGAAGTCGGTTAATCTAAAAGAAGGAGGTTAATATGAAACTCAGAGTGCTTAAAAAATTTGCGGACAAATATGACCGCTCAATCAAGTATGAGGTTGGCGACATCCTTCATACAGAGGAAACCGAAAGAGCAAATGACCTTGTGAATCGTGGTCTCGCAGAGGTTGTCAAGGATGAAGAAGATCCTGACAATGACGATGAGACCGGGACGAAGGAGGAAAATCCTCCGGCAGATGATCCGGGAAGTAATCCGGGAGAAGGCACAGATGCTGGATCAACAGTAGAGGATCCGGCAGCCGGACAGAACAACGGAGATCCTGAGACTCAGAACGAGCAGCAGGATGCCGATGTTCAGAACGGTACAGAGGATCCTTCCGGTGATGCCCCTTCTGACACAGATGAGGCTCCTTCAGACGCAGAGAAGGCTACCAAGAAGTCTCCAAAGAAAAAGGAGGACTAAATGGCCAAGCTCCTAAGACTGGTGATTCATTGCACCGCTACCAAGCCCGGTAGAGAGGTGACTTCTGAAGAGATCCGGCACTGGCATACTGATCCTGCGCCAAGAGGCCGAGGATGGAAACAGGTCGGATACACAGATATGATTCATCTTGATGGGTCTGTGGAGCGATTGGTGGAAAACAACGAAGATGCGAATGTTGATCCTTGGGAGATTACCAATGGGGCAAAAGGGTACAATTCCACATCCCGGCACATTGTGTATGTAGGTGGCCTTGACAGCAAAGGCAAGCCCAAGGACACTCGCACCCTCGCACAGAAGGAAGCACTCAAGAAGTATGTCTTGAAGTTCCATACGAAGCATCCTGATGTGGCCATCGTAGGACATCGTGATCTTGCAGCGAAAGACTGCCCTTCATTTGACGTTCAAAAATGGCTCAAAGAAACAGGGATTGTGTAACAATTGAAAGTGAATTGAAAAATGGAAGTTCTTAAGGAGTTATTGATTTGGGCACTGCCGAGTGGTTTCGTAAGTTCACTATTGACTTGGCTGGTCACCCGGAAGAAGCGCAGAAATGACTTCCTGACGGACTTGCAGAATTCAATAGATCTGCTGACCAAGAAGTACACAGAGACACTTGACAAATACACCATTTCGCAGGAGGAGAATGCAAGGCTTAAACTTGACAATGCACAGCTCCTCGCCAATCAGGAAATAATGGCCCGGAAGATTGATCAATTGAACAAGAAGGTAGATCAGTTAAACAAACTATTAAAAGCAACAAACAATGAGAAATTTAATCAGGGGAATACCGCTGCTTCTCGTCGCACTTCTGATGGTGTCGTGCGCATCGAAAAAGCAGTATTTAACGACAGCGGAACTGCTGAAGCAGGAAGAGATCAGATTATCCCAGCTCGACTCACAGGTAAGAGCAGAGTCCGCAAGACTGGAGCGAATGCTTCAGGAGAGGACACTGGACTCGACGAAAGTGATCAAGGAGGAATCGGAGGCGATACCATACGAGGAGTCGCAGATGACGATACCGATTCAGAACCTCCTTGATCTTCCGGAGGGTGCAAGTTATAGAGCAGAGGAAGGACGGTCTTCTGTCGAAGCGACCAAGGTTGATAATGATAATGTGAAGATCAAGGGAGCGTGTGACAGCATCCGCAGGAAGTGCCTGTACTATGAGAGTCAGGTCTTCCGACAACGACAGACAATAGATTCCTTATCCGCAGAACTCACAGGTGCTTATAATCGGGTTGCAGACCTTGAGACTGCCGTTCAGGCAAGTGAGGCAGCAGCTGCACAGGAGGAGGTCACGCAGAAGCCACCCTCCGTATGGCACAAATGGTTGTTTGCCGGAATTGTTTTGGGGATAGCACTTAGCGTATTGGCTAAGTTCCTCTGGAATCGAACGGTTGTCGGAACATTCATCAAAGGTCTAATTTCAAAATTTAGGAAAGTATGAGAAAGGAAGGATATGTTCACGGTAGTAATATGATCCTGTTCGCTACCGAAGACACAACTCCGCTTGGCCACTCGAAATCTTGTAAGATCAGCAATAAGGCCACCACGAAGAAGAGAGCCACAAAGGAGGCTTCTAATGACGGAAAGTGGTCAGATTCGAGTGTCAGTGAACTCGCTGTAACGGTTACAAGTGAAGGCTTCAAGTTCACCAAGGAGGGTGAATTCGGCTATGACGAGATGCTCGCTCTTTGGGAGTCAGGAACTCCTGTCCGCCTGAAGTATGCACATCGTGGCGAGGAGCAGACCAAGTACAGAACAGGTTTGTTCATCATCACCCAGCTTGATGAGGATTCTCCAGCTGATGACGATACCACTTATTCAGTAACTTTTGAGAATACTGGAAAGGTGGAAACCGTTACAGTTGATGGTGGAGCAGAAGCATCGGCAGAAGGGTGATAAGTAGCACTGAATAAGCAGCCGGATCGCCCGGCTGCTTTGATTAACTAACAAAACTGAGATATGAAACAGATAAAGATTACCATCGGGGGCACGGAATACCCCTATCAGGAGACAATGGGAGCGATGCTCGCATTCAAGAGAGAAACAGGACTTGATATTACACAGGTGGCTCCGGAAGATACCGAGAACAACCTGAAGTATATGTATCAGGTTGTCAAACATACCTGTAAGGTTACGGGCAGGGAGTTCAAGATGACTTTTGAAGAGTTTGTGGACAATTTCCATTCTCTTGAGTATAGCCGTCTGCTTCTTGATATAGCAGATCAGGTGTCGGACTTTCAGAAGGGTGCTGCTCCAAAAAAAAAGTAGAGCCTGTCTCTATTGATGTTTTGTTAGGAATTGCTGTCGGGTGTATAGGCTTGACGGTGGAAGATTTTTCAAGCCTTACACCCACACAATTTGACAGCATATATGCCGAATGGAAGAAGCGACAGGATGCCTTGCTCGAGGAAGAATGGAAGCAGACTCGCTTCATAGTATGGTCAAGTCTGAGACCATACAGCGAAAAACTCAAGGTGACCGATGTCTTTCCGCTACCATCGGATAATGTCAAAGAAGTTCCTGATGAAGCAATAGAACAGGAAGATGATAAAGGATATGAATATTATGTGAAGCTCTGGGAATAATGTCAAAGAAGGTTACATACGAGATAGATTTTCAAGGTCGTGATTCGGTCTCTGCAGTTGTGTCAAAGATCGTGTCCGAGATTACCTCTATGGGTGGATCTTCTGCAAGTGCATTGAGGGCAATTGCCACAGAACTCACATCACAGGCAGATGCCATCTCGGAATTTGGCCAGCGCAACGTTTCGACCTTTAACGAGGTCAGGAAAGGTGCTGAGGCTGCTATGTCCGGAACGGCATCTGCCTATGCTTCTGCCTTGGATTCCATCCGGGCAGATCTTGCCGGGGGAACAGCAGACCTTCAGGGTCAGATCACCCAGCAGAAGAAGATCATCGCAGAGCTGGAGAAGCAGTATGCCGAACTTGCTGCCAAGAGGGATAGTGCGCCTACGAGTGGAATGAAGGATAGATACTCTAAACAGGCTGATTCCCTCTTTGCTGAACTGGAAGCAGAACGGCAGGCTCTTGATGCCTTGAAACAGGCACAGGAGGAATACAGGCTGTCTGTCGCTACGATCAGCCGACAGATAGAGAAACTCCGTAATGATATGGCCCAGCTCCGTATTGAGGGAAAAGAGAATACGGAGGAATATGAGGCGATGAGGGTCAAGATGGAGGAACTGGCAACAGCCTATCGTGAGGCTGGAGCAGAACAGAAGGCCCTATCTACTGGAGCAACTCAGATTGGCGGTGTAATCAACGGAATGCAGGGCCTTATGGGCCTTTATTCTGCCGGATCAGGAATTATCTCAATGTTTACTGATGACAATGAGAGACTGATGGAGGTGCAGACGAAGATGCAGTCTGTTATGGCCGTTATGATGGGCTTGCAGCAGGTTGCCAATACTCTTCACGCCACAAGTGCTTTCAGGATCGTTACGGTCAGGAAAGTCACTGATCTGTGGAGGGCTTCGCAGAACAGACTCACCGTATCATTGGGGATGTCAACAGCAGCTGCCAATGCCTTCTTGGCGACGGTAACCTTTGGAGCCAGTGTTGTGATCACGGCTGCTGTTACGGCCATAAGTGCCCTTATTCGCAAAAACAAGGAGCAGAAGGAAGCACAGGAAGCAGAGGCCAAGGCTGTGGCAGAACAGCAGCAGAATATACGCACATCCGTATCAAACAGCATATCTGCACAACTTGTGGCGTACAGAAAACTGCAGAGTGAGTGGAAATCCCTTCAGGGTAACCTTTCCAAGCAGAACAAGTTTATCGAGGAAAATCAGAAGGAGTTTGGTGATCTTGGTGTCGCAGTGAATGATGTAAGGGATGCCGAGAATCTTCTGATCAACAATGAGGCAGCATTCATTCAATCCATCAAAAACAAGGCGATGGCTGCTGCAGCAATGGAACTTGCCACTCAGAAGTATAAGGCTGCTATTGAGCAGATGATGCTTGCAGAAGAGGCTATGAAACCAACTGATGAGGATATTGTCCACGCACAGCAAAGCGGAAATTCTGCCATTAGAATGAGGTTTCAGGGGGCGACATCAACGGATGAGATCAATTCTTTACGAGATCCTCAAACTCAGGGAAAGATATATCAGGATGCTTATGACAGTTATTTGTCTGCTGTGACACGTAGTCGTGCAACCGAATATGAGAATGCTGCACAGGCAGAAATAAAGGCTGGTGATGCATACTTTGATATTGTGCAGCAGTATCAACGTAAGGCTGCAGAAGTCCTGTCAGGCGTTGGCATTTCCACCGGAAGTGCCTCCGGAGGTGGCAATACTGCCAGTGTTCCTATGGCTGGAAGCATTGCGGAGATTGAGAGTAAACTTGAAGACCTGAGGAATAAACTCAGCCTTGCTTCAGCAGAAGAGAGGGCTACCATTCAGGGTGACATCAATCTATGGCAGGAAAAGTTGAACGTAATATATGCAGAACTGGAGGCATTAAGCCTCCCTGTCTCTGTGGAGTCTCTTTCAGATCTTCAGACAGTCATATCGTATTACGAAAGGCAGTTGCAGACAGCCGGGGAGTCCGAGAGGGCACAGATCCAGCAGACGATCAACGCATACAAGAGAAAGAAGGAAAGCATTGAGGATAGTTTGAAGTCAGTAGGTATCAGTGCAGATCCTAAGACTTTGGATGAGTTGAATGCCTCCTTGAGATATTATCAGGAGATGCTCGGAAAGGCAGCACCTGAAGATCGTGCCGGAATACAAGAGACCATCAGCGGACTCCAGTCTGAAATCGATCTCATTGAAAGCACTCTTGCAGCCTTGAGTGTTCCGGTCAATCCGGTATCTCTTCAGGATTATGAAAGATGTATTGAGGCTCTTGAGATCAAACTTCAGACAGCTGGAGAAGCTGAGAGAGCAGAGATTCAGAGAGCGATCAATGCCTATCGGGCAAAGAAACAGGCAATCGAGGACTCGTTGTCAATGGTAGAGGTCTCGGATATGTTTCCGGACATAGATGTAAACAGCGACATTATAATATCCCTTCAGACAAGGCTGGTCGGGGCAGATATAGCCAAACAGAAGATTCAGGAACTTCAGGCAATGTCCGCTGTCGCACAGACTGAAGAGGAAAAGGAGGCAATTGAACAGGCGATTAAGTCCTGGTCTAAATATACAGGAACGATGACTACAGCAGCCACCAAGGGTGAAGCAGCCGGACAGATCATCAGTTCAATTGGAAGTGTGATGGGGCAGATGTCCGGGGCTGTTGAAGGTAATGCTTCAGACTGGCTGTCTTGGGGTGCAAATGTCCTCAGTTCCATCGCAGCCTTGATTCCACAGCTGGTGACTTTATGCACAGCAAATACGGCTGTTGCAGCGACGGGAGCAGCAGCCTCCTGTGCAAGCATTCCAGTTGTAGGATGGGTGATGGCCGGAGCTGCAGCACTTGGTCTCGTTGCGACACTCGCATCCATACCGAAGTTTGCGGACGGAGGTATCATCTCCGGGCCGACACTCGGACTGATGGGAGAATACTCCGGAGCATCCAACAATCCGGAGGTCGTGGCTCCTTTGAGCAAACTGAAGGGAATGCTTGATTCCGGAAATGACGACGGCCCGTCAGAGGTTACGTTCAGGATAGAGGGCAGGACTCTTGTCGGACTGC
Source organism: Bacteroidales bacterium (assembly GCA_017471965.1). Taxonomy (GTDB): domain Bacteria; phylum Bacteroidota; class Bacteroidia; order Bacteroidales; family UBA932; genus Cryptobacteroides. The sequence goes on from JAFURF010000054.1 coordinate 98,280, forward strand.
TTGAGAAGTATAACAGAAAACGTAAGAGGGTGGAATAATATGGCTTTAGGTATCAGATATCAGAGAAAATTCGCTTCAAAGAAGGGTGTCATTTGGAGAATAGACATCCTTCAGGAAGGCTATGGCGGTACGGAGCCTGTATTCTTTGATCTTCCGAAGAATTGTCCTCTTGAGATAGAGTGGGCTGAGGCAGATAAGATGGCTCCTGTCCGTCGTTCATCAGCAACTCTCAAACTGATCAGTGACAATGACAGACAATTCGTGGATCTGTACACCGTCGAGGTCGGTGCTGTCCGGATGGATGTTTATAGGAACAACGCCCTGTACTGGAGTGGTACTCTTGATACAGAATTGTACGAAGAGCCATACGCATATAAGAAAGGCTATGAAGTGACCTTGACCTTTGCCGACTTCGCTTGCCTTGATCGTCTTGATTGGGATAGGAGCGGACTGATGAGCATACACGATATGATCCTGTACTGCGTCAGCAAGACCGGGATCAACTACACTGATCTGAAAAAGTATATAAGCACACAGGCCGGATATACTACACTGACTCTTCAGGAGGTCAATGTCCTTCAGGATAACTTCTATGATGAGGAGGGTGTGGCTCTGTCTGTCGGAGAGGTGCTTGAGGAAATCCTTAGACCATTTGCTTTGACAATTGTTCAGAAGGCCGGACATCTTCACATCTATGACATCAATGCTGTCTATACGCAGAACACTTCAGATGTTGAGTGGGATGCCAAGGATTCTGTTCTCGGAGTTGATGTGGTCTATAACAATGTACGGGTAACATTCTCTCCCTATGCAGATGCAAAGATGATGGAAGGTACGGTGGCGAGGGATTCGTCATTAACAGAAGAGAGCGGTGGCCGACTGATCAAGGTGGACTACAAAAAAGACAGTTATGGAAGCCTTACCTCATTGGACGGTTTCAGGTTTCATTACAATGATACTCTCGAGAGCAATATGGAACTCTCAAACGGTGCGAAGTTCTTTCAGATATGCCCGATATACAGCGGAAATGAGGATAACGGAGTGGCGATGTCTGCCCGATTCGGTGATTGCAGCATTGATAAGGACGGAGCAGTCAATTCTGCCACTTATCAGGCTCTTAATGCCCCGAAGGACTGCGGAACACTTGCAAATGGCAATGTCAAGGCCAATACGATCATAACCTGTAAGTCCACATATCTCGGCTATATATCATACCGCAGAATGGATTACAAACTCCGTATCAATTTGGATCTTCTCTTTGATGTCAGATACAACCCGTTTGAAGAGGCCAGCGATCATAATGATAATGCGGAACGCAGTACCGGACTCTTTGGCTGGGGAACAGCCAACGGCCCGTATCAGAATATGAAGGACTGGTGTAATATCGGTTATGTCCCGATCAGGCTTACACTGAGGGATTCAGACGGCAAGGCGCTGTATCATTATGAGAATTACAAGGTGCTTGAGAGCGACAGCTACAAGCACGATGGGACGAAATGTAAATGGGTGGCCGGAGAAGGATCGTGGGGTCAGGCTTACCTGTGCTATTACAATTTTGAGGACAGAAAGAGCAATACCGGATTCGGTGGCTGGGCTACTAACAAGCAGATCATCGGATACTACCGAGACGGGCTGCCTAAGCAATGGCAGACCATTGAGGATGGAGAATACATTGACCTTCCTATGTGTGGTGGCTACCTTGTTCTTGAGATTGGAAGCGGAGTGCATCAGTTTGACTACAAGAGGGAGACAAAGGACATATATTCTTGGACTCGCTGGGTGCTTTATAAAAGCCCTTCAATCACCCTTTGCAAAAAGAACTACAAAGAGGTGGAGACCGAGGATATTGAGGATTCTGCTTGGCTTAACAGAGCTGCAAAGGAGGAACTGCCCATCGAGACCATTCTTGGCACGATGACGCAGAGGCACGGAATCCCTAATGCCAAGGGGCAGTTGTTTGACAATAAATATAACATATACTCAACCTTCAGAAGAGCCGGAGTGGAAGATCGTCTCGAGAGGCTTTTGATAGGTACGGTTTACAGCCAGTATGCATCACGCCACGATACACTCTCAGGAACAGTCGTCTTGCTTCCTTCATTCGGGATTTATACGGACAGGAGTACCACAGGCAAGTTCCTCTTAACCTCGGAAATTCAGGATTGTATGGAGGACACTTCGGAAATCAGTATGGTTGAGATCTCACAAGATAATTATCAGGGAATAGAATACGAATAGGATATGAAGAATTATAATGTCAGAACGGTCAGCAGAACTGCAACCCCACGAAGCAAGCGACTTCGTGAGGCCGGGGTGTCTGTGTCCGGAGTGATAGGTTCTTCAGCTCCATCAACAGGAGGCTCGGACATATCATCGAATTGTGATGGCCATACACATTCCAACAAGGCAGCACTGGATGCGATGTCCATTGACAATGCATTCTATCTGTGGCTAAAGCAGAAGATTGAGGGAGAGGACAACTCTTCAAGACAGAAGGTCAAGGCTGGATTTGCGGATGATGCTGCACACGCAACAGAGTCAGACCACTCGAAGGATTCTGACCTGTGGGCCGGACACAAGTTCGCAGACTATATGGATCAGCCTGTAAGGAAGTCCGATATCGTTGAATTTGCAAAGGCGATCCTTGGTATTGTTGTCTCCCCTGACTTCATTTCCGGAATTGAAACCGGGTGTGGTTGGAAGATTGACGAAGGAGGCAATGGTGAAATGACATCCCTGACACTTCGCTCATTTTTGAAAGTACCGACCTTGATCTATAACAAGGTAAGGGTTACTGGAGGTGAGATGTGGAATACTGAAGGTGGAACAATCGCAGAGGTCGCAGCAGACCCGGACAGCGATACTGCTTTCATTCTTACGATGGATCTTGAGGATGGGGATACGATTGAACTTGATGTGGATGATATATGCAAAGGCCATTACAACAGCAGTGGTGGATTTGTAACGTCATATTTCAGGGTTACAGCAGTTGATCAGCCTTCAAAGACGATGAGGATCGTCTTGGGTGCGGACAGTGAAGTTCCGGGCGGTATCAATCACCCTCCCGTTGCATATATGAACATTGCGAGGTATGGTAACTTCACCAACAAGGAAAGACAGCGAAGCCAATACTTCAGTTCGTCAGACCAGAGAATATCACTGCTTTGTGATGTTGACCAGTACATCATTGAGCCAAAGCATTACAAGGTCGTAATCGGTAACATCCCGGATGCCCTTATTCCTGCAGATCTTCCTATTCAAGGACAGCCATCCATCTATCTTGACAATGTCCTTGCCCGGAACTTCTATCAGATAGATAAGACGGGGTCAGTGGTCAAGACGATTCGAGATCGTGGACTATGGGAAGCGGATCCTGCTGAAGAATACCAGTGCAACAGTGAGATTCAGGATGATGTCTATCACAAGTCCTGCAAATACAGGTGCCTTGTGGAAGGAACAGCACAGGAGCCTCGCTATGACTCGACTGACTGGTTGCTCATAGCAGGAGATACTACCTTGGTAATGGCCATAGAAAGTACAGCTGGTGAAACGTTCCTCTATGGAGCGCTGTCAACAGAACTGATTGCAACGGTAAAGAGAGGTCAGGAAGATATAACGGATGGAATCCTCGATGCGGACTGGTCTTGGAGCAGAGATACAGGAAATCCGGCTGATGATGCGATATGGAATGCAGATCACGCAGGATCCGGCAGACAGATCTCCCTTTCCAATGAAGATCTCACGACTTCTTCCGGGCGATTTATCTGCACCGCATACGTCAGGGATGGTGCTGTCTCGCTCACCGAAGAAGTGCAGTTTTAACGGGAATTAAAAGCGATTTGAACGATATATGAAAAAGACCAAACGAATAGGTGTCATCTATACACCGCTGAACATTTCAACCGCTTTGATTGAAAAAGGCGGTAGCCTCACTCAGACGCATAGTGCTGAAAATTCAGAGTTCGTGCCGGACAGGGAACTGACTCCGCTCGTGCTTGTTCCGGAGGTGTATGTCAATGACCCGGACGGGATAATCCCTAATGGCAAGATCGCATTGAGCAATGTGATGTGGTATGCCTTGCCTCAAGACCTTGTTTCAAATATCGGCTCTTTGTCGTATTTGAACAAGGAAGTGTCGCAGTATCTTATAACATCTGCTACACCGGGCTATTCTGTGGCCGAGGACGGCACTCTTACCGTATCGAAGAACATAGACTACCTGAGTCCGGTTGTTCTCGTTTTTACGGCCAATTATGCGGACGGCAGGAGTGGTAAGATCCTGAGGCTTCAGGCTACTGCCACACTCAGTACCACATCCGTAGCAATATCCCCGTCGCTTACTCTTGATAAGCCAGCCACATTCCTATTCAATCCGATGGAAGACACAGGAATGAGAACAATAAATGCGTCTCTGATGATTGGTGGCAAGCCTGTGACATCCTTGGATTGTTCGGCAGCCTACTGGTGGTATAAGATCGAGAATGGTGCGGAAGTCCTGATTGATCCGGAGTCGGATCTGTTCTATGAAGGAGGAGTCGGAACAGCCAGTCTGAAGATAGATCCTCGCTATGTCGATAACTCTCTGTGCATAGTCTGCAAAGCGGAGTACGCCCTTGCCGGGGAAGCACTCCCGGCTGCTCCGACTTCAAAATGTCAGACGGCAAGGACTACAGTTGTCAGAAGATACCCTGATTATGACTTTGAAAACTATGTTCACGGTGGTGTTGAAGTTCCAACAGGAGCAACGGTTGTCAAAAATGAGTGTGTGGTTACAGTTGGCCGTAAGGTGCTGGATAGCCCGTCAAAATGGTTTACCGTCAAGTGGTCAATCAAGAAGGCGACACACGATGCTGACTGGATGGATATCGGGTATGGCGACAGCATTCTCATAGATGCCAAGGAATTTGAAAACGGGGCTGATGTGGGTCTCGAAGTTGAGCCATTTGAGCCTCTTGGCCCGATGATGCTCAATGGTGTAGCATTATGTATTGATGGGGAAGTTTTAACATTCTAAATATGAAGAGATACCTATATGCCAAGATACCGGGGCACAGCGCAGATGTCATCGGTGAGGTGGTGAAGCACCGGAAACGGACTCTCTCCGGAGAGGTCATCATCAACGAAAGTGATCTTCTGCTTTATGGAAATGCAGAAGACTCATTTGAAGATAAAGTTAAACAACTGGGCGGTGTTCCGCTCACTAACATTGAAGCGAAACAGGAGCTTCAGAAAAAGGAGTAAGCAATGAGTGATGTAAAAGGACAAAGTACAATCAACTATGTCAAGCAGGGTGATTCCCTGACTTGTGGACTACGCAGCACCTTTCCGTTAAAGCAGTTTGTGTCCAACGGAAACAATCAGGTCGCTCCGTCTTTCGTGACCAATAAGCCTTGTATCTATCCGGTGGTTAGGTCTTCCCTCAAGGCAACAAGGATAGAGCCTAAGACAACAGGCTTCAAATGGTCTTATAATGGCGTTCAAATAACGTTTGACAATTCAGGATTGTCACAAGCTGTCGGAAGTATAGCAGCAGGAACTTTCAAGAGTGAGATCAAGACGATTGATGGTTTTGCTGTTCCGACCTTGACCATTCTGAAGGAGATCGCTTCGGCTTCAAACATAGATTCTGACACGATAGAGTTTTACGGCATTGTTGATACCGGGTTTGAAAGTATCGTGTCTGCCTCTATTGAAATTGCCATAGAGCAGACTGATGGAGAGGCATACTTGGCATATATCTCCATAGACAATGGCGGTGTCATTGATGATGACAATACCAGCCTTACGGCCACCGCTCATCTTCTTGTTGGAGGAGCCGATAAGAACTCCGGTGTCACTTATGCCTGGTACAAGATGAAGGTTACCAATGGTGAGGATGGATGGGTAAGCCTGAATAAGACCACTCAATCAATAACGATCCTTGCTGCCGATGTGAACAGCACCGAACTCTACAAGTGTGTCGTAACCTATGGAGGCAAGACTGCGAGCAATGTCGTTGAAGTCGCAGATGAAACGGATGCACTCATCATCTATCCGAATCCGACCAACTCTGCCGGAGCAAGGGTGGCAGAAGAGTTGAGTTCTGTGCAGACTTCCATCATCTATCGTCCGAAGGTACTGAAAAGGGATACTCAGGCAGAAGTTTCCGGATACACTTTCAATTACCTTCTTACTAAGTCAAATGGTGATACGGTTGCTTCGCAGGATGGTGGATCATCCTTTACAGTAACCTTGAATCACGCCATTTCAGCAAACGGAGATCTGACATTGATAATCACTGCGGAATAATGAGTACGTTGAAGAACATAACACGAATAGCCTATAAACGAGATCCTGAAAAGGGCGAAAAGGGGGCAATCTTGGTGATTACCTCTTGGGCTGCTGGCGTGCGGTACAGCTCCGGAGCAGCCGGAGAAAAGTATCAGCACGCAGTGTTCTACAACGGTTATATGTATTCCTGTGCCAAGACTCACACAAGTGTGGCAAGTCACACGCCATACAATAGTGTCAATGAGGGCGACGGATTATGGACTCTTGAATCCAACTTTGAGATCGTTGCGACTAAGGTAATTTTTATCGGGTCAGACGGTGAGGGCTGGGTGCTTGATAATGGTGTGATGTATCATACATCCGGCAAGATCCAGCTGGCAGCAGATGGATCTATCAAGGGTGCAAACGGTAAGATGTCCGTTGATGAGGACGGAAATATTCAGGCTGAGAATCTCGTGCTGATGGGAAACTGCAAGATCTATGGTGAATTGGTCGGAGTGTCAGGGTCTTTCAAGACACTGAACTGCGTGGATGCAAACGGTAATATCGTGGGAAGCCTCTCCTTCAGTTCATCAGGACAGATAACCATTAGCGGTGATCTTTACCATCAAGGATATAATTATGATGAGAGCCGAAGCCACAGATTCTATGCATCAAATATATGGTGCAGAGGTGTGTTCGGATCATCCTGTAAGACCGTCCTGCTGGTGCTTGGATCGTATGCCTACTTCTATCCTAATGGCTTATATGATACAACGAACAGGGTCTATGTTGCTCTTGCATCAGGACAGACATCCGCAGGAGTTACTTACTACACAATACCGACTTATGGAACTTCAGGCAAGGCTGCCGGATGCCCGGTTGATGTTGTCATAGTCAAAACCTCAGCAACATACAGATTCCTCATTTCAATGGATGATGGCAAGGAGATAACCTTTATAAACTCCTACAACACCAATAACAATATTTACATCTACAGCAATGGAAAGGAGGTGCAAGTCTCCGGAGGAGTAGCACTCCATCTCCTTGATGTGGGAGCTGCAAACATATATCCGACTCAGGCAAGTAATGTTTTGGGATCAGGCTTGATGATCGTCGGACGGTATGATAATGATTGGGAAGCATAACAATTAAATTAACGCAATATGAATAAAAAAGAACTCGCTTTAATAGCTGCAGATCCTTTTACAGCAATAGAAGGGTCAGACAAAGTATTCGGGCATTCGGCATCAGCCGGAAAGTTCGGATTCTTCCCGGTGTCTGCTATCCTTGGAAAGGGATATGCTGGCCGTCGTTGGAATGAGAATCACACAACCTATACTGCAGAGGCGGTGATCGGTAGTGTGGACTACTTGAGAGAACTTCCGCAGAAACTCGGCTTGGGAGGCTATCTTGTGACCGATGATCATAACAGAAGGAAACTTGACCCGACAAACCACTACAAGTTGGCTACGGGAGGAGAAGCAAAGCTGGATGGATCTATGGGCCAGTATCAGTGGGGATGGAATGTCCCTTGGTATCTTGCTATCTGGAAAGAAGGTAATTATCTCTGCAAAGCAGCAAGTTTGAACCCGATTCCGGGTGTGCCTTGCTGGAGAATCCCTCCGGCTACGGTGGGAATCGGCCACGCAGGAGTGATGGACAGAGTCAATGATATCCTTTGCTCGGTGATCAATACATCCGAGCAGTTCAGGGGTGGTAATGGATCTGCGTTGACCTCCGGCAATGCTTCTGCAGAAAACCTCTCAATGCTTGGATATCCGGCTACAGCAATAGGAACTTCTACATTTGAGGCAAAGGCAGCCAAGAGAGGTCAGGGCTGGGGAGCTGGCTGGTATTGGATAGAGACTGCCATCTCAGTTCTTATGGAGATTATCTTGGGAACTACTAATATCCAGCAGTCTTTCAATGCCAACAAGGACAGCAACGGTCTGTATCAGGGCGGTCTTGGCTCCGGCATTACCGGAATGCCAAATTGGGATACATTCAACAACTACTATCCAGTAGTGCCATATTCTGCCGGAGTAGAGTTCGCAGATGGTCTTGGAGTCTATACCTATCCTATCAAGAAAGCGGATGGAACAACGGTCTACAATGCTCCTATCCCTGTATTTTTTGGACTCAGGAACTTCTATGGAAACCTGTGGTGTGGAAAGAACAGAATTGTCGCTGAAAAACAGGCCGACAAATCATACCGTTTCTTTGTGGCCAAGTCCTCACTTACATCTTGGGACTATTCGAAGACCTCGGAGATGCTGCACGTGGGAGATTTGGCTGGAGTTGAAACAGCAGGGTGGAGTTACATTTCAAAGATCAACTACGAAGGTCTTGCCGGAATGCCAGCCGAGTGCGACGCAACATCCTCTACAAAATATGCTGACGGCTGCTATCGTGATGTCGCAACTTCGGGTTTTCGCTCCCCCTTGGGCGCTGGCAATGCTATCCATGGTGACACTGCTGGCTCGGTGTGCTTCCATGGTGGCCGTGCGCCCTCGTGTGCCCTTGCGTACCTGTCGTCGCCTCTCTGCGAAACTTCAGAAGACTTTGATCCAGTGCCACGAGTTTACGGAAACTAAGACGGTCAATCAAAGTGAGAGGCGACGGGCAGCCTGAAGAGCCCAGCGCAGACAGCGATAGCTGTCGAGCAAGCAACCGCACCTTTAGGTGCAAAATAAATAAGTTCTTTGACATACTTCTTTTCCAATGAAAAAAGGATCTTCGGCGGTTATCATTAATACCGCCGAAGGCGGTTTTTTATATTTTCAATTTGATGGATTATCTGTACCTTTGTGCCATCCGCAAGGATGGGCTTGCCCTCTTAGGCGGTAGGTTCGGGTTTTCGCTCTCCCTTGGGCGCTGGCAATGCTAACAATGGTGACAATGCTGGCTCGGTGTACTTCAATGGTAACAATGCGCCCTCGAATGCCAATGCGAACCTGTCGTCGCCTCACTACTTGAGTCAGGAGTGTTTGCAACTGGCTTATTTGAGGGTGGAGCCTCGGCCCACGCTGGAACATACACACTCAAACAAGTTTTGGTAGGTCATCAGACTCGAAGACGCTTGTGAGAAACGAAAAGCAGACAACACTGGACACCTTTTGACACCTATGACACAATGAAGGCTTATGGCTTCATATCGGAGAAGATCCAAACCTCCGAGAATTGGAATTATGCTGAAGATAGGGCATCAAGGCGTAAACGAAGAAGAAAAGAGGTTAGAGAATTTCGTGCTAACTTAGACAGGAATCTTTCTGACCTCTCTTCTCGTTACGACTCCTGTCTGCCTCACGATTTTCAGTATAAGTACAAGGTCATATATGAGCCCAAGCGTCGCTTTCTGTCGATGCTTGAGTATTATGAACACGTGTTTGACTGGGGAATACTCATCCCGGTTGAGCCGATGATCAATAGATCCATAGACTCTCATTCTTATGCCTGTATCGAAGGCCGAGGACAGCATCAGATGATCAAGGATATGAGTCGTGATATATTGTCTCACGACTTCAAATATGCCTTGACTCTTGATGTTTCACAGATGTACGCCAATATTCCATTATGGCTTCCAAAGAAGAATATCCGGAAAAAGATCAAGGATCCTAAATGGCTGTTCCACTTTGATCAGATCGTGGACAGCAGTATCGGTACTCCTATGGGGAACGGTGACTCCGAGAATCCGACAGGAGTACCGATAGGACTCAAGATATCTACCTTAATAGCGAATATCTCGATGTTCACTTTAGATCACGATCTCAGACGGTTGTTCTCGATAGCGGATGATCCTGCTCTTATGAATAAGTTGGCAGATCAATATGTCTGCAACAAGTTCCTCACAGCAAGGACAGCCGATGATCTTGCAGAACTATCTAAGGGAGTGCAATACCTGTCAGATAAGTTCTATGCTTATGTCAGGGCAGGAGTGAAGTTGTACCGCTTTATGGATAACTTCTATATTCCCCACGAAGATAAGACATTCCTTCATCTCCTCTTTGATTGGATCGCTCTATATATGGCAGCAGAACTCCGTATGCCAGTCAACCCCAAATGGCAGGTGCTTGATCTGAATGACGGACTTCCTATGGTTGGATATAGGATCTATGCAGACGGGCATATCCGGGTCGGCAAAAAATCAAAGCAGAAAGGTGTGCGGAAGATCAGGAAAGGTAAGAAAATGGGGCTGTCTGATGAGCAGATCCGCAGAGCCTGTTCATCCTACCTTGGCACTTGGGTACACGCAGATTCAAGAAATCTAATTAGAAAATACAATATGGAAAAGAAAGAAAGATTGGGCGCAAAGATTAATAGGCGCAAAAGTCAATGTCCTTTTGAGAATGTCGCACATTCCCAGCAGAGGAGGTTTGAGGAATTGCTTTATGATCCAGCATCAGGAAAAGACGAAGAGGCTTATCTGATGGAACTGAGGGATTATGAAGTGATCCCATCTATCAAGGAGTTCTTTGATGAGGAGCAAACAAAGCCGAAGCCTTGCCTTGCTATCAAGTATGAATGGCAAGGAGAGACTCTGCAATACACTGACGAAAGAGGACGGACAGTGCTTATTGAGAAAGGCAAGGAGTATTATTCATATACTGGCTCAAAAGTCCTGATAGAACAGGCACAGACAGAGTTCAGTAAGGAAGACTTGCCAGCACCAACGGTCATACAAGTGGCCTTTAACAAGCGAAATAAGAAGTTTTATAAATTTACCTAATATGAAACAGGAAACCTTTACAGTAGCTTATCCTAAGCAGATGCGTCCCTCAAAGTTTGATGGGGCGCATTTTATTTGTTATCTGAATGAGAGTCCGGCAGATTATTATGCCGATAAGGACTCTGAGCCGACGGCAGGATTCTCCTATACGGGAACAATGCCGGACGGTGGCACTCTCGTGGTGTGTGATGAACTGAACAGAGATAAACTCATCAATGCAGTTATCCGTACCAAATACTTGCAGACAGAAGAGGATGCGGTCAAGACCCATCAGTTGATGGTCTTGAATGCAAAGGCCGGGCTGTCTGAACTCGCAGAAGAGAAGATCGTCGAGTATATGCTGGAATGGAATGAATTTGAGCAATTCAGAAAGGAGGTTATTGAACTCGTTGATTCTTGGCTTGAATAGCACTTGAAGGGGGAATAAAAAAGCCCCCAGCCAGTAAGTAGAGATCTCACCCACATACTTACACAAAGATGCGACACAACGCATAGCCGGGGGCATAAGCCCTTGACTGCGTCGTGTCGCATTCTTTATAAGAAGTGGGTGAGATGGCACAAAGGTAACCATTTAAAATGAAAAACAGATATGAGAACTCCAATTTCTTACTATGGTGGCAAGCAGACTATGTTAAAACATATCTTGCCACTGATCCCTCAGCACAGCATTTATACGGAAGCCTTCTGCGGAGGTGCAGCAGTACTCTTTGCTAAACGCCCGGCTGAGGCTGAAATAATAAACGACATCAATATGGAACTTACCAACTTCTACTGGATGTCAAAAGTGTATTACAATGATCTGAAGGTGGAGATAGATAAGACCCTTCATAGCCGGGATCTGCACGCCCACGCAGGGCATATAAATGCATATCCTCAGTTCTTCTCTCCAGCTCAGAGGGCTTGGGCCGTATGGGCGTTGTGCAAGATGAGTTTCGCATCGATGATGGATGGAACTTTCGGTTATGACTTCTCTGGAACAATGCCTAAGAAAGTGCAGAATGCCAAGGATGATTTTACGGAAGCATTGTCACGAAGGTTGGAACACGTCACCATTGAGAACAGGAATGCACTGGATGTGATTGCCACATACGATAATGAAAATGCATTCCACTTTGTTGATCCGCCATATATCAACTCAGACTGCGGACATTATGAGGGCGTATTCTCTGAGCAGAATATGGAGCAGCTGCTTCAATTGCTGGAAACGGTGAAGGGCAAGTTTATGCTGACGATGTTCCCTTTTGAGATGATCGAGGAATACGCAAAGAAGAACGGCTGGGTGATACACAGAGTAGAGAGGACGATCAGTGCCTCTAAAACAAGCCGGAGAAAGCAAGAGGAGTGGATGGTATGTAATTATGAGGATAAGAGTCAGGCAACCTTATTCGGCCTGTAAACCCTCAAAAAAAGCATTGTTCAAATGGGCTTCAAGTACCCTTCAGAACAATGCTTTTTTATTGGAAAAAGGGAAAATTTTTGTCGCATTTCGTTTTGACGTCGTTTTGTCGCATTTCGTTTTGACTTTCCCCACAAATCGTTTTGCCGATTATACATCCCTATAATCCTGCTCACGGCAAGAGGAGAGGAACAGAGTCAGAGCGACACCTACAAGGTCGGCGCTGATGCATATATGGCAAAGCCTTTTGAGGTCGAGACCCTCATGGAACTGATACGTAACCTGCTCAGACGCAAGGAAAACATCCGCAAAAGATACTTCGACAATGAAGATGCTCCTGCATCAGGATACGGATCTGAAGAAGAAAGTCTCATTCTGAGACTCAACAAGGTCATTGCAGAACATCTCAGTGACCCTGAACTCGACCAGCAGATCATCTGCCGCGAATTGGGAATAAGCCGTGCATCGCTCTTCAACAAGATGAAGGCCATCACAGGTGCGGGAACAAAGGAATATATAACCCGCATCAGACTTGAAAAAGCCAAGTCTCTGATAGAGAACACAGACCTGACTATTGCCGAAATATCGGACATGACCGGCTTTGCGAGCCAGAGTTATTTCAGCACCGCCTTCAAGAATTTCACAGGCATGACCCCGAGCCAGTACAAGAAACAGAGCAAGAAGTAACATAAAAAGTCCCGTGGTCAAGATTGACCCCGGGACTTATCTTGTGCAGCATATGCTGCGCGACTTTTGTCAGATTACTCTGCTGCAGGAGTCTCAACCTCTGCTGCAGGTGCCTCTGGCGCTGCCTCCACTGCCTTCTTCGAACTACGACGTGTAGTCTTCTTTGCTGCCTTCTTAGGAGCAGAAGCAAGTGCTGCTTCATTGAAGTCAACGAGTTCGATAAGAGCCATGTCAGCACCGTCACCCTGACGGAAACCAGTCTTCAACACGCGAGTGTATCCGCCTGGACGGTCAGCGATCTTAGGAGCAACTGTACGGAAGAGTTCTGTAACAGCCTCCTTGTTCTTGAGGTAACTGAACACGACACGACGTGAGTGTGTGGAATCATCCTTTGACTTGGTGATGAGGGGTTCCACATACACCTTGAGGGCCTTTGCCTTTGCTACGGTAGTCTCGATTCTCTTGTGGAGAATGAGTGCGTTAGCCATGTTGGCGAGGAGAGCCTTACGATGTCCGCTCTTGCGGCCAAGGTGGTTGATTGCTTTATTGTGCCTCATATTGCTTATACGTTCTTTTTCTTAGGTTCAATATTAAACTTGGTAACATCCATTCCGAATGAAAGTTTCATCTTCTCCACGAGGAGGTCAATCTCGTTAAGTGACTTCCTTCCGAAGTTCCTGAACTTCATGAGTTCAGACCTCGAGTAGGAAACAAGGTCAGCGAAAGTATCGATGTCCGCAGCCTTGAGGCAGTTGTATGCCCTTACTGAGAGACCCATGTCAGACAACTTCGTAAGGAGAAGGTGTCTCATGTGGAGTGACTCCTCATCAAGTTCCTTTGACTCTGCCTCGATTGTGCTCTCGAGAGAGAGTTTCTTGTCGTCTGTGAAGAGTTTGAAGTGGTAGATAAGGATGTTTGCAGCCTCCTGAAGAGCCACATTAGGAGTGATCGAACCATCGGTTACGATCTCCAGATTGAGCTTTTCGTAGTCGGTCTTCTGCTCTACACGCCAGTTCTCTACAGTCCAGTTGACATTCTTGATCGGGGTGTAGATGGCATCTACCGGAATGGTTCCGATAACTGCCTCAGGATCCCTGTTCTCCTCAGCAGGAACGAAACCACGTCCCTTGCCTACGGTGAGGGTCATCTCGATCTTTACAGCCGGCTCGAGAGAGCAGATGTGCAGTTCAGGGTTAAGCACCTTGAAAGAAGACAATCCTTTTGAGATATCCTCTGCGGTAAACTCCTGCTTGCCGCTGATCACGATATTCGCTACCTCTGAGTCTACAGTCTCAACCATTCTCTTGAAACGTACCTGCTTGAGGTTGAGAATGATGTCCTGCATACCCTCGATCACGCCCGGGATTGTCGCAAACTCCTGGTTTA
>JAFURF010000001.1 GCA_017471965.1 Bacteroidales bacterium
ACAACTTCGTAAGCGGCTGGGATGATCCTCGTATGCCTACCATCTGCGGTATCCGCCGTCGCGGTTATACTCCTGAGTCAATGCGTATGTTCGCAGAGAAGGTGGGAGTGGCGAAGAGAGAGCAGCTCATTGACCTCCAGCTCATGGAGTGGTGCGTACGTCAGGACCTCAATGAGCGTTCAAACCGTTACATGGTGGTTCAGGACCCTGTGAAACTCACCATCACCAATTGGGAGCCTGGCAAGGTGGAGTGGTTCGATGCCCCTCTCAATCCTGCAGATCCTGAAGGACCATCACGCAAGGTGCCGTTCACAGGCGAGGTCTACATCGAAAGGAACGACTTCATGGAGGAACCTCCTAAGAAGTATTTCCGTCTGAAACCTGACGGAGAGGTACGTCTCAAGTATACCTACATCGTCAAGTGTCAGGAGGTTGTCAAGGACGCAGAAGGCAACATCGTCGAGATCAGGTGTACTTACGACCCTACATCGAAGCCTGGAGCAGGCGAGTGGCGTTCAGTAAAGGGTACCATCCACTGGGTGTCTACTGAGCATGCGAAGGAAGTCGAACTCAGACTGTATGACAAACTCTTCACAGAGGCTCAGATGGGCCAGATTCCTGAAGGTGAGGACTATAAGAACTACCTCAATCCGGAGTCTCTGGTGATCGGCAAGGGATATGCGGAACCGGCCCTTCTGGAAGACAATTCAGGCATAGCAGTTCAGTTCGAGCGCGTCGGCTACTTCTTCAAGGATCCGGACAGCACCCCTGAACATTTCGTCTTCAACAAGACAACCGCCCTCAAGGACAGTTTCAAGTTCTAGAAATAAAAGCCGTATTCAAGGATTCTCCCAAGAATACGGCTTTTTTTTCCTGAAATGAATTACCTTTGCATCCGGATCATGGTGAGACGTGTGTCATGAAAAGGGAAGCCGGTGAGAGGCCGGCACTGTGCCCGCAGCGGTATGTCCTGTAACACCTTGCATCGGCCATTGTGACATCTGTCATGAGAAGGCGCAAAGAGTGGGGACGAGTCCGAAGACCTGCCATGGTAAGTCAGACTTGGAGGCCCGGGGGCAGGTTTCTGTAAGGCGCATCAATATGTTATTTTCTTTTATCGTTGCGGCAGGACTGCTTTCTGCAGGAAAGCCGTATGTGTCCGGAACCCATGTTCCGGATTCTATCCAGGCAGTCACGGTGACTGCAGACAAAGGTGTGGTCGTATCAAGGACCGACACGTTATCTCTTAGGAATTCATTTACAGTATCTGACATCCTTCATCAGAGTCCCGGCCTTTATGTCGGTGACTATGGCGGTGTTGCAGGCTTGAAGACCGTCAGTCTGAGAGGTATGGGAAGTCCTCACACCTCAATCTATATCGATGGAGTCAAGGTGGGCAATGTCCAGTCCGGGCAGACGGATTTAGGCATGATGGGTATCGCCCATTATGGTGCAGCCATTGTGGATTATGCTCAGAACAGTCTTTCATTCAATACGTTACGCCCTGTGTTCCGGGATAGGGGAGTTGCCGGAAATGTCCGCCTCGCATATGGGTCTTTCGGAACATTGCTGCCTTCTGCAAGAATGGATTTCCGTCTGTCGGACCGTGTTGCCTTGTCTGCTAATGCGGAAGGCGTCGTGAGCAAGGGTAATTTCAAGTATGGAGACGGGCAGGAGAGAGTGAACAATGATATAAGGCAGGTGAGGGGAGGGATTGACCTTTTCGGCCTTATGTCGTCCGGTGACTGGCATGTGAAGGCATATGTCAATTCTGCTGAAAGGGGTACTCCGGGCTCCGTGACATGGCCGTCCGAGGACAGACAGAAGGATATCAATGCCTTTGTGCAGGGAGTCCTGCGCAACCGATTTTCGCCTCTGTATTCTCTGCAGGTCAGTGCCAAGGCTTCGTATGATGATATTTATTATACCAGTTCATGGGGCGACAGCAGGTATGGACAGACTGAGGTCCAGTTGAATTCATCGCATGTGTTCGATGTCTGTGACTGGTGGAAGATGTCCTTTGCCGCTGACCTTCAGTGGGATGGCCTCAAATCGACGGTATACGATGCTTCTCGGCTGACTGTCAACGGCGCGGTCACGGCAGCATTCAGACTGGACCGTCTGTCTGCAGATATAGGACTGGAATACGGCGGATTTTTTGATGTCGATGCACTTTCAAGGAATGTTCTGTCTCCTTCCGTCGATTTCAGATTCATGCTTCTTGAGGGTCTGGACATCGTGGCGTTCGGCCGCAGGGCCTATCGCGTGCCGACTTTCAATGAACTGTATTATGTCGGTTACGGCAATCCTGACCTGAAACCGGAGAACGCATGGCTCACGGACGTCGGACTTGACTTCGTAAGGACGTTGACTTCGTCGTGGAAGGTAAATGCCAAGATTGACGGATTCTTCAATTTCCTGACGGATAAGATCACATCCGCTCCGACTGCAGAAGATCCGAACATATGGCTCCCGTACAATATCGGAAAGGTACGATCTACAGGCCTTGATGCTGTGGTTGGATTTGTCTATGAATCAGGAGGATGGGAATGCTCATTTGATGCAAGATATTCATTCCAGTCCTCAATCGATGTGACGCCGGATTCCTATTCCTTCGGGGAGCGGATTCCATATGTGTCGAAGCATTCCGTTGTCCTGGATGCCTCCGTTGCATGGAAAGGTTTTGAACTGAATCCTCGTTGGATTCTCCGTTCCGGCAGGTATGACAGTGCAGGAGAACTTCCGGACTGGAATACTCTTGACATTACCTTATCCAAGAATTTTGTGTTGCCGGCAACTTCCGACCTGACAGTATTTGTGTCAGGACGGAATATCTTCGACTGCCGTTACGAACTTATCACCGGCTATCCTATGCCAGGACGAAATATCCTGGCAGGACTTACTTATTCTTTTTGAAGAAGTTGATTGCCCATGCTGCGGCAATCAGAGCGACTCCGATGATGACTCCTGTGACACTGAGATTTCTCAGCCATGGAGCGGTGCATGAGTCATATAACATGAAATGGTCGCCGTCAAGCATGCCGAAGGCGTCGTTGAAGACAGAGAACAGTGCAATCACTGCTCCGATGACGGTTATGATCTGCATCGATGTCTCCCTTCTTTCGGAAATCTCGTTCTGTATGGCGGCAAGATTGAGTTCCTCCTCGTCTATGAGCAGGTCCAGATGCTCCTTGAGAGCGAATATCTTCTGCTCGACAGTCTCGGATATTGCCTTTATCGACAGGTTCTGACAGCATAGTGAATAGAAGAGATTGTGATGTGTATGTGTCGAGACGTCAGTAAAGTATGTGTTGATCTTGTTTTTTGTCATCAGGGTGACGAATTCCCTCAGGTTTGCCCTGCTGTCTTTTGTGTTCTCGTTGTTGAAGTCATATTCGGTCAGATTGCGCTCTATGTTGATGAGAGTATATCTCTGCATCTGTACCATGATATATATCCATAGGTATACCTGTGACAGGGAACTTTTCCTGAAATCGCGGAGGAATGAGTTGCCTTCCTTGTCCTGTTCCTTCTTAGGAATGAAAGTCATTATTCCACCTCCTTCTACGGTCGAACCTATGTAGATGTTGTTGAACGTGTTCCTGTATGGCACCGGTGTGCCTCCTGTAACGGATACCTGATAATTGTAGTTCTGCAATTTAAGGATCCTGTGGAAATCTGTCAGCACTCTTGGAGAGCACTTGTCCTGAGTCAACTGGAGATAGGTAAAGACATGGAGTCTGAAAGGATCTAACCTTGAATGACCTGTGACTTCGCTCATGAGTCTCTGTGTCAGCATGGACATGTTCCATGATTCTGTAGTACCGAATACTTTCTGCATCAGATCTGCTACCTTTTGGGCCCTTTCGGCAGCGTTTTTCTTTGCTTCTTCATCCATGCAGACTTTTTCGCCGCGTGCGATATAGATGTCATGGTTCTGGCTGCTTCCTTCAGGATAGGTCTTGAATATGGCATAATTAAGCGATATCAGGTCTTCCATCGTCTGATGCTTCTTTTCCAGAATACAACTGAAGATGAGCATACCTGTCCTGGAGTTCGGACATATGAGCAGTTTTGGAGAGAAGAATGTTTCTTCCTTGCCGCTGATTTCAGCCTGACCTAGTCTGAAGAATATGTCCCTATTCATCCCGTCATCACCCTTTACGGTGATCTTCATCTTTCTGGCGAGGACTTTCTTGATGTTCTCGGCCATGACTGACTCTGAGAGAGAATAAAGACGGTAGCCGATGTCGGATGTGTCTCCTGATGACTGAAGGACCTTCTGTATATGAGGATACAGTTTACCTTTGTCCAATGACACCGTGCATTTCTTCCAGATGGATTCTTCGCCAGGTGTAAATATCTTCTCCTTGTTGTCGAAGAAGAACGGCATCATGAAGATGCTTGTTGATTGTGTCAGTTCCATATGTTATTTTATTATTTACTCTTCTACATCTTCACCGAGAAACTGTTTCCTGCTGAACAGTATCTGTCCGGTTTCATAGTTGATGTCTGTACATTTCACTTTGACAAAGTCGTTCTTCCACTTTTCTGCCCATTCGAAGTGGTTTTCCACATTTATTTCATCAGGCGGTATGAGTCCGAACAGTTTCGTCCTGCAGATGTTTACACGTACTCCGCTCGGGTAGCCGGCATATACCATGACCTGAACGACATCGCCAATCTTAAGTTTCCCGAAAAGGTCCTTTCTGCCGTTCGGATACATCTTTACTATGCTGGCATTGAACGTTCCTGTATTCTGACTGATTCCGGTCACGGCACATTCTATTTCGCTGCCTGTCTCATAGAACTCCTTGAGATTCAGGCCTATCTGACCGGTACATTCTTCCTGTGGGATGTAGCCTACGGCATGACCGTATGTGACAGTGAGCCTCTTGTTGGAGATGGAGAGAATCTTGACAGTGACCTTCATTATTTTTCCGTCTCCGAGTGATTCCAGTCTGCTGCTGATTTCTGACAGGGACTCAGATATGACCTTATGCGATCCTGTCATCACCAGTCTTCCTTCATGTACGGTCACTCCTGTGACAGCAAGCCATATCCTGACCTGTGACTTTGCCATCTGGACAAGTTCGTTGTACTCGATGTCGTAGTCGTCCGGTGTAAGGAGAACCGGGATCATATCTTCGTCGGTGAATATCATGTTTCCGTCGCCGTCTGCACTTCCGAAGGTGAGATTCCGGAGTTCCGTGACTGTAGCAGGACGTTCGGTTGCCTTACGTATGCTTCCTGTTATGGTCTTGTCATCAGTGTCTATCCTTTCAACCATAATGCGGACTTTCGTTCCTGGTTCCAGAGGATGCTCTCCTTGTCTGAAAGGCACCCAACTGATTTCTGATTCAGGCACTGTTGCAACCCATTTGCCGAACTTGACATAGCAGTCTGCTGTGTCTTGGTCCTTGTATCTCAGCACATAACCGTCATAGACCGAACCGGTCTGAGGTGTATCCAGTGCCGCGTATCTGTCGTTGATGGAGATGCTGAACACGTTGCCTGCGGGATCAAATGACAGTCTGCAGTCGCTGAGATACTGGCCCGGATGGAAGTATTGTCCCAGTGAGTCTCCTTCCCACAGACCTATCTCCTGTATGGTAGTATACATGAATTCTCCCTCTACATCCAGGAACAGGCATCTCGTCCCGACATGATGTACAGTGGCTGCTATCAGGCCATTCTTACGGGTATAGTCCTTCCACCTTTCATATGTGTCTTTAAGATTGCTCCTCCATTTTGCCTTATGTCTGCCTTCAGTTGCATCGAAGTATACTTCTACCATCAGTTGTGTGTCCATCTTGAGGAACTCCCTTCTGGATTCATCATCTTCCGGTACATTGCAGACAGAGACTTCGTCCCATGGCAGAATCGCCTTCAATCCGTTCTGTCTCAAGATGTAGCCTTGGCTGTTCATTCCCGCTACCTTCATCTGATATGTCCCGTTTACCGTCATTCGATGCATGAGTTCACACTGGTCCATCAGACATCTTCTGTCAACATATATGGTGTCATTCTCAATTGACATTACTGATGCCATGAATGAAGCACCGATAAGGTATGACATGTCCTTGTATGGCAGTCTCAGAGAGTGCCAGTTCCAGTATTCCTCCCGGATCATGTATTCGTCACCGATTGCCAGACCTTCGGCACTGACACATTTCATGATCCCGTTTCCGAAGGACTGCAGGGTCACAGGTATGCGGCATCCGATCAGGTCCGGTTCAACTACGGTTCTGATCCTGTCGTCATCGTTTTCCGTTCCCGGCGTATCACATACCATCAGCAGTCTGTCACCTTCTTGTCCATACAGGATCTGTGCTGTTGCTATCGAACCGTTGCTGCTTTTGACGATCCAGTCGTGTAAGGAGCGCCTTCGTCCCATGACCATCGTATATTCCTTTATGAGGGTGTACCTGCTTATGTTGTCAGGGCAGAGGGTGCTGATATGGTATTCACCGTCACATAGTCTGATGGCCCATTCAGATCCTTGTGCGAAAATGTCCTGGATCTCAATGCCTTTAAGATACGGAAGGTGCAGGTTGTCTCGGGGCACTGAAACTTCGTTACCGTCCATCATGAAAATAACTTCGTTGTCTGTGCTCCTTACGACAGATCCCTTGCCCGATGACCGGTTTTCTGCCTGTTCCTTCTTTTTGCTTTTTGCTGTTGCACTTGCAATGCATTCCATTATGCCGTTTTCTGATACATATCCGGAAGGGATGACGTAATTTATACCTTTTCCGGCATCCGTACCATCAGGCAATGCCATGACAATGTCGTTGAAAAGGACTTTCGGAGTCTTTTCCGTTATCGGGATCGGAAGTTTCATAGCCTGTCCGGTGAAAAGCCTGGTGTAGTCAGATCCGCATGCTATTCCACAGAATGTCCCTTTTGCTGCTTCATGACCTTCTACCGGATTCGCAACCGCTTTTGCATCAAGAGGTATCGACTGGCCGTACAGTCTGCACAGATGTCTGATGAGTGAAGATTCGTTCTGTGTGCAATACATCAGTACCGGCTTGTCTTCGTCAGTGCAGAACCAAAGTCCAGGTATTATCTCTGTCACGGTATTGAGCCTTCTGACCTCTGGCTGCAGGTCGGTGTGTCTTTCAGGATGTGCTACAGCGATCAGGCCTTTCCTTTTCAGGTCTTTTGCTACGAGCATGAGGCTGTCTCCAACCTTCGGTTCTTCTCCTTTGTCAAGAGATTCCGGAAGGATCCGGCAGCATATGTCATAAAGCGTGGTATGCCAGTTCCCGGATTTGTCTTTGTCAATGTTCCTGAGTTTGAAGAATCCTCCTGTCGGAATCTTTACCTTTGCGAGCATGTCGGCAAAATTATCCTCCATAATGACGCGTACTTCAGAGTCGTCAGTTTCTGATATCGTGAACTCATGCGTCTGGAACATCTTGCTTCTGATAAGTTCTTCTTCCTTTTCATCGCTGCAGATGTATTCCACAGGATACCCTCCGGCTGTAGTAAGATATGCCGTACCCAAATGGATCGAGCATATCTTCATCTTCTCCTTCTTTCCGACGCAGGACTTAAGACGTTTCAGTTCATCTGCAAGAGCAGAATTGATGTAGAAGTATACTGTGCTGTTCTTTATCTTGACCCATGCCGGTACTTTCATTTCAGGGGAGAATATCCGTTTCTCACAGTATCGCAGCAGAGCGGGCGGGATTTCGCTGAATGTGGAATAACCGGAATATGCATGAGATGTCACCATTATCCTCTGTTCATCCGGAATGATCCTGTGAGGCATGACCTGCACTTTTGTGTTCAGACTGCGGTCTGATATGTTCTTGGCTTCATAGTCGTTGTTCACACGTCCTTTGAGTTTCATGCCGAAGCCTTTCAGGAACAGCCTGTCTTTCATTTCCTTTACATTGAGGTTCAGAGCGAACTGGGCAGGAAATCCGAGAGGCAGGAAATCCCTTATGGTCGGGCCCCATGTCTTGAGATCCATTCTGTTCCTGAACACGCAACTTGCCCATGTGTCGTCAAATGATGCCCATAAGAGTGATCTGTGGTCAGTACCTATCTTGTATACAGTGCCTGTTACCGTGTTGTCATCCCTGTCGGCAAGATCGAGGGGAGGTTTTTCGTAATGTGCAGTCTCCATCCTTGTAAAAGACAGGAAATAAGGCCTTGTTTCCTCACTGTCATCCTTGGGTTTCGTGACGCACATCATGTATGAGGTACCCGGAGCAGTTGCATTTCCGATGATCTCCACCGGATTCCAGAATGTGTCGAAGGTTCCACAGAGTTGAATGTTGCCCAGCCTCATGCGGAGGTATGTATGGTGTGTGTTGTCTTTCTCGCTGACCTTTTCTTCCTTGTCTACGACCTGGGCCTGTATCATGGCTTTGCCGGCCATGCTGGCCAGATCCTTGTCGAGCCTCTCGACTTGTGAACCCGTAGTGATGATTCTGTTGCCGCTTATACGTGACACTACAGATTTCACCGTGCAGGTGATTCTGGCTGAGTTCCTTTCAGTCAGGCGGACATTGATCCTGTCCCCACCTTGAAGCGGAAACCATTCATGCCCCATGTCGTAGTATTCCGCCGTCAGAATGTACTGGAAGCATTTCAGTTCATCTTCATCCGGAATCAGTTCTACGAAATATCGGTTGATCCTGCCGACTGTCATGGTATGCTCTTTGGTCCCTCCTTTCTTTATCTCTGCTTCCACGTTCTCCATCCGCCGGATACAGTCAAGGAACCTTTGCTCAAAATCCGTCATGCTGTCTTCGTAAGGAATCTCCTTGAAGGCGATCGCCTTGTTTCTGTCAGATATTCCCACGTTGCCGATAGATCCGCTTTTATAGATGCCCCAGGTGTCTGCCCCCCAGTTCACAACTATATTGTCCTTGTGCTGAATCAATAGTCTGTTTCCGTCCTTGTTCATTTCTTTTGCGTTTCTTTTTGTTTTGCGTCAATTACTTCCGGTGCTATCACGACGTTGTTGTATGAGCATTGGCTGTGCAGATATGCAAGGTAGTTCTTCTTTTTGCAGAAATTGTATCTGTCGTTGTCAATAAATCCTTCCGTCACCCATTCGTTGATCAGAATAGGGGTGATGCCAGGATGGTATCTGCCCGATCTTTTCAGGTTTACAAGATCCGAGAGCCTTTCGAATCTGACAGTCATAGGGCCGGCATCCCTTGACGATGCATAAAATGTGATATTGTATGTCTCCTCTGCCGTAAACAGGGCCTTTATCTTGTCTCCAACCTTGATGTATACATAATGCTCGCTTTCTTCCCGAGGGGTGTACCAGTTGACCGGCATGCGGTTCGGCAGAACATCAGAGTGAAAGAATCTGATCTTTTCCGGGTAATTGGTCTTCGGGAGTTCTAGAACATTTATGTCATCAACCTTTGTCAGGCGTGCGGGACAGGATTCCAGTTCGACAGCATATTTTCTAGGCTGCCATGTTTCCGGTTCCGGATCGAAGACAGGATGATAGAAGCATATTTCTGCCTTGCCCGGTATAAGTTTTCCTGGCTTGAACAGGTTGCCTTTCTTCTGTCCTCTGACCTTAAGTTCCGCTATTATTATGCTTCCGTTATAAAATCTGTTTCGTGACAGTCTCTCCTTCTTCGCTGCTGACATGGAGTTGTTGAAGAAGAATTCATATTGCTTGAGTATTTGTGCCGGTACTTCACCGTTTGCCTGTTTTCCATTCATGGGTACCACTCTTGTCACTTCGGCGCCATCCAGGGAGTCGTATCCGAAAAGTACATGACCTTCTTTCAAGACATTTTCAGCAATCATGTAATGCTTTTCATCATGATATCCCAGATATATGCTGGCCTCTATGTCTTTCTGCGTGGCCGTATTGCAAGGTACCGGAGTCTTCAGATACAGTCGCTTGCCGATCTCCTTCATGTCCTTGTTGGTGTGGAAGGTGAGATGTCCGCTATGAGGCAATGGGGTCCTTATCTTCTTAGGGGTTGCGCTGTGCAGATCTTTGTTGCCGTCTGCATTGACAACAGACTTGATGACGACAAGACGCATGTCAGGAGTCACTTCCCTTATGTCCAGACCAGCAATCTGAGCGTTTATGCCGTTGATGGTCATGTGTCTGTTGTTCTTAAGGAACTCTTTGCGGCCACTCTCAGAGAGCCATGCGATTCCGTCTGCATTGTCTATCCTGACTACCACCTGCTGGCTGGCTTCATTGTCGAACATATGGATGTACGGGATGTTCTTTCCGTCATGCATGACCAGGTTTCCCTTTCTTGGCCTGTCAGCGACATTCGGGAGATTTATCGTCATTTCAGCCACATGAGTCATTTCCTTTTCCTTTCCGATGACTATTACGTCTTCCACATAGAACCACTGGTCATAACCTGTGATCCTGCAGAATCTGTGTTCCGGCATTTCGTCAATACCCTCAGTGGCGACGATGAATGTATTGCTGTCAGTCTGGCAGTAGAATGTGTATTTGATCTCGCTCCTGTTCTTATATGCCTGCCGGGTGACGGTAGAGTATAGTTCTCTGCGTGCGGAAGATGTCTGGAATTCCTTCCATTCCGACAGTCTGTCCTGTTCCCTCTTCTTGACCTCCAGAATGTATTTCAGTATTCTTGGGTCATATATTGAAACTGCGATGTCCGGGTCTATGTCTTCTATCGGAATCTTGTTCATTATAGTGCGGACCTTGGTCTTGTCGATGTCAAGATAATCCTTGATCACAGTCCAGAATCTTTCTCTGGACTCATATGACATTGCCGGTTCCAGTCTGGCCAGGTGCAGGAACGTTTCTTCCAGTTCATTCTGTCTGCCTTCCTCAAGCATTATTGCAAACCATGATATAAGGATATCCAGAGCGTGCGGATTTGCACCCTGGCACATGAGTCTCTGCAGGAGTTCAGGTTTGTATGTGTCCTTTCTGGTGTGGTCATATTTTTCTGCCAGCCAGAGGTTGTCCATCGAGGCTATGAGCAGATTGCTGTAATAGCCGACCTTGTCTTCGTCGACCTTGTCTTTCAGCAACTTCATCATGTTGAACAGTTTTTCTCTCTGTTCGTCATTCATTTGATGAACTATGACATCCCATATGGTGTTTGTCCAAGCCTTCCTGGTCTTGTTCATGTTCCATGATTCTATCCAAGGATATTGCTGTATCAGACAATACAGGAAATATGACGGGTTGACGCAGTTCTCTACCAATATCTGACGCAGTGGAGACTTGACCTGTGCAGAGCCGCATGTCCCCAAAGATATCATCTCGTCGTCCTTTATCATCAGCCATTTCTCCATCCAGTATGGTGTGAACAACTTGTCGATGAGAACCTTGTCGCCGGAAAATGCTATGCACTCGAACAGGGCTGTGAGTTGCTTTGCACCTGAGGCTATGGTGATTCCTGCCTTCTTGTACACATTCATCAATGTCAGGATATATTGCCTTATGATATATCTCGGCTGAAGTCTGTAAGCGATCATCGTATCCGAATCACCATTCTGCTGTCTGCTGTAGTCCTTTTCCTTCGGATAGACGAATGATGTGGCATGTGTTGCCTGTGCAAGGACCTTAAGCATCGGATTAGGCATAGGGAGTATGTCGCTGTTCCCTGCCAGGCTGACCGTGTCATCCTCACCAAGTATCAGGGTGTTCACGGAATTGTCCGGATGCAGATGGGCTTCAAGTATTGCTACTGTGACCAGCGTTCTGAAGATGTTGGAGAATGGACCTATGTCCACCTTTCTCCGCTCGACGATCTCCATCAGTTCAAACATGTTCTTGAGAACGGCAGGTGTCCCTTCCTTGACCATAGGAAAGTCCAGTATAGGGGTTCTCCAGTCACCTTGAGGGTTTGCATTGAATGTGGTGTTTACAGTACAGCACAGTTCTGTCACGCTGTCCAGTTTCTCAAGGAATTTTTCGAGAAAGGAACGGTTGAGAAGTTCTGCCCTTTCTTCATGGTCCAGATTCGGTGCCGTCTGGATCCTGCAATACAGTTGCCAGTACAGTTGTGCCTTGTTCAGGATGCCGTCCATCTGCTTCTCACCGCTTTCAAAGAGGTATATGATCTGCATGAGCGTGAACGGGTTTCTGCTCATTTCGGACGTGAGATGCCTGATCTTTCTGTCCAGCATCACAGTGTGGTCTACGTCATTGAGGTGCATGGATACGATCCGCATGAGACTCTTTGCCTGTGAGTCATTCAACTGCTGGACCTCAAATGTGCTGAATCCCGCATCGGCAAATTCTGAAGGAACCGAATCGGGCTGAGTCGCTACGATATACTGACATTCAGGATATGTGTCTATGAACTTCAGCAGGTTAGGAAGGTTTTCCAAAGCGGCGTCCACGCTGTCTATGAAGAATACTGCAGAGCCTTTGTCAAGGAGGTCGTGTATCCTTTCTATGGTCTTGTTGCGTACGCCTTGGTTGATTATCAGATTGTCGTCGTATATGACGGTCTTCTCTATAACGTCGTTCATGTGGGCGACCACTTCTTCCGGACTGCCCGCGCCATTGAAACTGAAATCCTTCAGTTCGAAATAGAACGGTGTGGCCATCGGCTGGTCGCGCTGCAGCATCCTCAAGAACATGACTGTCTTGCCGGATCCTGCGTTTCCAACCACAAGTTTCCTTTTGTTTGACTGTCTCTCCACCAGCATCTCCACGCAGTCGCCGCTGACAGTCTGCCCTTCATCATCTGTTCCTGTAAGCAGTATTTCAGGAAGGATGGTGAGGAGATCTTCCTTTGAATGTATTCCTGTGCCGTGGAAGAGGGTACGCATCCTGCTCTCGGCATCCTTGTGGACTCTCTTGATGTAGAAAAGTTTCAGAAGTTCCTTGCTCATCGCCAGCAAGGTCTCGTCTATGGTGTTGCAGTCCACCGTCATCTCATCTTTGACCAGTTTTACCCAGAATTCATCAAAGAATCTGTCGATGATGATGAACATGTACAGGGTCAGACCTAAGTGGATGTTCCTGCAGAAGATGAATTCCTCATCCGCATCTGTCGGAGCATTGAATTTCGATGTGTCCAGATGCTGGTCCTTGTTACGGAAAGATGACAAGGTATGTATCAGGTTCTGTATCCTCTCATCCTGAGGCAGAAGGAAATTCTTGTCGTCGTCGGCTTCTGTGCTCCTGAATCTTGTGGTGAAGTATGGACTCGCAAATTTATGCGTCTTCTTATAGTCTGATAAGGATATCCCGTTCAGGAACAGGACAGTGCTCCTTGTGAATCCGTCTATCAGTTTCATGTTGGCATAGACGAAATTCTTGTAGTGATTCTTGCTTTCTTCCAGCGCCATTTTTCTTTCGGCGATTTCCTCAGGAGTAGTGCCTGGTTCAATCTTACCGATTGTTTCGTCAGGGACCTGGTGGATGAACCATTCCCAGACATGTATCTTTCTGGCCGCCTCTTTATCCAATCTGTAAGAATACAACTTGAGCAGTTTGGCGATCTCCTTGCCTGTATGCCTGTTGTTTATGAACAGGTCCGAATAACTGTCCAAAAAGAATTCTTCCTTGCCGTTCGAAAGTGTCCTGAAAGTAGGGTGTGCACTATATTCCGGATCATTCTTGTCAAATACGAAATGCGCTACCGGAATGTGCCTGGCATATATCTGAAGCCAGGTCAGTTTCTTCTCTACAGCATTCAGGTCGTTCCTGATCAGTTCCGGTGTGATGATAATGTTTTTATCTATGCTCATGTCAAATCTGTTAGGCATCCACTACTAAAGAAAACATAAATATGGCAAATTTATCACTAGAATCCAATTTTTTTAATAATTAACACCTGATGGAACCCATCAGACTTTATTCCATGACCGCTAATCGGAAATTATTCTTAAATTTGCCAAGATATATGGCAGAGAGTAATACATATATGTTCCCGACCTCGGTCAAGGAGGTGAAGGCGCTTGGATGGGACTACATCGATGTGATCCTGTTCAGCGGCGATGCCTTCATCGACCATCCTTCGTTCGGTACTGCCGTCATTGCGAGATGGCTGCAGAAATACGGATACAGGGTCGCAGTGGTGCCGCAGCCGAACTGGCGTGACGACCTTCGCGATTTCCGTAAACTCGGTGCTCCGAGGCTCTATTTCGGAGTCAACAGCGGCGCAATGGACTCGATGGTCAATCATTATACGGCCGCGAAGCGCCTGCGCAGCGATGACGCATATACGCCTGAAGGCAAGGCCGGCCAGCGTCCGGACTATGCGGTTACCGTCTATACGAAGATCCTGAAGCAGATCTATCCCGATATCCCCGTGGTCATAGGAGGCATCGAAGCGTCGTTGAGGCGTGTGACGCATTATGACTACTGGCAGGACTGTCTGAAGCCGTCAATACTGGTGGAAAGCGGCGCCGACTGGCTCTGCTATGGAATGGGGGAGAGGACGATGATCGAATTCACCCGTGCCATCGAGGCCGGCAGGAACATCAGCGACATACGCAGGATACCGCAGTTGGGATTCTATATGGACGGCCGTTGCAAGGTCAAGGATGCCGTCGTGCTGAATTCATACGAAAGGTGCCGCAAGGACAAGAAGGCCTTTGCCGAAAACTTCCATGTCATAGAGACATATGCGAACATGCTGACTCCTCCTGTTCTGGTGGAGCCGGTAGGTGACGGGTACGTCCAGATAAATCCGACATGGCCGCCTGCCACTCAGGAAGAGATGGATTCGTTCTGGGACCTGCCGTACACCAAACTTCCGCATCCGCGATACAAGGGCAAGCATATCCCAGCCTTCGAGATGATAAAGTTCTCGGTAAATACGCACAGAGGCTGTTTCGGAGGCTGTAATTTCTGCACCATAGCGGCCCATCAGGGCAAGTTCATACAGTCCCGCAGCGAGGACTCCATCATCAGGGAAATCAAGGGATTGACATCACTTCCGGGCTTTGCCGGCAACATATCGGACGTCGGTGCTCCGACCGCAAACATGTACGGAATGATGGGAAAGGATCCTGCCCTGTGTGCGAAATGTCGTCGTAAGTCCTGCCTGTTCCCGGGTCCGTGCCGCAATATGGACAGGTCCCATGGGCGCCTTCTGAAACTGTATGAGCGCATCGCTGCAGTCAAGGGTATACGCCACGCTTACATCGGAAGCGGCATCAGATACGACCTCTTCCTGGATGAGAAGGGATTTGTGGACGAGACCTCGTACCCGTATCTGAAGGAACTTATATTGGAACATACTTCCGGCCGCCTCAAGGTCGCACCGGAACATACTGAAGACAATGTCCTGAAACTGATGGCCAAGCCGTCCTTCCGTCTTTTCGAGCGCCTGCGTACCGAATTCGACGACATAGTGGCCTCGAGCGGAAGAAAGTGCGAACTTGTCCCGTATTTCATTTCCAGTCACCCTGGCTGCGGAATGAGGGAGATGCAGAAACTTTCACGCCATCCGGCCCTGAAAGGCATATACATGGATCAGGTCCAGGACTTTACACCGACGCCTATGACCACTTCGTCAGTGATGTTCTATACGGGCCTTGACCCGAAGAACCTCGAGAAGGTCTTCGTGGAAAGGGATCCTGAACGCAAGAAGGAGCAGAAGTCCTTCTTCTTCAAGAAAGGAAAAAGATATTAAAGATATAGTTATGAAACAGTACATTGAAACCAATAAGGAAAGGTTCTTCGAAGAACTCTTCTCCCTTCTCAGAATTCCTTCTGTAAGTTCTCTAGAGCAGCATAAACCTGATATGCAGAAGTGTGCCGAAAGACTGGTCGAACTCCTGATGGAGGCCGGCGCTGACGATGCTGCAGTATATCCTACCACAGGACATCCGGTTGTGTTCGGACAGAAGATAGTGGATCCATCACTCCCGACTGTTCTTGTATACGGCCATTATGACGTGCAGCCTGTGGACCCTATAGAACTCTGGCATTCGGATCCTTTCGAGCCTGAAATCCGAGACGGAGCCATATATGCACGTGGAGCAAATGATGACAAGGGCCAGTTGTTCATGCATATCAAGGCCTTCGAGTTCATGGTACGTGAAGGCGGCCTGAAGCATAACGTGAAGTTCATCCTCGAGGGTGAGGAGGAGATCGGAAGTCCGTCTCTTGCAGCATGGGCAAAGGAGAACAAGGAACGCCTGGCGGCTGACATCATACTGGTTTCGGATACGACAATGATTTCAGAATCAGTGCCTTCCATCAACTGCGGCATGCGCGGACTTTCATATGTCGAGGTGAAGGTGACCGGACCGAACAAGGACCTTCATTCCGGTCATTACGGCGGTGCTGTGGCAAATCCGATCAATGTACTCTGCGACATGATTTCGTCCCTTATAGACAAGGACGGACATATAACTGTAAAGGGCTTCTATGACGATGTCGTGGAACTTTCGGACGAGGACCGCGCTAAACTTTCACGCGCTCCGTTCGATCTTGAAGAATATAAGGAATTCCTTGACATCAAGGAGGTCAAGGGTGAGGCCGGCTATACTTCTCTGGAGCGTACAGGTATCCGTCCATGTCTCGACGTGAACGGCATCTGGGGCGGCTACATCGGAGAAGGTGCCAAGACCGTGCTTCCTTCAGTGGCTCACGCAAAGATATCGATGAGACTCGTCCCTAATCAGGACAGCGAGACCATCACAAGGCTTTTCACAGAACATTTCCTTGCCATCGCTCCTGATTATGTGAAGGTGGAGGTCATCCCTCATCATGGTGGAGACGGTTTCCTCATCCCTATTTCATCCCCTGCATACAAGGCTGCGGAGAAGGCCATGACCGAGGTGTATGGAATAGAACCGGTTCCTTCACGCGGTGGCGGATCCATTCCGATCCTTGCAGACCTGCAGCGTATCCTCGGCATCGATCCTCTCCTTATGGGATTCGGTCTTGAGCGTGACACCATCCATTCACCTAACGAAAGTTACCTTCTGAAGCAACTTTTCGCCGGAATGGAGGCTATTGCATTGTTCTATAGATATTATTAATGTGATAGGAGGAGCGGATTTGAATGCGTAATTGGCATTTTCGCACCCCCGCGTAGGGGGAGGGGCCCACGGAGTGGGAGGGGGCCAATGGAGCATCAAACCGTCCGACATTAAAACATGTATATTATGAATAGGAAAGAATTATACGAACAGATACAGGCAAAGAAGAGCATGCTCTGCGTAGGCCTGGATGTGGATTTCAATAAGATGCCAGAGCATGTGAAGGCTCTGGCGAACAATGGGGAACTTGCCATCAGGGGAGAACTCTTCAAGGGCAAGGCCCGCTCGATCATTGAATTCAACAAGGCAATCGTCGATGCCACTGCAGCGCATTGTGTGGCATACAAGCCGAATCTTGCATTCTACGAATGCTACGGAATCGACGGAATGAGAGCCCTTGATGCTACGGTAGATTATATCCGCAGCAAGTATCCGGAGATCTTCCTGATTGCGGATGCGAAGAGGGGAGACATCGGAAATACGGCCAGGATGTATGCCAAGGCTTTCTTCGAGGAGATGGACTTCGACGCTGTGACCATCGCTCCATACATGGGTGCTGACAGCGTGACCCCGTTCCTTGAGTACAAGGATAAATGGGCCATCGTACTCGCCTTGACATCAAACGCTTCCGCATATCAGTTCCAGAACGCTGTCAAGGACGGCAAGCCTCTATATCAGGCTGTGATGGAAGAGATGATGGAGATATCGACTCCTGACAACATGATGTTCGTCGTAGGAGCGACGAAGGCTGACAAACTGGAGGAACTCCGCGGCTTCTGCCCGGACAACTTCTTCCTGGTTCCTGGAGTAGGTGCCCAGGGCGGATCCGCAGAAGAGGTCATCGCACATGGCGCCAATGACCATGGCGGCCTCCTTATCAACTCCTCACGCGGCATCCTCTTCGCTGACAGCACTGAGAACTATGCGAAGGTTGCCGGTGAAGTAGCCGCGAAGACCGCCAATCTCTAAATACTATTTTCTGATCCCGTAAAGATATGCGAGGAGGGCCATCTTTCCTCGCATCGTTTCGCGTGGAGTGAACTCTCCGTTCACCCACATGTAGCGGATGTTGAAGAATGACTCCTGATGAGGCCAGCCTCCTGTGTACCAGTCAGGATAGCATCTGTTCAGGATTATGCGTGCGTCACCTCCGTTTCCAGGCGACCATGTCTCAGTGCCGTTGAACGGCGTCTGACCCGGATGTGAGCCTGGAACTCCGTCGTTGCGTCCTGTAGTGTAGCAGTCGATGATATGACGCTCTCCAAGACCTGTCATTTCCACAGTATTCGATGGATTCCTTCCGAGTCCCCAACTTGCCTCGATGTACATTGCCTGCTCGAGCGCTTCGCGTCTGTCGTCACTATCGGCTATATAGTGGGCCAGAAGGACCATCTGGAGGTTTTCCGATGTCTGCCATCTAGGATCATTCGCAGTCCTTCTTGACGGACGTCTTGCCATGTGGTTGACGTTGTTCTCGTCTGCCTGCTTGTTCACGCTCTTGACAAGAGTGTCATAATATTCAGGATAATGTCTTTCCTGAGGGCATACGAGGTATGCAGCGGCTCCCCATATCTGATAATACTGGTTTCCGCGTCCTTTTGCGAACAATGGGGCAACGCCGTCCCTGATGACGCTTTCCTCCACCATTATGTCCTCCCACTCCCTGTCTCCGGTAAGGTTGTATATGAAGGCGGCTGCCATCTGCTTGAAATCGCGTCCCCTCATGCTGGATGTTCCTATGTTCTGCCTGTCGTCCAACTGACTCACTTCCTGCTTTTCTGCAAATCTGAATGCCTTTACCGCCTCTGCTGTGTAGTATTCGCAGAGTTCCTTGTTGCCGTTGATTCTGAATGCTTCTCCGAGCATGGCGCAGTTTGCTGCGTTCGCCCATGCTGCCATTGTGGTGCAGCCGGCCTGATACATCACTGTCCAGTCTGACGACGGATTGGTCACGCCCTGCGAGTATGCCTCTCCGTCCCTGATGCTGAGGAAGAAGTCCACCTCGTTGCGCGCTTCATCGATCAGGTCAGGAATGCCGTTGCCGCTTTCCCTTATGCTCAGGTTGTCCTCCGCCAGGCGTCCTCCGGTGAGGATGTATGGAAGGAGAAGGTCATATATGTTGCTGACATGTGCAAGGTGACGGTCCCAGTCCATCGCGTCCGAATGTCCGCCGCGTACGATTTCATTGACAGGATTGCCTGGGAGCCTGTGTTTCCAGAATTCGGACTCTTCCGGTTTCTTGAAATGCGGCTCGTCCCATACGTCTCCTCTGAGTTTCCTCCAGTCAGGATGCCAGGGGTGCATGTCTGTCTTGTAAACTATCAGACCGGTAGGGTCTTCTCCAGGGATGAACTGCGGCTGGCGCGGAACCGGGGTGATGCGGGGATCGAACGGCTCGCCCAGACGCATGTAGTAGTATCCTCTTACGGAATAATGATACGGCTGGAAATAGATTTCATTGCTGATGTCGAAGTCTATGCTGCATCCCACATCTTCCACTACCAGGCGGTAACGTCCCGGCTCTGATGCAGCAAAGTCGATGTTCCATACGTCAGAACCGGTCATGTTCTTCCTGTTCGCCTCTTTCTCGTATTCCTTTGCGCTCATCCAGAAACTTACCTTTCCGACCTTCTGCTTCCTGCCGGTCTTTGTGTTGTAGAGCCAGACCTTCTTGCCCTCAAAAGAGGTGTAATCCCTCTGTCCGCCGTCTCCGAGCCACAGATACAGGTCGGCAGCCTTGACTTCCTCTTCTGGGGAATAGCCTATGATGTTGACGTGCACTGCCTCGGACTGAGAGTTCCATATGTCGAATGTCACTTCAGCCGATGTCTTGTCCGAGCCGATGCCAGCCGGGATGCTCACCGTATATGTCGAACCTTGTTTCATGGATTTCGGGAGTCGGAGGAAGATCCAATGGTCAAGTTCCGAAGTCAGAGTGTTGTCCGTGTTCATCGGTTTCGACTTTCGCCATGCGGCAACGGCAGTCTGCCTGCCGAATGACTTGTCGTCCTTTGATGTGATGATCCAGTCTGCTGCAGTTCCGGCAGCCTTCGGGTCGAGTCTCTGTCCGAAGACAAAGAGTGTGTCGTCACCTTCGACGAAGGTGTGTCCGAGGTATGCGCTCGGTCCGGTAGCGTCGTCACGGTACCTTACTTCTCCGTCACGGAAATGTACCATGATGTAGTCCTTGTCGATGGTCTTGACTCCAAGAAGTCTTGTTGCATTGAGCATCTGCGGGCAGACGATGGACGCCAGTGCCACAACTATGGTCAGAAGTCGTTTCATAATGATGTTGTGGTTAATGTTTTAATGTGTGGTGTCAATGTTCAGATGTGATTTCCAGAATCTCCGCTCCGTATTTTTCGCATTTGGCTTTTCCGAAGCCTTTGATGGACAGGAGTTCGGACATTGTCTTGGGAACAAGGGATGCGATTTCCAGGAGGGTGCTCTGGTGCATTATGGTATAGGCCGGTACGTTATCGGCCTTGAACCTTTCCGTGCGCCAGTCCTGAAGTCTTGCACGGAGTTCTTCGTTGACGGTAAGTGGGGTGTCTGTGCTCTTGATGACCTTCTTGAGCCTTCTTTTAGCCTTGGACCGGTCTTCCAACTGACACTCTGTGCGTATCTTTCCGTACTCTTCGACCGAGAACCCTTTTGCGATTATCGTCTCGAGGGTTCTGCAGACTATGTCCATCTGTATGAACATTTCGTCTGCAGACTCCTTCAGTTTCTTCTTCACCTCCTTGTTGTCCACCTCGAGGTCGGAAATGCGTATGCAGTATTTCCTGATTTCCTCGAGTATCGGAAGGTAGTATTCCGATGCCTTGCGGATCCTTTCGTTCAGGTATGAGTCGTCTTCCGATGCCGTACCTTCGATCCTGGCAAGTTGCAGCGCGAAGGTGTCACCGGTCTTCTTCAGGTCCTCTGTCTTTGCCTGATGCTGTATCAATGATTGATATTCAGACGGATACAGTTGTTCCATCGTGCCTGCCCATGCCTTTCTGTACCTTATGAGCGAGTTGACGAGGTCCCTGATGCCGAATATCTCCTTCAAAAGATCGAAGATGTGATGTCGTTCCTCGCGTCCCAATGCTCCCTGAACACTGGCCAATGAAGGCTGTGCGGCATTGAATTCACTGACATTCTGGTCTGCGTAGATGGTATATGGCCTTATCGGAGTCTCGAGGGATATGCCTTCTAGGGTGCGGCATCTTGAGAGTGCCACATAGACCTGTCCGAACGCAAACGCAGCCCCTGCGTCTATAATCACTTTGTCGAAGGTGAGTCCCTGGCTTTTATGGATGGTCACGGCCCATGCGATCCTCAGCGGCATCTGTCTGAACGTACCGATGACCTTAGGCATGATTTCGCCGGATTCCTCGTCGAGGGAATATTCGATGTTCTCCCATATCACGGGCTCCACTGCAATGTATTCGCCTTCCTCGTCGATGACGCCCACGATTCCTTCCGGGGTGATGGCGTCGACAATGCCTATCTTTCCGTTGTAGAACCTGCCTTCCGGGTCGTTCCTGACGAACATGACCTGTGCTCCCTTCTTCAATGTGAGCATATTGTCCGCAGGATAACTGTTTTCCGGAAAGTCTCCTTCTATTCCGGCCTCGAAGGATACCGGTGTGCCAGGAAGATCCGCCAGTTTCGAGGCATTGACGTTGTCTGCCTGCTGGTTGTGGGTCGTGAGGCGGATCACATCGCCTTCGGAGTCGAAGGCCTTTACCCTCGAATTCAGTTTCTGCAGGAGGGTATCCGTGATCCGGTCTTCGCGTACGGCATTCAGTATGTCGAGGAAGTCGGCGTCCTTCTGTCTGTGGACCTTCTGCAGTTCGATGGTGATGTAGTCGAGTTTCCTGAGGGCCTTGGAGTGGAAGAAGTATGGCGACGGATAGACCTGAGCCATGTATTGGCGTTCGTTTTCCTTGACGACAGGGGAGAGCTGGTGGGCGTCTCCGATCATCAGCAGCTGCACACCCCCGAAAGGCTTGTCGTTTCTACGGTATGTCCTTAGGGTCATGTCCACCGCATCCAGAAGATCTGCTCTCACCATCGAGATCTCGTCGATGATCAGAAGGTCAAGGGTTCTGATTATCTTCTGTCTCTCCTTGCGGAGCCTGCGATATCTTTCCGGCATCTGATATTCTGTGACAAGTTCCTTTACATCAGGAAGATATGGGCAGAGGGGAAGTTGGAAGAACGAATGGATCGTAGTGCCCCCGGCGTTGATTGCCGCCACTCCTGTAGGAGCAAGTATCACGTATCGCTTCGATATGGACCGTGTTATGTACTTCAGGAAGGTTGTCTTGCCCGTCCCTGCCTTTCCGGTCAGAAATATGGACCTCCCCGTATATCTGACATACCTCTCCGCCGTCTCGAAAATAACATCCTTCTCCATATCCGAATCGCTTTTCAGCAAAGATAAAATATATTCTTGAATAATGACACGTGTCTTGGTGTTTACTGGGTGCGCTTAGCCCTATCCTGCTGCGCAGGCTGCTGTGCAGCAAAGGCCCACTGGGCTGTTTCTATACAATGGAGTGATTGCATTGTAAGAGTATGTTGCTTTCGCAGATAAACGGGAATTCATCACGAAGGTAATCAAAAATGAAAAGTCCCGCTCCGATTCGCATCGGCACGAGACAATACAAAAACTAACTATGAAAATAATGGGTACATCTATCTGATAGGATAGATTGATGCAAGTTTCCTGCCCTTCTTTCCGACAGATGAAGTTTAGACCAATCCTGCATTCCTTTGGAATATCATGCAGACATCCATATAACGAAATATATTGTCTAAATTTGCAGAGGATATGGCAAGGCTGACAATCATACAGAAGAAACGGAAGTATACCCCGATGCTGCCTCATAAGATTCTGATCGGAGGCCAGTTGCTGGGACTTATGCGTACTCCGTCAGTGACCATCAATATGCCGCAAGGGATTTATGAGGTCACTGTTCAGAGTGTCTTTCCGTTTATAAGTACTTCTGCTGTGCTCAAGGTAGATGAAGGGGTTGATAATGTGATGGAATTCGAGGATAAGGAGAACTATTGGGACATCGTTTTCACTTTCGATATGATCTTATGGATAGCAAGTCTTTTCATCAACCTTCATAAGCCATATTCCACCATATATCATGTAATCTCAGAAGGCCTGTTCGCCATCTGGCTTATCCATCTTATTGTGGTACGTAAGAGATATTTCAGGATTTCTGTTTTTCAGAAGCGGATGTCTGTGTAAACATAGGGTCCCGATTTGAAGTTTTAATCGGCATCACATATCGCTACTCTGGAGTAAGCGAATGTCTTGAAATAACTCTTGTGATTGAAGAGACTGAACATGATCCATACGTATGTATATATATTGCTGACCTTTCTGACAATCTGAGGCATAGGACTCAGGCCTCTCCAGAATACCAGTCCCACATTGACAGCCATCAGGAAGTTCAGGATCCATTTCGTATCACGGAAGTCAACATGATTGGAGGCTTTCTCTTCTATGTTTATATATGCTGTGGAACGGAAAGAAGGGAATACGTTCTGAACGGTCACCTTGCAGGGTCCTGGTTCCACTTCTATCTCGACATCCTCTCCTGTTAGTACACCGGAGTGTTTGCCGTTCACATATATGTCCCGGCGAGACCTGCGGTTCCACCAGTTACGACCTATTTCTGTTATCTTTAGTTTTGCCATTATATATGATTAATTAAATATGCTGTTTGTGATTCGGAGGCTGCTGATGCCGGAGCCTTTACAAATGAGAATACAAGAAGTCCAAGCCAGATAATCAGCAAGACAATCCATAAAATCTTCTGCCATTTCTTTTGTGAGAGCCACCAATATTTGCATTGAGCCCTGAAGACACACCAGTTGGCATGAAGTTTCTCTCCCCAAAGTCTGAATCTTCCCGCTTTGGATCTGACATTCTGTTTTTTCGTGCGGATGTTAAGGACTCTGACTGTGACTTCCTCCGTCACTTTCTTGCCTGAGATGCCGGCAATAAGCGTGATACGGAATTTCCCCTTGCAGTTCGGTACTGCAATCCTTGTCGAGCCTCTGTCCGACACTATTATCTTGTCTGTCTTGTGTCCGGAGTCGAAAGTCAGTATCAATGAATCAGGGCAAGACTGACAATCCCATCTTATATCGATGAATTCACCTTCCTTAGCAGTCTTTCTGTCAGTTGAGAGGTTCAGTTTAGTCTTCATTGGATTGAATATATGTTCGGATGATTCGGATATGCAATTGTCTCGCCATATTTATTTCAATAATACCAAACGGCAATTATCAGAAACTTTCTGACTAACTAAGGATACAAGAACTGATGAATCGGAATTAATGAATGGTTGGAAATGTCTCCGACAGGAACCTGATCCTTTGGCGCAGCGACTCCTGGGTCATGTCAGCCTTGAAATTGATGTCGTATCCATGGAATGTCCCCTTGTTGTCCAGCAGAACGGCGTGGCCGCAGGTCGGACTGAGAGCCTCATATATCATCACTCCTTCGTCATGGAGACAGTCGAATTCCTCGACTTCCACAAAGAGATGCTGCACATCGAATTCCTTGTGACGCTCAAGAGGAGATCTGTATTCCTGGCCTGCCAGATACCATTCCCACATTCTGGCGTTGTTCACAGAGTTCCATGCCGGGGTGTCATCGAATCTTTTCATCGACGGAGTCGTCTGCGAGTCATCCACCACAGGATATACAAGCATGAGACCGATTGGTCTTTCGGAAACATCAAGAGACAGATATGTGTCCATCGCCAGCAGACCGCCGGCGCTGTCTCCTCCTATCATCATTCTGGTGGTATCTATCTTTAATTCTTCAGCATTTGCAAGAAGATGCCTGTATCCGTCCAGACATTCGTTCAGGGCAGTAGGGAAGGGATGTTTCGGAGCGAGGCTGTAGTCTATGCCTACAACTCTGCATCCTGCTCCGAGAGCATATTCCTGTTCCATGACATAATGGATGGTATATGCCTTGAAGATGAATCCTCCGCCGTGAATGTAGAACAGGCACGGGGTGGTCTCGTCGGCCTTAGACCGTGGAGTCATGATATGCATCTTCACATCTCCGACTTTGAATGATTCGTAGATGATGTTCTCCTTGTCTATCTTCTTCGGCATCAGGTCCATGAACACGGATGCGACCGGAGCAACGACTTTGTTGACCGGAGGATTAAAGTTTGAAAGTATCTTCAACTGAGGATCGATGGCATATCCCCGTCTGTTCTGTCCTGATGAAACGATGCTTGACATGATGCACAGGATGATGGTGAAATACTTTTTATACATTGTTTATCCTCCGTTTCAGCGCAGAGAACGCCTTCTGGTATAATGCAGAATCATTCATGGTTGTGAGCATTTCCTTGAAACGGCTCATCGGGATTGTGAATGTGAGTTCGTTTGCCGGAACAAGCGGACGGGCTGACGGATCGAGCATTCCAAGGAAGCATCTGCGGCCGCATGAACGGTTCTCATTTACCGAAAATGTTATTATTGAGGCACACCCTGATGCAAATAGGGTAGTGACGGCATCGGAGTCATTGTTGTCATAGAAAGCCCAGGTGCAGAGTCCGGAAAGCATATCCGGAGTCGCAACGAAAATCAGGGCCTCGGCATCATCCCAACTCTCCAGATTATCCGCTCTGACAAAGTTCAGATATGGCTTGTCTGAAAGTGATATCTTCAGGGAATCCACATAGTCAATGACCATTTCCTTAGTCTTCTTATAGTGCTCCACCTCGGAAACAAACACCGGAACTCTTTCCGGCATCGGTCTGAATGCAGTGTACAGTCCTCCTCCTCCGCATAGGACATTGTCTGCAGACAGTGTCAATGCTTCTCCGTTCCTGACTTTGGAAATGGCTCCTATCATGCATTTGGGAACAGGCCGGACGTCAGTGGCCGGTGCGCTGTCGTATGCCAAGGCTACAGGAAGCGGAGCAGCATCACCGAATGCTTCCCTGTAATTTTCAATGAATTCTGATATTGTCATCATGTGCGTATTTATATGTTTCTTTCACTTGCCTCACTGAACATCGTCCTGTACTTTGGCAGTACGAACTTCCAGAAGACGAAAGCATTGACAATAAGTAGGATACCATACATTATGCGAGCATAAACCTCCGGAATGAGATAACCTATTCCATTCATGTCTCCACCTCCGAAGAAGCCGCATAGCACGCTCAGGTACAAGGGGTCAAGAAGCAACATGGCGAGTGTGATATAATATGCACATGTTTTCAAGACCTTGGAATGTGACCTGCTTATAATGCCGATCAGTGCTATCAGAATATATGCGGCAACTAATGTCGCCACGGAACCGACAATACAGAAAAAGCCAAGTTGGTTCTGCGACATGCTTTCAGGGTATATGTCGATCTGGATACCTAATCCCATGAAGTTGATCTTCTTGAAGGCACCGACAGACAGTGCATAAATCAAGTGTGCCCCTTCATGGATCAGATAATACGCTAAGAGAGCGGAAAACAAGCCGATGTATTGTCTGATTCTTTTACTCATTTCTATGTTGATTTCTATGTGACTTGATTAATCTCTTTCTGCAGGTTCGCTAAGAACTTACCGGCGTGGGCACCGTCCATCTGGGTGTGATGGAATTGGAAAGAGATGGTAAGATAGTAGCGGAAGAACTTCTTCCTGTACCTGCCCCAGATGATGAACGGATTATTGAAAATGCCGCTGTTCATACCTACTGCTCCATCAATTTCAGTATCTATTATGGCTGAAGTACCTATGACCATACTGTTCTCAGACAGGTCTCTATCCAGACAGGTAGATGCTACCTCGGAGGTGTATTTCAGGTATTCATTGTTGAATTCTTCCAGTTTCTCATTGAAGAGTATGTCGCAGGAACTTACCTCACCTGTCTTGTTCTTCACAATTGTATTGACAGCAATGCTATCGTATTGCAGAAGTTCATCGCCGACCGGAAGCATATAGAATTCCTTTATCGGAGAGGCGGCCTTACCGATGCACCAATCAAGCAACATGTTGAATTTCAATCCATTCCTCTTGCTGGTTCTTACAAGCCTCGTGACATCGATCGTCTTGATGAAAGTCACCATAGGGTTAGGGGCTTGCATCCAAAACTCGTATGCAGATGCTCTTGTGGTCTGTTTGGGGTCAACTGAATGTGGCATAGAAATTACGATTTATCTTCCCAAAGATAAATAAATCCATATGGATTACAAAGGTTTGCCGTTATGAATCAGTATGATCATCTGCGACCCATCGATAACAGGCCGCTCATTGGGAGCGGGAAGGTCGTTCTGTCCATGAAATTGCGCGATTTCGTGGACTGGAAACTGTTCTTGAGGTCGACGGCCATAAAAATAGCCTTTTTTATGGCCTGGAAGGTGTTTTCAAGGTCGGTGGCCAAGATAAGTGGCGTTTTTCTGGCCGGAAAGTGGCAGACAAAAAAGAGACACCCTCGAAAGGATGTCTCCGTAACTATTTGGTAATGAGATGCCCGATCAGGTCGGGCATGACGTCATGACCGGTTGAGTCATATCGTCATTGCCGGCTTGACCGGCAATCTCTTACTTATTCAGCGCAGTAGCAACGTCAACAGCGCAAGCAACGCTTAACCTACCATAGGGTTGTTACCGATGCCGAGATTCATTCCTGCGAACTATGTATAAGACTTTGTCTAAAGACGAAATTGCAGGCGGTCAGTTTCAATCATAGAGATCATGTCACTCAGATGCCATCTGCCTGCCGGCATCGAATGCCTTCTGCAGGTCTTCTTCCCAATGGGCATCACGCCACTGACGCTTTCCCTCTTCTGAGAATCCTGAGAGTTCATAACGGCTGTAGTCCTTTACCTGGTAAGTGTTGTAAGCAACGATGCGCTGCGGCTGGCCAAGTGCCCTCGTGATGCAGTATTCCATCGAGCCGAAGCCATTGCTGTTGTTCCTTTCGGGAGTTCCGTTCATGGTTTCTATCAGGACCACAGGCATCTGTTTCGGTGCGGTCATGCTGTAGTCATTATACGATAGCCAAGGGAAAGACAATCTCTCCAGAAAGGCACGCATCTGACCGGTCACTTCGCCGAAGTAGATAGGGGAGCCAAGTACAAGGCCGTCCGCCGTAGATATTTCCTCGAGAACAGGTGTGAGCCCATCCTTGAATCTGCAGACGTTGGATTCTCTGTCTTTCAATTTGCAGGCCATGCATGACATGCATCCTTTATAGTCCAGATCGTACAGACGGATCGTCTTGACCTCAATGTGTCCGCCGGCAGACTTTGCGCCCTCAGCGAATTTCTGAAGCATCTGTGCTGTGTTCATGTTGCGGCGCGGACCGCCGTCGATGATGATTATCTTCTTCATATCCTGTTGTGTTTTATTATTGCCTGTCTTATTCATATCATATGCCAGCAATGGGTCCTCCAACAGACTTATCGTTGCAAGTGAGCCTAATGCAGATATTGATTGTTTGAGAAAGTTACGCCTGTTCATATTGCATTTGTGTTATTCTGGCTGCCACCTCTTCCGGACGATCGATAAGAAGCCGGCCATGATTCATTCCCTTGAAGATTTCAACCGTGATTTTGCGATGCAGTCTGGTGAGATGCTTGACCTGCGGTCTGGCTACAAAGGCTTCTTTTGTCCCGTACCAATAGTGGATGTCCGGCCCTGAAATACTTTCAAGTTTAGTTGTATAGACAGATGTATAGCCGTCCAAAACTGCTTTACTGCCTCCAAATGGATATACTTTCTTGCATTCGTCAAGCAGTACATCGAAATAATGTGAATGGAATACCCATTTCCAGAATCCTGTCCAATGACAGCAGGTCCATACGTTGGCACACTGGAGGTATTTCAATGGCCCGACGAGCCAGCGCGGAAGTGGCAGCAGTGGTGCCGCATCCAATATCGCATGCTCTATCACCACCTCATTCCTTTCAAGGATCCGTGACAGAATCTTGCCTCCGAGAGACAGCCCGTAGGCTATGTCAAGGTGTCCTCCAATATCCTCTTGGATATATTGGCCTACCTGCCGGGCCTGATCGTCGATTGAAGTGAATTCCGTATTCTGGCCTAACGTGAACCCATCGACCTGAACCGCAATGATATGGAACCTCTCCTCCAGCAGCCTGATAAGAGACATGAAAATTTCGTATGAGACTCCTAAGCCTGGAATCAGCAGGAGGGTTGGTGCCCCGACATTACCGAAAGTCTTGAAATCCATGAGGTTCTATAAATTGCGATTTATAGGTCCAAAGTTAGTTAAATTCGCATGGATTGCAAACGTGTATCATTATGAATCACTATGATCATCAGCACCCCGCTGAAACAGGTTGCTCATTGGGAGCGGGAGGCTGCAAAATAATAAGCGTCGGTGCTTAAAACGATATGTTTGCGTACCGACGGTTCAGAAAATATGGCAAATTGAATTGATATGGATACCGTCGCTACCTGAATTGTTGAAATCATGTACCGACGGTCATTCAGACAAAAAAGAGACACCCTCGAAAGGATATGCACACAACATATACACTATAATAAGGCGCATCAGCGCCGCGTCATCTGCGTCAGCGAGACTTTCGAAGAAAGTCGAAGCAGCGGGGACGCCCGGTCCGACCGAAGGGAGTGACCGGTATGCCCCTGACAGGGGCTGTCAGCGTCAGCTTACTGGGGTTAAGATAGTTGCAAAGAAAAAGCCCGGCGGTGAGCCGGGCGTATTCTTTGCTTACTACAAGCGAAACAAATTTATTTGTTGAGTGCAGTAGCAACGTCAACAGCACAAGCAACAGTACAACCTACCATAGGGTTGTTACAGATGCCGAGGAATCCCAGCATCTCAACGTGTGCTG
>JAFURF010000055.1 GCA_017471965.1 Bacteroidales bacterium
AAACATACTGTGGCGGTTATAGCGGTGAGGATCCACCTCTTCCCATTCCGAACAGAGAAGTTAAGCTCACCATCGCCGATGGTACTGCCCCACCAGGTGGGAGAGTAGGTAGCTGCCACTTTCTTATACGACACCCTGTCATCGGATGATGACAGGGTGTTTTGTTTTATTATTTCCTTTGCAAATCATATTGTAACTGATTATCTTTGCAGGCCAAACCACACCAGACTACACCGTTATGCAGGAAAGATATAATGATTTTCTCACTTCGGTCCGCACATTTATAGATAATGACCGGATCTATACTGATGATATCCGTAGATTCGCATGGGGAACCGATGCCGGATTCTATCGTCTTGTTCCAAAGATAGTGATACGTTCAACTGACGAGAGTGAAGTTTCTTCAATTCTTCAGACGGCTTCAAAGCATAGGGTCCCGGTTACATTCCGTGCAGCGGGTACCAGTCTGTCCGGCCAGGCCATAAGTGATTCAGTTCTTGTCATTGCCGGCAAACATTGGGATAAGTGGTCTGTTTCGCAAAGTGGCGATACAGTCACATTGCAGCCTGGAGTCATCGGAGCGGATGTCAACAGGTACCTTAAGCCATATGGCCGGAAGTTCGGACCTGATCCTGCATCCATCAAGAGTTGTATGGTGGGCGGAATCGTCATGAACAATGC
This sequence comes from Bacteroidales bacterium, assembly GCA_017471965.1. Lineage (GTDB taxonomy): Bacteria > Bacteroidota > Bacteroidia > Bacteroidales > UBA932 > Cryptobacteroides. The sequence continues at coordinate 682 of JAFURF010000055.1, forward strand.
ATCTGGCATGAGTTGCGGTACCCTATATAACAGCGACCGTACGCTTAAGGATGCCAGAATTGTCTTTGTAGACGGAACTGTACTTGATACTTCAGACCCTGTTTCCAGGGAAACCTTCGTGCGGACTCATCCTGAAATGATAACTGCTCTACAGCAGTTACGTGACGAAGTACGTTCTGACAATGAACTAGCAGGGCGTATAAGAAACAAATATTCCATAAAGAATGTAACGGGCCTGAACATACTGCCGTTGATAACTTATGATGATCCGATTGATATCTTGTTGCACACTTTGGTCGGATCTGAGGGTACATTGGCATTTATTAGTCAGGTTACGATGACTACGCTCCCTGCGACTCCGCATCAGGCACATGCCATGGTATATTTCAAAGAAATTACAGAGGCGGCACGTGCTGTAGTTGCTATGAAACATCTATCTGTATCTGCTGTTGAGATGCTTGACAAGAGATCCCTTGCTTCTGTCGGTGCTGGCGAAATCGAAGGACTTACTGCTCTTCTGATAAAGACAGAGGCGCATGACCAGCATGGACTTGCCGACAATGTGCGGACACTTTCTGACATCCTTGCAGGTTTCGATACATATGGCAATGTGTCCTTTACGACAGATCCTGTTGTGTATGAAGGATACTGGTCAATTCGTTCCGGTATATTCCCTACTGTAGGAGGCATGAGAAGACCTGGTACCACCTGTCTCATAGAGGATGTTGCCTTCCATGTCCAGGATCTGCCGGAGGCGGTTTCGGATCTGTCTGCTTTGCTTGACAGACATGGATATGACGATTCATGCATTTACGGGCATGCACTTGAAGGAAATTTTCATTTCATCATCAATCAGTCGTTTTCCGAAGAATCCGAAGTGCAGAGGTACAAGGCCATGATGAGTGATGTGGTGCAGTTGGTTGTCGGCAAATATGACGGTTCGCTTAAGGCGGAGCATGGTACCGGAAGAAACATGGCTCCGTATGTCGAATATGAGTGGGGAACGAAGGCGTTCGGAATCATGAAGAGGATAAAGCGGATTTTCGATCCTGAAAACATCCTGAATCCGGGAGTGATCTTCAATGATGATCCGGAATGCTGTTTCAAGGATTTCAAGGCCCTCCCGATGCTTGAGCCTGGTGCCGGTGCTGACCGGCAGACTCAGGCCTCATATGCCAGAATCAACAAATGTATAGAATGCGGATTCTGTGAGGTCAATTGCGTCTCCTGTGGGTTCACCCTTTCATCCAGGACAAGAATCGTCCTTCAGAGGGAGATGGCCCGCCTTGCAGAGACTGGTGAGGATCCTGATCTGCTGGCATCATTGAGGAAGCAGTATTCATACTATGGCGACCAGACATGTGCCGGAGACGGACTTTGTTCCATGTCTTGTCCTATGGGAATAAATGTTGCTGACCTTACCCATGAGGTACGCCGCCAGAATATGGGCAAGGCAGGATACGCTGTCGGACGATATGTCGCAGACCATTTCCATGGCATGAAGACTGCCTTGAGAGGAATCCTCTCCGTTGCTGGCCTCGGACACTCTGTTCTCGGGACGAAGGTCATGAGTGCTGTCGGAAGGGGACTTCACCATCTTGGGGCTCCTCTATGGACTCCATCCATGCCTTCTGCATATAATGCGGAGAAACGAGTCAAGGCATCGGAAAAGAACGGACTCAAGGTCGTCTATTTTCCAAGTTGCATCAATCAGGCCATGGGAGTTGAAAAGGATCAGCAAGGACTCAGGCCATTGGCGGAAGAAATGACGGAACTTCTTGAAAAGGCAGGGTATGAGGTCATATTCCCGGAAGGAATGGACCGTCTGTGCTGCGGTACGATATGGGAAAGCAAGGGACTCCCAGACATCGCAGATTCAAAGTCCGAGGAATTGGGTAAGGCATTATGGAAGGCGTCGGACGGTGGCAGATATCCTGTTGTCTGTGATCAGAGCCCGTGTCTTCACAGGATGAAGAAGACCATAAAGGGAATCGAACTGTACGAGTCTGCAGAATTCGTGTGGAAGTTCCTGAAAGACAGACTTGTATTCACTCAGACTGATGTTCCTGTGGCTCTCCATCTTACCTGCTCGTCGAGGCTTATGAAGATTGACAGTCTGATATATGATCTGGCTAACCTGTGTTCGTCATCCGTGCTTGTGCCGGAAGGCGTGGGCTGCTGCGGATTTGCGGGAGACAAGGGAATGACTCATCCTGAACTTAATGCATATGCGCTAAGAAAACTCAGGTTGCAGGTTTTCGAGAAGGGTATTGAGGTCGGTTATTCGAATAGCAGGACATGTGAAATGGGACTCAGGACAAATGCCGGAATCCCATATCGTTCAATTATTTATCTTGTGAACAGTTGTACCGTTCCTGCGGGGAAGTGATCAGATTTCCTCGCGGATATTGTACTGATTGCGTTCGCTGCTGTTACGTGATATCATCTCGCAGATGAAGCCGGCAAGGAAGAGTTGGAAACCGAGGATGACAGCGAGCAGGGCAAGATAGAACAGTGGCTGTTCCGTGACTGGTCTGAAGTCCATTCCACGACCCTGCTGGATGAGTTTTTCTGCTATGACCCATATTGCAAGCGCACCACCGGTGAGGAACATGAGTATTCCTGTAAAGCCGAAGAAATGCATAGGTTTCTTTCCGAATGTGCTCAGGAACCATAGGGAGATAAGGTCCAGGAATCCGTTTACGAATCTTTCGAGCCCGAATTTGCTGACTCCGTATTTCCTCTTCTGATGCTGTACGGGCTTTTCGGTGATTCTTGTGAATCCGGCGTTCTTCGCAAGATAAGGGATGTATCTGTGCATCTCTCCATAGACCTCGATGTTCTTTACCACTTCGTTGCGGTAGGCCTTGAGTCCGCAGTTCATGTCGTGCAGCCTGATGCCTGTAATCTTTCTTGCGGTCGCGTTGTATAGTTTTGACGGAAGGTTCTTTGTGAGTTTGTTGTCGAACCTCTGCTTCTTCCATCCGGAAACGATGTCATATCCGTCCTGAACCACCATCCTGTACATTTCCGGTATTTCTTCAGGAGAGTCCTGAAGGTCGGCATCCATGGTGACGACAACGCGCCCTTCAGCAGCCTTGAATCCATGAAAAAGCGCTGCAGACTTTCCATAGTTCCGTCTGAACGATATCCCTCTTATGGCTTTGTTCTTTTCGGCCAGTCCGCGGATTATCTGCCATGAACGGTCGGTACTTCCGTCATCGACCATGATGACTTCGTACTTGTATCCCTCTCTGGCCATCACCTTCTCAATCCATCCTATGAGTTCAGGCAATGATTCATCCTCGTTGTAGAGCGAGATAACGATTGAAAGGTCTTTCGTATATGTCATGACTTATTGTTCTTCCGGTTTGTAATCAGCAAACGGGTCCTTGCTTGGGATGCTGCGTGACAGTATGAATGAGAGTATCATGCCGTAGATGAAGCAGTAGATCAGATTGGAGAAGAATGTGATCTGAGGAAGGTTCTCAAGCATCTTGTCCATTTCGTTCAATGAGTTGGAGTCCATCATCGGACCCAGCTGCTGCATGACTGCATCCATCTGTTCTGCAAAGAAGTCAGGTGATATGAATGCTACGTTTGCGAATGAAAACGCCGCAAGAATGATCGCAGAAAGGAGTGACATCGCCATTCCCAGTCTGAAGGTGGCGGAATTGTCAGTTCCGGCATTTTCCGTTACGAATTTCTTCATGAAGAATCTCATGAGCCAGATGCATCCTATGAATTTGCCGAGCCATAGGAGTCCTCCTGCCAATGAGTTTAACAACGCAGGTATTTCGGCCTGCCCTAGCGACTGGGTGATGAAAAGGTATGATGCCGATACGAGGCCAAGAATAAGACCGGCCTTGCCAGCCGTATTCCACAGATTCTTCTTAAAGGTTTTTTGCTCCATATTGATATCTTTAATGATACAAAGATAAGAAAATTTTCCTATCTTTGCGCTCTTGCCTGTTTATTAGGCTTTTGTATTGCTTAGAAACTTAAAAAAGGTAGAATTATGATCAACATTACATTTCCTGACGGTAGCGTAAGGCAGTATGAGAGCGGTGTTTCTGCATTTGACATCGCCCAGAGTATTAGTCCAAGATTGGCAGCGGATATACTTGCTGCTACAGTGGTACCCGCTTCTGATACGACAGGAAAAGGTTCAGTATATGACGTGACACGTCCGATCAACGAGGATGCTGCCATCCGTCTCCACAAATGGGAGGATGCTGAGGCCAAGCATGTCTTCTGGCACTCTTCTTCACACCTTCTTGCTGCGGCTCTCGAGGCCCTTTACCCTGGTGTGAAGTTCGGTATAGGTCCTGCTGTGGAGACCGGATTCTATTATGATGTGGATTTCGGTGAGAAGACCCTCGTGGAGGCGGACCTCAAGGCTATTGAGGACAAGATGATCGAACTTGCAAGGCAGAAGACTCCTTTCGTAAGAACCGAGGTGTCAAAGGCGGATGCGCTCAAGACCTTTACAGAGAAGGGAGACGAGTACAAGTGCGAACTCATCAGCGAACTCGAGGATGGTACGATCACGTTCTATACCAATGGTGATTTCACAGATCTTTGCCGCGGACCTCACCTCAAGGATACTTCAGTAATCAAGGCTGTGAAACTGACTGCCATTGCAGGTGCATACTGGAGAGGTGACCAGGAGCGTCAGATGCTTACCCGTGTATATGGAGTGACTTTCCCGAAGAAGTCCATGCTCGACGAGTATCTCGCACTGATGGAGGAGGCAAAGAAGCGTGACCATAGAAAGATAGGTAAGGAGATGGAACTCTTCACATTCTCTCAGAGAGTGGGACAGGGTCTTCCTCTCTGGCTCCCTAAGGGAGCGGCGCTCCGCGAGCGTCTGGAGAATTTCCTCAAGAAACTTCAGAAGTCATACGGATATCTTCCTGTCATCACTCCGCATATCGGAAACAAGGACCTTTATGTGACTTCAGGACACTATGCGAAATACGGAAAGGACTCTTTCCAGCCTATCCATACGCCGCAGGAAGGCGAGGAATATCTCCTCAAGCCTATGAACTGTCCTCACCACTGTGAGATCTACAGGTCTAAGCCTAGGTCATACAAGGATCTTCCTTTGAGACTTGCAGAGTTCGGTACGGTATACCGTTATGAGCAGAGCGGTGAACTTCACGGTCTTACCCGCGTGAGAAGTTTTACACAGGATGACGCGCATCTCTTCTGTCGTCCGGACCAGATCAAGGAAGAGTTCTGCAAGGTTATCGATATCATCCTCTATGTGTTCAAGACCTTGGACTTCAAGGAGTATGTCGCACAGATTTCACTTCGTGACCCTGAAAACAAGACAAAATATATCGGATCGGACGAGAACTGGGCAAAGGCTGAGGCTGCCATCATCGAGGCTGCTTCTGAGAAAGGACTCAATACTGTTGTAGAATATGGTGAGGCTGCTTTCTATGGCCCTAAACTTGACTTCATGGTGAAGGATGCCATAGGAAGAAAGTGGCAACTCGGTACCATCCAGGTTGACTACAACCTTCCTGAGCGCTTTGAACTGGAATATATCGGAAGCGACAACCAGAAGCATCGTCCTGTGATGATCCATCGTGCTCCTTTCGGATCGCTTGAAAGATTCGTTGCCGTTCTTCTTGAGCATACAGGCGGAAAACTTCCTCTCTGGCTTACTCCTGATCAGGTTAACATAGTGCCAGTCAGCGAAAAATACGAGGAATATGCAAAAAAAGTTTGCAGTTTGCTGAATAATTCCGATATTCGCGCCGCCGTAGATGATAGAAATGAAACACTCGGCAAGAGAATCCGTGAGAGTGAACTCAAGAGGATTCCTTTCCTTGTGATTGTAGGTGAGAAGGA
>JAFURF010000003.1 GCA_017471965.1 Bacteroidales bacterium
CATGGACTTCCTTGACTTGGTGTATCCGGGCATCACCTACGAAAGGGAAGACGCCCAGAAGGCGATGGACCTCTTCTACGCAGAGAAGGTGGACTTCATCTACGCGGAGTTCCTCTCATGGAGCGAGGACTTCGCCTGGATAAGATTCCTTCGCGACTGTCCTGAGATCCCTATAATCTTCTGCAACGTCGCAAAGCCTAAGATGACATTCGAGACCACTCTGGACGAGGATGACTTCGTCGATTACCTCTGCGCAGGTACCCTCGTGGGATCTCTCGAAGGCTCGGGCAGCATCAGGAGGATCCCTCGCAAGAACGTGAAGACCATCATGGGAACACGCGAGCAGGTGACAGAGCAACTCAAGGTCTATGCGAATGCGGCAAAGACACGCGCCATACTGCGCAACTCGACCGTCGGTCTCATGGCAAACATGAACGAGGCGATGTGGAGCACATACATCGACAACTACGACCTCTTCACCAAGATCGGACCGGAGATCCGTTATCTCCCGTACAGCGACTACGGAACAGAGATCGAGAACCTCACCGATGAGGAAGTGAATGCATACGCCGACGAACTCACCGGCAAGTACAGGATGATGGACGACGTCGAGTACGAGAAGTTCATCGGATGCGTGAAGGCTACGCTCGGAATCAAGAAACTCGCCCAGAAGAACGACATCGACTGCTATGTCTACAACGACATCGACCAGGCTACGTTCAGGACCGCAGGATGCCGCGCCGGATTCTATCCGCAGTGGTTCAACGAGAACGTATCGGTACTCGTGCCTGAGGCCGATATAGGAGCAGGACTCATCACATACATCCTCAAACTCATGAGCGGAAAGAACGTCAACTTCGTCGAGCCTTTCCACATCGAGGACGATTTCGGCACATTCGCTGGAGGACACGCCGGTCCTAACGACCACAACGACCCTCAGTGGCAGGAGAACGTGGTCATCTCGCGTGACGTCAGGTTCGCAAAGACGAACTGGAAGTATGCAGGAGCACCGTTCGCATGGTACCGCTTCAGTCCGGGAATGAAGACCGTAGCGGGTCTCTACGAGGAAGACGGAAAATACAAACTGATCACCTTCCTCGCTGAGAGCCTTTCTGAGAAAGAGACCCCGCAGAGCGACAAGAAGCACCTTCTGGCAACCTACAGCCACACCTTCTTCAAGCCTGTCGTACCGGTAAAGGAACTCTGGGAGCAGGTACTCAGGATCGGAGCCACCCAGCACTATGCCATCGTGGACGGTGACTGGCGCAAGGAACTTGAAGACTTCGCCCAGATCATGGGATTTGAATTCTACAGCATCAAATAGTAGTGTATTAATATATAATTAAAGGTATAAGACCATGAGTTTTATGTACAATCCGTTCCCGTTTGACGATCCGAAGCCGATCAACAGACCGGAACTTTCAGAAAAGACCATCAGTTCTGTCGTAGCAGGCGGCACCCCTAACGTTGCCAAGAAATTCGTTGCAGAGATTGCAGAGAAAGTAAAGGCAGAGGGCGTGATCGTCGGAATCGACGGATATACGACTGCAAACTGGAACCTCTTCGTTGACCTCCTTGCAAGAGAGTGCGTCATCAACGGCTTCGAATTCGAGGCAGTGGATGCGGCAGCCGCAACGTTCAAGTCAGGAAAGGAGATCGACGACATGATCGACCCGCTCCTTATCTGGGATACAAAGATCGACCCTACCCTCCTATACGGAAAACTCTACCACGGAGGATACATCGGACTCTTCGATCAGGCGAAGGTGTCTGAGTTCAAGGCGGCAGTTCCTGCAAAGAAGGCTGCTGGAAAACTTGTTGTCGTTGCAGGATACGGTTCTATGGTACCTGAACTCCGCGACATGTACGATGTGAAGTGCTGGTTCGACCTCACCCCTATGAAGACAATGCTCCGCATCAGAAACGGAGAATACCATAACATCGGAAAGGAGCGTCCGGGCATCATCAACCGCACGATCCGCCGCTGCTACTACTGCGACTTCGAATGCGCCGTACAACTCAGAAAGGAACTCTGGAAGAACAACGTTCCCGACTTCTTCTTCCTCGACAACACTCCTGGAAAACTCCAGATGATGCCTTTCGCATCGTTTGCCGAGATCTGCGCGCAACTCGTGAAGTATCCGTTCCGCGCGAAGCCATGCTACCTTGAAGGAGTATGGGGCGGCTCATACATGAAGAAGCACCGCAACCTTCCTGAAGAGATGAGAAACGCTGCATGGGTGTTCGACTTCATCCCTATGGAGGTGAGCGTGCTCGTGGAGGCAGGAAAGGAGATGCTCGACATCAACTACTGCTCGTTCGTCCACAAGGAGGGCGTGAACCTCATGGGACAGAAGTGTGTGGACAAGTACCAGGGATACTTCCCTATCCGTTTCAACTGGGACGACTCTTACCACTCTACAGGAAACATGTCCATCCAGTGCCACTCCGACGGAAAGTTCAACATCGAGAACTACAACGAGTTCGGACGTCAGGACGAGAGTTACTATGTGGTCGTGACAGGACACGAGGCAAAGACATTCATCGGATTCCGTGATGACGCCGACATCCCTCAGTTCTTCAAGGAGATCGAGGATGCGGACACCAAGCAGATCCCTTGCGACTACATGAAGTATGTAAGTTACGAGGATTCTGTTCCGGGACTTCAGGTGATGCTTCCTGCAGGTACCATCCACTCGAGCGGACGCAACCAGGTCATCCTCGAGATCGGATCGCTCACAATCGGATCATACACATACAAGATGTACGACTACCTCCGTCTCGACTTCGACGGAAAGCAGCGTCCTATCCATACCTACCTCGGTGAGAAGTGCGTGAACCAGAACCGCAGGACATCTGTCATTCACGACCCGGACAGCCCGGACTACATCGTACAGAAGCCTCGCCTCGATGCAAAGGGTGAAGGATGGGAAGAGTATATCATCGGTGAGAACCCGCAGATGTACATATCCCTCCGTCGTCTCGAGTTCGAGAAGATGTGCGAGCAGGACACCAAGAACGAGAAGTTCCATGTGCTTACTCTCGTAGACGGCGACAGGGCACGCGTAAGAAGCGTGGAGAACCCTGAGAGATACTATGACATGGACTTCATGGACATCGTCTGCGTTCCTGCAGACATGGGCAAATATGTCGTGGAGAACCTCGGCAAGGAGCCTGTACGCATCCATAAGACAACTCTTCGCGAAGGATTTGAGAATGACGCAAAATAGCCATATGATCCTTCTCGATGTGGGAGGAACCTTCGTGAAGTCATCTCTCGGCATCGCCTTCAAGGGCGCTGTCGAGGGTACTTTTGCAAGCACACCCATATCTTCGGACGGCACGGCAGAGGAAATCGAAGCATCGTTCCGTGATGCTGTAGGGACTCAGATGAAGAGAGCCGCAGAGGAAGGCATCACCATCGATGCAGTCTGCGCAGCCCTGCCGGGACCTTTCAACTACAAGGAAGGCATCTTCATGATGAAGCACAAGTTCGCTGCCGTATATGGAAGGAGTTTCCGTGACATTCTCGGTGAGGTCATCGGTCCAGAGGTGCGGCTGGCTTTCGCGCATGACGTGAACGGAGCGCTTCTCGGAGCACTCACGGCAGATCCGTCCCTGAAGGCAGGCAATGTGGCGATGTCCACTTTCGGAACAGGCCTTGGTTTCGCCTACGCCGTAGAAGGAGAAATACAGGAATCTCCTATGGGATCTCCCGCCAGGGACCTCTGGAACCAGCCTTACGAGGGAGGAATCCTCGAAGACTATATATCCAGAAGGGCAATCCTGAAGTTCTATGCAGAACTTGGCGGCATCCTTGCTGAAGGTGAAGACGTGAAGGAGATATCCATCCGTGCAAGACAGGGAGACGAAAAGGCATCGGAAGCATTCCGCATGGCGGGAAGACATTATGCGGCAGGTGCACGCGGAATGATTGAAGAACTTGGCATACGCCATATCCTCTTCGCCGGACAGATCGCAAGATCTTTCGACCTGATGGAAAAGGATATCCGTGAGGGTCTTGGGGACAGGATCGGCATATCCGTGCTGGAAGACATCCAGGGCACGGTCCTGATAGGTGCGGCTTCACTATAGACTTGAAGACAAATCCAATAAAGACAATATTTATAAACTAACCTTATTATGATGCTAACAAAACGTATGACAGCAATGAAGCAGATGATCGCAGTCTGCTTTACGCTCGTTTGCGCTGCGCTGACAGGTGTGTCAGCCTTCGCGCAAGACAGAAACGTCACCGGTGTCATCCTGGACGAGACAGATACAGGAATCGCCGGCGCTTACGTTGTAGTAAAGGGAGAGACCCGTGGCGCCATGACTGACGACCAGGGTAGATTCAACATCAGCGTCTCTCCATCTGATGTTCTGATTGCCTCGTTCCTCGGATACCTTGATGAGGAAGTAAAGGTAGGCGACCAGACCAAAATGACAATAAAACTCGTTCCGGCAGCCAACGAACTCGAAGAAGTAGTGAAGGTTGCTTACGGTACCCAGAGAAAGGCATCCGTGATCGGATCCATCAGTTCTGTGGACGTAAAGGCAATCGCTGCCCCTATCGGACAACTTTCTACCGGTCTTGCAGGTAAACTCGCCGGTGTCGTTGCGATGCAGCGTTCAGGAGAGCCTGGTGCTTCAGCAGAGTTCTGGATCCGTGGTGTGAACACCTTCGGAGCAAACTCCACCCCTCTCATCCTCGTGGACGGTGTGGAAAGAAGCATGGACCTTGTTGACGTTGAAGATATCGAGTCTTTCTCGATCCTCAAGGACGCTACTGCAACAGCCCTCTATGGTGTGCGTGGTGCGAACGGTATCGTGCTCATCACAACTCGCCGCGGTGAAGAGTCAAAGCCTCAGATCAACATCAAGGTTGAGACAGGTCTTACCTCTCCTACAAAACTTCCAGAGATGGCAAGCACTGAACAGTACATCAACTTCTTCAACCAACTCGCTTCAGATGAAGGCCGTACAGACATGCTCATTTCTGACTACGACAAGCAGATGTACCTGAGTGGCGCCGATCCTGACCTCTATCCTTCAGTGGACTGGGTTAACGAGATCTTCAAGAATCAGGCGATGACCACCAAGGCCAACGTGAACGTTACAGGCGGTAACAAGAACGTACGTTACTATGTCGGAGGTTCATACTACTTCGAAGACGGTATCCTCAACACTGTCAACAATGGAGTATATTCTACTCAGTTGAACTACCAGAAGTTCAACTTCCGTTCAAACGTGGACATCAATGTCACAAAGTCTACAGTACTCGGAGTGAGCCTCTCTACTCAGTTCACAGTGAGAAACGCACCTGGTGGAGCCCTTGACGCCATCCTCAATGCGACAATGATGAATACTCCTATCGCGATTCCTCTCATCTACTCGGACGGAACACTTTCAGACCACGAGTATGCAGCCAACCCGTACACGGACCTCAACAGAAAGGGTTACAGGACAAACAGTTCGAATGTGGCACAGTCTACGATTTCCCTCACACAGGACTTCTCTGACTTCGTGACAGAAGGACTCAAGGCCAAGGTTCAGGCTTCATGGGACGCGACTTCAAGCACATCTCTCTTCAGAACCATCATGCCTAACACATGGTTCGCTACAGGAAGGGATGAGAACGGAAACCTCATCTTCACGGAAAAGCCTGTCGCTACCGGAGGAAACTACATCAACGTTTCCAACAACGGTCAGTCCGGAGCACGCGTGCTCAACGTCGAGGCTTCCCTCAACTATGAGCGTCAGTTCGCATATGCACACCGCGTAAGCGCAATGTTCCTGTGGAACATGAGAACCCGCACCAACACGAACCCTGGTTCAGACACATACAACTCTGCATACATCAACTCGCATCCATACAAGACATTGGGTATTGCAGGACGTGCGACATACTCATACAAGGACCGCTACTTCGCAGAGTTCAACTTCGGTTACAACGGTTCGGAGAACTTTGCTCCAGGCCACCGTTTCGGTTTCTTCCCTTCAGGTGCAGTCGGATACATGATCAGCAACGAGCCATGGTTCGAAGATGCGAAGAAGGTGGTAAGTCACCTCAAACTGAAGGCTTCATACGGTAAGATCGGTAACGACCAGATCGGTGGAGGCCGCCGTTTCGCATACAACACGACCCTCAACACAAGCGCTTCAGGAGCAAACTGGGGAAGCGAGACAGGTTCTTCATACATAAACGGTACGACCTACAAGACATTCGGTAACCCTGCAGTGTCATGGGAAGAGGCAACCAAGTTCGATACAGGTATCGAGATCGACTTCTTCAATGCACTGAAGATCCAGGCAGACTACTTCTACGATATGCGTGACGGCATCTTCCTTGAAAGAAAGTCAACCCCAGGCGCTGTCGGTATGAATGTGACCCAGTTCGTGAACATCGGTCAGATGGTGAACCGCGGTTTCGACCTGTCCGCACAGTTCGACTACACATTCGCAAGCGGTCTTTCTCTCTCTGCACGCGGTAACTTCACATTCAACCGCAACAAGGTGCTTTACAACGACGAGCCTGACCAGATCTGGAAGTATCAGAACACTGTAGGTTTCGCTCACAACCAGCAGAGAGGACTCATTGCCGAGGGACTCTTCACCAGTCAGGAGGAAATCGACAACTGGCCGACCCAGAAATTCGGAGATGTACGTGTCGGAGACATCAAGTACCGCGACATAAACGGTGACGGTGTCGTGGATACATATGATATGGTGAAGATCGGTTACTCAGTCATTCCTGAGATCACATACGGATTCGGTGTGAGCCTCAACTACAAGGGCTTCGACGCTTCCGTATTCTTCAGCGGCGTAGACCATGTGACCCGTATCATCAGCGGTAACAACCTCTTCGGTGGTGCCACCACATCAGTACGCCAGGAAGGCCAGATCTTCGCAGACGTTGCTGAAAAGGCTTGGACAACAGTAAATCCTGATCCGAATGCGGTATATCCAAGACAGTCTCTTACAGGAGCGAACAACAACAAGCAGCCTTCTACATTCTGGCAGAAGGACATGAGTTTCCTCCGTCTCAAGAATGCCGAGATCGGTTACACCTTCCCTAAGAAGTGGACTAACAAGATCAAGATGAAGACCCTCCGCGTATATATATCAGGAGTGAACCTTCTTACCTTCTCTCAGTTCAAACTTTGGGATCCTGAGGTTACTGCCAGCAACGGTAACGCATATCCGACCACAAGAAACGTCAGCATCGGACTTAACGTTAACTTCTAATGTAACAAAGAAGATATGAAAAAGACATTATATATCATTTCAACAGCAATGCTGGCGCTTTTCGGCCTGTCTTCATGCGACTCATACTTTGATGTCGACCTGAAAGACCAGCCAACCCTTGAAGAGCAGTTCAGCAAGTACCTTACTGCAAAGCAGTTCTCTGCAAACTGCTATGCTTATCTTCCTTATGAAGAGAAGCAGGATGCACGTGAGGGTGGTGTGATCAGACGTTCAGACGAATCACTCTTCGGCTTCACATCATCTGCCAGCAGCAGCGTATATTGGCAGGCCCGCATCGGAGATGCAAGTCCTGCAACCTATACTCCATATGGAGACCTGACCAATCCTGAAAGAGGAAACTTCTGGGACAGATATTATCAGGGAATCAGACAGTGTACTCTCGTAATGGAGAATGCACACCTTGTAGCAGACGTAGACCAGAAGGTACGTGACTATATGGTAGCAGAGGCACGCTTCCTCCGCGCATATTACTATTTTCTCCTTTTCCGTTACTACGGACCGGTTATCATCTGGGGCGAGGAAATGGCTCCGGAGAACATAATGGGTTCAGAACTTGACAGAAACACCGTAGAGGAAAACATCTCTTTCATCGTTGACCAGTTAGACATAGCCGCTGCGGCACTTCCGAACAGCGTAGGCGAGATCGGTGGCGTGATAAGTACAAGTACTGACACAGGACGTCCTACCAAGGGTGCCGCACTTGCCCTCAAGTCACGCGTTCTCCTTTATGCAGCCTCACCTCTCTACAACGGCAACTCTCTCTATCAGGGCATGACCAACTACCGTGGAGAGCAGATCTTCCCTCAGGAATATGACGGAAAGAAATGGGAACTTGCAGCACAGGCTGCGAAGGCGGTCATCGACATGAACAGATACAGCCTTCTCCAGGCATCCACACAGGACTTCAAGGGCTATGCTGAAGCATACAGAGGCGTATACTCGAAGAACTGGCAGGGCAATACGGAAGTCATCTGGGGATGGTGGCACAAGGCATGGGAACCAGGCAACGACTGGCTCGGCTCTGTCGGCGGACAGTTCCCTTACCTCCTTCCTGGCAAATTTGCCGGCGTCATGTATTCATACGGCGGATGGATGCAGCCTTCACTCAAACTTGTGGACGCTTATCCTATGTTCGAGAGCGGACGTTACCCTGTGACCGGTTACGAGAAGGACGGACACGGACTCAACCTCTCTCGTCCATATGTCGATCCTGAGTCAGGATATGAGACTGAAGGATTCGTAGAGAACTGGGATGCTCCGCACCTTGACTGGGACACTGCAGACGGAAAGAACGGCGTGAAGGCTCACAAGTCGACTGTAGGCCGCGACCCTCGCTACTATGTATCTCTCGTTCCTAACGGACACTACTGGCCGAACAAGAACATGAACACAGTGATGACCATGTATCAGAGCAAGGAGGCAGCATGTCCTTGGACTGCAGGTACTTCATGCAACTACGTAGGTTATGTGTTCGCACGTCTTCTTCCTATCGACAACAACTTCGCTGACGGTGCAGCATACACTTCTGTAAGAGCGATCTTCCCTACATTCCGCATGGCTGAGATCTACCTCAACTACGCAGAGGCTCTCAACGAGCAGCCTGCACGCGACGGAGCAGGAGCATGTGAAGCCCTCAACCAGGTCCGCAACCGCGTAGGTCTTCCTGACATCGAGGTGTCTTATCCTGGCATCGAAAGCGATCAGGAACTTCTCCGTTGGTGCATCCAGCAGGAGCGCATGGTCGAGTTCGCATGGGAGGCACACCGTCACTATGACGCATGCCGTTGGATGATCGCGAAGGAAGAGTATCCTTCAGCAAACTGGACACTCCATCTTTCTGCCGACAACTACGAGGCTTCATATGAGCGCGTTGACACTGACCATCCATATGCAAACCGTCCTGCTGTATTCTCGGACAAGGACTATCTCTTCCCTATGAGTTCTGACGAACTTAAGGAAATGGTCAACTACACTCAGAACTATGGTTATTAATAGAAACTGATCATGAGAAAGATTTTAAGAAACATATTTATCTCAGCCCTGGCGTTGTCTGCCGCTGCCGCATGCGTAGACGACAGGAACAACTTCATGGTTGATGACTCGTTCGGCTTCAACACTGCCATAGACGAGAATCTGAATGAGCAGCCTGTCTACACCGGATCATACGAACTCGCTCTCATCAAGAGCGGAAAGGGATTCGAGGATGCGACTGTCTTCATTGAAGGAAACAATGCTGCCCTTGCTGTCTACAACAAGGAGAAGAACAAGAATTACGCAGCGATCCCTGCAGAACTTTACAGTTTCAGTTCAAACAGCGTTGAATTCAAGGCTGACGAAGTAGTGAAGAAGGTCACTGTGACATGGGACGTAAAGAAGGTTGCTGAATACATGGACAAGGGAGCCGCAGATGAATACGTGATC
Organism: Bacteroidales bacterium; assembly: GCA_017471965.1. GTDB lineage: Bacteria > Bacteroidota > Bacteroidia > Bacteroidales > UBA932 > Cryptobacteroides. The sequence goes on from JAFURF010000003.1 coordinate 9,691, forward strand.
CCTGTAGGCCTCAAGTCTTACGATCTTGAAGTGAACGATGGCCGCGACCTTGTCATCCTCAACCTCAAGAAGACAGAGGTGACCCATGAGCAGAGCCTTCTCAGCTGGACCGTGACTTACGGTGATGAGGCTATAGCATTAACAGAGGACAAGAACATCAGCGTGCTTCTTGACAGAGCGCCAGGCATGGATCTGACCCTCGAATTTGTATCAGACGAAGACCTTATCGCTGCATACAACCAGAACAATGGCGTGAATTATACTTTCGCACCTGAAGGACTCATCAGTTTTGACGGTTCAATGACCGTTGCAAACGGCGAACTCATCAAACAGTTGCCGGTGACCCTCAATACAGCCGTCCTTTTCGAAAACAACGAAATGCCTGCTTTTGAAGGTTATGTGGTTCCTGTCAGGATCAGCAGCGCTTCTGTAGAGGGCATCGACTATGATGAGGCTCTGACATACGTTGTAATCAAGGGTATGGCTCCTGTCGCTCCACAACTCTTCGAACGTGTATGGGGACTTTATACTACTTCTTCGGCTTCTGTCTGGGATGCCAACCTTGGCCTTGCAGACGCCCGTAACATCACAATGGACAACGAATACATCTACATACCTCAATCTGCTGCAGGCGAGCCTGTTCTCAAGGCTGTCAGCATCGCAGACCCTAGTGTGGTGAAGAACGTCAATGTCACAGGAATAGGAGGCAAGGCAACCGAACTCCACTCATTGTCATGCGTAAGAATGCTCCCTACAGCGAATGGAGATGTTCTTATGGCCTGCAACCTTTCAGGTGGAGAAGACGACTTCACATTCTATATCTGGCACGATGGCATAGACAAGGCTCCGACCGCATATGTCGTATCTCCATCAGGACGTCGTCTCGGTGACAAGTTCATCATTACCGGAACATGGGAGACAGGTGAGGTATATTGCAAAGACTATAAGACAGGCAATATCGTAAGATATGCACTTGGAAGCGGTGATGTAGGAGAATGGAGAGGCGCAACTGCTTCATATGCACGTGGACGATATGACTATAGCGTAGTTGTTGAAGACAACAACTGCATCGGTTCTGCATATGTATATCCTGGTACAGAAGGAGCAGGTTCTGCTGCAATCAATTCATTCCTGATCACTTCGACAAGCAACAGTTACTTCCTCACCAATAATGGTGGATTCACTGGTGTAGATCTTGGAATGAAGATGACTCATGGATACAGTTTCTTTGCTGATGGCAACAACAAGTACATTGCATACGTTGTTGTCGATGAAGACACTCTTGGCGGATCTGTCAAAGTCATTTCTGATTCTGTCGGAACACCGGAGGGATTCGGCACTGTCCTCAAGGAGAACAAGATTGTATTCAATGCTCCTCTTCAGGACGCTGTTGACTCTGCTATTGATTCACCTGTTGCTGCCAGCCACTCTACCGGAGACTGCGTCGTAAGGGAAATCAACGGCGAAGTCTACATGGCTGCAATGGTACAGCATGTCGGTCTTTCACTCTTCAAGATGAACGCCGGATTCGTTGCAGAGTAAGCAGAATGAACAGATTGTTCGCAATATCAATGGTTTTATCCCTTCTCCTCTGCTCATGCGGGGAGGAGGGTAAAACTTTTTGTTAAAAACACAGTCAATGATAAAGAAACTGAACCTCCTGATTGCAACTGCTCTTCTTTTCTGCAGTTGCGGTTCTCAGAAGAACCTTTACAAATGGGAAAAAGACGAAATACGCACTATTGCAGACGCGGCCATATGCTACGGAGGCCACAGTGCCCGTAACCCATACCTCTGGACACCGGAGCGTTTCGAGAAGACCGTTGCATATACTGACGAAAACGGACAGGAGCACTGGCTTTTCGACAATATGATCATGATGGAACTCTGGGATGACGACTATAAAGTCACTTTCTCGATTGCAAATGACGGACGTTATTCATCACGCAAGGAGCATTGGCAGAAACAGTTGGACTACTGGTTCGACAAGGAGCACGGCTTTGCTGCCCTTGACAAGTGCGTCGCTGATGTGGCTTCGAGAATCGGAGAACCTTCGACCAAAAGAGGAATCATCTTCTCTCTTCCAGACCCTGTCTACTTCGAGCATTACACCAATGCAATGAAGGGTGAGAACATGAACACCGTGTACTGGGGAGAGATCGACGGTGTGGAGATGGATTTCGCCAAGTCAGAAGACAGGGTGAAGGCATATATCTGGCTTATTGACGCAGTCCGTGCGAAGTTTGCGGAGGCTGATTACAAGCACATCGAACTCATCGGCTTCTACGTGCTTTCTGAGGAACTTTCCGCACCGGGAAGTTTCCGTTACGAATACAAGGAGCACGACATCACCATCAAGGGAGCGGCAGACTACTGCCACAGCGTGAACGAAGGATTCTACTGGGTTCCTTACGCAATGGCTCCGGGCATCGAGAACAGTAAGGATTTCGGCTTCGACCAGGTCGTGATGCAGCCGAACTACTACTGGACTGATGCCAAATGGACATGGGACCAGATCGAAAAGATCATCAGAGACAACGGCCTCGGAATGGAACTCGAGTTTGAAGGAACTCACGGAGAGCCTCTGACCTCATCCATACTTTCCAACCTCAGGAACGGTGAGGCTAATCCATACGCAGAGCGTAACAAGGCCCGTTTCCAGGAATACCTAGACAATGCCGTTTCACGTGGTCTTTACGGTGAGGTTCCGTTCGTTCTTTATGCCGGAACAAACGGTCTTTACGAACTTGCAGTGTCTGAAGATCCGGCAGACCGTGAAATGTACCATAAACTCTGTAAATTTGTCGTGGAGAACCCGCTGAAACAGAAATAATCCTGCATGGCAAATAAAAGATTCATATACCTGCTCGCCTTCCTTCTCCTGATGCTCTCATGCGGAAGGGAGAAAGGTCCGGAATACGTCGCTACGCCTGTGATTGAGATGGAATTCGGTTCCTTCACAAACGGAGGCGTTTCAATCAAGGTGCGAAGCATGAATACCGATGCCGTATATGCCGTTGCGCGTACCGCGTCGGAAGGATATCCCACAAGTCAGGAAATCGTAGAAAAAGGATATGAGGAAAAGGATGGCGTCATATTCATCCCGGACCTGAAGCAGAAGACGGAATACACCATCTACGGCGTAGGAATGCACGGAACAGACTTCAGCAAGACCGTAAGCATTACAGTCGTCACCCCTTTCCAGTATCAATGGGAGTCAGTCAGGAATGAAATACCGTCCTTTGCCGACCTTGACCTGCTTCCCGGAGGACTCATTTCAAAACAGCCGGCCACATGGGACGAAGAGCGTCTCCTGCCTCACGTCACATTCAAGGACGAGACAGGAAAGGAGCAATGGCTTCATGAGGCCTTCCTTTTCATAGGAAGCGAGGATGCCAAAAGAAAAGCCATCCTTTGCATTGCAGAAGGAAAGAACAAGTCCGGAAATCAGGACTCATGGAGAGACTTTGCAGACTACTGGACAAAGAAAGGGGGCGTCGTCACTACGCTTGACAGAACAATAGGAAACGCCGTATCACGCATTGGAAAGCCTTCTTTCAAGCACAAGGTGGTCATGACCATGCCGGACCCTATAATGCTGGAATATTTCTACAACAAGAATTCGTCGACTACATACTGGGGCCAGGTCAATGGACGTACCCTGGACTTCAGCAATCCGGCAGATCAGGTCCTGGCCTACATGTGGTTCATAGATCATGTCAGGGAACTTTGGAACGAGGCTTCGCCCGAGCATCTTGAACTGGCCGGATTCTATATCCTGTCAGAAGTCCTCGTAGCAAAGCCTGACGGATGGAATTACAGATACAAGAAATGGGACAAGATACTTCCGGAGGTCTCCGACTATCTTCATGGAATGAACTACGGGCTTTACTGGATTCCGTATTATCAGGCAGACGGATACGACATGACCGATGACCTGGGCATAGACTACACGTGGCTTCAGCCCAACAAATATTGGGACTATCCTGAAAAGAAGCAGAAGAAGTCATGGTCATGGGTGTTCGATTCCATGCGGACCTACGGTCATGGAATGGAGATAGAATTCGAAGGATCCCACGGAGAATCAGGATGGAGCCAGTATGAAGAAGGAGTTGCAAGGACAAGTTCATCCATTCTGGAAACGGTCCGCACGGATAATGATGCACAGGGAACGGGAAAGGGCTCTCCAAACCCTCAGGCTGCACGAAACAAGGCCCTTCTGCGGGAATACATGAATGAGTTCAGGAATGCAGGATATTACGGGAAAGCGCGTATCGCTACATATTCAGGCACAAATGCCATGTACGAACTCGCCACATCACCCGATGCGAAAGACCGTGAGATGTATCTTGAATATTGTAACTTCATCGTAAATTCACCTCTTAGAAAATAGAACGATATACTTATGAAAAAGGCATTAACGATTATTGCGGCTGCATTTGCTGCCCTGACAGCATGCAACGGGCCGGAGGCAAAGCCGGAAGCACCGACGCAGGATACCACCCCAGGATATGTCCTCTGTGACGAAATGACGGAAGTCAAGATCGGAGAAGACGGAAGCCTCCTTATTCTGCGCAACATGAAGACAGGACACGACTATGCATCAGGTCAAGGATTGTGGAGAATGTTCTACAACACCCTTGACGAGAAGGAGATGCAGATAGACGGAACAGAAAACACACCTGCCGTATCTCAGGACGGCAATGTGATCACCATCGCATACAAAGACCTGGTACACAGAGGAAAGACACTGAAGATGGATCTTACTCTTACCGTTTCTCTTGAGGATGGTGCCATTCGCTTCGGCTCCACTGTCGCCAACAATGAGCCTCACACCATCATCCGTGAACTCCAGTACCCTCTGGTAGGCGACATGAACCTTCCTGAAGGTCACAAACTCCTGACCACCCACACCGGAGGACAGGTCCACGACGACGCTCTCGACCTGATAGTGAACGTCAATCCGAAGACCCTCTACATGAAGCCGGACCAGTATTTCCGTCAGTATGACCTCCAGTATCCGCGCCATGCGGCTTCCAACTGCTATGCATTCTTCGGAGAGAAGGACGGTCTGTATTTCGGAAGCCACGACGAAAGCTTGCAGCAGACATGGCACGGACTTCGCGCGTACCCGTCTGCACCTAATCAGTTCGACCGTCTCGAGGCAGGATTCTACCGCTACCCTAACGCAATGTGCGGCGACACATGGACCTGCAATACAAGCATCGTGAAGCCATATATGGGCTCATGGACCGAGACTTCACGCATCTACCGCGAATGGATCGACGGATGGTGGGACAAGCAGGATGTACCGCAGTGGGTGAAGGAGATGACAGGCTGGCAGCGCATCATCTTCAAACATCAGTATGGCGAATACCTCCGCAAGTACACTGACCTTCCTGGCCGCATCAACGACTGCGGAAAGAGCGTCGGATGCAACGCCGTACTCGCATTCGGCTGGTGGAGCGACGGAATGGACAACGGCTACCCTAACTACTATATAGACGAGACCCAGGGAGGAGAAGAGGCTTGGAAGAAGGCCATCGCCGACTACCGCGCAGAAGGCAACCGCCTCGTCCTCTATTATAACGGCCGTCTTGTGGACCGTGAGAGCGACTGGTACAAGCACGGAAACGGAAAGAAGGCCGTTAACAGGGACAATACCGGAGCAGAATTCGCCGAACATTATAAGTTCACAGGAGAAGGAACCGCCCTCGGATATTATGACACCCGCACATTCTCGATTGCAAACATGGCCAACCGCGAATGGCGCGACATGCTCGTGCAGTGGGCCGACAGGGCAATGGCCTATGGCGCAGACGCCGTGTTCTATGACCAGCTCGGAGTGGCAGAGGAATTCCCTAACTGGGACATTTCAGGAGAATTCCCTGTACAGGACATCTATACCGGCCGATACAAGGCTGATGCTCTGAAGGAAATCCGTGACCACATCAAGGCAAAGAACCCTGAATTCTGCCTCGGTACCGAATGGCTCAACGACTGCACAGCCCAGTTCTGCGACTTCGTACATATCGTGGAATTCACAGCAGAACCGTACAGTTTCCCTGAATGGTTCAAATACACCTTCCCTGAAGTGATATGGTCAGACAGATGTCTGCGTGACGACACTGATGTGGAGCGCAGGGCAAACAACACCCTGCTCAAGGGACTGGTAAACGACATCGAGATCTTCAGATGCCGCGGCCTCATCGACGAGACTCCGCACTATCAGGGATATCTTGCACAGATCAATGCAATCCGTCACAAATATCCTGAACTTCTTCTCGGAGCAGGACGATTTGTCCATACGGACGGCTTCACTTGCTCATCGGAAGACATCGTTGCACGTGGCTATGCTAACGGAAACCGTCTTGCCATCGTTGCTACCACCCTCGCAGAGAACGGCGCTTCAGGCAAGATCAGCGTACCTGGCTATAAATTCGTTGAAAGCAGCAGCATCGGTGATGTAAATGTCAGCGGAAACGGCTCGAAACTCCGTCTCGGCCAGCACGGCATCACTGTCCTGATCTTCGAAAAATAATCAGAAAGAGCCGCGACGTGTCATGTTGAAGTCGCAGTGGACCTTCCAGGTCTTGCGGTTGAGGATCATTGTTGCGGCCGTCCTTCCCATCTGCTTGAAATCGGCAGAAATCGTGGTGAGTCCGCCGAGCACCACCTCATTCAGATCAAACTCGTTGTATGAAATGATGAATACATCCTTTCCTACTTCGAGTTTCTGTTTCTTTATGGTACGTGCCAGAGCAGCCAGACCTGAGTCAAGTTGAGAATTGATGATAAGATAGGTCTCGTTCTCGTTGATATGTTCCGGTGCTGAATGCATGTATTCAACCGGTATTCCGAATTCAAGACAGAATCTGTCTACTCCTTTGCAGACCATAGGACCATAAAGGCTCGACGGAAGGGTTATCACCTTCAGCGATGTGCCTTTAAGTTTGTCCAGTCCCTGCTTCAATCCATCATAGACATCATTTTCAAAATCCTGATAGACAGCGCCATAATTACCGACATAACTCTGGAGCCAATGGTCTACCATGATGAGTTTCCTGTTCGGTACGCGTGAGATGAGTTTCTTTGCCAGCGCCTGTGATTTATCATCAAGCGGAAAATGAGGACTGATGACATAATAGTCATATCTGTCCAGACATGTATCAAGGTAATATGTGAACAGGTCCAGATTCTGGTTATGAGTCAGGATGGTAAGGTCCGCCTTGTCACCCAATTCATTGGCAAGCGAGTTATACAGGACTTCCTTATAGATGCTCAGTTTGTCAAACAATACAAGCACGCGTGGCTTGGATGCATTGCCGGCATCGGCAACATAAAATCCCTTGCCCTGCTGAGGTATCAGAAGCCCTTTCTCACGAAGGATGACATAAGTCTTCTTTACCGTCTCTTTTGATATGCCCAACTGGGATGCAAAGTCATTCATGGACGGAATCTGTTCACCAGGTTTAAGGACTCCTGAGCGGATCGCATCCTCAAACTGATCTACAAGCTGCTTGTAGATCGGGTTCTTGCTGCCTGTCTCCAGGCTGATCTGAAGTGTCATGGTTTTAAGTTTTAAAGGATAAATGATGGATTGTCAAATCTGAGCCTTCCGGTCTGTGCCTTGAGGCTCTCGTTGAAAAGATCGAAGGTGTTGTATCCCATGCTGCGGAATACGGTCACAAGCGTAAGGCAACGCTCACGGAAATCGAAGAACTCCCTCTTTTCCTGAGGTGTCCAGCCTATTTCAGCTATCGCAAAAGTGCGCGGATACAACATATACTCGGCATGTGCGGCATATGGAATAAGTTCACACCAGAGGTTTCCCTGAAGTCCGAGGATATGATGGTGATATTCCGGAGCGATTCCTTCAAGAGGATCATATTTATAGACATGACGAAGAGACTGCATATGGCCTACAGCCTTCGGTTCCTTCCTGATAAGGTCCTGATAATAATCCAGATACACATAACTGTTTGGAGACATTATGACATCGTGGCCTTCAGATGCGGCCTTGATTCCGCCCGGAGTGCCTCTCCATGACATTACCACAGCCTGCTCCGGAAGTCCGGTCTCCACTATTTCATCCCATCCGATGACGGTCTTTCCCCTTTCGCGGAGGAACTTCTCAATATGGCGCACAAGGTAGCCCTGAAGTTCGTTCTTGTGAGTCATGCCCTCTGCCTGCATCCTCTTGCGGCAGTTCACGCAGACCTCCCAGTCCTTCTTGACGGCCTCATCGCCTCCGATATGGATGTATCTGTATGGAAACAGTTCGATGACCTCTTCCAGAACGGTCTCAAGAAATCTCAAGGTGCCGTCGTTTCCAACGCAAAGGTCCCACGAAAAAGGTCTTGGCTTTCCGTCTTCGCCCACACAGGCGATTTCCGGATAAGCCCTGTTGACTTCCATGCTGTGGCCCGGCATTTCGATTTCCGGAATGATGTCTATATGACGCTCGGCAGCATATGCCACGATCTCACGGATATCATCCTTTGTGTAGAATCCGCCGTATGCCTCAGGATCCTGTGCGTCGGTGAAGGGATATCCGAGAGCCTCCCACTCATGGTAGGTCTCTCCCTTCCTCCATGCAACATGGTCTGTAAGATTCGGATATGCGTCGATCTGAAGGCGCCAGCCTGCAGCATCCGTCAGATGAAGATGCATTACATTCATCCTGAGCAGGGCAAGAGCGTCAATCTGCTTCTTCACGAAATCCTTGCCCTTGAAACTGCGGGACTCGTCAAGCATGATGCCTCTGTGCCGGAAACGAGGATAATCGAAGATGGTGCAGCAACGGATGTCCCTGTCGATGAGACGCATCATTTCCAGAGCCTGTCTTGCCCTGAAGGCACCCTCTTCGGTCATGGCATAGATCTTCACGCCTTTACTCGAGACTATCAGTTCGTAGGCTTCCTCTCTCGCGAAATCCGGGAGGTCCTTTACCCTATGGGCAAAGTCACGGGTACCTAGGTACACCTTTATATCCGACCCATCCGACCTAAGGTTGCAGAATCCTTCAGAAACAGAATATTCCACAGGTCGTGGAATGATTTTGTCCGGACTGGAATATGCTGACAAACAGCAGATTGAGACAGCGGCACAAGCCACCGACATAAGAAATTTCCGAATCATTGCAGTCATGGTCTTAGTAATACGCAAAGATAGGTAAAAAAGACCACACCACAGCACTGTTTGACAATAAAATCAAAGAAAAGGCGTCCTGCATTCCTGCAAGACGCCTTCGTAGATTATCTTGATGTAAGATTAGTTGAGTTTGTAAAGCGAGACACCTATGTTCTGAGCCATTACAGCAACATATGTAGTACCGTCTGCTGCCTGATGAACTGCACAGTCACCAAGACCATGACCTGCATTTCCTGTTCCATTCACCGGAGCAGTGAAAAGACCGGTCTGCGCCTCAAGTGTTCCCTTGAAGTCTGCGGCACCGTTTATATCCTCGATGATATTGAGAGTTGCAGAACTTCTGTCACCTTCCACTTTCACATATGCTATATAATTCTTCTCTTTGTAAGTAAAGAAGTTATATCCGAATGTCTGAGTGAGCTTCAGATCTGTTCCCCAAGCCGACAATTCATATGTATTTCCTTCCTTCTGGTTGAAGTAGCCGCTGCCGGCATTTGTGGTAAGAAGAGCGGATGAAGGATTTCCATCAGCATCAAATGTTGCGTCCGGATGAATAGTGCACTCCCCGATGTTATATGCTCCTGCTATCGGCATATTATAACGTCCTGCAGCATAATACAAGCCATTCTTTGGCCAACTGCCAACAACACCATTCTCCACCTTGACGCGGATAACGATATTTCCATCATTGAAGTCGAAGAAATGAAGTTCACCTGATTGATATGTACCCTTGACTGTGAACTTGTCACCGAGACGACGGGTACCTGAATCGATTTCAAAATAAGTTGGATCTGCATCAATTCCGTTTGTCCATACATAGACAATCAGCCTTTCTGTTCCGTCGCCCGTTGTAAGATTTGAAGCAACGAGTACTGGCTTACCATCGTTTACAGCAGCATCTGTATTAGGAAGCATTCTAACACAAGTGACAGCATGTGTACCGTTGTCAAGACCTGCAGGCGCATGAGTTGTGACCTTTACATCCTTCACCTGAGCAGGATCAGCGATGCTGAATGCCTTAATTGCACCGTTTCCACCTGCGGCCTGAGCAACATATACATATTCGCCATCCATTGTCATGTTTCTGTCCTGTCCGCCACCGAATGGAACTGCAGCATTCCATACCAGGCCTGCAAAAGGAATGATTCCGCTAGCCTGAGCAACTGAAACTTCCTGAAGGACAACACCTGCAACTGTCTTGACTGCAACCTTTGCCGTACGAGCCTCACCTTCATTTGCATCAGCAGTGAACTTGAATGAGAATTCTGCCTTAGCAGCAGGAACAGCCTTAAGCCACTCTGCACCCTCAACAACCTCTGCAGTAACATCTACATTTGATACGCCTGCGATGACTACCTCGCCACCCTCAGCAGGCACTTCTGCTACAGCCTCAATCTGGATTGCATTTTCCTCGAAAGAAAGTTTCTTGATAGAAGCCTTGCCTGCAGCATTGTCAGCCCAAACAAGAACCTCTCCTGCCACGAACGGATCAGGGATAGTGATCTCGACATGAGTCTCTGTAACCTTTGCCACATAACTTGAAGTAGTTGCAAGAACATCAACAGTTGTAGTCTCGTTTGCTCCTGTCACAGTATAAGCGACCTTTACAGTCTCGCCTGCATTTACAATAAGGTGAGTAGCATCGAGAACGAGTGCGAACTCCTTCTCCTGATAGAGAGGAAGAACCACTGTTGTGCCGTCAGTGTATGTGAATGTTGCAGTCTCCTTGTTCTCTGCAACCTCAACTGAAGCAATTACCACTTCGTCAATCTCCTCTGCATCAAGGTCGAGTGGAATGAATACCGGATCAGCGCTTCTGAAAGTAACGATCACGCCCTTACCATCCTCTGAAGGAAGAACGCTTACAACGTAGTCCTCTGCAGCGGCAGCGGCGTTCACAGCCTCGATAGCCTTCTCTGCAGCAGCGATTCTCTCCATGAGAGCAGCAAGAGCAGCGTTGATTTCATCTGCATCCTGCTCGATCTGGTCCATCCTGTCCTTAATGGCAGTGTCATCATACTCAGGGGTACAAGCAAGTGCTGCAAGACCCAGCATGAGAGCAAAAAATAATTTCTTCATGATAAAATGAAAATTTGGTTATTAAATTGATTTTTATCGGTTTTATCTATAGTGTGGTGTGCTGTGGTGCAAACCGCGGCAAATATAGTGATAAAAAATGAAGTCCAATGATTTTTTTCAAATTATTTGCTTCTAAACTTCACGAATACAGGCAGATGGTCTGAAATCATGTCTGCTTTCCGGCCTCCGGCACAGGAAACGACCCTGCTTTCCAGGACTTCAACATCCCCGGATGACTTAAGATGAAAGACATAGTCGAGGCATTGACGGGGCTGTCCGGAAGGATAGGTAGGCCCTGTGCATGAGAGCAGGTCCCAAGACTCAAGAAGTCTCTTCACCGCAGGGCCGTCAGGCTCGCAGTTCATGTCCCCGCAAAGGATCACTGGACGGAAATCCTCCGCATAGTTATCTTGACACCAGGCAGTTATGGAATCCACCTGCTGTATCCTGGCCTCAGTCCCGACATGGTCCAGATGGGTGGCGGCAAGGATATAGTCTAGAGTCTCGACCACGGCCATGCTCCTTGGCTCGGCGCCGTCAGAAAGCGGAAGAGCAACAGAAAACGAACGGATCACATCAGACGAAGTGGCGACGCCGTTTCCATATCCCCCTCCTGCAAACGGAAAGGCAGAAGCAAAGGCATGGTCCAAACCGCCAAGACTGTCAGTCAGAGCCTGCAACTGATGGACATTGTGCCGTCTGTTGCAACTGTCCAGTTCATTGAGTGCTACAGCGTCAACACCCAGGGCACGGATCAGGTCGGCCGCCTGAGGGGTGCTATCGTCTGAATATTTGCTGAATGTCCCCACATTATAGGTAAGCAGGGAGATGTCTTTCGGGCATGCCAGACCGTACTTTTCGAGAATTTCATGTGAAAGCCCGATATACGGCACAGGTTCACGATAATCGATATGCCTGTCATTCACGGCCCAATCCAGTTCAAAGGCATCTAGTCTTTCAAAGAAGGCCTTCTCATCATAGATGCGGTCCTCACGGATGCAGTCCAGAATCTCATCAATGAACATCTTCCACCGCGGAGCATAGTATGAATCGATCAGTCCGCTCCAAAGTCTGGTTGCATAGTCCTTTATGGATGTCTGCTCTCCCCAGATGGTTATCAGAGTCCTGGCGTTGCGTCTGTAATAGGCCTTTTCCTCCGGAGTTCCGCCCCATGAAGATGCATCATCGAGCCAACGGTCCAGGCGCAGGGACGGGTCACAGGCAGCAAGTGCGTCGAGGTCATCAAGGGCCTCAAGCATCAGGGCTCCCGTCTGTTCCGCTGATACAAGATCACGTTCCTCATAAGCCTGAGTCAGACGGTCCCTCAGGACCGCAAAGTGGTTTCCTAGTGCCTGAGTACCGAGGTTCACCACATCAGAGCGATATGTATCCCTGTCCGAGGATGCCTTGAGCATATCCTGCCATGCCCTTATAAGAGTCCCGTTATCATACCTTGTATTATGGATGGATGTCCAGTGCCAGTATCCTTCAAGACAAGGACGCGCGCACGCGAGAGGGGTCTGGCTCGAAAAAGAACCCGCGATATAGACGCTGTCGGCAAGAGTCTTCCATGCCCTTTCTGCATATGGATCGGGCCTTCCTGTCCTGCGTCGTGCAAGATTCCTTACCCATTCCTGATCGGAAATGCCTGCAGACCATGCCTTGTCGAAGACATATTCATACATGAACTGGTTGATGCCGAAGCCTTCTAGCGTCGATCCTATGCCGACGAAATTCTCCCCACCGCGCGCAAAGGCGTCATCGATGCGCTCTGAAGCCTGGTGGAAATTGCCCGAAAGGCGTATGTTTCCTCCGAAATTGCCAAGATAGCAGAGGATATACGGCTGTCCGTAGAAACGTTCGGTGACAGTCCATACAGGAGTATGCTCAAGGTAATAATCCAGAATCACTACCTTTCCCTGCGGAACTGCCTGAAGATAGGCCTTGACGTTTTCCGGAGTCCAGTGCTTCTGGTCATAATAGAACATCCATCCCATCTGAAGCCACACGGCGTCGGGATCTACGGCAGACATGGATTCATAAGCGCCCTTGGAGATCGCTGCAAGTGTCTCGGGATCCCACGACGGAGCCTCCACTTCATTAAAAAGGTCGACACCATAGATATGGTCCGTCCCGAACATCTTCTCCTGCTCCTGCATGTATTCCCTCTGTATCTGAGCATAGAGAGGGTCCATAGGGGCAAGGAAATGGCAAAGATTATCGGCTGGAAAGCCGCTCCACCTGGGAATATCGGAAATCTGCGCATCAGGATATATTTCCTTCAACTGCTCCGGAACATGTCCTCCGAATGCAGAAAGCACAGGACGCATGTTCAACTGCCTTTCTCTCTTGAGGATCTTCTTCTGGAGGATGACCTGGGAATCTATCCACTCCTGCGGAAGAGGACCGTCGAAATGGTCGATGTTGCACATGCGGTGCCATCCGAGATGGGCCGGGCCGGTAAAATAAGACCTTATCTGTTCGTCAGTCATGCCATGCTTTCTCCATACCTTCTGCCATACGGCCTCCTGGCCGGTGTTGGCCAGAGGCATGTTTATGCCGTTGAGGGCCATCCAGTCTATCAGACGCTCCCAGTCTTCCCATTTCCACCATGGCATGGTATATCCGAAAGTGCAGTAGTTGAGAAAGAACCTGTCCTTTACACGTGCTTCCACCCTCACCTTCTCATCCACAGAAGGCATCTGTGCAGGATACTGGACCGGTTCATACGCATACCATGAGACCGTGACTCCGCAATGGTTCTTCAGGTAATGGTTCAGGCCCATGGCCATCGAGTTGGCATTGTTTCCGGCAATGACGATCTTTCCTTTCTCGGAGAAGACCTCGAACACATCGGCCGTGTCTTCCGTCTGACGGAAATCCATCTTGCCGACATAATCCGGAACAATCCTATGCGCCAGAGCCCTGGCAACCCGTTCATCGGCAGTTTCTCTGAAAATAAGGGCAGGAACTATGGAAATTATCGTCAGTATGACACAAAAAATGATTAATTTAGCATTGTTTCCCATATAATATGTTGCAAGTCAAATAAGTTGTCTATCTTTGCATGCTGTGGTGTGGTGTGGTAAAGGTAGTAATAATTTTTATAACAATGAAAATAGGAGTAGATCTTGGAGGAACAAACATCGTTGCCGGCCTTGTTGACGGCATGTCGATGGTCAGAAAAGTTAAGGTATCATGTCCTGCAAAGGGCAGTCAGGAAGATGTGATAGAGGCTATCGCATCACTGATCGGACAACTCATGGGTCCGGACGTGGAATCCATCGGCATAGGTGTCCCATCGGTTGTGGATACAAAAAAGGGAATCGTGTACAACGTGGCGAACATTCCGTCATGGGTGGAAGTTCATCTCAAGGATATTCTTGAGGAAAGGCTCGGCATTCCTGTAAAGATAAACAATGACTCCAACTGCTACACCTTGGGCGAAAGCCGTTTCGGAAAGGGTCAGGGGTTTGCAGACATGGTATGCGTGACCCTAGGAACAGGAGTGGGATCCGGCATCATCATCGGAGGCAACCTGTATGAAGGACGAAACGCCGGAGCAGGAGAAGTGGGGTGTCTTCCATACCTCGACAAGGATTTTGAAAGTTACTGCAGTACTCCTTTCTTCGTGTCCCACAACACATCCGGAGCGGAACTTTCCGCAAAGGCGGAGGCCGGAGACGCGGAATCGATCGGCCTGTGGAACGAGTTCGGACACCACCTCGGGGAGTTGGCCAAGGCAATCCTCTTTGCATATGACCCGGAAGCCATCATCTTCGGCGGAGGCATAGCGGCAGGACATCCCCATTTCGAAGCGGCCCTGCGCGAACGTATACTGACCTTCCCGTTCGAGACAGCAAAGGACGTGAAGATATTCTTCTCGGAAGACGGAGACATGGCTCTTTACGGAGCATCGGCACTTTAAAATGAAATAAAACATTCAAGATATGACTAAGAAAAAAGAAAGAATTATTGCACTTATCGGAGTCTTCATTCTGATGGGACTATTCATTTTCGTCAAGATAAGAGAACCCAAGTTACAGGATGCAGACATCCTCCTTTCGGAAGGTTGGCATATCCAGTCTTCGGCGAAGGTATCCCTTGACGGCGTGCAACTGTCGACAGAAGGCACCGACTTCGGCACTGACTGGTATCCGGCAAGCGTGCCTGCAACAGTCATGGGAGCGCTTACTGCAAACGGACTTTACGCCGATGCATTCACCGGAAAGAACTACGCAGAGATCGACAGGGAGCAGTTCGACACCACATGGTGGTACAGGACTTCATTCGAGGTGCCTGCACTTAAGGATGGACAGAGGGCGGAACTTGCTTTTGACGGAGTAAGTTACCGCGCCGACGTATGGCTCAACGGAAAGCAGATAGCATCTGCAGATGAATTCTTCGGACCGTTCCGCCAGTTCACTTTCGATGTGACCGATGTACTCGGAGAGAAGAATAACCTCGCTGTACGCGTTCACAGGTGGCAGAAGGGCGAATTCAATATCGGATTCGTAGACTGGAACCCTCGTCCTGCAGACGAGAGCATGGGTATCTTCCGTCCGGTATGGCTCAGATACAGCGACGCCGTATCACTCACAGATCCTGCAGTGCGCTCTAAAGTTGACACTTCGGATTTCAAGGAAGCATGGCTTACAGTAGAGGCAACTCTCTGCAACGCTTCAGACAAGGCTGTTTCAGGAAAACTTCAAGGAGAGTTCGAGAACAGACGTTTCGAATATCCAGTAGAACTCGCTGCCGGGGAGACAAAGACCGTAAAGGTAACTGCAGAAGACGCCAGGGAACTGCATATAAGGAATCCGCGCCTGTGGTGGTGCCACAATCTCGGCAATCCTGAGATGTACTCGATGGACCTGACTTTCGTCGTGGACGGAAAGGTGTCTGACAATGCGACTGTAGACTTCGGAATAAGACATCTGGACTCATGGTTCAACGAAGACGGATACCGTGGATTCATCCTCAACGGAAAGAAGGTGCTTGTAAAGGGTGCCGGCTGGACAGATGACATCTTCCTTCGAAATCCTGACGAAAGGAATGCCCTGGAGGTGGCATATGTCAAGGACATGAACATGAACTGTATCAGATTTGAGAACGTATGGGGTACGTCGCAGAACATATATGACGAGTGCGACCGTCAGGGAGTGCTCGCCCTTGTGGGATGGAGTTGCCATTGGGAATGGGAAGTCTACACCGGAAAGCCGAACGACCGCAACGGATGTATTTCTACAGAAGAGGATATCGACCTGATTTCAGAGTCATGGAGGGATCAGATCCTTTGGCTCAGGAACCATCCTTCGATAATCTGCTGGTACGGCGCCAGCGACATGCTTCCGCGTCCTGCCCTCGAGCAGCGTTATCTCGACATCCTCGCAGAAATCGATGACCGTCCTTATACCGTTCATGCCGGATCGGCAAAGAGCCCTCTGAGCGGCCCTGCCGGAATGAAGATGTGGGGACCTTACGAATGGCAGGCGCCATATTACTGGTATTCCGAAGAGGCAAAGGGAAATGCAGTGGGCTTCAATACCGAGACAGGTATCGGTGCACAGATGCCTGTGCTGGAATCCCTCAGGAAATTCATACCTGAAGAAAGTCTCTGGCCTGTCGGAGATGCATATGACTACCATACGACCACATCCCGTGACGCCCTTCACGACCTGAGCGAACTCAAGACCGTGATCGAAAAGAGAATGGGTGGAGCCTCGGATCTGGAGGACTTCCTGCGCAAGGCCCATTTCCTTGACTATGAAGGAACCAGGGCTATGGTGGAGGCTCATCGCGTGAATGTACCGCGTTCTACAGGTATCATCCAGTGGATGCTCAACTCCGCATGGCCGTCACTCTACTGGCAGTTGTATGACTGGTATCTTGTACCTGTCTCATCATATTGGTCGGTCAAGAAGGGATGCATGCCTCAGCAACTTGCCTACAACTATGCAGACGACAAGGTCTATGCAGTCAATGACGAGAAGGAGGACAGAAGCCTCATAGCGAAGATGAAGGTCTATGGCATGGACGGAACCGTACTTTCCGATGTCAGGTGTGATGCAGAGATGCCGGCCGGCTGCTCGAAGGCGTTGTTTGAAGTGACTTCTCCGGTAAGCGGTCAAAGTCCTGTATATTTCGTTTTCCTGAGTCTTGAAGACAGAAAGGGCAATGTCGTGTCATGCAACGAATATTGCCTTGCTGATGTCAAGGACAAGCATGACTGGAGCAAGTACAGATGGTGGAGGACCCAGATGGAAAGTTACGGCGACTTCTCTGCCCTAAATAACCTTGCTCAGGCAGACCTTGCAGCAAGCAGCAACACAGATGGCAACAAAGTGACCGTTACATTGAAGAACGGATCCGAGGTCGTGGCCTTCTTCATCGATCTGAAGATAAAGGACTCCGAAGGAGAAATCATCGTGCCAGGCTTCTGGTCAGACAACCTTGTGAGCATAGCACCTGGTCAGGAAATCACATTGACATGGAGCAACGGCAAGGATCTTCCTGAAGGTTCTGCACTTGAAATCTCAGGATGGAACATCGAAGACAGCAGGTTCGATCTTTAAAACCTTATACCTGTAAGGTAAGACATTACCTTGCTTTCAGGGGCATCCTTAAGGATGACCCCTTTTTCTTTGTCCAGAAGATAAAGGGACGGAATGGCCCTGACGTTATAGAGATTGTCGGTACGGATGACAAGGTCCGGATCAAAGCCGTTGTACCAGTTGTCGGGATATACAGGCATATAGTCCCTCCATGCCGCGATATCCTCGTCTATATAGATATTCACAACGGCAAGGACTCCTTCCGATATCATCCGGGATACCGCAGGCTCTCCTTTAAGCATTTCTATGATGTTCATGCAGGCATCGCATCCGGGATTGCTGAAGAACAGAAGGGTCAGAGGGGCCTCTATGGCATGCAGGGTATGCATCCTGCCGTGACGGTCAGCAAAACGGAAATCGGCGGCCTTTGTTCCAAGTCGGTTGAGGGCACAGACACGTGCCTGATATGCATATTTGTCACGGACTTCCTGAGGATTGCCCTCATAAGAGGCCATGTGCCTTGCAAAATGAAGATAGTATTCTTCGTTCCTCAAAGGAGAATTGGGGTCATAGAGGTATTTTTCCGAAAGGGCGGTAATGGTCTCGAATACATTTGACGAAGTGTCCTTCTTCTCACATTCGGAAATCCTCCTGAAAAGACGCGAAACGGCTTTTTCGGAAACCTTGAGGTCCGTCATGTCCAGAACCGATATCCAGTTTGCGAATTTCTGCTCCACATCCTCCTTCAGAACTCCGCTCACAAGGGATGAGTCGGAAGGATACGCTCTCTCCGGATCAGTAAGGCGGTCCCAGAAATGTTCTGCAAGATAATCCGCCCTCTGTTGAGCGGATTCCATCATGGAAGGTACAGTGACATCAGGAAAAGACAGAGCCTCAAAAGACTCTGTCTTCCTCTGCCCGCATCCTGCGACAAGAAAGGCCGCAAGAAGCAGACCTATGACGGTATCAGTCCTCATCTTTCGTGACAGCTGCCTCTGAAATGTTTATCAGGAAATCACCTATCTTCTCGAGTTCATTCAGAACATCGATATAATAAACTCCTGTGAGATAGTTGTAACTGTTGCTTTCTATGTTCACTATATGCTCTTCCCTGAGATATCTTCTGCACTCGTCGATGTTATACTCGGCATTCACGGCATTGGAGATATCTGTCAGGTCAGGATTCTTCAGATTCTCCACCATGATGTCATATCCTTTCTGCACGAGATCCATCATCTTGTTGAGACGGTCAAGAAGCGACTTGTCGAAGACCTTTCCATGGACATTCTTACGGGTGAGGATGCGTCCGATCGCTTCTCCTGAGTCACCGAGAGACTCCATTTCCTTGATGATCTTGTACATGGACCTGATCCTGTCGGCAGCCTCGGCGCTTATTTCGTTTCTTGACACCTCGTTGAGATACTGCGCTATTTCATACTCGATCCGGTCTGTAATCTCCTCATATTTGACAAGTTTCTCATTCAGGACATCGAATTTCTCCTTGTTCTGTTCATTCACGGCCTGACGGAGATATCCGAACCCGTTGCGGCAGATCTCGGCAAAATGCACCATCTCCTGCTGGGCCTCCTGCAGAGAAAGTTCTGCAGTGCTGAGAGGACCTGCGGAGATATACTTGAGTCTGAACACTTCTTCTCCCTTAGGAGCCTTCACCATCCAAGTCACTATCTTCTCTATCTGAGGCGTGAACCATATGAGGATCAACGTATTTGTTATGTTGAACAGTGTGTGGAGCATCGAGATTCCGTAAAGGAGGGACGAGGATGCACCAGGTGCAGTGAGGTCGACGGTAAGAGGATTATAGAAACCGAGAGCCTCCATGATGATGCCCACAAGACTGAGGAACGGCTTGAATACCACAAGGACCCAGAACACTCCGAAGACATTGAATACGGTATGGGCGCGTGCAGTCCTCTTAGCAGAAGTATTGCCGACTGCAGCGGCCATGTTGGCAGTAATCGTGGTTCCTATGTTCTCACCAAGGACCATTGCGCATGCCAGAGGAAAATCGATAAGTCCTGAGGTCGCCAGGAGCATGGTGATGGCCATTGTGGCGCTGGAAGCCTGAAGGACTATGGTAAGAATGGTACCGGCAAGCAGGAAGATGATCTGAGACCAGAATCCGAAGCCGGTGAAATGCGAGAAGAATGAAAGCATCGCATCCTTGTTGTCAAGGAGAGCGCCTGCAGAGTTCTTCATGAAGGAGAGTCCGAGGAACATGATGGCGAATCCGACCACGAACTCACCTATGCTCTTGTTCTTCTGCTTCTTGGATGTACAGAGAACGAAACCGAGGGCCATCAGAGGCACTGAAAAGACGGAAATGTCCACTGAGAAACCGAGGGCGGTGACCCATGCAGTGAGTGTCGTTCCTATGTTGGCACCCATGATGACGCCGATGGCATTTCCGAGGGTAAGAAGTCCTGCGTTGACGAAACTTACCACCATGATTGTCGTTGCCGATGACGACTGCACGAGGGCAGTCACACCAAGACCGGTAAGTACACGCTTGAAGGAATTAGAAGTCATTGACGCAAGGAATGACCTCAACTTGTCACCGGCTGTTTTCTGAAGTCCTTCGCTCATGAGGGTCATTCCATAAAGGAACATTCCCAAAGCACCTATCAAGGTCAGGACCTGTAGAAGAATACTCATTTTTATAATAATATCTTAGGTTGAAAATCACGCAAAAATATAAAAAATAATTAGATTTGCATAGTTTCTGAAACCTGACCTATTTTACTTGTTATGAAATTATTCAGATTTATTATCCCGATTGCAGTTTTTCTTATTCCTACTCTGGCCGAAGCCCAGTTCTATGTGACAGGAGATGATCCGGGAAAACTCAGGTGGTACTCTATAAATACTGACAACTACACCATCATATATCCAGAAGGAACGGACTCTCTCGCCCGTGTGTACGGAAAGAACCTTGAAAAGTTCCGTGTGCCTGTTTCGCGCACCGTCGGATATCTGCCGGGAGGTCCGGGAAAACTCAGAATGCCGGTAGTGATGCATGCCCACAATGCCGCCAACGGTTCTGTGGCATGGGCCCCTAAGAGAATGGATTTCTTTACCATCCCTTCTGCATACGATCCGGAGCCGATGCCTTGGGCTACGATGCTTTCGGTGCATGAGTCCCGCCATGTGTCCCAGATGCAGTTCGGAATGACAAAGGCGCAGAAGCCTATCGGATGGATATTCGGAGAAATGTGGAACATACTTGCATCCCTCCTTTATCCGGGACTGTCGAACATTGAAGGAGACGCCGTGATCGCTGAAACCGCCCTTACCAATTCCGGACGCGGACGTACGGCAGACTTCCTGAACTACTACCGTGTGGCCTTCGACAACGGGGACTTCAGAAGATGGGACCAGTGGAGGCTCGGTTCGCAGCGCCGATATGCTCCCGACCACTATGCACTCGGCTACCTTACCATCGGCGGTCTGAGGACCCTTTATGATGCCCCGCAGTACATGGATTCGGCATATCATATCGCTGCCCGCAGGCCATACAACCTTGCGACCTTCTACACGGCCGCAAAGAAGATGACAGGAAAGAAATATGAAGAGGTATTCATGGAATCCTGCCATGCCATGCATGAAATATGGAAGGCGGAGGCCGATGCCCGTGCACCGTTCATTCCTTCTGAACAGGTGACAAAGGAACCGCGTCTGTATACGGACTATCAGGGTCTCGCCATATGCGGCACCGACCTGTATGCCGTAAAGAAAGGCCACGAAACAGTACCGGTACTCGTCCGGATAGACACTGACGGAAACGAATATGTATTGTCGGCATTTTCACCACAGACCAGCAACCTTGCCATTGTCCCTCAGACAGGAAAGATATACTGGAGCGAGACCTTGGTTGATGAAAGATGGACTCTGGAGACAGATTCCAGGATCAGATACATGAACATCAGCGTAGGCGGCAAGAAGAATCTCACTGATACGGATATGCTTCTCTTCAATCCCGGATTCGGAGATGGTGCTGAAAAGACTGCGACAGTACAGTATTATCCTGACGGAAGATCATCACTGACTGTCATCGACAGCGCTACAGGAGATGTCTTGTCCGACACGGAAGCCCCTTCCGGGCTCCAACTTGTCCAGACCGCATGGATAGGTGAAGACATATACGCTACGGCTATAAATGACAACGGATACGGAATATACAGACTGCGCGACGGAGAATGGGATACCGTTCTGGAACCTCAACCGGTAATGGTAAAGAATTTCGGCACCATCGGTGATGAACTGATGTTCGTCTGCGACAGGACAGGTGCAGACGAACTATACCACTTCAATCCGGTATCGGGTGAACTCAGTCAGAAGACCGTGACCCGCTACGGCGCCGACGACTTCGTCTACAGCGAGGACGGGAAATGGCTCTACTACACATCGCAGACAATGAAGGGCAAGCATGTCTTCCGCACATCTGTATCCGACCTTATAGACCGTCCTGCAGACTTTACTCAAAGGCATTCGTGGCATCTGGCCGAAAGACTTACTGAACAGGAAAAGACCATAGCACAGAAGGCCGGATACAATGAAACCGTGACCGAAGTCGAGACCACATTCTCCGAACCTGAAAGATATGGCAAGTTCGCTCACGCATTCAACCTCCACTCCTGGGCTCCTGTATATGTGAACGTGAACAACATCATGAACATGTCGTTTGACCACATCTGGCAGGCAGCATCTCTCGGCGCCACAGGCATCATGCAGAACCGTCTGGCAACCTGCGTCGGAGAATTCGGATATTCGGCACATAAGGATCCTTACAATCCATCAAAATGGAGACACTCAGGACATGCCCGACTGACATACTCAGGCTGGTATCCGGTATTTGAACTCTCCGTCAACTTCAATGACAGGGCTGCAAGACAATGGTCTCCGATACTGTATGAAGAGGAAGAAGGCACATACATCTCCCTTGGGAGCAAGCAGATGTCTGACCCATATATCGAAGGCAGCATCAAGGCATACATTCCTTTCAATTTCTCATCAGGAGGATGGTACAAAGGCGTGATTCCTCAGGTATCTTACAATATCAGCAACGACAAGTTCAACACCAGTGCCACCGTCCTCAAACCGGACAATATCCATGATATATTCATCAATGAAGAGTCCACTGCCATCATTACCAGCAAGAGATATGGATTTTCGGGTGTTACAGAAGGAAAGAACACCTTCCGGCATAGCCTTACAGGATCTCTCCGTGCATACACAATGCTTGCAACACCTAATTCCGCCATCTATCCAAGATGGGGAATAGGAATGGAGGTCGGAGCACACGGAGGACTCGAAAGCAGCAGGTATCTCTCCCCTATGGGATATGCATATCTTTACGGATATGTTCCAGGTATCCTGAGGACACACGGAATAAAACTGACAGCGACTTTACAGGGCAAACTCAACGACGCCCCTTTCGGACAGACCATAACGAACATCCTTCCAAGAGGTCTCAGTGAGAACGGTTCTCTACTCAGTTGGATATCTGTCAGGAACAAAAGCATGGCAAAGGTGACGGCAGACTACGCCTTCCCTATCTTCATCGGAGACCTCGCTATCGGAGGAAACTTCTTCTCGATAAAGAGACTTGTAGTCAATCCTCATTTCGACTATACCTATGCCGGAGGAAAGGGACTGTTCTCAGTCGGAGGAGAACTCATCCTTGATCTGCACAGTATCCTGACCCTCGAATGGCCATGCTCGTTCGGAATCACCTATTCATACAACGGAGGCAACGGCATCAAGACCCTTTCGGAGGAAAGCGGAATCGCCATAAACCGCCATTTTGTAGGACCTACATTCAACGTCTCATTCTAAACAAGATATATGTCAATCATCAACGAAGCCCTCGCCCCATGCAGCAAATGCGGCCAGCAGCACAAGGTCACAGTATACAGAAGCATAAACATCTCGGAGAATCCCGAACTCAAGGCAAAGGTCCGCGACGGATCCCTCTTCCTGTGGGAATGTCCTCATTGCGGACAGGTCAACCTTGCAAGGTACGAGACCCTCTACCATGACCCTGAAGCAAGACTGATGATATGGCTCATTCCTGAAGGGGAAATCTCGGAAACCCAGATGCAGGCCATCACCATGCACACGAAGGCAATGGGAGGATATACCCTGCGTCGCGTGAACGACATGGGTTCACTCATGGAAAAGGTACTCATCAGTGAGGCCGGACTCGACGACGTGGTCCTCGAGATGTGCAAATACGTGACCAGGATGGAGATGCTGCAGAAGAATGTTTCTGCCGAACAGAAGGAGGAATTCATGGCATCCGTCTTCCATTTCTACAGGTCGGAAGGAGAAGGCGACGAGCGCATACTCACCTTCATGTATGCCCTTGACGGCCAGATGCTCGGAGTCAACATAGGATGGAACGTATATCAGGACTGCGCCGGCATCCTCGAGCGCAACCCACAGATCCGCCCTGCAGAAGGCTTCGCCCGCATCGACTCCGACTGGCTGACCTCTCTTGTCAGATAATCACTTGCCATTAATCTATAAAATTATCCAAGAGTATGAAAAAACCTTCTGAACGTATCAAAGAATGGCTGCGTCATGATACACCTGAAAGCCACGGTTTCGAGGTATATATAGAGGACTTTGACTTTTTTTGCGAAGATATGGCCGAGGATTATGATATCGCAGATAGTTTGGATACTCTGAATTTCACTTATTACGCTGAAGATGAAGTTACAATCAATTCAGTGGAAGATCTTCTGATCTATGTCATTGACAGTAATAATCAAGCAACAGAACTTCTGACTGAACTTGCCGTATACTATAGAAGCAAAGGCAATATGGGGTATGCATTATACTGGGCTCAGAAGGCAGTCATTCTGTCGGAAATCAACTATAAGAGAGATGATGCCCCCAACTATGCCATACAATTATATTTTGACGCATGCACAGAACTTGGCAATTGCTATTTCTCGGAATCTGAAGGTAATTCACTTCCTGATCTGCCCAAAGCAGCACATTATTACACAGAAGGATGCAACTTTCTTTGTGCAGCAAGAGCCTACATCGGAATGGAGAAGTATAATAAAGCCGAAATAGAATTTGATAAGTTAAAGGCGATAGGCGGAATTTGTGCTTCTTTGGCAAATGCCTGGCAAGGCCAGATGTATTTTATAAGAAACATCATCTCTAAGGCAATTCACTATTGGCAGTTATCAATAGAAGGTAATTCCGGTTGGGGTGAATATTTTATGGGAAGATGGCTTTGGGGAAAAGAGAATCGCAAACAGGAGGCGATAAAACTCTGGAAACAGGGGTTAGAAAAGGGCTGCCTCGAATGTGAGATAGAACTCTATAACGATATCATGAATTATGAAACTGAGGAGATTAAGGACCAATGGCATAATCTCGTAAGTTCCGAGGCCGATAATCAAATATATAAAACCGGCTATCACTATCTATATTGGAATATGAAGTATGATAGCATTTTTAATGATGAGTCAGAAGAAGTCCGAGACTACAAGGCTCAGTCTTATCTGGATTCAGGTCTACGGCATTTTTGTCCATATTGTGCTGACTTTATGAGCACACAATATCGTAATGATGGTTGGGAAGAAAGTGCAAAGCATTTCGAGAGAGTGATGAAGGCATGGGGATTTGATGCCAACCTTTATTAATTTTTAAAATTCAAACCTCTCGAATTCGATACGTCAAAGCCCTGCTGAGAAGCACTTATCCGGTTAGAATCAAAAAGTCGGGCGAATTTTTGATTCTGATGTCTATTTTGTGTAAAAAAAGTGGTTTTCTCTGATTTTTCCCATTTGGAATCAAAAAGAATGAGGATTTTTTGATTCTGGTTGGTGTATCATGACATATTGTGTAAACTTGTATATCATTACCTATAATTAAAGCAGCCGACGGATTCTCACGGATCGACGCCGACTGGCTCAGTTCTGAACTCATGTAAATCCACCGCACTCCCAATCCGGACCATAATCCACAATAGAGACTTCTATTATATATTCATACCCTTCTTCATATTTAAAATCATCAAAACCACCGATACTATTTTCTTCCCTAAATGCCTCATGCAGATTACGCATATATCTTAATTTCCACTTCGGATTTGAAGAATGATTCAGACCTATATCTTTGTAAAGAATATGCGGCTCAGACCTATCAAATCCATTTTCAGGACTAATATACAGACAAGATGCCACCTTCCAATGAGTAATTCTGATTACATTGTCTTTCTGACAAGAGACAGAAGTCAGAAGAACCAGTACTGCTAAAAGAATTGATTTTTTCATACGATAATACTTTTAAGTATAACGTAAAAAATATATAAATACTGCCTGAAAACAAAAAAACTCTCACGGTGGTCATTTCTTGGTACCACCATGAGAGGTAATATGCATTTAATGCTATATAGAGCAGGTTCGCGCTCACGGTGGTCATCATAAACACCCACCATGAGTGAACCGCATAGGTTAGGCAAGTTTACGTGCTCCGTCGCTGATCACCACTGGGATCACTACAGGCTCGTGGCCGTATTTCTCTGCGAATGCAGCCTTTGCCTTCTCGATGAATGCATCATACAGTTCAGCCTTCACGAGGTTGATGGTACAGCCGCCGAAGCCGCCACCCATGATACGTGAACCTGTCACGCCGCACTCCTGTGCCACTGTAGCAAGGAAGTCAAGTTCTTCGCAAGACACTTCATAATCCTTTGACATGCCCCAGTGAGTCTCGTACATGCGTGCTCCTACTGTCTCGTAGTCACCCTTTCCGAGAGCGTCACAGACATCGAGTACCCTCTTCTCCTCACCGATCACATAGCGTGCACGGAGGTAATCTTCCTCTGAAATCTGATCCTTGATGGCCTCAAGTTGATCCATGGTTGCGCCACGGAGGAACTCCTGGCCGAGAACCTTGGCAACTCTCTCGCATGATGCACGACGGTCATTGTATGGAGAGCCCACGAGTTCGTGCTTTACGCATGAGTTGAGAAGAACGAGTTTATAGCCGTGCTGCTCAGGATCGAATGGGAAATACTCGAACTCCATAGAACGGCAGTCAAGACGCATGAGATGACCTGCCTTGCCGAAAACTGAAGCGAACTGGTCCATGATGCCGCACTTCACGCCACAGTAGTTATGCTCTGTGCTCTGGCCGATACGCGCAAGTTCAAACTTGTCGATGCCGAGATCGAAGAGATAGTTGAGTGCAAATGCAAATGTACTCTCGAGGGCTGCAGAAGACGACATACCTGCTCCGAGAGGAACGTCTCCTGCAAATACTGTATCGAAACCTGCTATCTTTCCTCCTCTCTTGATGGTCTCGCGGCATACTCCGAAGATGTATCTTGCCCAACTCTGTACAGGAGCATCCTCCTCATTGAGACCGAACTCGCAGTACTCGTCAAGGTCAAGTGCGAAAGCACGTACCCTCTCTGTACCGTTGAGTCTGATTTCAGCGATCATTCCCTTGTCGATGGCACCAGGGAAAACGAAGCCACCATTATAGTCTGTATGCTCACCGATAAGGTTGATACGTCCTGCAGACGCAAAGAACTCACCCTCTGTCTGGAAAAGGGTCTGGAATTTTTCAGCGATTCTTGTTTTCATTGTTATTGGTTATTTAATTATTGGTTTCATATAAATCATCCAAAGGTAAGAATATATGTTGATTTTTCAATGACGGCATATAGAAGAAAAATACTTATAAACACCACTTTTGTCCTAATCCATAATCAGTATTATCGGATAGTGGTCGCTTACTCCACCTATATATCTTGGTCCTGAATATGTCCTGAAAGGTTTCAGGCCTGTATGCTTTGCGTCTCTTACTGTCAGAAAAGGTATCCGGCACACTTCCATTACAGTACATGTATCCAGTTCCGGACTGACCAGAAACATATCGATCATATCCCACCTGCCCTCGTATCTTATGGTTCCTTCGCCTCTCTGGTGAAGGTATCCGGCCTTGTTCATCAGCCTGTCTTCCGTCAACCGGAATGCCGGTGCATCCGGAGTGTCATTGAAATCGCCCATGGATATGATTCCATCGGAATCGAGGGAATCGCACAGTTCCATCATGGACTGCATTGCAGACACCCTTCTGCCGGAAGACTCTTCTTCCCCGCCATATTTGGAAGGGTGATGGTTGACTATGAAATCCATTTCATCTCCATCAGACAGACGCATCCTTACATGCAGTATGTCACGTGTATTCATCTTATGACCATCATGTTCCGGAGTCCTCAACGAAGTGAAGACAGTATCCATTGAAGACCTGCGGAAAAGCAGTGCCACATCTATTCCTCTCCTGTCGGAGGATTCAAAATGGACTATCCGATAATCATATTTTCTCAACAAGGTAGTATTCAGTAACTTATAAAGAACTCCCCTATTTTCTATCTCTGCCAGTCCTATGACATCCGGCATCCTTCCGTACTGCTCACCTATCCACATAATGCCTTTTGCAACGGCATCACACTTCACATGAAACCTTTTCTTCGTCCATCTCCTTGTCCCGTATGAAGAAAATTCCTTGTCCGACTCCCCTGTCCCCTGGTCGATATGGTCAAAGAAATTTTCAAGGTTCCAGAACATCACCAGCAAAGAATCCCTGTCTTCCGCAAAGCAGGACAGTGACATCAATGCAAATATGACTGCGAGAATCCTTTTCATCGCTAACGGATATATTCGTACAAAATTGCAATGAATTGAATCAATGAAGGCCAAGAAAAAGAAAAACTTTGGCTAAAAAACGGAAATAATCATAAGAAAAAGAAAAAGTTGGCGTAAATTTGCGGCCTGATAATGAATTAGAGTATTTTTACCATTTAAAGATAGATTGCAATGGCACTTAAATGCGGTATAGTAGGACTTCCGAATGTAGGAAAATCGACCTTGTTCAACTGTGTGAGTTCTGGTAAGGCCCAGAGCGCAAATTTCCCGTTCTGTACGATTGAGCCTAACATAGGTTCGACCATCGTACCGGACAAGAGACTTGAGGTGCTGGAAAGTCTGTGCAACCCCAAGAGGGTGATTCCTGCAACAGTGGAGATAGTGGACATCGCCGGACTCGTCAAGGGAGCTAGCAAGGGTGAAGGTCTCGGAAACCAGTTCCTTGCAAACATCAGGGAAACAGATGCCATCCTCCATGTCCTCAGGTGCTTTG
The DNA here is from genome assembly GCA_017471965.1 of Bacteroidales bacterium. GTDB lineage: Bacteria > Bacteroidota > Bacteroidia > Bacteroidales > UBA932 > Cryptobacteroides. The sequence continues at coordinate 38,664 of JAFURF010000003.1, forward strand.
ACGATCCTAACATCGTGCATGTGGACGGAACTGTAGATCCGGTTCGTGACAAGGAAGTGATCGACCTCGAACTTCAGTTGAAGGACCTCGAGACTGTGGAAAACCGCATTGCAAAGGTGCAGAAGCAGGCTCAGACAGGAGGTGACAAGAACGCAAAGAAACTGTTCGACCTTCTCTGCAGATACCGCGACGCCCTCCAGCAGGGCAAGTCATGCCGCACAGTAAAACCAGAAAATGCAGAAGAAGAGCAGATGGCCAAGGAACTTTTCCTCCTTACCAACAAGCCTGTAATGTATGTCTGTAACGTGGATGAGGCTTCTGCAAAGGATGGAAACCAGTATGTGGAGATGGTGCGCGAGGCTGTGAAGGATGAAGATGCGGAGATTCTCGTGATTGCCGCTAAGATCGAGTCTGACATTGCGGAACTCGAATCATATGAAGAGCGTCAGATGTTCCTGGAGGAGATGGGACTGGAAGAATCAGGAGTCGTAAGGCTTATCCAGAGCGCATATTCGCTCCTCAACCTGCGTACATACTTCACAGCAGGTGCTGACGAGTGCCGTGCATGGACCATAAACAAGGGGGACAAGGCTCCTAAGGCTGCAGGAGTGATCCACACAGACTTTGAAAAGGGATTCATCCGTGCGGAAGTCATCAAATACGATGATTTCGTGACATTGAAGTCAGAGGCTGCATGCCGCGCTGCCGGCAAACTTGGAGTCGAAGGTAAGGAATATGTGGTTCAGGACGGAGACATCATGCACTTCCTTTTCAACGTATAACATCTTCAAGGGCAGACTTGATATCGTCATAAGAAGGGTTGGGACTATCGGTGAATATATGCCTGATGATCCCGCCCTTTCCGTTTATATATACTCTCGGTATCCTGGTCTTTGCAAACTTTTCATAGACCTTCCGGTCATTCTGGGCAGAATAAGGCATTTCAAGACCTTTTTCCTTCCAGAAAGAGTCTATATCCTCTTTTGATTCCTCGCGGCTTATAAGGACTATTCTGACCTTTTCTGACGCATATCCGTCATATATCTTCTGCATCCGGGGCAGAACCTGCTGACAGTCCGGACAGGAAGTATGGAAGAACATCACAACCGACACCTCCTGTTTCAGATAATCATCTGTGACCACAGAGCCGTCATTCATGACCACTTCAAAATCCGGCAGCATGTCCCCTGTATTCAGATCGGCACCTGCCTGTTTTTCCTTGATACATCCTGACAGTACCACCAGGACCGTTATGATAGATAAAATCTTCTTCATGCCGCAAAATTATAAAAAAATCTCCCGATAATCAGAAGATTACCGGGAGAATCATATCTGTCACTCTGAGTTTTAGAAGAAACGTGCTCTGTTATCCTTTACGTCTGCATCGTCCATCATTGTAGGAACGAGCATCTGGGTAGAATACTGAGCCATCTGAGCATCACGGGCCCTTGCATCATCTTCTGTGAAGAATGCACCTGTATCACGGCCTGTAACCTTGTATACATACACTCCGATGTTTCCTGCAAGAGGACCGCAGATCTTTCCATCCTCTGCTACAGAAGCGGCTCCGATGAACTTAGGATCGAGACCCTGAGCGGTAAGTGAAGAGAATGCTACACCCTCCTTTGTGCTGACTGTGGTGCCGAGAGCCTCTGCTATAGCCTCCATAGATCCGAGACCTTCAATCTTTGCTGCAACTTCTTCTGCCTTCTTAGCGGAAGCCTTCTCAGCATAAAGGACATTGCTGATCTGTGAAGCAACCTCGCTTACAGGAGTATAGCCTTCCTTATGGATACCCTTGAGGGCAGCAACGATGAAGTAATTGTTATCAACAGTGATGATGTTTGAAACATCACCTACCTTTGCATCGAAAGCCCATCTTGTGACTTCCTTGGTATGACTTACAGCACCAAGTCTGTCAGCGCTCTCAAGCATCTTGTTTACAGGATGTGCATATACGCCTTCCTCTGTGCATGCAGCCTGGAACTTCTCATATTTTCCGGCAGACTTGGTAGCGAGAGTGTTAGCCTTTGCATAATATCCGTTTACAGTCTCCTTGCTTGCAACTGCATTCTTCTCAAGAACAGCAACCTTCTTCTTGGCAACAGGTGCAGTAACATCGAGGACATTGAATACAAGACCTCCTACAGTCACTGTAGAACCCTTCTTGGCAGCCATCACATCCTCGAAGCCAGGAGTCTGAGTAATCCACATAGGCTCAGCCACATTGAGGAGGCTGTCTACGTTCTCTGAATTTGCAGGTACATATTTCACGAATACTGAATCAGGAATCATAGCCTCATCCATCACGCGGACAGCATAGAATGTGTTTCCGTTTGAAAGAACCTCCGACACACCCTTATTGTCACCGAAAGCATAATCATTGACAACCTTTGCAACAGTATTGAGTTCACCAGCCCTGTACCAGTGGTTGTCATACTGTCTGTCAGAATTTGCAAGAAGGAAACTCTTCATATTCTCTGCAGATGCAAACTCATCATACACGGCTACGAGAGCCTCGTTTGCAGCAGCAACATCCTCAGCAGAAGGAACCACCTCGAATACTGCATATTCGATATCCCTGCTTGCCTGCTGCCTGAAGAACTTCTTGTGAGCGTCGTAATACTTCTTGATCTCGCTGTCAGAAACTACGATTGTAGAATCCTTTGCGAATCCTATCGGCATCATTACGAACTCAACATCGAAAGTGTTGTTGTTCTCAGCGATCTCGTCAGCGAGCATAAGACTGTTGGTATAGTCGCTCTGAGTGAAAAGTGACATATACTTCGCATAATACTGCTGAGTTTTTGCAGATTCTACGAGATAATCCCAATAGAGTTGGAGACGGCCTGTCTGGTCTGACTCGATATAGTTTACGAACTCTGTCAGAAGTGCAGGAGAGAATACACCGTTCTCGTCCATGAATGCAGGATTCTGAGTAAACACAGGGGAATCGATTATTCCTGAGATGATGTCTACCATTTCCTCCTCACCTACGTGGATGCCGGCCTCGTTTGCATTCTTCACGACAAGATACTTGTCGATGAGAGACTGCCATGCTGCATTTCTGATTGAGATCTGCTGCTGCTCGTTCTGAGCAGAAGATCCTGTCATGATCTCGTTGATAGTAGTGAATCTGTCAATGTCTGCCTGGAAATCCATATATGAGACGGATTTTCCGTCGATTTCTCCTACATCATACTTTGATGATGAACCTGATACAGACTGAAGTGTGGTCGGGTCAATAATGAATGACAACAGTGCCACTGCTATGAGCACTGTTATCAGGACTCCGAGTTTTACACGGATTGTTTCAAGAACTGCCATTTTATTTATTTGTTTTAGATTATTATCCCGTTATTTACGCATGCATTTACACATGAGGGGGCGAAGTTAACAATTTTCTGCCAATCTGCCGCTATTTTTTTTGCATAGGACCTATAAAATTAACAGAATCAATCACTACGGCCGTACTGTCCTGAGTCATTATCGCGTAATTATTGAACGGTCTGAAGAGTTCGGTATCTCTTGCACGCTGGTCAGATTCCATTCCATATCCCTGCATGAATCCGTCCGGAGAATACATCCTCACATAGCAGTGAGTATATATCTTTTCATTTTCCTGATCCCAGTACAGGGTATCAGTCTCCATTATTTCCTGATTGATCAGGTTCTTCACAACTACATTTCCGAACGCCTCCCATGACTCTCTTCCATCCTTATATTTGAGATGTCTGGCATTATCGGCAACTATCTCTGTTTCAAGTCTTCCGTCCTCAGTATATCCATATACGGCAATACCTTCAGGAAAAAGTTCATATGAAAGGGTATCCCTCTCATATCGTTCCATAAGCGGTGCCTCTGCCCTCACTTTCATGATGCTGTTCTCTGTCTGGATAATGAACATGTCATCTACTTTCTGGACAGGAGTTTCCGAAAGAGAGATGGATTCGGCCTCGGCCAGTTTTCCCTTGCATGAATAAACGATGAAAGCAACCGCCGCGGCGGTTGCAATCATCTTCAGAATATTTATAAATCTTTTCAATTGATCTTATTTCTGAGTCCTTACAGTTGTAACAGCCCTCATTCCACCGCATGAAACAGTGTATGACTGACCGTCAGTGACGTCATACATGAAGGCCTCTGCTGTCTGAGGATAATATGCAGCATACTGTCTGATCATGTTGTTTGCGTCCTCAGCAAGTGCAGGATCAGCATTCTTTGCCTTTGTCATATAATCTACAGCAACCCAATATTTTGCTCTCTGCTCTATATCGTTACCTGAACATGGGGTGTTGCCCCAGATGGTACCGATGAGCATATATGACTTTCCTGCGAGAGATGCGTCAAGTTCCGCTGCTTTCTGAGCCGCAGCATAAGCCTTGCCGTTATTTCCGTTCTTGAAGCAGAATGCTGCAAGTTCATAGTTGTAATTTGCATCGGTCAATGCATCTGACTCCTCATATGCGATAGCCTCTTCCATATACTTGACTGCAGTCTCTACATCACCTCTTGAAGAATTGAGTTTGTAGAGGTTATATGCTGAAACATGTGAAGGCTCATTTGTATGCATAAGGGTAATCGCATTGAGGAAAAGATCATTGTCTGTACATCCCTCAGTGATACCCATCATCCTTACGATGTTCTTTGCAAGTTCCACATCCTGAGGGGCAGCCTCATATCTTGGAGTGAAAAGCGCGATAAGGTTATCACAACTTGCAACCTGGCTTGTGATGAAAAGTCCCTCGATGTCAGCGAGTTTGCTTTCATTGCTTCTCTTTTCTGTATCGTTCTTAGGAGTCATCTGAGCAAAGTTTGCAACCGCATTCTCATATACATTGATAACCGATTCAGGATCTAACTGACCGTTCTTATAAAGATCTACGGCAGTACTGAGCTGGAAAAGGAAGATGTCAGGTCTTGCCTTAGGACCAAGTTGATTTACAGCATCTGTAAGACCTTCATAAAGTTTCATAGGCTCATCCTTCATGAAGTTGTACATATCGAGAGACTTGTTGTTAAGAGAACTTGTGGCGTACTTAGGCCAATACTGGATTCTCTCATCATAAATCTTCATGATAGAATCAACCAGAGCCTCCCTGTAGATAGGATTCTTCTGATTCTTCTGGAGAACCCTCTTGAGAAGGGTGGTACCGTCAGAAAGAAGCGAATATCTTGCAGTAGGAGGGCAAAGTTTATATGCCTGTCTCCAGTTAGGAAGAGCAGAGTCGTAATTCTTCTGCTTGAAATACTCAGTATAGTATGACAGATACTTGATACATTCAGTGCTGTCAGGACCATACTTTCCTTGTGCGGAAGCAACGCTGCTGCTTACAAATGCCATTGCAGCGATAGAAATCAACAGTACAATCTTTTTCATAATGGTTATTGGTGTATTTATTTATTATCTATTACTGATACTGATTCTTCCTGAACCAGATGTCATGGATATTGAATCCTATGACAAACCTGGCATATCTTTCACGGATCATTCCATGACGAGTACTTGCTCTCTGTCCTACATCTATTCCCACAGAAATTCCGTTATATAGCCTGTATACAGGAAATGTAATTCCTAAAGTCAGTCCGACAGAACTTACGGAATTGCCGTCAAGTTTATAATATGACTGGTCATAATATATTCCTGCCCTGTAGGAACATGTCTTCATGTAGTATCTGATATCATTCCTGTTAGGAACTATTTCAAAACCTGCCCTGAAGGAATTTGAAACAGTTGAAGAAAATCTGGAATCTCCTATAGAGGCAAATCCAGGCGCCTTATCCATTCCGGACCTGCTCCAGTCTGACCTTACATAATTGAATTCTGCTGCCCATTTTTCTCCTCCCTTGACAGAAATACCTATTCCTATTTCATCTCCGAATCTCAATCCTGACGCAGAAAGGGTATCAACGCTATGCTTAAGGGTATCTGCTACTGAAGACTGGTTGGCATACCTGAAATTAGTAGAATATCCTTTCATCTTGGTTCCCATCCTGTAGGTAGCACCAACAATGACCGATACATCTCCTGCCACCTTCTGCTCGTACTGAAGTCCTAACTTTCCTGTCAATCCCCTCACAGTAAGTTCGCTTCCGCTGTTAAGTGACCTGTAACTTGAATTGCTGTAATTCATGTTTGTGATCTTGTCTATATTACCGAAGTAATATATCATCTCTGCACCTACGGAAAATTTCTTCCAGAATGTGGCTCCTGCACCTAAAAATGCCTGATAGACACTTCCTGTACCGTACGAATCATATTCTATGTTTCCTGTGTTTCCTATGATTTCAGGATCAGTCTCAATAGAAGAGAAGTCATATCCTACGTCACTGAAAGGAGAAATACCTACTACAAAAGCCGAAGACTTCCATATAGGGAAACTCATTATGAAGTGATGGATATTGAAGGTATTGTGACCTGACCTTATATCACCCTGTGCAAACATGTCATTGCTCTGCTCCAGACCGAAATCAGCCATGAATGAGAGCGTATCCCTTGCAGTTACCGCTGCAGGATTCATATAATTGATGAATCTTCTGTTTCTGTTTGCTATACCTACGCCTCCCATACTTTTGTTGTACGCGGTACCGTCCTTGGACAAGTCGCCTATTCCGAAGATGGAATATGGAGAGTACGCACCATAAGTTCCTTCCTGTGCCGATACGGAAACACTTATGATGAGAAACACTGACAGCAAAAGTATCCTTTCAATCTTTCTTATCATATTCAACTGCTATTAAGGCTAATCCCATCAATACGAGATTACAAACTACAAAGATGGAGTTTTTCATCCGTTTTGCAAAATAAATCGCATCACCGCCTGTAAAAACTGTTATTTTTTCAGGATGACGACAAATGTATCCCTCCATTTCAAATATTATGCCTGAAACAACCCCTATTTCTATGGAAGATTTAACGTCCAGACCTGTCCCTTCAATGGAATCCGGTGAATCTACAAGAGGCAGAATCCTTGAATATCTGTTCAAAGCCTTGAACCTTGTACGGTATCCTAATGATATGTTTCCACCTTCATATCTTCCGTCCGCATCCAGAAAATCAACTGTAAGAGTGGTACCAAGGTCAAAGATCATGCAACCTTTCTTCCTGAAAAGATATCTGGACGCAATTATCGAAGCGGCACGGTCCGGAGTAAGATGAAGAGGAATATCGTAAGACGAAAGAAGATTTTCGTCCATTACGACAAGTTTTCCGCACTCTCCTTTCAATATTTCTATACTTTGGTCGGAAAATGTCCGGATACTGCTTAAAATCATGATTTCAGGCTTTTCCTTCGATGTAAGGGATAATATGAAATCCATCATTCTTTCTCCCTGATACCTGAAAGTCTTTCCTAAAGTCATTCCGTCACACCATGCAGCCTTAAGTGCGGTATTTCCAATGTCTATTATAAGATTGGCCACTTCGTTAAAGTTTATCCACGCAAAATTACAAAAATTCCTATAACTTGTTCAATATGTCATAAGCCTTGGATATCGAATCGACATTTCTGACGAATATCCTTAATTTGCTGTCATTCTGCTTCAGTTCAAACAGACGTGGATTCAGACTTATGTTTTCCAATATTTTCGAGAACCTGTCGCTTCTATAATACTGGGAAAGAGGATTTGATATGAAGAACGCTATCATTACTCCATTCTTGATGATGATCTTCTCAAATCCCATCTTCTGTCCCAACTGCCTTATCCTCACTATATCGAAAAGTCTTGAAAGTTCATCAGGAACCGGACCGAACCTGTCGGTCAACTTCATTTTCATATGCTCTATCTCCTTCTCTGAAGAAAGTGAATCCAGTTCCTTGTACAGTCTGATCTTTTCGGCTGTCATATCTATATATGAATCAGGAATAAGAGCCAACTGATCGGTTTCAATGGTACAGTCTGATGAGAATCCGCTGTCGCTGCTCTTTGCAGATATTCCTGTCTCCATACCAAGTTCCTCCATAGCCTCGGCAAGTATCTTCTGATAAGTCTCGAAACCCATGTCGGTTATGAAACCGCTCTGCTCGGCGCCCAGAAGATTTCCGGCACCACGGATATCGAGGTCCTGCATCGCAATATTGAAACCGCTTCCCAGGTCCGAGAATGATTCTATCGCCTTGAGTCTTCTTCTTGCATCTTCGGTAATAGACACCAGAGGAGGCACTATGAGATAACAGAAAGCACGCCTGTTGGAACGACCTACCCTGCCTCGCAACTGATGCAGATCACTCAATCCTATGTTCTGTGCCTGATTTATTATTATCGTATTGGCATTAGGAATATCAAGTCCGTTCTCGATGATGGTCGTGCATAAGAGCATATCGTAATCCCCTGCCATGAAATCAAGAATCTTGTTTTCAAGAGTCTTGGGTTCCATCTGACCGTGAGCAACACATATCCTCATGTCCGGTACAAGTCTCTGCAGGATATCGTTTATCGACTGGAGTTCCTCCACCCTGTTATGCACAAAGAACACCTGTCCTCCCCTGTTAAGTTCATAATTGATGATCTTGCGCATCTCGTCATGATCGAAAAGCATTATTTCGGTCTGGACAGGAATCCTGTTTGGAGGAGGAGTATTTATGATGGAAAGGTCCCGGGCTCCAAGAAGAGAAAACTGAAGGGTACGCGGAATAGGAGTAGCAGTCAGTGTAAGAGTATCCACTGATGCCTTCAACTGACGGAGTTTTTCCTTGGCGGTCACTCCGAACTTCTGCTCCTCATCTATTATAAGAAGACCAAGATCCTTGAATTCAAATCCTTTTCCTATCAGTTTATGAGTACCTATAACTATATCCAGACTGCCGGACTTCAATCTTTTCTGTATATCGGAGATTTCCTTTGCTGTCCTCAGGCGGCTCACATAATCTATATTGCATGGAAGGTCTTTCAGACGGTTTCTGAAGGTATTGAAATGCTGAAGCGCAAGAATGGTGGTAGGCACAAGGACGGCAACCTGCTTGCTGTCAGCCACTGCCTTGAATGCAGCACGGACAGCAACCTCTGTCTTTCCGAAGCCTACATCGCCACAGACAAGTCTGTCCATAGGACAGTCGTCCTCCATATCCCTCTTGACCGCAGCAACCGCCTTCTCCTGGTCAGGAGTATCCTCATACATGAAAGAGGATTCAAGTTCCTGCTGCATATATGTGTCAGCAGAAAAGGCAAATCCGTGTGCACTCTTTCTCTTGGCATATAGTTGTATGAGGTCCTTCGCTATGTCCTTTACCTTTGACTTAGTGCTGGTCTTGAGATTCTGCCATGCCTTGGAACCCAGCCTGTGAATCTTCGGAGGCTCCGAATCCTTTGACTTGTAACGCGATATCTTATGAAGTGCATGAACAGACACGAATACCACATCGTTGTCCTTATATGTAAGTTTCACGACTTCATGCATCCTGCCCTTGTCATCCTTCATCCGTACAAGACCGCCGAATATTCCCACTCCATAATCTATATGGACGATGTAATCCCCTATCGAAAATGATGTAAGGTCATTGATGGTGAGTTGCTCACTCTTTTCTACCGTCCTGCGTATGCTGACCCTGTGGAATCTGTCGAATATCTCATGATCGCTATAGCAGCATACCTTGTTTTCATGGTCGATGAAACCGTTATGAATGTTGCATTTCACAACAAACTCAGGAAGTATCGCATTGTTCTGAGAAAGAATGGACTTGAGTCTTTCCAATTGAGACTGCTTCTCTCCATAGATCCTGACCCTGTAACCTTCTTCAAGTCTTTTTCTTATCTCTACGGTAAGAAGTTCAAAATTCTTGTTGAATACAGGCTGAGGTACTATATTGAAACGTACCGGATCCTCATCCTGACGGGAAAGAGGAAGTTCCATATATATCTTACGGAACCTTTCAAGAAGAGGAAAGAATGACTTGTTGCGGTACATATCCGACGAATCAAGCCACAGAAGCGTATCGTCAGGAAGAACATCCGATATACTAATGAAAGATTCTTCGCTTTCGGAAGTCACTATATCCGGATATATCTCAGCACTCTGCACCTTTTCCTTCGAAAGTTGGGTGTTGCAGTCAAATATGTTTATCGAGTCTATCTCATCACCGAAAAAGGATATACGGAAAGGATCGTTATATGAATATGAAAATATATCCACAATCGCTCCCCTGATGGCAAACTGCCCCGGTTCAGCAACGAAATCCACTCTTTCGAATCCATTCGAAAAAAGAGAATCCACAATATCGTCATGACTGATTTCATCTCCGACTGCCAGTTTAAGAAGAGAATCCTTTATCTTCTGCACAGACGGAATTCCCTCTTCCATTGCCGAAGGGTATGTAACCACTATCAGTTTACCTTCATTATATTCCAGTATCTTTCCGATAGCGGAGGTCCTCTGCACACTCAGCGTAGACTTGTAGTTGCTTCTTTCAAGACTCTTTCCGGAATCCGGCAGAAAGAACACGCAATCCCCTTCTATAAGATTGTACAGATCGGCCGCACAATACTCAGCCGATTCCTTGTCAGGAAGTACGATTACCTGAATACCGTCATGATCCAACTGCGAAACAACGAACCATTTCGCAGAAAGAAACAGTCCGCTGCAGAAAGTTTCCATTGAAGACGAAACTTTGTCAGCAAGTGTGATTGTAGATTTTGTACTTATTAACATTCGGGCAAAAACTCTGTTGATAACCGGTTGAAAACCCTGTTAAAAAACTCTGAAAACTAAATTGGAAAAATCCGAAAGCCCGTATATACATGGACAGTGTCTGAATTTCCAAAAGATCCGGAATTTTTTTTCAAAGAAGTTCACATCAGGTTTTTCAACAATATCTGTAATTCATACATAATTGATATTCAATATAATGAGGGAGTTATCAACATATCAACAGGTAAATAATCATCATCAAATATTAAATAAATACTTATATTTGTATATAATTATTTTTCTCGTGTATGGTGACCGACTTCGACCCGCATAACATCAATGATGGCAAAGATAAGGATTTAGACGGAATTATCCGCCCGCAGGATCTGCAGGACTTTACCGGACAGGACAAGATAGTATCCAATCTCAAGATTTTTGTGGCCGCAGCCAAGATGAGAGGGGAGTCTCTTGATCATGTTCTTTTCCATGGACCTCCCGGCCTTGGAAAGACTACCCTGGCACATATTATAGCAAATGAACTTGGAGTGAATATGAAGGTCACTTCGGGACCTATACTTGACAAACCAGGAGATCTTGCCGGCCTTCTGACTTCATTGGAAGAAGGTGATGTACTTTTTATTGACGAGATCCACAGACTTTCCCCTGTAGTAGAGGAATATCTTTATTCCGCCATGGAAGACTTTGTCATAGATATAATGATAGACAAAGGTCCTGGAGCCCGTTCTGTACGCATTTCCTTGAATCCTTTCACCCTGGTTGGAGCGACAACGAGAAGCGGTCTCCTTACCTCTCCGTTAAGGGCGCGTTTCGGGATCACCTGCGCAATGGAATATTATGATACGCTCACTCTAGTAAAGATCGTCAAGAGGAGCGCCTCCATATTAAAGGTAGAAATAGAGCAGGATGCCGCCTATGAGATAGCTCTGCGAAGCCGCGGTACTCCACGTATTGCGAATTCACTTCTGCGAAGGGTCCGTGACTTTGCGCAGGTTATGGGCAACGGTAAGGTGGACCTTGCAATAGCGCGTTATGCTCTCGATGCTTTGAATATAGACAAGAGGGGACTGGATGCCATTGACAACAAGATACTTAAGACTATCATCACCAAGTTCAAAGGTGGTCCTGTAGGAGCAAATACCATCGCTACTGCAGTAGGTGAGGATCAGGGTACGTTGGAAGAAGTTTATGAACCGTTCCTTATAAAGGAAGGCTTCATCATGCGTACGCCAAGGGGAAGGGAGGCAACTGAACTTGCATACCGGCATCTCGGACTTGAAAAGGGTAATATCAATCTTGATGATCCGACATTATTTTAAAGGTACTATCATTAATGATAGGGAATCGGCTGATTTAATTGCTAAATCGGCCGATTTTCATTATACTTGTGCCGAAATTTCATTAAACACTATAAAATGGCCGAAAAACTTATTTCTAAGATTCCTGAGGGTCCTTTGGCCGAGAAATGGACAAAGCACAAATCTCAGATCCGTGTTGTCAGCCCTGGCAACAAGAGAAAAATGGAAGTCATAGTAGTCGGAACAGGTCTCGGTGGAGCCGCTGCAGCAGCATCACTCGGTGAACTCGGCTACAACGTCAAGGTGTTCTGTATCAGCGACTCTCCTCGTCGTGCTCACTCTATTGCAGCGCAGGGAGGTATCAATGCCGCTAAGAACTACCAGAACGACAATGACTCTGTGTATCGTCTCTTCTATGACACAATCAAAGGAGGAGACTATCGTGCACGCGAGGCA
>JAFURF010000056.1 GCA_017471965.1 Bacteroidales bacterium
ATAACCTGGACTGACAGTGAATCCATAAGATCCAAAATCAGGCTTGCCCCATCCTTGAAAATCAGCACCGGTCATATTGAATTCTGTTGTAGTATAGAAATGAGAAACTTTTTCTCTTTTTGATTCCTGTGCTGAAGCACTGATGACAGCTATTAAGATTGCTGCGAAGATTGTTAAGATTCGTTTCATATGATATATATCGTTTTGATTTGTCAGATACTTCTGTATAGATGCATTCAAGGGGTCTTTCGTCCAACTGTTACTCGAAATCCTTCACAGTTTTTGTCTTGTCATAGATGATTTCCACGCCTTTAGGGCGATAATCAACCGTTTCATGATTATTCTTTTTCTCTTGTTATGATATTAGAAACCGCTGATATGCATAATACAGATGCGGCGAACATGATTTCATTGTAATGCGGTGTACCTGTCGCAATCTGAATCACGAAATATGAGAATACCACGCAAAGTGCTATCGGCGTAAAGTGTTTTGTGATCCTATGAACGATGTATTTGAAATTGCCGGCCTTGTCCGGATTCTGTTCCTTGAAGTCGCTGTAGACAATCTGTGCCACATAGGCACAATAGGTCATGGCGAGTGTCCAGAATGAGTTCCAGAACACCATGTCATATTCCTTGACCTTGTCGCTCTTCAGGTAATTCAGGAGCAGAAGAATTGCGAGAAATGCAACACCGAAAATGATGGCCCTGACAAAGAATCTGGGTTCCCAGCGGAGTCTGTATTGTTTTTTCATGATATTGACATACTCGGACGTGGTTTATCTGGCGAATGTATAGTACAGATAATTGTCATTCAATTTCTGAGAACCGTCGGCCTTGTCATTCGGAAGAGTGCAGTGCAATCCTATCTTGAAGCAGTCATCGTCGAAAGATTCGACATATACGCTTATGCTCTTGATGCCTGCAAGGAAAATGTCCTCCTGCTCGACATGTCCCGGATATATCCAGCAACTGTTCTCCATGAGTTTGAACGTCTCTTCTGTTCCTCTTACAGTCAACTTGAAACTACGGATATCGGTGCAGAGCCATTTGTCTTCAGATAGTATGAAGTTAGGATATGGAATCGTTACATTGAATGCCACAGCCGGCTCTGCCCATGACTCCTCTTTGCTGAATATGATGCCGTCACTGACATCTGCAACGTAGTCAGGCTCGAAATATCCGATTTTGTTCTGAAATTCGTTCAGCAGGTCCCAATATCCTGTATCATCATAATTAAGATTTACAGGAAGGCCGTTCCAATGGATGTCAGACAACATATAGTTGCCATATAACTTCTGGACATTGCTTTCAAATGTGTTGACAGTGCTGTTCTTTTCACATCCCCAAAGGCAGACGAGCGACATCATGATTGTCAGGATACGTTTCATATTCTAGTCTTTTTTCTTATAATTCATATTGTAGATACTGACCCAAAGCCATGCTATGGCAGTAACGATATAGATCCACGCTCTTACTGAATGGCCATCATCAGCAATTTCCCATATGCCGAGAATAAGCCAGGATACAGCAAGGATCAGATCCAATATTCCTTGCTTAGGGTTATTGATTTTATTTAGCATGGTTGTTCGGATTTTAATGTCGTACTTATTATTTCCAGAACTTGTCCGGATCGTGAGTTACAGTGTAGACAATATCTCTGAACGGCTCGAATCCTTCAGGTACGAGTGCGTAGTAACGGTTTCTAAGAGCCGAATGAGGGAGGGTTGTGTAATCTTCCTGATAGAATCCCAATGCTCCCCAGCAGCAGAACCAGTATGTGTTCTTGGCCATGTATGCATAGTAGTCGGTCTTCTTGGAACTTCCTTTTTCAAAGGCAGGATAGAACATCATCTTTTCACCATTTATGTATTTCTCACGCATTTGTCTGAGAGAAAGCAGGTTGCCGTCAAGGTCTGTGACATAATGTCCTCCCATGTCAGTATCAAGCATTGCCCACTGTCCTGTCTCGGGCAGCCAGACCTCATTGACGACATGGCAGTCATTATCATTCTCATCCTGTGGCAGGCAGGTTATGTATCTTGCCTTGATTCCTGCTGCAGTCAGAAGTTCAAAGGTCATGATACTGTGCAGACGGCAGTTGAATGCTGGAGCAACATTCCTGGTGTACTCCCATAGACCGATGGCATTCTTGTATTCCGGCTGTACCTTCTGATTGTCGTGAGGGATATTGAACGCGACAAACTTGCCGATTGCGAGAGCCTTGTCCCAGGTGGAAGCCGCACCATTATACAGAGTATCCAACTGGAAATAATCCATGATCTCCTGTGCGCGTACGCTGTCTTTTATGTATTCAACATCAACGAATGTCGAGTCAGGACTGTACACACCGCCAGTTCTGAGCAGATCAACTCTTTCCTCAAAGCGGGCCAGGTTGCTTTCATTGAAGTTTACACTTACGTAATAAAGTTTTGAGGTATTGATGAAGATGATAAACGCTACAGCCAATGCTCCGATGGCTGCCAGCAGATATAATATTGTCTTGAGGAGGATCTTGAATGTTCGTTTCATTGCCGTTTTAATTGTTAATAGTACTCGATCTGTCTGGTTATAGTTATGTCTCCATTGGGAGTGGATATGCTTATGAATAAAGGATTGCCATTTTCATCAAACTCATCGTATGCCAGTTCAGTATACAGACTAGGTGTTTCGTCGGCGAAGGTGAAGCCAAAATGGGGCAGTCCGTTACTGTAATATAGATACTCTTCGATGTTATATCCATTCTCTATACCTGCAAGGGAAACCGGAGCGTTGTTTACATAACATCGTACTTTTGTGAACCTTCCACTGCTTCTGTCCCATTCGTACTCTATTTTCTTCTCTACCTCATGAGTTACGACACCATTTTCTGTAACTGAAACAGTCCTGGTTTCCGTCCGGTTGTCGTATTTCGTCCAGTCATCTGGAAATACAAAATCAGCATAGGTTCCGGCAATGCACGGAAACATGATGCACCTTAAATCTGCATAAAGTCCCAGTTCTTCTCCATCCCATGAATAGGATACAAGTTTACCGGATTTGTCGAAAGTATATGATTCTGTATGTGTACTGAACTCACTTGCAATAGTTTCATGTATTGTCTTGACATCCCCTTTCAGAAGTAACTGATCATACATCGGTATGTCGGGCTGCACATCATGATCAGACTTATCAGTCTTTTCGCATGCACCAAAGCAGACAAGCGCTGCCAGAATTGTAAAGATCCGTTTCATATAATTTGTGGTTTCTCTTACTTACTTTATGACCTCTTCGGCTTTCAGCAGATCCTTCCTGCATACCTGAATCTGAACATGGGAACTGTTCCCTTTGATATATACAGGACTGTCCTTTTCAATTACCATAGCCTTGATGCCGTTGTTTTCAAGTCTGCTGCAGATGTCTTCTGCAGTCTGCATGTCTTCGCATTCAGCGGCTACGACAAGTGCATTCTCATCTTCCTGTATCTTCTTTTCATTATTCTTCTTGATAAGTTCATCAAACAGTGCTACGGCAAGAGCAAATGAGAGCCAATGAACCATTCCAAGAGAGAAATCCTCATCCGAGAACTTCTGGATCAGCCATTCGATCACCAGCGAGCCGCAGAACATGACTGTAGTCGTGGTCAGTACACGACGGCAGATCCTTATGATTTCATCGCTTCTGTCGACTCCCTTCTTCCTGCTGTTGATAATGTCGCCAACGACGAATATTACCGTAAGAAATATGCAAGTCGCAATCGTACTTAGGATGCTTACACCATCTTCACCACCAAACAGATTGAATATCAGGTCGATGACAAAAGCGATCACAAAATATATCAACATCAAGGTAATGGACATCAGACAATATGCCAGAACCTTCTTAAGGATAGTTTTAGTTTTCTGAGTCATAAGCCTTCTTTGCTTTGTAGAGAATGATATGATTCAGCAGATTGTAGATGGTGACGAATGTAAATGCGAGATTCATCCAGAATGAACCAAGTCCTAGAATAAGTCCTGTCGCGCATATACCAAGCACTATGACCATCAGGACTGCATTCATGATTACGTAGCCTTTATTGTATTCGGCCAATGTCTGCGGGTGGTCCTCCCTCTTTATGTTGGCGATCAGACTGGCCGGTCCGATGACAAGAAAGAATACAAGCACGGTAATCATCGCCCAGTCATATCCGGCATCACCTTGTGGCAGGCATGAAATCATAAAGCATAGGAGTCCTGCTGTCATTGCCAGCAGACGGAAAAGTTTCAGTGTCTTCATATCATTATGTGTCTATTTGTCATCTGGCGATCAGGCTGGCTATCGTCACGCCGATCGTGGTTCCGAGAATTACTGCTATCATGATCAAGTCCGTTTATTCTGCAAAGATAATGGGGGGGGGGTAATATCCAAATTATTTTTTATGTTATTTTACAATTTTCATCTTCAGAAGGTCCTGGAGGAAGATCGAGAGGTTCGTGTCGTTTTCAGCCATGCCCAGTTTCCGTCTCACCTCGCTGCTGTCCTTGTACAGACTATTGAAACTTGTGTAGTTCTTTATGTCTGTTCCCTTCATTCCGATAGCATACAGACAGCAGAAGTCTATTTCCTTCTCGCTCAGACCCTTGTCCTTGAGGTAGGCAATGAAGTCGCTGTTTCTTTCTTCAAGGGTGAGTCTTGTCGTCCTCATGAACGCATCACGGTCAGCAATCAGGTCTTCGATCTCCTGATTTGCCTTCCTTGCGTCGGATGCCCTGTCGGAGATATGTGAGATGACCACCTTGTCCAGCACTCCCAGTCTTCTGTTGATGATGTCCATGGTCCTGGCTCTTCTTGCCATCATCCGGTTTCTGATGACAATGATGACAATGCCGACAGACAGCAGGATGACTATGCACAGAAGTATGGTGACCTTGACAGTCAGTTCCTTGTTCCGGATGATGGCCTGCTGCTCTGATGACTTGATATCCAGAAATGCTACATATGCATCCTGCAGCGGCGCTGTAAGGGTCCTCTTCAGGCTTGCTTCTTCCATTTCAAGTATAGCCTCATGCTTCTGCAGGGCATTTCTGTAGTCACCTTTGCCTGCCAGTAACTTGTATTCGGCAAAAAGCACGGATATGGAATCGTTGCTGCTCTCTGCAAGGTTCCATGCCTTTCCCATCAGTTCCCGACATGAGGTGTCGTCACCTTCAGTTCCGTATCTGTATCCGAGCCCGAGGTTTACCCAGAATGAAGAAGGAAGGCAGTCGACCCCATATCCTCTGATGCATTCGTCAATCAGTTCCGGTTTGTCTTTGGTCATGGACATTAGGAATATCAGGTCAAAGCATTCTGCACAGACATCGAGTCTTCCGTTGTCATGGCCCCATTGCAGGGCTTCCCTGATCATGGACAGTCCTTTTTCGTATTCTCCGATATCATTATATATTGGCCCCATGCTGATCTTTGTGTAGATCTTGTGGCTTTCCATTCCGGCCTTCTCGTAGTGCTCATATGCTCTTTCAAAGAACTCAAGGGATCTGGTGTTGTTATAGTATGTCCTGTAGAGGTTTCCTATCTGGGCGTAGAGCAGGGCCTTTGCAAAGTCATCATCTGTTCTGTCGGTCAGTTCATCTGCCTTGAGGTAGGTTTGCATGGAATCGTTGTAGTTCCCTGCATTGAAATGAACGCGTCCAAGGTAGTAGTACGACTTGAACAGGCTTTCGTGATCCTTTGTCTTTTCATAGAATCTGACGGCCTTGGAGATGATGCTGTCTGACTGGAGGTCGATGTAATTCTTGTCCAGAGCCTGTGACAGAAGCAGGGCATGACGTGCCTTGAGTCCCTTTGTCCGGAGTCCTCCTTCGTCCATGTTCCGGAGGATCATGAGGGCGCTGTCCGGCCTTTCGTTCATGATGTCTTCTGCCCTCTGCAGGAGTGCTTCTGTCCCTCTGTTTCCCGTGCAGGAAAGCAGTGCCGATGCGGCTACGGCCAGCAATGTGATATGTGTGATGAATCCGGATGCTGTCTTCATTGTGTCCTTTGCAATTATCTTTAACAAATATAGAAATACAAAAGTTTTCCATCAAGATGTTCTGATGGAAAAACCTTGTTTTTAACCCGTTGATTACCAGTTAATAGGGAAAATCGGACTTTTGTGATGAAATCAAAAGTTTAACGGAGGAGCATTTTGACGGAATTTTCAGTCCTGGCTGATGCTGATGCTTGTGAAGACGTCTCCAGCCGTCATCTCGATGATGGCTTCGCGACGGGCGCCGGTACCGTTTGGGGAAACTTTGAATATGGCTCTGTTGCTGCGGCTGATGTCAGGCACTGTCACCTGATACCATCCTCCGTCCAGTATGTCATACGTACATGTCTCATCTCCTCCGGAAGAAGTCGGATGGATGTAGTCCAGGTATCCCCATCTTCCATCTGTCTTGTCGATACCGGAATATGCTCCGCTGATCCACCAACTGCTGTAGTTCAGCACGACCACAGCCTGTTCTCCGCCCTCTTGCGGGAAATTGAGATGTGTCTTGTCCAGTTTCATAGGCTTCCAAGCGCCGTCAAGAGCCATTTCCTCACACGCGCACATACATGTGACAACCGCCATTATAGTCAATATCCGTTTCATATTCTATGTTTTTTATTCAAGGAGCATCTTCTTCAATTCGACAACACGTCCGGCCTCATCCGTCCAACTGAGTGTTATCTTTCCATCAGACAGCCTGCCCGTGTAATCCTGTTCGGATGAGGTCCCTGTTCCTTTCA
The DNA here is from genome assembly GCA_017471965.1 of Bacteroidales bacterium. GTDB lineage: Bacteria > Bacteroidota > Bacteroidia > Bacteroidales > UBA932 > Cryptobacteroides. Next base: position 6,733 of record JAFURF010000056.1, read on the forward strand.
TCAGAATGAAAGTCTTGAACTGTTCCTGAACATATACATGATATGTACTTCTGTTCATACTGCAACTTCCATCTGTCTTGGCGCGACTCACAGTACATTCTGCCCCATCTGAAGAGAACTGAAGCCCTATCATAGAAGTTTCATATTCTCCGTACCAGAAGCCGGAAAGCCAGTGACCCTGATCTGCCTTCTCACATGCGCAAAGATATAGGGTAATGCTTAAAATTGCTAATATCCGTTTCATGTTTTTCTTATTTACATCTCTATAACGTCCGGTTTCCCGGAATACTTCCATAAGTGTTGGTCAATATTGTGTACATTTGCGGAAGTATTCTTATCCTCATTCCGTTATATAGCTGAAATACAATTGGCAGAGAAGAACAACATAGAGGACATCGGACTGGCGAAACTTTGTGCCCGAGGGGACGAGACGGCCAGAAAGGAACTGTATACGAAGTATGCGGCTTACCTTTATGCGCTCTGTATCAGGTATGTAGGGGATAGGGATGAGGCTCGGGACCTTATGCATGACAGCATCATAAAGATCTTTGATACGATCGGGAAGTATCGTCCTACTGGCAGTCTGAAGTCCTGGTGCTCAAGGATTACTGTAAATCTTGTCATAGACAGCATGCGGAAGAAGAAACGCTTTGAAACCGTCTGCCTGGATCAGACAAATGAGAATATTCTCGAGCCGCAGAAGGACGAGATACTGAAGATTCCCAAGACGGAACTGATGAGGATGGTCGGAGAACTTCCGCAGACTAAGAGGGTGGTGTTCAACCTCTATTGCGTGGAAGGATATTCTCATAAGGACATAGCGCAGATGCTTGATATAAAGGAGAAGACATCATCATCGCTTCTGTTCAAGGCAAGGGCCCAGTTGGCGAAAGATATCAGGGACTATATAAGGAGAAACGGATTATGATGGAAGACTGGACAGATATCATAGGCGAGGAACTCGAAGGCATCGAGGAATCCCTTCCTGCTGATGACTGGAACGTCCTTCAGCAGAAATATGCTGCATCCCGGAAGAAGAGGGCTGCCCATTTGTATGCATGGTCTGCCGGTCTTGCGGGCATAGCCGCATCTGTCGCACTGCTGCTGTTCCTTTTCCGGCCGGATGCTCCTGTCGTGGACCGAAGTCTGATCGCTGATGAACTGCCGCCGGCTGAAGAACCTGTGACGGTTGATACTGTTGCGACAGAAGACTTTGCTGATGATCATGCAGATCCGTCAGATGTACCGGAGGAAACTGTACCATATGCTGGTGGAGGGCAGCAGGCACCGATATCGGTTGATGCGGATGATGTTTCAGATGATGTCCTGATTGCAGAAAATGTCACTGAAGTTAAAACGTCTGATGTTTCGGATGCAGACGATGAAGTTGTTGATATAGTGAAGGATACGGTGCATGTTACAGAAACGCTTCTGGCCTTTGAGGACCTTCCGGAAGAAAGACCAGTCCGCAGGAGAAGACCGATGTCAGTCGGACTTTCGGGTTCTGTTTCTGATGCTCCGATATTCTCTGCAATGGATGAGATGAGTCCTCCTATGGGTGATCCGTCACCTCCGGATTATACGGGTCCTTCAGATTCTTCTTTCGTTGAACAGCCGAAACAGTCGCCTGCCATGATGAGACGGAGCGGTGATTATAACGAGTCGTACAAGCATGAACTGCCTGTTTCCGTAGGAGTCTCATTCAGGTTATTCCTCTCTGACAGGTTCACTCTGAATACAGGACTCAACTACACAAGATATGTGTCTGCAAGAGGCAGGACGTATTACTCCGGAGGATATGAAGAGGACAGGCAGTATGCTCATTATCTTGGAATCCCGCTCAGACTGGACTGGATGGTGGTCAACATGAAATATTTCAATATCTACCTGGGTGCCGGCATGCAGATGGACAAATGCGTCTATGCGAAAGTCGGAGACGAGAGGTTGCGTGAGAACTGTCTCCTGTTCAGTGTCAATGCTGCAACGGGACTGCAGGTCAATCCTGTGCCTAAGGTCGGTATCTACCTTGAACCTGAGGTCTCGTATGCCCTCAATGACGGAACCATACAGACTTTCCGCTTGGAAGAACCGTTCGTGTTCACGGTCCGCGCCGGTCTCCGCTTCACCTTCTGATCGCACGGTGTGCAGCAATTTTGCCCACAGTGAGTGATTGTTACATTCTATGTTTCTGGAAAGTGCTGATGAGGATTGAGAGAAAAATCGTAACTTTGTTTTCGATTAACATTATTTGCTATGGGTATATTTGGCCGGCTCACTTCTCAATTGAAGACTACACTTAATCTCAGCGGATACATCGATGTGGATGCAGCAGAAAGAAACATCCGCAGCAATATTATCTTTCAAGGTCCCAATGCATGGATTCTTGCAGTCGCCATCATAATAGCCTCGGTCGGACTCAATGTGAATTCCATTCCTGTGGTCATCGGTGCCATGCTCATTTCACCTCTCATGGGCCCTATCTTCGGAATAGGACTGGGACTGGGCGTCAATGACATCGAACTGATGAAGTCATCAGGAAAGAACCTGCTTGTGATGGTATTCATAAGTCTCGTCGTATCATTTATTTACTTTCTCATAACTCCTTTGAGCCTGAGCAATCCTACAGAACTCCTTGCCAGGACTTCTCCTACTTTCTATGATGTGCTTATCGCTCTGTTCGGCGGATTTGCCGGAATCCTGGAGCAGTGCAGAAAGGATAAGGGAACAGTGTTCTCGGGAGTTGCAATCGCCACTGCCTTGATGCCTCCGTTGTGTACTGCCGGCTTCGGTCTTGCAAGCGGCAACTTCAGTTATTTCATCGGTGCGCTTTACCTGTTCGTCATCAACTGTACATTCATAATGCTGGCGACTTATGCCGGCGTGAAGTACTTCAAGTTCCGTCAGACAGAATACAATGACGCTTCCATCGGAAAGAAGACCAAAAGGATTTCCACTGCTTTGATCATCATATTCATCATCCCAAGCATATGGTCGGCAATTGTGCTTATCCGTGAAAATAATTTTGAAGTGAACGCCACCGCGTTTGCAGAGCACCGTAATCTGTATGGAAAAAGCATCCTGTATGATTACCGCATCGACCATTCGGAAGGAATGTGTCTCACCATGTTCTTTACCGGTGAACAATTGACAGAAAGAGACCGCGATGAACTGTATGATGCAGCGTTGAAATATGAAATCAGCAGCGACCGTATAGTCATAAGGGATTATTCTGCTGAAGAACAGATGGATATGAGTGCCTTCAGAGACATATACGAAAAGAAGGACAATGTCATTGCAGACAGGGAAGAGGAAATTGCCAGACTTAAGAATGAACTTGAATCCATCAGAAGAAATCAGATTCCGTACGACAAGGTGTCGAAGGAAATCTTCAGGCTATGGCCGGATATATCAAGGATTGCCTTGACCAGCGGAAATTCGTACATGCGTGATTCGTCGTCATCAACCGGCCTCATATCTGTAAACATCAAGACTTCAAAGGCCCTTGATGAAAGCGAACTTAAGGAGATAAAGGAGTGGCTGAAGATCCGTCTGGATACAGAAGACCTCATCCTCAACGCGGTGCATGCAGATACCCTTGCCAGATGATGCAGGAGATCTGATATGAAGATTCTGTGGCTTGACATAAACAGTTCGTATTCCCATTCATCGGTTGCTCTTCCTGCGATTCATGCGCAGGTCCGGGAGCGAGGGGAGTGGGAATGGTGTGTGGTGCGGGGTACCATCAACGACAGTCCCGGGGCGCTCGCTGCTGCTGTTGCAGGGCATAAGCCTGACGTGATTGCCGCGACCTTCTGGCTCTTTACCCATCAGATGCAGATCGAAGTGCTCTCGCGCGTGGTACAACTCCTGGATGGAGTGAAGGTCGTATGCGGAGGACCGGAGTTTCTTGGAGACAATGAGGATTTTCTGCGAAGACATCCTTTCGTTTCTGCAGTAATCAGGGGTGAGGGGGAAGTTGCGCTTCCGGAATTTCTGGATGCCGTCGACGCGGAATGGAATTCCATCGAAGGACTGTGCTGGATAGGCGGGGATGATGAGTATCATGACAACGGCAAGGCCATGGTCGGGGACTTTGCCTCACTCAAGTACCCGGAAGAAAGTGAGTTCTTCAACTGGGACAAGCCTTTCGTGCAGTTGGAGACCACACGAGGCTGTTTCAACACCTGTGCATTTTGCGTCAGCGGGGGTGAGAAGCCGGTAAGATCCCAAAGTATGGAGCAGGTGAAGTCGCGTCTGGATAACATACATGCCCATGGCATCACCGATATCAGGGTTCTTGACCGGACATTCAACTACGATACTCACAGGGCATGCGCAATGCTGGACCTCTTTGCCAGGTATCATGGAAAGATGCGTTTCCATCTCGAGATACACCCGTCGCTGATGTCTGATGCCCTGAAGACAAAGATTGCGGGCCTTCCGCATGGACTTCTTCATCTTGAGGCCGGAATACAGAGTCTTGACAGTGCGGTCCTGAAGGAAAGCGGGCGCAAAGGCAGCCTGAATGCTTCTCTACAGGGTCTGAAGTTCCTGTGTTCTCTGACCAATGTCCAGACTCATGCCGACCTTATAGCAGGCCTTCCTTGCTATACTCTTGAGATGCTCTGCAACGATATCGTCGAATTGGTGAAGATCGGTGTCGATGAACTTCAGGTAGAGTCTCTTAAAGTGTTGCCTGGTACCCGTTTGCGTGAAATGGCTTCAGTCAAGGGACTGAGATTTTCCCCATTGCCGCCATATGAGATCCTTCAGACTCCGTCCATCAGTCCGTCTGAACTCAGGACATCTCAGCATGTGTCAAGGATGGTGGACCTTTATTACAATTGTCCGGCCTGGCAGAAAGTGACTGGCACCCTCATCACTCAAGACATCGGGTTCCTGATGGACTTCACCGCGCATCTTCATGACATGATGGTCCTGGATTCACCGGTGAGTGTCGAAAGACGAGGAGTGATCCTGTATAATTATTGCCGCGAACGTCATCCTGAAATGCTCATGTCGGTTTCGATTGCATGGATCAAGGCGGGCCTTTCATTGAAGAAGGAACAGGCAGGCAACATCATCAAGGTCAAGAACATAGATGCCTATCTGACGGATAATGACCTGACGATGGCTGTCGAATACGGAACTTTCAACGCTTCCGACCGCCACTATGTCCTGACCTCCGGTACATTCCGTTTCCTGTTCGGCTATGATTCCGAGATACACCATCCGGAACCTGTCTTCATGGCGTCATTGAAATAGGATTATTTGAAGAGCAGGGTGAAGACGGTGCCTTTTTCGTCGCTTTGGGTGAGGGAGAGTGTACCGTTGTGCATGCGCATTATCTGTCGTGAGAGACTGAGGCCGATGCCGGTGCCTTCCTGTTTGGTGGTGAAGAACGGTACGAAGATCTCTTCCTGGCTTTCCTTGCTGATCGGGCGTCCGTCGTTGAATACGCTGATCATAACCTGTTCTGACTGATTGATGGTCGCAGTGATCGCGATGTGTCTTGCTTCTGCCTGAATGGCATTCTTGACCAGGTTTATCATTATCTGGGTTATCTGGCCTTCATCAGCATAGAGAATGATGTCGTCGGCCTTCTCCATGTATGTGCATTCCGCGCCGGAAACGACGGCATGCTCTCTTGTCAGATTGATCACCCTTTCAGCCAGTTCCCTGAAATAGAACGCCTTCTTTACCGGTGGGGCCACTCTGGTGAGGTTCCTGTATGAATCCACGAATTTTATGAGCCCTCGTGATGACTGGGAAATGGTGCTGAGACCGTTCCTGACCTCCTCGCTTACTTCATCAAACCCTAGAAGGGTCTCGCTCAGGGAGGCGATAGGAGTGACGGTGTTCATGATCTCATGGGTCAGTACCCTGATCAGTTTCGACCATGACTGCTGCTCGTTTTCAGCAATCTCGCTGCTGATGTCGTTGAATGCGATGACCCTGACTTCCGTCTTGCCTATGGTGGCCGCTGATGCAGTCAGGGATATGGTCATCTTTCCGCTCTCGTTGTAGTAACTGGCCCTTTCTTCCGCCCCTTCCGTAATTGTCTGGAATGCGTTGTACAGGGACTCGCTTACAGGACGCAGTTGCCTTATGTGACCGAATGTCGCTATGCCCAGAAGCGCCAGTGCAGTGTTGTTGCAGTAATTGACGCGTCCGTCAGGCTCGATGACGGCGACTCCTGTCCTTACATGGTCCAGCATGAGTCCGAAATACTTTTCCTGTTCGATGATCTCATGTCTTTCCTTGTCGAAGATGTTCCTGAGGCGGTTGAGGGTCCTGTTGAATCTGCGTCCGAAGAGACGGCGTTCGTCGAAACGGAAATTGAGTTCCTTGTCTTCAAGGGCGTCCAGCATATAGGCGACCTTCCGTCGCATCCTGCGGGATGTAAGCACTGAAGTGACCGCAGCGGTCAATATGACCGTTGCCACTATCAGTGATATGACGGAAGTTCCTGTCAAATGTTATATTTCTTCAGTTTGGCGTACAGGGTAGGCCTGCTTATTTCCAGTGATCGCGCGACCATCGACAGATTGCCTCCGAACCTTGCCATTGCCGCTCTTATCGCCTTTTCTTCGGTCTCTTCCAGAGTTTCATTTCCGCTCATAGGAGTTTCCTGTGAACTTGTACGGCCTTGCGGAAGTTCTATGTCAGATGCCGTAAGTGTCTCTCCTTCAGACATGATCACAGCCTTTTCGATGCAGTTCTGCAGTTCGCGGATATTGCCGGACCATATATGGCTTTTAAGTAGGTCTGCGGCGTCCGGGGTCAGTCCCTTCACTGTCCTTCTGTACCTGTCGGCATATTTTGCGATGAACATTTCTGCCAGCGGAGTGATTTCGTCCATCCTCTCGCGCAGGGAGGGGAGGTGCAGGTGCATCGTGTTGATGCGGTAATAGAGGTCCTCGCGGAATTCCCCGTCGCGGACCATCTTTTCGAGGTCCTTGTTGGTGGCGCAGATAAGTCGTATGTCGATCGGAATTGCCTTGGTATCGCCTACGCGAGTGATGGTCCTGTTCTGAAGGGCACGCAGAAGTTTTGCCTGCAGATGCAGAGGGATGTTTCCTATTTCATCGAGGAAGAGGGTGCCTCCGTCCGCTTGTTCGAATTTTCCGACATGGTCGGCATGGGCGTCTGTGAATGCTCCCTTGACATGACCGAAAAGTTCGCTCTCGAAAAGAGTTTCAGTCAACGCTCCTGCGTCAACGCATACCATGGGCTTCATGGTTCTCAGGGACATCCTGTGGATCTCTCCCGCAAGCACGTCCTTTCCGGTTCCGTTCTCTCCGGTGATGAGTACGGTGGCGTCGGTCGTGGAAATCTTCTCGACGGTCCTGCGGATCGCCGTCATGGCCTGCCCCTTTCCCCAGAGCATCGGTATGGTCGAGGCCGGAACGGCATCTGCTTCACGAGCCTCCTTGCTGCGGTTTTCATATGCCGCCTTAAGCGTCTCCACAAGTTTGTCGTTGTCCCATGGCTTGACGATGAAGTCGAAGGCTCCGCGCTTCATTCCCTCCACGGCCAACTGTATGTCCGCGTATGCCGTGAAGAGCACGACCTCGATGTCAGGACGGACCCTCTTTATCTCACTGAGCCAATAGAGACCCTCGTTTCCTGTGTTTATGTCGGTGTGGAAATTCATGTCCAGAAGGACTACGTCAGGACGGAACTCAGCAATCCTGCTCACCAGTTCCTTCGGTGACGGAATCAGTTCCACCTGAGCGAAATGCATCGGCAGAAGCAGTTTGAGAGCCGCTCTGATCCCGCTGTTGTCGTCCACAACCAGTATCTTTCCTTTGCTTTTAGCCATAAGTCAATGTCTTCAACCTACAAAAATAGTAAATTATTCTGTCTTCAGCGTCTCTGATGGATCTGAATTAGCAGCCTTCAGGTATTGCAGGGCAACTATGCCCAGGGTCAGGAGCAGAATCAATGCATATGCTGCAGCAAAAGGCCAGAGGTTCATCGGCACCTTCTCCACAAACCCTTCCATCCATGCGGAGACGGCAAGCCATGCGGTCGGAGCAGCGACTGCGAATGCCGAAGTCACCATGACCACGTATTTCACCAGTCCTTCCTTCAGCACTCTCGGGGTGTCGGCACCATATACTTTCCTGATGGCGATGTCGCGTCTGCGGTACTGCACGTCCAGAAGTGCCTGACCGAAGATGCCTATAAGGGACAGAAGTGAAGCAAGGATCGAGAACAGCGAGATTACTCTGCTCTGACGGGTCTCTGACGCATAAAGTTCACCGGTCACCTCATCATAGAACTGAACTTCATAAATGTAGTCCGGATCCATTCTGGTCAACACGGAATTGATCTTGTCCAATGCTGCCTTCCTGTCACATCCTTCCTGAAGCCTGATATATGCCCAGTTCATAAGTGCGTATTCATTAGGAATCAGATAATAGCAGAACGGGGCGATATCGCGTCGGAGAGAATTGATGCGTACGGGACCCGTGATGCCGATGATTCCTCCGCCATCAGTATTCTCGTCGACCTTTGCTCCATACTCCTTCATCTTCTGATTCACGATCAAGGAACCCATATCGGAATTTCTGAAATTACGTCCTTCCACCACCGGTATTCCCATGACATCCAGGAAATTGGCGGAACAGTACAGCGTGTAGAACTGCACGTCTTTTCCGTCGTATTCCATCGTAGATGTGGAATATTCGTCATTGCCTCCCATCAATTCCATCGAAAACGCCACATCTGTCACTTCCGGCAGTGCCTTCAGGGACTCGGTAAGGTATTCCGAACTGTTCTGGATATGGCTTTGCGAAAGTTCGACGACAGCGAGGTCTTCCTTTGCGAACCCGCTTTCGTATTCCATCATGAACCTGTTCTGCCTGTTGATGAAGATCACGAAGATCAGCAGGATGAATGATATTACATATTGGAACACGAGCATGCCCGTACGGAATCTTCTGCCACCGGCCGAGAATCCGAAGTCGCCTTTCAGTGCGAATGCAGGGGGCAGGGAAGTGACGTATATGCTAGGATATAGTCCAGCCACAAGACCTATAAGAAGAGCGGCGCCTGCAGAAAATGCCATCACTTTCCAGTTTGTCGCCAATGAGAATGAAGCCATTATCAGACCGTCCGATGTCAGAGACCGGGTGACCGGACCTACAAGGCATGATGCGAGGATGAAGGCACATACGCTGAATAGGGCGGATTCGGTCAGGAGGGCGAGCCGCAATGACTTCAAGGAACTGCCCAGGACCTTCTGCGTGTTGATGCTTCTGATGCGCAAAGGTGCGAGTGCTGTGAAGAAGGTCGCATAGTTGATGCCTCCGACGAGCATTATCAGTATCGATATGCATATCATTATCCACATCTGCCTGATGCTTCCGCTCTTGAATGCACTGCCTTCACTTTCACCGAAATATATGTCTTCGATGGGCGTGAGTTCCATGTCGGTGAGCCAGGTGCTGTCGTTGTAGTTGTGGGTACGGTTGAAGTTGTCCTCCACAAGTTCCTTGCTGTCAGGCGAATCTAGCAGGAGCCAGCAGATGCAGTTTGCACCTCCGTAACTTCCTTCCTGGATGCTTCCGATATGCATGTATATATCGTTGTCGAACTGCGAATTTGCCGGCATATCCTCGTATATGGCACCGATGACAAGTTCAGGAGCCCTGAATGCTCCTATCTTGTACTGCTCGTGGTGGAACAGGATCTTTCCTATCGCAGATTCATTGCCGTAGAGGGTGCGTGCAAGTGATGACGGTATTGCAATCGTCTGAAGGTCATTCAAGGCCTCTGCGCTGCCTTCTGTAAAACGCACTCCGAAAATATCGAACAATGCCGGATAGCAGACATTGCATGAATGTCTGAAGGTATGTCTTCCGTCCTTTTCATCTGTTGTCAGCACGAGTTCACCCACATACGGAACCGACATGCTTCCCGCTATGATATGAGGAGAGGATGTGATTATGTCGTCTGCATAGCCTCGCGGTAGGATGTTCCGGAAGATGTCGTCCTTTGCCACTCCTACCTTATCCACTCGGAAAATGCGTCCGGTTGTAGTGTAATGCCTGTCGAAACTCAACTGATTCTCTACTTGAAGCATCAGTGCCATGAACGCCGTGAAAGCGAGCACAAGACCTGCAAAGTTCATCAGCATGGCGAGTCTGTACCGCCTTAATATCGCAAGAAATCCTTTCATGCCAGTCGTGATTTATGTCATTTTGTCCCTTTGATTCACTACTGCTGTGCCAAAGTAGGTAATATGTTGATTTGTAGGGATATGCGCTAATTTAACTGATGTGCAAATGTAAAGATATTTTACAAAACTGTAAAGCAAAGATTTATTTTAATATGACTAAAATAAATCTTTGTTCCTGAATGACAGACAAAGAAAAGTGCAATGAAGATAAAAAACAGAAAAATCTTCCGGATTTGGCCACATAATTTTCTTCAGACCGGATACATTCGGGAACTTCATATGAAAAAACATGAAGTATTATCGTCTTGCCGTCGATGAGAACGGCTCCCCGTTCGTGCTGAACAGCAAAGGTTCCATCGACTTCGGGTACATCACCGATGAAATGAACCTCCCGCCTGCACCTATCCGGATTGCAGAAGGTGCAACTGGTCCTAAAGGATATGGTCTGAAGCATATCATCGAGGGACATTCAAAAGAAATCATAGGCTCCGGCTATGAAACAGTGAATGATTTCATTGAAGATGTCGCAGGTACTTTTACCGAAATCAAGGAGGGGAGGGCCGGGTCATTTCTTTTGGAAAAAGGAGATATGTATCACAATACTCTTTTTATCGCATTGTCGAAAGAAGGAGACTACTGGAAGGTGATAAGCGGAGGAGTATTTCGAACCAGATATTCAAAAAACAAAAGGATTATCCATTCTGCCTCCGAAGTGCTGAAATCTTCTCCTGCCGAAGATGATCTTTCGCCATTTGAAGATATAGGATAACAGGACTCTTCAAATGCTACCGGTAGATCTGGACTATCCCTTTAATTCTGCAAATATATCAAAATTCATTCAAAACCAATGAATTTACAGAATATTTCTACTCCTTCTTCAACGCCTCTGCAGGATTGGTGCGGGCGGCGCGGAGGGTCTGCCAGAGGACGGAGGACAGGGAAATCATCAGGGCGATGAGAGCGGCGGCGACAAATGGCCAGGCGGTCAGGTCTATCCTGTACGTGAACTGCTCGAGGTAGCGCACACTGAGTGACCATGCCACAGGGATTCCTACGACGCATGCCGCCACGGTGATCAGCATATATTCGAGCATGCTGCGTCCGGTCTCGCTCGCCACGGTGCCACCGTAGACCTTTCTTACCGCAATGTCCTTTTCCCTTTCGACTGCAAAATGAGTGCTCATCGCAATGAGCCCGAGAGCCGAAATTAGGATCGCCAGAAGAGTGAATATCTCGATCATCTTCATCGTGTTACGGATCTCCGTGTAATCGTCGGCAATGAGGTCTTCAATATATTTTCCGTCCCATTGCGGAATGACCACTCCATAATAATCCAGCGAGAACCTGTCATACAGTTTCAATATCTCGGACAGGGCCTCCTTTCTGTCTATGCCTTCGGTCTCTATCAGAAGGTCGCTGTTGTATATACCCATGTCCGCCTCAGACATGACGAAGACTGCCGTATTCGATTTCTCGATGCTTCCGGAAATGGCGTTCTCGCTTATCACGTTGCCGATTACACCGCCGAGATGGTCGACCTTTGCCTGATTGAGACCTCCGTTCCATTTGTTCATCAGTTCCTCAGCCTTTTCCCTTGATCCTAGTAAACGGTACAGGTTGTCAGATATCCAGAACGAATGCGAAAGGTCGTCACTGAATTGTTCCTTTATCTCGAAATTCCACATTCTGAATGCTTCAGGGTCGCAGAACAGCAGGTCCACCTGAACTGTCTCTCCTGTCTCATCGACACGAAATCCACTGTTGAAACTTTTCCTTGTCGGATATCCTCGTGCGAATGAAACGTTCTTCACGAAAGGCAGTTTCCTGATTTCGTCCCTCAGCGGCATCGCCTCATGTGAATATGCCACGCATGTATTGATCATGATCTTATCTGTAATGTCCGCCCCGACCGGCATCTCCATCATATGCTTCATCTGCATCTCCATCACCACGCTGATGGCGACCAGTACTACAGCGAGTACGCCCTGAAGGCCGATGAATATCTTGCTGAAGACCATTTTCCTTCTTCTGCGCCACGTGCCGTTGACTATGTCTATAGGCATGATGGAAGATGTTGCAAAGGCCGGAATGATGCCGCAGATGCATCCTGCCGCCATGATGACGGATGTACATATCAGTACGCCTCTCCATGTCACCGTCATCCTGACGCCGCCTTCAAGGAATGTCCCCGCCACAGGGGCAACCGCCCAAGCCAGAGCAAGAGCGATGATGAAGCATACGGCAGTGAAAAGGACGGATTCACGGATATAGGAGAAGATGATGCGGTGTTTTTCCGAGCCGACAAGCATCCTTGTCGCCATTTCCTTTGCCCTTTTGCCGGTCAGTGCAAGGTTGAGGTTGATGTAATTGATGACAGACGACAGCAGAAGCAGCAGTACCACTACAGAAAGTATGTTGACCACTGATTTACTGCAGGTCTTGAACGAGAGGTCACCCTCATTCTCTTCTGTAAAGTATACCTCGTCAATCCTCTTGACATTCACACGTTCCTTATATTGAGGGTGGTTAGGGAAATGCGGGGTCAGTGCATCCTTGATGATGGATATGGCCTTCACGGTGACTTCTTCCTTTGCCAGATCATCAGGCACTTCAAAGAAGATCATGGATGAAGCATTGCTGAATGGATATGTCCATCCGCTTTCGTTCAGTCCGCACTCTGCGTGGCAGAAGAAGTCTACCTGCCTCCATATCCGGTCATCACTGTCTCTGACCACTCCCTTCACGGTGAAGGTTTCTGCGCTGTTCATATCCGTTTCCACCACAGATACGCGCATGCCCATGGCGTCAGCCGGAGCAACACCCAGTTTCGCCGCCATGCGCTCGCTGATGAATATGTCTTCCTTGCCCTGCATGGCTGATGCCGATCCTTGGATGAATTCATATCCGAACATCTCGAAGAAATCATATCTGACGGCAAGACAGTTCAGGAGGTGATTCATGTCATCGCCGGACACCACGATCTCATCGAATGAAACAGCATATGCAATCTTTTCAATTTCCGGCATCTGCTCCTTCAGCACGTCAGTCAGGCCATACGCTACCGTCGACCCTCCATACATTCCCGGAACATATGTATTCCTGTAATCCGATACCTTTCGGGAAATGTTCTTGTGTTCCAGCACATACGATCCTATCAGCAGCACGAACGCCAGCGCCACACTCAATCCCACCGCCTCTATTGCCGTGTACATCTTGTTTCTGCTCAGAAATCTCAGGTAACTCTTCATGGTTTCAATATTTTGTGTTCTTCAATGTTATTCCTTCTTCAGAGCCTCGGAAGGATTCGTGCGCATCAGACGGAAGGCCTGGAAACTGATGGAGGCAATGACTACGGTCACGACGATGATGACTGAAGCGACATATATCCATGCGGTATTTTCGATCCTGACAGGGTACTTGGAGAGCCATCTCTCGATATACAGATATGCCAGTCCTATCGCTATGACAGAGCCTGCCAGCACCGGAATCAGAAATCCTTTGACCATCTGCCAGAAGACCTCTGCATTCGAACTGCCGAAGACTTTGCGGACAGCGGTATCGTGAGTGCTCATCTGAGCGGAATAAGAACTCAGAGCGATGATCGCCATTATCGTTGTCAGGATGCTCAACAGAGCGAATACGCCTATCATGGCGAACACCTTCTTCTCTTCCTTGAATTTTTCTTCGACAAGGGAATTCAATGTGTCTATCTGAGGCATGTGTTCGGCATCCTTGCGCTCGCTGTAGAAATCGCGTATCTTTTTCAGAGCATCTTTTTCATTCCCTTTGACCTTCACAAGCAGGCCGTAAAGATATGAGTCGGTGTCAGTCTGTATTGTGTAGTACTGATATGTGTTCGGGTCGTATTCCTTGATCGACATCGTCCTGAAATCGGATACGACTCCGTCTACATTCACTGAAACATCCAGTCTGATCATGTTGTTCTCATCGATATGCGGTTTCAACTGTTCATATGAACTCTTGCAGATCATGCTCTTGCGTACAGATCCGCTACGCATTGCAGTTGAAGTTCCGAAATCCTCAAGAATCTCGATTCCAAGTATTTCAAGTGCCTCGGCATTTCCAGACATGCCCATCATGGTGTGGTCCTTACTCAGGTACATCATCAGTCCGAACTGGGTCGGAGGGGATGCCAGGTCTCCGATCCTGTCCACATAACTCTCGGCGAGAAGTTCGTCCTTGAACCTGAGGTCGTCTCTTGTAACGAAGTCCACATATATGATGTTGTCGGTTTCATATCCCATCGGGGTGTCGATCATGTGCCTGGTCTGGGCATATATCGCCAGAGTCACCGCAATCGCAGCAATGCTGAGCAGGCCTTCCAGTCCGATGAATATCTTTCCCAATGTGACCTTGTCACTCTTTCTTGCTTCTCCCTTTATGACCTCGATAGGTTTGTAACGTGACATCACCAAGGCAGGCACAAGACCTGCGGCCAGGGAGAGAACTATGACGGCCGATATCGTGAACACCCACATTGCAGGCGTATTGAACAAGTCGATGTTGCTGCCGAGAAGTTCTCCTACGATGTCTTTCAGGGCAAATGCAAGCGCCAGGGCAACGGCAAATGACGCAGTCACGAGGGTTGCCGCCTCTGATATGCATTTGACATAGATTCCTGTCTTTGTAGTGCCGAGGAGTTGTCTTGTCGCCATCTCCTTTACTCTGAATCGGGAGAATGCCATGGTCAGGGAAATGTAGTTCAGACCGGCGAAAACGAGAAGTATAAGACATGCAAACATGAATGTATGGTACAGGTCTACGTCTGTCATGTTGTCGAAATGAGTCTTTGAAATTCCGCCAGTGTGGTGGATCTCATCGAATGGAATGAGGTCGATCCTGGTATATCGCGAAAATTTCTTGTCAAGGTCGCTGTCGTTGTCCTCAAGAAGGAACTTTCCGATCTTTTCTATGTCTGCCCCTTCTGACAGTCTTACATAATGGACGGAACTCGGGCGTCCCAGTCTCATCCTTATGTGTTCCGGATATCCGAGGTTGTCCAGATTGTTGATGAAATCAAGATTCAGGAACATTCCACGGTCCTGAAGAACCGTCTTGCCCATATCCTTGTAGACTCCGGTCACCGTCAGTTCCACTTCCTTGAGCCTGGGTTCGTATATGATGAGCATCTGTCCGACAGGATCCTGACCCGGAAACATCATGTTCGCAACCTCTTCTGAGATGACGGCGGCGTTCTGCTGATCCATCACTGTCTTCGGGTCTCCGTACTTGAGGTCGATTCCGAAGAAATCGAAATAGTTGCCACGAATCAGGACAGGGGTGATGTCCATCTTCTGCTCTCCGGAAGCCGTCTGGATATATTGGGTCTTACCGTCGTATGCGGAATGAATGATGACATTGCACCAGTCTTCTATCTCCGGTACCTTAGGGAATACCACTTCAGGGTCCGGTCTATAGAAACTTGCATCATCAGGCAGTACCAGGTAAATGCCCTCAGCGTTCCTTATCTTGCTGTCGCAACTCAGGTCGTCGAATACGACATTTCCGAGAAGCAGCACGAATGCCAGCGCCACGCTCAATCCCACCACCTCTATGGCGGTGTATAACTTGTTTCTGCTCAGGAATCTCAGGTAACTCTTCATATCTTTATTTTGCGTGTTTTGTAAGTTCTTGTGTTACTATTCCGTCTTCAGCGCTTCGGCAGGGTCGGCGGTGGCAGCCTTCCAACTTCTGATGATCACCACGCCGATGGTCACAGCCATTACGGCAACAAGTGCCAGGGCGAAGACCCACCAGTACATAGGGCACCTATGCGCGAAGGTGGCGAGGTAACGGTCAACGATGACCCATCCGATCGGAGCGGCAACGGCGAAGCAAACGAGCACGATCTTCACGAATCTGCTGCAGAACATTGCCAGTATCTCACCTACGGTTGCGCCGTTTACTCTGCGCAGAGCGATCTCCCTGCGGCGGTACTGGGTCTCAAACATCACCAGACCGAACACTCCCATAAGAGAGATGATGATGGCAATAGCAGTGAAAATGCTGATCAGTTCCGACAGAGCCTTCTCTTTCCTGTAAATCGAATTGATGTTCTCTTCAAAGAAATATATGTTCCATTCTTCAGGAGAGATGCTTCCGCTCCATTCGCTGAGGACTGTTCCTATATGTTTCATTACGTGCTTATAGTCAGCCCCCGCTGCAACACGTATGAAAGCAGTGCCTGGATGCCACCACGGGTCGTTTCCGAACACAAACAGAGCGAATGGTTTCACATCTTCCTTCAATGTCGTGAAACTGAAGTCCTCGCAGAAACCTGCAATCTCGGTTTCGTCCTTATGGCCGCTCACCTTGTCTTCGAGCGTCAGTCCGAACTCTCTGCGTGCCGTTTCATTAAAGATGAATACTCCGTTTTCGGAGTTGTGGTCCGATTTGCTGAAGGTCCTGCCTTCAGTTATATCGATCTTCATGAATTCCAGGAAATCGTATGCCACGGGGTAGCATTGGAAGGTGATGCTCTTGCCTTTGAAGTCACGGCCCCAGCCCATTCTCTCAGAAGCGAGCAGGTTTCCTGCTGCCCATGTGACATCCAGAATCTGAGGGTCTGTCTTGAGCCTGTCCTCGACAGCGTCTGCGTTGGCTCCTATATATTCTCCCACATGGACATATAGCAACTGTTCCTTGTCAAATCCCATATCGAAATTGACCATGTAACTGCGTTGGAGACTGATGAATGCCGAACTGATGATGAGCACAGTAGATATTATGAACTGAAGTCCGATAAGGAGATATCTAAGCCTCTGACCTGTCTTAGTGCCGCTGAATGAACCCTTGAGAACCAAGGCAGGCTCGAATGAGGTGATGTAGAACGCGGGGTACAGGCTCGACACTATTGAAATGGCAATCGCGGTCATCACGGTCAGTATCGTCATGCCGACATTGGCACTGAAAGCGCATGACGTGCTGATGAGATGGGTCAACTGACTCATATTGAACATCATGACGAATACAGATGCCAGTACAAGTGCTAAGGCGATAAGTGCCACACTTTCTGTAACCGTGCTGATGATAAGTTCGCGACGTGTGCATCCGAGCACCTTCTTTGTGTTCACGGCTCTGATACGTTCAGGAATCTGTGCGAAGAAGAAGTTGATGTAGTTGATGAAGGCTATGCCGACGATGAGGATCGCCACAATCAGGAGTATGATAGTCGTAGTACGGTTTCCGTGCTCCAGAATCATGTTTATTTCGTCAGTGAAATAAAGGTCTTCGATCGGAAAGAGATGAGGCCTGCTCCGTTCAACCAATTCCTTTATAAGGTCATCTACCTCTTCCTGAGTCATTCCCACCTCTTCAAGTGAAGTGACGTCCTTGAGAATGAGGTCACTATAATATTCTGCAGTCACTGAGAACATCTGTTCTTCTATAGTCTCAATCGCTTCAGGGTCATAAACCTTTATGAAATAATTGTAGCCCCATTCCGATACGTTGTCTATACCTTTCTCTCCGATATTCCTCAGAATCTCAAGGTCTCCGAAATGAGAGTTCTCAGACATATCCTTGAATATCACTGCTACAGAACATGGCTGGGTCCCCCAGTTGAGCCTCATTCCGACCTCAAGTCCGAATTTCTTTGCAACCCTCTCGCTAACAGCCAAAGCCATATAGTCGATGACATCATCAAAAGAGCCTGCAACTGCTTCAAAACCGAAATCCTCAAGATGGTTTCCACTGAAATCGATCACCTTTGTCTTGATGACCTGTCGTTCGCCGTTCCGCTCCATATGGAAACTCTGTTCCTGGACGTTTGTAAGGCGTATCATTGAATAGCATTCTATGTCAGGAGAGGCCTGCAAGGCTGCTTCGGCCATGGGTCTATTGTAATATATGCTCTTCTTTCCCGGATTTTGCCAGTCGTTCGCACCAAGAATATAGACTCTTTCAGAGTCTTTGATGTCCTTATTGAAGTTAAGGTCGTGATTGACCTGAACGAGAATGATATAGAATGCCGCAAAGGCTACTGCCATACCCAGTACATTGAGTATGCCTGACATTGCCGATCCGCCTTTTCTGAATATGTTGAATGGTGCCATTTGTTGTCGTTATAGAGTTGTCCGTGTCTATCTGATAAGTCTTGTAAATAAAGGCAGTATCTCACGACAGTGCCGTTATCTTTTATTTATGTTTAACAATCTACTAAAGTTCGTTCTTTACGTCTGATACGATCTGTCCGTCGAAGAGGTTCACGACCCTCTGAGCCACGGACGCATCCTTCTGGGAGTGAGTCACCATCACGATAGTCGTGCCTTCCTTGTTGAGTTCAGTCAGGAGATCCATCACCTCCTTGCCGTTCTTAGAGTCGAGGTTACCGGTAGGCTCGTCGGCGAGGATCAGTTTAGGGTTCGATACCACTGCTCGTGCGATTGCCACACGCTGCTGCTGACCGCCGGAAAGTTGCTGAGGGAAGTGCTGTGCGCGATGGCTGATGTTCATCCTCTTGAGCATCTCTGTCACGCGCTGCTTGCGCTCTGATGCGCTGATGTTGAGATAGCGGAGGGGGAGTTCCACGTTCTCGAACACGTTGAGTTCGTCGATGAGGTTGAAACTCTGGAACACGAAGCCGATGTTGCCCTTGCGGAACTTGGTGCGGTCCTTCTCCTTGAGTCTGGCCACTTCCTGTCCGAGAAGCATATAACTTCCTTCTGTAGGGTTGTCAAGAAGTCCGAGGATGTTCAGGAGGGTAGACTTGCCGCATCCTGAAGGGCCCATGATGGCTACGAATTCGCCGTCCTTGATTTCAAATGAAACCTTGTTGAGTGCTGTTGTCTCGATTTCCTCTGTACGGAAAACCTTGCTGAGGTCTGTTACTTTGATCATGATATTGTTATTTAAATTGTTTGTTTCGGATTATGCTTCTTTATATAGTTACAACCGTGCCAAATGTGTCAAGTTGTTGATATGTAATAATTTAGTTTTGTGATTTTCGGCGTTGCGGTGTAAAATATCTTTACATTGTTGTAAAGTGCCTATTCGTTCTTAAGCGATTCGACAGGATTGCTGCGGGAGATGCGCAGGCTGTTCAGGACGACGCAGCAGGTCACAAGCAGTAGTATCACTATGTCAGGGATTACGAAGTACCATGCTGAAAGCGTGATCCTTTCCGAGAAATTCTTGAGCCAGATTGTAGCGGCAAAATACGCACCGGCATTTCCGATGATAATGGCAGGTATGCTCAGACGCATTATTTCCATGGCATAGATGCGGAGGATTTCATTCGATGTAGCACCGTTGATCTTGCGCACAGCCATCTCCTTGCTTCTGCGCTGCGACTCGTCACGGATGTATCCTATCAGGCCGAAGAGGGCGATGATGATGGATACCAGACATCCTATGATGACCGTATTCCTCATCCTCCTTTCGCTGGAATAGGCATCCCGCATAGAGTCCTTGTAGGATTTCACGACCACATCCTTGTTCTCGATTCTAGCCTGGATCACTTCTTCCACCTTAGCCATCATCTCTGTAGTTACCTCCGTCACCTTGATGAGCATGAGCGGCATATAGTCCTTGCCGACCTCTCCATGGAACCTGATGCTCGCACGTGTGTCCTGGTTGGTCAGAGTGTTGATCCTGTAGTCCTTATAGACCCCGCTGATCGTGAATGCCCCGTGATCATAGTCGTGTTCGGTGATGTGTACCTGCTTGCCGACTGCTCCGTCGCTCCAGTCCTGATATTCCATCATCTTCTTTACGAAACTTTCGCTTACTGCCATTTCCGATTCCGATTGCGGATATCTTCCTTCGATAAAAGGAATCCCGAGCATGTCAAAGAGTCCTTCAGAACCCCAATACTGGTCCGCAATGTTGAAAAGTTCCTGATAACCGCTATCCATCATGAAGACATTGTTGCCTGAAGAATAATCGAGAGGGAGGCTATACGACATCTGTACGTCTGTTACCTCGGGCATAGCCTTCAGATCGTCAATGATACCCTGATGCACACCATTATCAGTACCTCGAAGTCCTGTATAAATAAGATCCTCGTATTCATATCCCGGCTTGTCATTCACAGCCTTGTCGTACTGTGCGGAAATCACACTCATCAATGTGAGCAGAAGAGCACATATTCCGGTCTGGATGAAAAGAAGCGCAAGTTTCCAGACACGTTTGCTTTCGCGATAATTCCTGATGGCTGCCCCTGCAGGAATCTTTGAATAGAGATATCCGGGTACAAATGCTGCAATAAAGAATACTGCCAGTATGACACCGACAGAAGTCATATATGTCCCTCTCACCAGAAGGGCATCGACAGGAACTCCGACGATATCCTCGATGACTGTCTGAAGAGAAAGCACGATAACCGCAGCCACGAACAATGCCGCCGCTACATCAACTGCCGCTTCCTTGAACAAGATGCCGTAGATGTTTCCCCCGGCTGCACCATAGCACTTGCGGACTCCCATCTCCTTTGATCTCTTCACCAGAGCGGATACCGACATCAAAATATAGTTAAGGAGCGAAATCATGATGAGAAGTATGGCTACTATGGTCATAATGACCATCATATTCCTGATGTTGTCAGAAGAAGTATATTCTTCAGTTAAAGGAGATAGAATGAAATGAATGTCAATTCCAGATTCTTCTGCCATCTTTATGGCTTCAGGAGAATAATTCTTTTCCTGCATAAGTCTGATTGCCGGAGCAAGCATTTCCGGATCAGTACCATCTTCAAGTCTTACATATCCCTTGTAACGGTCGTTGCCGATCCAGTTTTCCGTAGATCCTTTACCGTATGATTCCATCGACAGAAGTACATCATACTTTACCGAACTATGATAAGGGAAGTCTTTGAATACTCCTTCTATAGTCATGGTGAACTGTGGCAGTTCTTCGTTTGCAATGACCTTTCCGATTGCTTCAGAGACACCTCCCATCTTTTGTGCAAAACTTTCGGAAACCATCACCGCTGCCATCTTTCCAAGTGTCTGTTTAGGATTGCCCGCAAGTATTTCCGTGTCAAAGACATCAAAGAAGCAGGTGTCAGCGATTATCACTGAGCCATTTATGATATTCTTGTCTTCGTCCAGGAACCTGTCACTGCTCCAGATGAAAGTAGTTCGTGTCGCCGTCCTGACTCCAGGAACATATTGCTTGAATCCTGGTGCGACCGCTCCTGGAATCTGTCCATAATCATGTTCTTCGCCCTGTTGTGTGTATAATGTGCGGATCTTGTAAATCTGCCCATAATCCGTGTAGCATTTGTCATGGCTCATCTCATGACATACCTTGGCGATGAGCAGCAGCCCGACTGCCAGTCCTGTGCCCAGAGATAAGGCCTTTATTATAGTGTCTTTGATTCTTGTATGATTCATAACTCTTTAATTCATAGTGTTTCAGTTATCTTGTCCTGCCATCCTTTTCTTGCAGGTCAAACCACCTTATTGCTTGATATTCAGCATTTTATATATCACGCTATGCTAGAATACCAGCACCTCGTTGTCACCGAAACTCTCATATCCTGATACAATGACCTTTTCGCCAGGGGAGAGGCCTTCGAGGACTTCATAGAACTGCGGATTCTGACGGCCGATGCGGATGTCGCGACGTACGGCTTTTCCTCCTTCCGGCACTACCACATATATCCATTTGCCTCCGGTCTTCTGGTAGAATGTGCCTCGAGGGATAAGGACTGCGCTTTCCGGCTGGCCGAGCTGGAGATTCAGGTAGTAGGTCTGGCCGGTGCGGATGTTGGTTGGCTGCGCCCCGCTGAACTTGAAGTCCGCCTGGAACTTGCCTCCTCGTACCTCCGGATATACCTTGCGGATGACTGCATCGAAAGTCTCGTTCTGACGCTCGAATGTCGCTGTAAGACCTGCAGAGACCCTGTCAATATAATGCTCGTCGATCTGTGCCTCGATCTTGTAACTGCCTAGTTCGTTGATCTGGCCTATTTTGGTGCCGCTTCCGATGGACTGGCCCAGGACCACCTCGAGAAGTCCGAGTTCTCCATCGATAGGTGCCTTGACCGAAAGATTCTCCTTTCTTCGGCGGATCATCTGCATGTTGACCTTCATGTTTTCAAGGCTTTCCTTCATCTGTTTGATCTGCACGTTCCTGTACATGCTGTCCTGCTCGGCACGAGCCAGCGTCACCTCCAGTTTCTTGCAGAAGAGCACATAGTCCTCTTCCGAACGGAGAAGTTCCTCCTTGCCGATGAGTCCGTCCTTGAACAGCCTTTTCTGTGATTCCAGAGTGCGTCCCTTGCGCTTCACTTCTGTTTCAAGTTCAAGAATGTTCAGGCTCAACTGCATCTTCTCCTGCTCCATCTGGATCATGGTGTTGCGCAGGGCATTTTCCTTCTCTGCAAGATTGGCCTCAGAGTTGAGTATCTCAAGGTCCAGGTCATCATTGCTCAGACGTACGATGACGTCTCCGGCCTTTACAGCAGTTCCTTCTTCAATAACTATATCCTCTACGATTCCGGCTTCACGCGGGCTTACCTGGATGGTCGTCATCGGCTGGACCTGTCCGCTTATGCGGATGTAGTCGTTGAATTCTCCCGACCTTACTTCGCTGACCGACAGGGTGTCACCGTTTATGCGCAGGGTGCTGGAGTCGTCGCGCAATATGAGCCAGGCGATGAATATCACCACAAAACCTCCGAACCAATAGGGCAGTGCCTTCCTGCTGAATACCAGCGCAAGCCCTTTCTTCTTTTCCAATACTTTATCCATTGTCTTTATCTTTTATTCTTATTGAATCATTTCCTTTACATCTATTTCAAGGTCACAGCCCTTGATGAAGTCATACAGGGTAAATTGTCGAAGCCTGTAATAGAATATCCAGAAATTGCTGATGTCGCTTATATATTGCCTGAGGGCACTGTCGTTTTCGGTCTGGGCCATGTTCAGGTCTGTCACGGTAGCATTTCCTTCTCTGAATCTGTGCATCGTGAGTTCATAGCGCTCAGATGCGATTTCCTTTGCCTTTTCTGACACCAGGCATTGCTGACGCTGATTGTTGAACTGACTCACGGCGGTATACATCTGACGTCGGAAGTCATTTTCGGACTGCTGCACCTGGGCCCTGACCACTTCCTGCGCAGCCTTTGCCTTCTGCACCTTGCCTTTGCCTAGTCCCCAGTCAAAGATCGGTATGCTGAAAGTTATTCCCACTATTTCCTGATCCAGAAGGTTCTTGTATGCCTGTGGAAATTCAGGACCGGTCTGTGACATGCCGAAACGGGCATTAAGTGCAAACGAGTAGCCGCGCGACGCCTTGGCCTGAGCGACTGCAGATTCCGCATTCAGAAGACTGAGTTCGTTTGAAAGCATGAAACTTGAATTATCAAGAGATTTCTGCATGACAAGGTCATAGTCCATCTGAATTGCCGGCAGGTGTTCCTCGATCTGCGGAATGATTTCAAATGACTCGTCATAGCCGAGCAGTGAATTCAGGACCATCTGCGCTTCGCGGACCTGTACCGCAGTTTCATTGATGGAGATGCTGTCATTCAGCATCCTGAGTTCGAGTTGGAGGTAGTCTGCCTTGGTGACATTGCCCAACTGGAGCCTTTCCTTGGCGATTCTGAGCATTTTGCCTGAGTTGTCGAAATTGCTTTTGCTGATCTCATTGTTCATTCTTGCAAGAAGCAGATTGTGGTAGGCATAGACTGCATCTATCGTAATGCCTTCCATGGTCTCAAGGTACTGTCTTTTTCCTTTTTCATACTCCTTTGGCTCAATCTTCTTGTCCCATTTGAACTGATTGTATGTGAAGAGAGGCTGATAATATGATATTGTCACAGGACGTGAATACCATGTAAGACTCTTGTTGTTTCCGAACTGGTCGATACGCGAAAGGTCGGTGGAGACGGAGAGGGTACCTCCGGTGAATGTGACATTCTGATTGACCTGCAGGCCGACTCCATTCTGCAGATTGTTTGAACTTACATATTTCAGGGAACCGTCCTCAGGGTTCTGCAGAAGAGTGAGGGACCTGTCGAAATTCATAAGTTCTCCATACATATGGAAAGAGGGGAGTCTGCTCGCCTTATAAGACCGGTATGCCCAATATGTAGATATGAAGGCCTGCCTTGCTTCAAGGGCTTCTACGGACTGATGCCTTGCAGTATGAATGACGTCTGGCAGACTCATTTCATCCTGGCCGGCAAGTCCCGCATACATAGTGATCAGCAGTGTGAAAGTTAATGTTATTCTTTTGGTCATGATGTTTTGGTATGTTTGCCATACCTTGTATCACTACCTGTGCCAAAATAAATAAAGCATTGACAATCACTGGGTTGTCAATGCTTTTGAGGCTTGTACTCTGTAAAGAAACTTTACAGATGTGTAAAGTCGGATCTATTTGAAGAACTTGTCGACCTCCTTCACAGCCTGAGGCAGTGCGAAGACGGCTACACGGTCATAGGCCTGGATGTGGGTGTCGCCGACCGCAATGAATGATTCGTTGCCTCTGATGATGCCACCGATGATGGCATCCGCAGGGAAGCCCATGTCCTTCAGAGGACGCTTGGTGATGGCTGTATCAGGCGCCACGATATATTCAAGGACCTCGGCATTGGTTCCGCTCATGTATTTGACGAACCTTACCTTGTTGCTCAAGGTGAACTTGAACAGACGGCCTGCTGTGATGAGTTTCTTGTTGATGACGGCATCGACTCCCATGCTTTCGGCGAGCCGTATATATTCGATGTTCTCGACTTCTGCAATCGTTCTTCCTACACCGAGGCTCTTTGCTGCCACACATGCGAGGATGTTTGTCTCCGAACTGTTGGTGACGGCCACAAAGGCATCGTATTCACGGATGTTCTCTTCTATGAGCATGTCGGAATTACGCCCGTCTCCGTTTACGACGATCACATTGCCCGGAAGTTTCTCCGAAAGGTCCAGACATTTCTCCTTGTTCATTTCGATGAGTTTCACACTATCGATCTGCTTGGACAACTGCTTTGCCACCATCTCGCCGATAGGACTTCCGCCAAGAATCATGACTCTGTCCACTTCAACATTCTTCTTGCCGAGATATTTCATGAGCATGTCCATTCCCTCCCTCTTGGAAATGATGAAGACAAGGTCGTGGTACTTGAACTTGGTGTCGAATTTAGGAATGATGGTCTGGTCGCTTCTGGAGATGGCCACAACTCTGAATTTCAGTCCGTCTGCTGCTGCTATAGCGCTGAATTCTGCCATATTCATTCCAAGCATCGCAGATTCTTCCTCCAACTTGAAGACTGCTATCTGAAGTTTGCCTCGAGCAAAATCAAGGGAGTCGGCAGACGCACTCCTCTTGAGGAGTTCCACGATCTCTCCTGCAGCAATCTTTTCCGGATAGAACATCAGGTCTATGCCCATTTCCGTGAACAGGTACTTGTTCTCATAAGAGAGGTATTCCTCGTTGTTGATTCGGGCCGTAGCCTTCTGGCATCCGAGTTTCTTCGCCAGCATGGCGCTGACTATGTTCACGTCCTGGGATACGGAAGGATGGACGGCAATGAACAGGTCCGCATGCTCGACCTGGGCTTCGCGCAGGGTGCATATGGCTGACGGGTTACCTTCTACAGTCACCACATCGGTATGCGCCCTCAGTGCATCGAGCCTTTTCTGGTCCGAGTCAATGACGGTGATGTCGTTTGCCTCATTGCTGAGCATCTTTGCAAGGTGAGAACCTACTTCACCTGCTCCTGCGATGACGATCTTCATAATCTTAAATCTTATAGAAATCTTTCTCCTTTATTCCTTTTGCAGTGTCTCTGCCGTCTATCAGAGACTGCAGGACAATCCATCTGCGGTATATGCCCTTCACTTCCGCACTTTTCCTGACCCTGCCGAGATACCCTTTCATGTCTTCCTTGCTTATGTCTGTGCGTAGCGAGTTGCAGTCTTTATGTGCCTTCAGCACTGCCTTGAAACAATCCCATCTGAAGGTCATCAGATAGACAATTGCAGAGAGCCCGTCCAGACATTTTCTCTGGAATATCAATCTTCCGGCCTTTCTGAGGCCCTTTTCTGCAGCATCTTCAGCATTCATTCCGCTCCTGGACATCTTGAGTGCATATGTCTTTGCAAGGTTGTTGCCGAGCATCAGGAGGTTGTTGCGGTAGTTGAGGTAGAGTTTGAACGGTGAAGTGGCCGGTAGAGTGCCTCCTCCGACATGGTAAACCACGGATTGCGGCACCACGGTCACTTTCCATCCTTCCAACTGCATCCTCCAGCACAAGTCTATCTCTTCCATGTGGGCGAAGAATCTCTCGTCCAGACCTCCCAGACTTTCAAATACCCTGCTCCGTACCATCAGACATGCTCCTGTTGCCCAGAACACATCGGCAGGGGAGTCGTACTGCCCGTGGTCTTCCTCGAGATGCTTCATGATGCGTCCCCTGCAGAAAGGATAGCCGAACCTGTCGATGTATCCTCCTGCAGCCCCGGCATATTCGAACTTGTCCCTTTCCTGCCAACTGTGCAGTTTCGGTGCGCATGCTCCGCAATCGGGATGACTGTCCATCCATTCAACAAGGGGGCCGAGCCAGTCTTCAGTAACTTCAATGTCCGAATTTATCAGCAGGAAGTATTCCGGCCTGTCTGTATCCCTAAGTTCCCTGAAAGCCCTGTTGTAGCCTCCGGTGAAACCAAGATTCTTCTCGAAAAGCAGAGTCTTCACCTGCGGAAACTCTTCGGACATCACTTTTATGCTTCCGTCAGTCGATGCATTGTCGGCAACGACGACTTCAGCGCCTTCCACCTTCGCCACAGAACGCAGAAGACCCGGAAGGAAATCCCTCAGGAATCCTTCCGTGTTCCAGTTCAATATGACGACGGCAGTCTTCATCTCATATTAATGGCAACCGCATCCGCAGTCACCGTCGTGGTCTCCGCAGCCGCCTTCACATCCGCCACAGTCGCCGTCGTGTCCGTGACATCCGCCACAGCCGCAAGAATGAACATATTCGCCATGCAGGCCTTCAGTGAGTTCCTTCTCGGTGGCCTCACGGACAGTCAGAACCTCACCCTTGAAATGGAGGGTCTTGCCTGCCATCTGATGGTTGAGGTCCATCCTGACGCTGTCTTCGCTCACTTCGAGTACCACGCCAGGGATGACCGCTCCCATGCTGTTGAGCATAGGGATTGTGTTGCCAGGCACGAGAAGGTCTTCGCGGACTTCTCCGTTCACTTCGAATGCTGTCTTGGGGAGATCTATGATCCTTGTCGGGTCAACCTCGCCATAGCCGTCTGCAGGAGAGAGAGTCACGTCGAAAGTGTCTCCCGGTTCCATGCCTTCGATATGTGCTTCAAGTTTAGGAAGAAGGCTTCCGGTACCATGTATGTAGTCAAGAGGTCTTTCCTTTGTTGTCTGGTCGACCACCTGGCCGTCCACTTCAAGTTCGTAGCAGAATTCCACTACCTTGTTTTGTCCTATTTTCATATTTTCTAACATTATATCTTTATTTCACTTCAATCAACTTATAACTGTTTTCCAGGACGTGCATAAATATTAAAATATTATAGCCGCCAACTTCGTGGTGTTCAGGCGGAGAAGGAGACGTTGTCGAAGGCAACGGTCGGTACCTGCCATCTCGCGCTCGGCCGGACGTCCGTTCCGACAATTGTCAGACTGTTCCACAGTTCCACCATATTGCCCGTGATCAGCATTTCCCTGACAGGATGCGTGATCCGTCCTTTACTGAAGGCAAAGCCTTCGAGGCCTAATGAGAAGTCACCAGTCGCCGGGTTGCAGTTGCCTCCGTTGAATCCTGTCACATATATTCCGCTTGAACATCTGCGCAAAATATCCTTCAAAGATAAATCTTTTTCCTGTGATGGCAAGTCTTCACCCTTCACATATGGCATCAGGCAAGGACGGCTCATGTCTTCCACAGTCGGAACGAGCCCCATCTTCTTGGACATATATGTGTTTATAAAGTATTGTTTGACAATGCCGTTCTCTATTATTGCGGTGTCTTTCGTCGCCACTCCTTCGGTGTCGAAGAGTCGTGATCCGTTCTTGCCGGGGGTGCGTGGCATATCCATGAGGGTCATGCCTTCTGAGAAAATCTTCTTTCCTTCCGTACCTTCGAGGAAGGATACCTTCTGCTGGATGGATGAGGCATTGAGGGCCGATACTATAGGTGCTATGAGTCTGGATGCCACGCTGTTGTCAACGACCATGCGGTATCTTCCAGAACGGCGTTTACGTGGACCTATCTGTGATACGGCCTTTTCGAGCGCCTTTTCTGCGCATCCTTCCTTCTTCAGGCCGGCCTCCTTCTGGGATGCATCCCACCAGAAACCGCTGAACTTGCTGCCTTCCGGAGTCTCGATGGTAATCTCTGTGAAGCAGTAGAACATGGTTTCAGTGTGTCTGCCTTCAAATCCTTGAGAATCAATCAGGAAATTGTCGTCTACTGACTCGCTGTATTCGCATTCCTCCGATATGATCCTGTATCTGTCTGACGGTGCTGCCGTCCGATATATGCTCATTCCCAATGCCTTCTGGAGTCTGTCGTCTGCTGATGCGTTTCCGTATCCTTCACCATACAGGTCCAGTTCACGGCCTGTCCTGGCTCCCTTTTCCGTCCTTTCCGGATCGGGAAGACACCTGCATTCATCTTCTCCAAGCATCCTGGTCATGGTCACAGCCTTTGCTATGAAATCTTCTATCTCCTTCTTTTCCAGCCTGTTGGTGGAGAAGGTTCCATAACGTCCGTCTACGAAAAGATAGATGAACACCGACCTGTCGGCCGAATGGGTGACCTTGTCGAGTCCTCCGTTGAGGATGGTACATCCGTCCATCACGCTCTTGCTCAAGGATACTCTCGATGCTGATGCGCCCAGCGCCTTTGCCGTCTCTATGCAGTATCGTGCTATGTTTATTTCATTTTCTGTGATCATTGCTCTCCTCCTACTGTAAGGTTACTGATGAGGACTGTCGGCATTCCGCATGATACCGGAACGCTCTGCTCCTTGCCGCAGGTCCATGTGCCGTTGTCGATCTTGAGGTCATTTCCGACCGCAAGGATATCCGCCAGAGCCTGCGGGCCGTTGCCGATGATGTTGATGTCCTTGACCGGCATGGTCAGACGTCCGTTCTCGATGAGGTAGCCGCTCTTGACGAAAAATGTGAAGTCTCCTTCTCCGATCTTTACCTGACCGTTGGAGAATTCGTCGACATATACGCCTTTCTTGACATTTGCCAGAATATCCTGAGGATCAGCGTTTCCGCTTTCCATATAGGTTGCCCTCATTCGGGGTATAGGATTGTATCTGAAATTCTCGCGTCTTCCGTTTCCGGTTGACGGCACTCCGTATCTGTTTGCACTTATCCTGTCGTGGAGATATGAGGTAAGGACGCCGTCTGTGACCATGTAGGTCTTTTCCGCAGGCACGCCTTCGTCGTCGTAATTTCCTGATCCTCTGTTGAATGCCACAGTACCGTCATCTACCACGTTCACTCCCTTCGGGCAGACCTGGCAGCCCATCTTGTCTGAAAATATCGACTGTCCCTTGCGGTTGAAGTCGGCCTCGAAGGCATGTCCCATGGCCTCGTGAAGGAGGATTCCGGATGCTCCGGCACCCATCACGACGCTTATCTGTCCACCTTTCGGACGTCTTGCCTCGAATCTGTCGTCAATGCCGCGCACCACGTCGTCTGCAAGTTCCTTGGCAAGAGCAGAGGTGATGAGTTCCGCACCGATACGGAAACTTCTTGAAGCAGTCTTGTTTTCTGTCCTTCCGTCCTTTTCGAATACGGCAGATACAGTCACGCTTCCCATCGGGCGTGTCTCGTATGTCAGTTCACCCAAAGAGTTGAACATCAGTATGTCGCTGACCGAATCCGACATGCGTGCCACTACCTTGATGATCCTGCTGTCACGACTCATGACTTCCTTTTCCAGTTCCTTCAGAAACGGAAGGAAGGCATCTGCACCCATATCCCTCCAGTTGGTCTTCATTGGGTAGAAGTCATGCTTCCGGTCTGTGACTGAGGCATATTGCATCTCTCCGACAGTGCCGATCGCAATCGCCGATGCTGCCTGGGCCGCCTTGAGCATGTCTGACATTGCTGTGTTCTCGGAATATGCATATCCTGTCTTTTCTCCCTTAAGGACGCGTATGCCCACGCCGAAGTCGGTATGGAAACCGCCGGAGGACACTACTCCGTCCTTCAGAAGCAGGTTGAAGAATGTCGTGTGTTCGAAATACAGGTCGGAGAAGTCGCCGCCGTGCCTGAGTGCTGTCGCCGTCAACGTCTGCAACTGATTTTCCGTGACCTGGAACAGGTCGAGATAATATTGTCTTGTATTCATTTCCAATCATTTATAGAGACAGGATGTCTCCGCTTTCTTCCACATGTCTGCGCCTTTCCTGTGCTATCGCCTTTATCTTCTCGTATGTTTCTTCGTCCCTGATGTTGATCACATCGTCCTTCGAGCCTTCTGCAATCACGCGGAAAGGTATCTGCGAATTGTCTGCCAGGATCCATCTTTCGCATATCGGGGCATAATAGTGGAAGAAATAGTCTATGCCCACATGATATCGTCTGCGGATGGTCTCTTCCGGGATGTTGTGGCCTCCTGTCTCGACCCTGGCCTTTACCCTTTCTATTGCGAGTTCCGGAGTGTTGAGCCAGAAGTAGAGGAGTGTCACGGTGTAGCCCGCGTCCTGCGCTAGTCTGGCTGTCTTCAGGAGCGTCCTTGTGGCGAGGGTAGTCTCCACGGCGAAATCCCTCTGCTTCTTCAGAAGATATCTGATCTTCATAAGCATGTATCTGCTAGCCTGGATAGACGCCTTTTCGGGGTTGAAAGGGGAAAGTCCCTTTGCGAACTCATCCGAGTTCACGAATTCGCTGCAGTCGAGCATTTCAGGCAGCAGTGAATAGGAAGCGGTGGTCTTTCCCGCTCCGTTGCATCCTGATATTATATATAGTCTTGGCATATTGTATCCTCTCGCGCCTTGTTCTTGCGCAGTTTCTAAAATTTTTATTTATGGGTGACTCCGTATCCGAATAGGGCGAAATCCCCTTTGCATGGGTCTTCAGGCCATATTTCCCTGAATGCGTCAGTGATCTCCTGTGCTGTCACGATGTCCTTCTGGTGTCGCGATGTCAGTCCCAGGGCCGTGGCCTGCGAGTAGACGTGGACATCAAGAGGCAGGATAAGGCTCTTCTTGTCGGAATTCTTCCATACTCCAAGGTCCACCTTGCCGTCATCGCGTACAAGCCACCTCCGCATCATGCTTATCTTCTTGTTCGGTGCCTTCCTGTCTTCCTTCTGTCCGAATATCCTGCATCTGACTTCCATGTCGGAAAGACCCTCGATGGTGTCAGTCGTGCCGTAGATGACCTTTAGGCGGCCGCATATTGCAGCGAAGTCTCTCCATTTGATAGTACGGTGCATGCTTGCATCCTCGTCCCTGTATTCGCCGTTCATCACGTAGTCGTACGGTCTCCAGTCCATTTCGTCGAACATCCTGCTGCAGTCGCGGACAATCATTGCTCTCCGTCCCCATGCGAGGTGGGATGACAGAAGTGCCGCGATTTCCACATCCGCGACAGACGAGCCTCCTTCAGAAAGAAGACGCGCAAAATGTCGTGGGAAGATTATCGGGTCTTCCTCGAAATATTTCGGGTCATTATATTCTTCTGCCCACCCGATAAGGGTCTCCTTGAGAGTATTTTCCATAGAACTTACAAATATAATAAAAAGGTCGGTTACTTTTCAGCAACCGACCTTAAAAGATTCTTCGCTTCGCTCAGAATTAAGTGAGTATGTCCGGAAAATTACTTGGCAACCTTCTCAAGCCACTTCACCATACCGAGCATCACGCCCATCGAGATGAGGCAGAAGCCTGCGAAAACTGCCCAGCACATCCACTGCTGAGGGAAAGAGTTGAGCATGTTCACTCCGAGGAAGATGAACAGGTTTCCGATGGCTGTTGCAGAAAGCCAAAGTGCCTGACAGATACCCTGGAGATGCTTAGGAGCGATCTTCGATACGAAAGAAAGTCCGAGTGGCGAGATGAAGAGTTCCGCTACAGTGAGGAAGAAGTATGTTGCTATGAGTACTGTAGGGCTGCACTTCATGGCCATCTTCGCGCTGTCGCTGAGCATCCTGAACTCGTTTCCTG
This sequence comes from Bacteroidales bacterium, assembly GCA_017471965.1. Taxonomy (GTDB): domain Bacteria; phylum Bacteroidota; class Bacteroidia; order Bacteroidales; family UBA932; genus Cryptobacteroides. The sequence goes on from JAFURF010000056.1 coordinate 39,046, forward strand.
AAGGATAGTTCTGGATGATTGCAACGATTGCGAGAAGGATGTATGCGCATGCTGCGATGAACATACCGATAGCGATCTTTCGTGGTGTAGATACTTCCTTGCCCTTGCGTGCGAGACTTCCGAACACCCACATGATGAGTGGAGTGAGGAGAATCACGAAGAGCGGGTTGATGCACTGCCAGATTTCAGGCGGAATCGCTGCTGTAGTGACGAAGTCACGTGCAAAGATTGAGAGTGACTGACCGTTCTGGTGGAATGAGAACCAGAAGAATACTGCAACTCCGAGAACTGCGAAGAGAGCGTAGAGTCTCTGCTTGATCTCCTTTGCGTTTGCTGCTCTTTCCTCTGCTGTGTACTCCTGTGCGGCCTTCTTCTCCTTCTTCTCAGGATTAGGAAGTTTGTTCTTGATCACGAGGAATACTGCAAGAGAAAGAAGCATTGCGGCAACTGATGCGATGAACGAGAAGTGTACGCCAGTGTTGAAGATCTGAAGATAATCGTTGCAGAACGCTGCGTCCACAACACCTGAGTGACCTACCTCTGCAGCGAGTTTTGTAAGGTTCTCGGCGTCAGTTCCTGTCACTGCACCCTGATCCTTGATGAAGAGGTGGCACAGACGTGGGAGGTCTGAGTTGTATGCGAGGTTGTGGATCTTGAGCCAGAAACTTCTGAGAAGCGGCGCGATGAACGGAGCGATCACACCACCGATGTTGATGAACACATAGAATATCTGGAAGCCGGAGTCACGCTTCTCCTTTGCGCTTGCAAGAGCCTCAGGACCCTTCTTTGCTGCCTCTGCCTCGAAGTTGTCGTACATCTGGCCAACGAGAGCCTGGAGGTTGCCCTTGAAGAGACCGTTACCGAAGGCGATGATAAGGAGTGCGACACAAGTGAGGACGAGTACCCATGAGAAGCCGGCATGTGCTGCGAATACAGGAACAGAAAGGATTCCGTAACCTGCAGCCATCACGAGGAGACCTGCGATGATGGTGCCCTTGTAGTTCTGGGTCTTGTCGGCAATTATACCGCCAGGAAGGCTGAGCACATAGATGAGGAAGTAGAATACTGCATAGATCACACCTGCAACGCTGTCGCTGATACCGAACTTGGAGCAGATGAAAAGCAAAAGGACTGCGTTCATGATGTAGTATCCGAAACGCTCTCCCATGTTGCTCAAGGCTGCAGCAATCAGTCCCTTAGGATGTTCCTTGCGGGCCTTGCTGATGTAGAATACCATGAAAGGTATCACAACGATCAGGATGGCGAGCAGGATCGCCATAGGACGGTTGTTTGCCCAAAGATTTGAAATGAATAGCATAAGTTGATGTTATTAATTAGTTTATGAATATTGTCATATGGTCATAAAACCGGGCAAAGATAATAAAATTAATTTACAGGTAAAATATCGGAAATAACGAGGAAAAACGGTATATTTGCTTTTCTGTAAGATGCCGTTGTCTGGCGATAGGTCTGTGATGTGAGCCAGCGGTGTGCGTATATGGTTGATAATTATGGATTTGAGAGTAAAGATAGTCCGTGGTTTCATGGTTCTCCTTGCTAAGTTTCCCTTGAAGTTTCATTATTTCATGGGAGATATTCTGTCGTGGATCGTGAAGAAACTTTTGAGATATAGGGCAGATGTGGTGATGGTCAATATTGCCAGATCCTTTCCTGAGAAGAAATACCGTGAACTGAAGAGGGTCTATAAAGACTTCTATCGTCATTTCGGAGAGTTGGTGGCCGAAGGCATATGGTTCGGAGGAAGCAGTTATGCCCGTCTGAGGAAGCAGAAGATTGTTACTCTGGTCAATCCGGAGGTTCTGACTGATATGTATCAGAAGGCCCCTAGCGTGACTGTTCTGAGTACCCACTGCGGCAATTGGGAACTTCTGGGCGGACTTCCCGGATATGAATCGGAGGACGGCAGGATGTTGGGAATCGGTGAAAAGGCCTTTACGGTCGTGTACAAGCCCATGAGCAGCAAGGTTGCTGATAGAGTGTTTGCCTTGAACAGGATAGCGCCCCTTGAAGTGGTCGGCCTCGAATGCGAGGTGGAGTCAAGGAACATACTGAGGTTTTCGTTGAAGCATAAGGATGAAAAGAGGATATATATCTATCCTGCCGATCAGGCGCCGTACTACAAGTCGGGCCCTCATCCTATAGGTGAATTCATGAGTCAGCCGACTATGGCTATGACGGGAAGCATGGGCGTTGCATGCAAGTTGTCGCATGCTGTGGTCTATATGAAGATGAAGAGGGTAAGGAGGGGACATTATGAGATGGCTTTCATCCCAATATGCGAGGATGCTTCCGTCCATACCCCTGAGTCCCTTATAAGAAGGTATTATGACCTGCTTGAGGAGGAGATCAGAGAGACTCCTGCCAACTGGCTCTGGTCACATAAAAGATGGAAATAGTTAATTGTTAGGAATATGAAAAAGTTTTCCGGATTTGTTTTTGCAATGGCGCTGGCGGTCATCCCGTTTGTTGCGTCTGCCCAGAAGACCTCTGATCCAGAGGGTTATCTGACTTATTCTTTGCCTTCGACCGCCATCGTGCTCGATGTGGAGGCGGTTCAGGAGAAGTTCCACGCGGGACCGTATGCAAGGTATGCTGAAAAGTATCTCGGCATCAAGGCACGTCAGAAGGACGAGACCTCGTGTAATATCGTGCAGGTGTCTATGACTCCTCTGGTGGAACCGGATCTCGCTAAGAGATATACACTTGCGGTGAAGAAGAGTGTCGTGGATGCAACTTTCCTGAAGTTGTCGTCTGCAGGTCTGGTTTCGTTTGCCGACGGCAGTTTCGGTGATCCGGTGATGTGGCGTTTCCCGACTTCCGGTGATGCTGACTTTTCCGGTAAGGGTGTGTCTTCCAATCTGACTTCCGAGTCCGCTACACTTTACAGGAGCGAGAAGAAGGAGTCAGAATACAGCAGGGTTGCCGTGCAGCAGAGCATGGTTGTGGAAAAGACTCTGGAGCAGAAGGCTGCTGAGGCTGCTCAGATGATACTTCGCCTCCGCGACCACAGGCTCAAGATCGTTACAGGAGATACTGACGCGACTTATAGCGGTGAGGCAATGGCTGCTGCCATTCAGGAACTTTCATCTCTTGAGAAGGAATACATGTCTCTTTTTGTAGGATATTCGGATTTCAATGTGCAGAACATGAGGTTCGACGTGGTGCCTTCTGCCGAGAGGGAGAGCCAGATGTATGTGGCCTTCCGTATTTCTGACACAGCGGGCCTTGTTCCTGCTGATAATCTTTCAGGAAAGCCTGTCGTGATGGAGATCGTTCCGCAGGAGGTGGCTGCTCCTGTATCGGAAGGAAAGCCTGGTGCAAAGGTAGGTTGCGTATATTATCTGCAGCCTGCGACATGCACGGTCAAGATAAAGGAAGGCAACAACCTCCTTGTGCAGGGCAGGATGCCTGTATACCAGCTCGGCCGTCTCGGATCTATGCCGGTAAATACGACTTTACAGTAACATAATTAATAAACATACAAGACATGACAATCAAAGAACTTGATCCACAGATCGTGTGGAAGAACTTTTATGAACTGACTCAGATTCCGCGTCCTTCGAAGCATGAGGAACTTGCGGTGGAGTATATGTACAACTGGGGAAAGTCTCACGGACTTGAGACCATCAAGGATGAGATCGGAAATATCGTCATTCGCAAGCCTGCGACTCCGGGTTGTGAAAATATGAAGGGTGTGATACTTCAGGGCCATATCGATATGGTACCTCAGAAGAACAATGATACCGTACATGATTTCGAGAAGGATCCTATACAGACATGGATCGACGGAGAGTGGGTGAAGGCAAAGGGTACCACTCTCGGTGCCGACAACGGACTTGGAGTTGCCATGGGTATGGCTGTACTCGAGTCTGACAACCTCAAGCATGGCCCTATCGAACTTCTCGTGACAGTGGACGAGGAGACAGGTATGACTGGAGCCAACGCTCTGAAGCCGGGCCTCCTTCAGGGAGACATCCTCATCAACCTCGACTCTGAGACGGAGGGCGAACTTTATGTTGGCTGTGCCGGCGGTCTCGACGCTTCAGCATCCGCTGCATATGTGCCTGCAGAGCCTCAGGAAGGCTGGGAGTGCTGGTCATTGGCAGTCAAGGGCTTCAAGGGCGGTCACTCGGGAATGGACATCATCCTCTACAGAGGAAATGCCAACAAGGTCGCTGCGCGTATCCTATATGCCCTTATGACTGAGGCTGATGTGAAACTTCTGGATCTTGAAGGCGGTACATTGAGGAATGCCATCCCACGCGAGGCTTTCGCAACTGTTTATGTCCCTGCTGACAAGGTAGACGCGGCAAAGACTGTGTTCGAGCGCGTCGCTGCTGAGGTGAAGGCTGAATATGCCGGTACGGATCCTGATTCTGAGTTTATCTTCAAGCCTTATGAATGTGCAGAAGGCGAGTGCTGCTGCCACGGTGACGAGTGCAAGTATGTTCCTGAGGCTGATGCTCTTCGTTTTGTGCGCGCAATCATCGCTTGTCCTGACGGCGTTGAGCGCATGAGCAGTGAGATGGCAGGTCTCGTCGAGACTTCGAACAATCTCGCCATGGTGAAGATCGAGGCCGGTGAGTTCTCGGTGAAGACCCTTATGAGAAGTTCTGTGGATACGGCAAAGGAGGCTCTTGCACAGAAGTTCGAGGCTGTGTTCGGCCTTGCAGGCATCGCTGTTTCATTTGCAGGCGGCTATTCGGGCTGGGCTCCTAATCCTGAGTCAGCCATCCTCGCGACCATGAAGAATGTCTACAATGACCTCTATGGCAAGGAGCCTGCAGTGATGGCTATCCATGCAGGTCTCGAGTGCGGTATCCTCAGCGGTGCATATCCTCATTGGGATATGGTGTCATGCGGTCCTACCCTCATGAGCCCTCACTCTCCTGACGAGCGTGCCAACATCCCTTCTGTGGCAAAATGCTGGGAATTCCTCAAGGCTGTTCTTGCGAACATTCCTGTGAAGTAGAGACATGAAAAGAAGCCTCATATCCATATTGCTGCTTCTTCTCCATGCGGTCGTTCTGTTCGGCGGATCTTATACGGTGAATACCGACGTCCTTAATGTGCGCTCGGCTCCGGACAAGTCTGCGTCTGTGATGGGAGTTCTGCGCAATGGAGATGTCATTGAAGCGGAGGCAACAGCCGATCCTATGTGGCATGAACTCGAGTATGGCGGCAGGACTGCCTACGTCGCATCTGCCTATCTGGTCCCTATGGCTTCTGATGAAGACGAGACTGGTTTCTCATGGGAAAGCCTGACCTTGACGGATATCCCGGATATGGATGTGTTGATTCTGTTTGCCTTGACAGGAGTGTTTCTGCTTGTGACATGTCTGATTCCAGCCCGATGCTGGTGGTTGGGGCTCATGTCGCTTCTGACTGCATCTGTCCCCACGATTTACGTGATTTTCATGTATATGACAGAGGAAACTCAACTGCGGTTTGGTGGCAGTCTGGGCATCGTTATCGAATTCATTGTATACGGATTGCTGTCTTTCGGCTATCTGTATGCAGTTCTGAAGACGCTCATCAATGCTGTGGATAAGAATTATGTGTCTGTCCGCTGGGAATGGGGATGGATTCCGTTCCTGATAGCATCTGTGCCTGTCGCTCTTGCCTATTATTATCAATGGAATATTTCACTGGTGATTCTGGTGCTGGCGGCTTATCAGGCCGGATTCTGTATCTGGACATTCATCAGATTCGCTCGAAGCGGCAAGACGTTAGCATCCATTCCGATAATCATCGTCTATCTGATCTCTTCTGCAGCATCTTCGGCGATGATATCGTCATTCGTCACTTTGTTCACTTATGGAATATGGATATGATGCAAAATCAGAGTGGATATTGTTTTGATAATTAAATAATTATTCCTATATTTGCAGCCCATTTTGGTGGATTGAGTCCTCTGAAATGGGCGCAAATTATTATCAAACAATTAATTACAAACAAAATGCTTAAACAGTACGAAACCGTTTTCATTGCAACTCCCGTTTTGTCTGATGCTCAGATGAAGGAAGCGGTCGCAAAGTACACTAACTACCTCAAGGAGCGTGGTGCAGAGATTGTGTAC
>JAFURF010000057.1 GCA_017471965.1 Bacteroidales bacterium
CAAATCCACAACGGAAATCAAAATCTCAAAGGGTTATTCATATATCAAAATCTCAGGCACTTTAAAAGTTGCGACCTTTTTCAGTGGCCTCGCCTCGTGAACGGGAGGGGCCCACGAAGTGGGAGGGATGGAGTCGGAACTCGTTCCGACGGAACCAAGCCAAACTTACCCTACCGCCACTGTCGTCATATCTCTATATACACGAAAGAAGGCGACTAAATCACTTATTAGTCGCCTTCTTTAGTCAGAGACTCCTATATGCCTGAAATAGTGCTTAGGTCAGTCTGGGACTGATTTTGAAACAACGACCATATAGCAGTCGGAATCCTGCCATGCGTCCATGAAGTCGGGAATGGAAATGGTTACGGGCATCTCCCCGGAAGCAGGATCATAGCAGAGCACTTCGCTCTGATCCGGATCTACCGAAAGCACCACGACACAATGATCCGGCCTAGGTCCATGATACCTGTCCTCTACATCTTCAATTTCCGCGAGAGCAGGATCGAGTTCGCCGACATCGACTGCAGCAATGACCTGACATCCTTTCGACATCGCATCCATCATCGGCACGAAATCAGAACAGAAGGACTTATGGACATTCAGGCCATGAAGACTGCAAAGTCTGCCCACATTGAACAGAGGCATGCCTTCGGCTTCCATAAGAGACTCTTCCTCAACGACCTTCAGAAGTTCATCCATCGACTTCTTTATTCCAAAGCACTGAAGGATATAACGTTCACAATGGACGACACATAGTTTGTCCGGACGCTCGGCTGCCAGAGAACAAAGCGGAGACTGTCCTTCCACGGCAAACATGGACACATCAGATGCCACTGAAAAGAACTCCATGAGTGAGGCATCCGAAGCCGCAGCAGAAAGCACTGCCTCAGCCTCAGGCCCGTTCACATTCCCCTCCAGGAACGCAGCCAGAAGTTCATCGGTTATATTGATCTTTTCCCGCTCCATATACTTCATTCCTTGCTGCGCATAAAAGCGCATTCATAGCCCGTTTCTTTATGTTGTAGAAATTTGCCACCGTGACATTCATCATTTCAGCAAGGTCTTCAGGAGACACATCCTCGAATAGAACCTTCTGAAGCACCCATCTGTATCGGGCATTGGTCACATCGGCAATCAAAGTCTTCACATCCAGCGTCAAGGTCTGCCGGGCATATGGGTCATACTGTTCGTCCCTATAAAGAGAGTCTTTGGACTCATTTTCTATTATCCGGTCGCGTTTATGCTGGAAAAATCTGATGGCGACAGTCTTGATCCACTGGAATACCGAACTGCTGTAGGAGAAACTTCTCAGACGTGCGGCATCGTTTTCCATGAGATGGACATAGAGTTCATTGATCAGTTCATCATAGTCCACATCATACGCGAAGACCCGCCCGATGATGCTGTACATCAACGGACGGCACTTCACGAAGAAAAACTTCCTGGTGATATTTTCATCGCGGGCGATCAGACCCTCGACGATTTCCTTGTCTGTCACCTGTAATAATCAAGATTAGAGTCTTGCCTGAAGAGCAGCAGCCATCTCCTCATAACCCGGCTTACCGAGAAGAGCGAACATGTTCTTCTTGTAAGCCTCCACACCCGGCTGATCGAAAGGATTCACGCCGAGAACGTATCCGCTGATGCCGCATGCCTTCTCGAAGAAATAGAAGAGAGCACCGAGGTTGTACTCGTCCACACACTCGATTGAGAGACCGATCTGAGGCACTCCGCCGTCGATGTGAGCGAGTTTGGTTCCGAGTTCAGCCATAGCGTTGCAGTGCTCGACGTGCTTTCCTGTGAGGAAGTTCAGACCGTCAAGGTTCTGAGGGTCGTTCTCGATAAGCATAGAACGCTTGCTCTTCTCTACTGAAACGACTGTCTCCATGAGGGTGCGTTCTCCGTCCTGGATGTACTGTCCCATCGAGTGAAGGTCTGTGGTGAAGTTCACCGATGCAGGGAAGATGCCGAGGCCGTTCTTGCCTTCTGACTCGCCGTAGAGCTGCTTCCACCACTCGCCGAGGAAGGTGAGTTTAGGATTGTAGGCAACGAGGATCTCGATCTTCTTGCCCTGTGCATAAAGGGCGTTACGCATTGCAGCATACTGTACCGCAGGGTTGCACTCGCATTTCTTTGCGCATGCCTCTTCCATCGCAAGGGCTCCCTGGAGCATCGCATTCATATCGAAGCCAGCGAGTACTATAGGAAGGATACCTACAGGAGTAAGCACAGAGAAACGGCCGCCTACATTGTCCTCGATGACGAAGGTCTTGTAACCTTCCTGGGTAGCGAGGCCCTTGAGTGCACCGCGTGCCTTGTCGGTCACGGCAACGATACGCTCTGCAGCCTCTGCCTTGCCATATGTATCCTCAAGATATTTCTTCACGAGGCGGAAGGCCACTGCAGGCTCTGTAGTGGTACCTGACTTCGAGATCACGACACATGCCGCATTCCTCTCCTGGACAAGGTCCATGAGTTCGCACATGTATTCCTCAGAAAGGTTCTGTCCTGCGAAAACGATTTCAGGAGCATTGCCCTTGTTCTTCAACTGCTTTGCAAACTGGTGTGAGAGAGCCTCGATTGCGCACTTTGCACCGAGGTATGAACCTCCGATACCTATGACCACGACAAGGTCCACGTTCTTTGCAGCCCATGCATCCCTCACCGCCTCACAATCAGCGACAAGTGTGCTGTTGAGGGTTTCAGACGGAAGATGCTTCCATCCAAGGAAGTCGTTTCCGGCTCCGGTCTCGTTCTCGAGCACCTCAAGTGCAGCAAGAGATTTCTCCACATACTTCTTGTAATCTGCTTCATTTACAAAGGAGTTGCAGCCTCCCAGATTTACTTTTACCATATCACTTATGATTAATTAATACATTATCACTACTCCATCGCCGTTTCATAAACGGCATAACAAGGCAAAGATAATATTTTTTGCACAAACATCTGCGAAAATGCCTACATTTGTAGGAGATATATACACAAACCGTCATGAAGAAAATCATACACACGCTCATTGCAGCGATGATGCTGCTTCCGTGCCTGTCCTCGGCACAGGACAATAATGAGAAGTCGATAGGAATAGTAGCACACAGAGGATTCTGGAACTGCGAAGAGGCCGGATATGCAAAGAACTCTGTGGCCGCCCTCAGGTGCGCACAGGAAGCAGGACTATGGGGAAGCGAATTCGATGTGAACATGACTGCTGACAGCGTCCTGGTCGTATATCACGACGGCAGCATAAAGGGAAAGAAGATAGAAAGACACCCGTACTCACAGTTCAAGGACTTCAGGATAGCAAACGGTGAGACTCTGCCGACCATCGACGACTATCTCGAACAAGGCAAGAAGTATCCGGAAACCATGCTCGTATATGAATTGAAGGGCCATTCGTCAGATGAAGTGGAAGACACCTTCGTGGACCTGAGCATAGCGAAACTTGAAGAACACGGTCTTCTCGATCCTGAGAGGGTGATGTTCATCTCGTTCAGCCTGCACATGTGCGAACGCCTGGCGGAAAGGCTTCCCGGATTTACCGTACAGTTCCTCGGCTCCAGCAAGAGCCCTGAAGAACTTGCCGAAAGAGGCATAAACGGAGTGGATTACAACCATGCCGTATACAGCATCCACAAGAAATGGTACAGGATGGCCCGCAAGCATGGCATGAGCGTGAACGCATGGACAGTGGACAACGAGAAGGACATGAAACGTATGTTCCGGATGAGAGTAGACCAATTGACCACTGACGAACCTCTGACAGCAAGGTCGGTACTGGAAAAACTGAAGATTAAGGAAGCAAAATAACCAGATGCTCATAAACGAGATAACAGCATTTCTTGAAAGCCATGGATTTGAATGTTCGCGTCAGATCCGTGACGGGTTTGACGTCATATGCACACATACCGCCAACGGCAATATCGAAAAGACTATTCTCCCTCTAGAAATACGCGCTTCATCACCGGAAGAGGCCATTGAAGCAAGCGAAAGTGCATCATATGCAGTAAGATTCATCCGGAACACGGACGGATTCCCTCTTACGATACCCGAAGACAGATGGCGCAGACAGGGAGAAATGATGAAGCGGAGGCTTCTTGCCCACCTGGAACTCTTCGGCACCGTCTATGCCCGCAACTGCGAGATCCGACGCATAGAAAAACCTGAAGCACAGGCCTTCCTTTCGGCAAACCATTCATACGGATATTCGGCATGCCGATACAGATATGGGATGTTCCTCAAACGCAACACCGGAAGGCTCTGTACGGTAAACGGCATCGAACCGGGGACCCTGGTGGCAGTAGCGACCTTCTCGAACGCACGCAGGTGGACAAAAGGTGAAAAGGTCATAAGTTCCTATGAATGGACCCGATACGCATCCCTCCCCTCCCTGCGCATAAGCGGCGGTATGGGCAAGATGCTCAGGACCTTCATTGACGAAGTCCATCCTGACGACATAATGAGTTACGCCGATCTGGAATGGTCCGAAGGAGATGTATACAAGAGTCTGGGGTTCAAGGAAGAAGGATGCAAGGACCCGGTACTGTTCATGATCGATAACTCATGGAACCGCATCCCCGCATCCCGCATCATTTCCAACAGATCAGGGAAACCCGCTGATGTCATTCCGGACGAAGTCGAGGAATCCAGATTCTTCCGGAATTTCGGAAGCATGAAGTTCCGCCTCAAATTGACAGATTACGAATAAAATCACTATCTTCGCGGGCAAATTATAAAACGGATATAAAACAACAATCATATGGAAGCAATTGTAAAGACAGATTTCAACTTTCCGGGACAGACAAGCCACTATGTAGGCAAGGTCCGTGACGTTTACAGCATCAACGACGAATATCTCGTCATGGTCGTTTCAGACCGCATCTCAGCATTCGACGTGGTACTTCCGAAAGGAATCCCGTTCAAGGGACAGGTTCTCAACCAGATAGCGGCCAAATTCCTCGATGCCACAACAGACATACTTCCTAACTGGAAGGTGGCGGTACCGGATCCTATGGTGACTGTCGGACACAAATGCGAGCCGTTCAAGGTGGAAATGGTGATCAGAAGCTACCTTTCAGGCCACGCATGGAGGGAGTACAAGGCAGGAAAGCGCACCATCTGCGGCGTGGAGATGCCTGAAGGAATGGTAGAGAACCAGAAGTTCCCGGAGCCGATCATCACTCCGACCACAAAGGCCGCCGAGGGCCATGACGAGGACATCTCGAAGGAAGAGATCATCGCACAGGGCATTGTGAGCAGGGAAGATTACGAACAGCTCGAGGCCTACACACGCGCCATCTTCCAGAGAGGAACCGAAATCGCTGCAAAGATGGGCCTTATCCTCGTAGACACTAAATACGAGTTCGGAAAGAAGGACGGAAAGATCTACCTCATGGACGAGATCCACACACCTGATTCATCAAGATATTTTTATGCAGAAGGCTATGAGGAGCGCCTCGCTGCAGGTCAGAAGCAGAAGCAGTTGTCAAAGGAGTTCGTACGCGAATGGCTCATGGCAAACGGTTTCCAGGGTCAGGAAGGCCAGCAGGTTCCTGAGATGACGGAAGACATCGTGAACGGCATCACGGACCGTTATGTGGAACTCTATGAGAACATCACCGGCGAGAAGTTCGTCAAGGCCGAAGGCACCGACATCCTCGCCCGCATAGAGAAGAACGTGACCGGCTGTCTGGCATCGCTCTAAAACACCCATATATAAAAGAGGCTGACTAAAAAGTCAGAATAACTCTCTGAGAATTGAGTATTTGAAACTAAGGTCGAGGTTGACCTTACCGAAAAACAAGAAAAAGGGGCTTGACTAATACTTTTTAGTCAGCCCCTCTGTTTTTCGTAATCCTGAAAATGCCCTCTTTGGATGCGCTTTTCAAGAAAATTGTCGTCTGGGCTGCTGTTTAATGTTGCCCAGAACACAAAGACGACTTATAGACACCTGATATTTAACCGTTTACACATCGACATTGTCGTCCAGACTCCAAGGGATGGCAGTCCAGACGACAGAACAACCTCAAATTTCATCGTACTTTTATTGCTTATATCACTCATTATACCATATACAACATACCACATACCAAATACCACATACCAAATAACACATAC
>JAFURF010000058.1 GCA_017471965.1 Bacteroidales bacterium
CACTTGTCGTACATCGTCTCAAGTTCCCAGACACGTTTGGTAAACCGCTTCAGTTCCAGAAACACGAACCTCAGCACATCGGTCATCTCTTCCCCGGTGATGTCCTCCCTCAGCCGGTACGACGACCGGAACCGCTCCGACAGCCAGTCCTTCTCATGCTCGAACCTGAAGTTCAGTATGGCGACCACGATCACCGGCTTGAGGTTGTAGTCCCAGTTGAACTTCGCATCGGTCTTGCCCTCTTCCTTCTCCTTGAAGTAGGAGTCTCTCGCCACTCTGCCCTGAGCGTTGATGGGATAGGTCGTGTAGTAGATCGCTCGCTTGCGGAAATGCCTCTGGAATCCGTTCTGCATCTCGATGATGAATGTCCTGCCATCAGCGCACCTGCACGAGATGTCGAACACCACCTTGCGGTCCTCCTCGGTCAGTCCCTGATGCTCGTTCGGGGTGAAGTCCACGTGCTCTATCCTGATGTCTTCGAGCACCATGTTGAGGAATTCGATAAGCATGTCCTTGTTCGCCTCGCTGCCGAAAATACGTTTGAACATGAAGTCGCACAGCAGGTTGGCGTAGCCCCGCACAGGATCTTTCTTCTTCGTTTCTTTTTCTGTCGTTTCCATAAAAACAATATTCAAATGTTTACGAAGGCAAAGTTCCGAAGGATTATCCGTGTAAACTAAAAGTATGCGGATAATTCAGAAAAACGTCCTTGGAAGCCGCTCCAAGGGCGATCCGGGCTCGGAAATTTGTTTGATTTTTGCAAAAAATCAAACAAATTTTGGCAATAAAACTGAGGAAACAAACCCTTTGTCTGAGTTCCAGAGGACATTTTGAACAGCGGGTAGAGGGCAGAGAGCAACAGACAGGCGTGAGGACGGCCCCTGGGCCGAGCCGCCCGTAGCGCCTGGTATGTAGTCGCCGGAGGTCGTATATTCCGGCGACGGTGACCGTGAGCATCGGCAACGCTCGGAGACCGGCAACGTCAGACCATCTGCCACCACCCAACCAGAATCAAAAAATCCCTCAGTTTTTTGATCCTAACCGCAAAAAATCAGAGCCCCCCTTCTTTTCTCGAAAATAAGTAATCAGGATCAACAAATCGCTCTACTTTTTGATTCCAACCAGAGCACACCCCTCCCCTCATCTCATCCCATCACAACACATCACTCATAATAAAAGCATGGCCCGGTCTCCCGAGCCACACCTCTTCACATCGGTGATCTTATCACTTCCAATCAATTGCTTACATCAATAATTCTTGAATTATTATTTTTCGTATGTAACAACAATCTTAGTCCACCTACTTGTTGCCTTTGCTGTCAAAACAACTGCATCGGATTTCCCTTCCCACAAACAAGTTGTATTACCATTGACATTGCATACTCCGTCAGAAGCATCAAAAGTCTTATTGTAGTTCGAAGCAGAAGCCGTGAATTCAATTAATCTGACTACTGCGCCAGATATAGTCAAAGTATTACCACTATACATTCGGACAGCATCACCATTCTTATAATAGGCTGGTACAGAATTTATATGGGTACCTTTGGCAAAATTAATAATTATAGGCTCTTTTATAAATTCCGTTACGGATAAAGTTGCATCACCTGAAAGACCCGTAAGGACAAATTCCACGCTTGCCGTTTCAACAGCAGCCTCAGGAGTAATTGTTTTCTCTTCGCCATAAACCTTAGTTACACCAGCATCAAGGGATGCCCACGCCTTATAAGTATATGTCTGACTCGTTGTCAAACCATCTATTGAGTATGTGAAGGTGTTTCCAGCAAGAACAGCATTATAAGTGTTTCCATTAATATCAAATCCGACAGTAACTTCTGCTCCATCAAGATTATAGCCGTCAAGATTCCCATTAAGGACACCGCCTGTAGATGTAACTCCAGTCGGATCACCTGTGTTTACAACTGTGATTTTAGGATCCACATCTGCCACTGCTGGAACCAGATACAAGTCGTATATAGCACCTGACACTCCTGTTTTATAGAAAACAAAATATTTGCTGTCAGACATTGATATATAGCGTTCTGCATCACTAGCCGTATAGTGAATAGAATATGTGCCATCACCATTATCGTCAACTTCCACATCAACTCCGTCAGAAGAAGAAACATAAGCGCTATTATCAGATTTGTGAGCAATTGAAAGACCTGCATTATCGGTCATATGATACTCTCCAAGATTGAAAGCAAAATTCCATACATATGCCGGATCTATCTTTGAAAGACTAGACGGAAGTTCAGCATAACCACTGATTTCTGCTGCAAGGCGCTTTGTCGAATTGCCAGTATCTTCATTTGTCAAATAATAATAATCTTCACCGGACTTTACAAGAACAGCATAACTGCCATCTGATATTGTCGGTACTAAAGACTTAAAAACCAAACCTCCAATATTACCGAGATTCAGGATATGTCCAGACTCTATTGTGGCTGATTTATCGGTAGATTTTGTCGCAACTTTGTTGTCTGTATCCTTAAATGTGAGAGTAAAACCGGAAAGGCTGGCAGGAAATGCTGTAAAATAATACGTGCCTGGGGCAAACACTTCACCCGAAGACGGTGTTAAAGTCAATTCTATAAACTTAGAAGTTCCAAATTTATCAGCAGTTACGCCATCACGATATATATAATATTGGCCAGCCAATGCAACAGAATTATTTGCACTGAACTTTACTTCCTTTATATCTGTATACTCCTCAGGAATTGTAAATTTAATAAAACCTGTAATATGTTCAAAATCCAAGTTTCCATCAATTGCTGTAGCCACGGCTATACCGGACGCTATTCCATTTGCTGTCTGATCTGCCGGAAGATTCACAACTATATTATCATACTTTTCACTCCAATAAGATGCTGCCGAATAAGGATAGATGGCATAGAAAGCATCATAACTAGCAGAATTTGTAACCTCACCAGTAAATGTTGCAGACAATGCTGAAGATTGGATATCGGTATTGAATTGAACAGGTTGGGTTGATCCTGTCGTAGCAGAAGTCACTGAAGGCAATACTGCAATAGCATCATCCTTAGACCACAGGACCTTATATCCACCCGCACCATTAGACTCGCCTAGTTCCGTCTTGGTTGGAGTGCCGAGGGTCGCATTGAAAGACATTGTAACCGTTTCTTCTTCAGGAACGATCTGATTATCAATTTCTTTTGTACAAGAAATTGCGGCAAGTACTGTGGCCGCCATCAAAAATAAAATTGAACGTCTCATTTTTCTGTCATTTTAAATGATGATTACCACGCAAATGTATCTTCTGTCAGGTCTCCCAACCCCGAACCATAAGTTGTACCATCACCTGGGCTTCCGCACAAGACGCCTTCAGCAACAATATCAATTATTTCCAGTGCCGGGGATTCATAAGGCTGCCCCCCCCGAGCAGGGGCTGAATTAGTTAATTTGGTCATAACAGTTATAGTTTTATTGATTGTAGTCTCTGCTTATGTGGTCCATATCACAGAAAAGAACCGCATATCTGCCAAAGATAGCAAACATGCGGCTCTTTTCAAAGGATTTGGGTCTTTATCTTATTATTTCTCCACAAATGCGACGATTTCGCCTTTGACCACATTGTCGCCCTGTCTTGCACACACAGCGACTACGCGACCGTCCACGGCCGGAACAATCTCTTCCATTCCGTAATATGCCTGGACATATCCCATAGGCTCGCCGGCCTTGACCTCAGTACCGGCAACCGGAGCAGAAGAAGCATCATCCACATCCACCTGCCACAACATCTGACCCTTTACAGGAGCCTGCACTGGCACAGCTGCAGGATATTTCGCAGCAATTGCATCAACATCAAAATTCGGCATCTCAACAACCGGCCTTGTCACCACGATCGGAGCACCGGCCTTTGCCCTTGCCGCCTCGAGGTCCTTCTCGAAACGCTCCTTGGCCACACCGCTCTTATAGTCGCGATACTGCCTTTCATGCATGGCAAACTCGAAGAGTTCCTCGTCGTCCTGACCGCAGTCCCAGCCCTCTTCCTTCATCATTGCACGGAACTTGT
This sequence comes from Bacteroidales bacterium, assembly GCA_017471965.1. Lineage (GTDB taxonomy): Bacteria > Bacteroidota > Bacteroidia > Bacteroidales > UBA932 > Cryptobacteroides. The sequence goes on from JAFURF010000058.1 coordinate 4,034, forward strand.
CCAGTTCGTTAGGGAAGGCATCCTGAGGATTGCCGGTATAGAATTCCAGTCCCTTGTCCTTGGCGATCTGCACGATCTCAGGAGCGAGTTCTCCAGGAAGAGTACCCATCTTGCCGAGTATCATGTTCCATGTATCCTTGTCGATCGTCGTCCAACGAGGCTGTCCCTTGAGGATGTTCATAAGGTTCATCAACGCCGTATTCTTCACATACTGGCTGAACGGAGTCACAAGCGGCGGATATCCGAGACGCGGCCACACATACTCCACTTCCTGGAACAGCATCACCATAAGCTGGTCGAGGGAAAGTTCAGCCTTGCCCTGGGCACGAAGGGATGCGTTTATCGCCCCATGGAATCCCTTGAGGTCGGCCATCATCGATCCCATCATTCCTCCCGGAAGACCGCAGCCTACCAGAAGAGAACTCATATGTGAGTTGTTCGGGTCTATCCAGTATCCGAGAAAATCGTCTATGAACTTCTGCGTCAGCGCACGAACCTCCATATATGCGTTCATGTTCAGATCCTTGACAGTAAAGCCATCGGCCTTGAGCATCTCGCGGATGGTGATCACGTCCGGATGGACCTTTCCCCATGAAAGAGGTTCCACTGCCACATCAAGGTAATCAGCACCGGCACGCGCCACCTCAAGCATCGAGGCAGGAGAGAAACCCGGACCGCAATGGCCGTGGTACTGCACCTTTATATGAGGATACTTCTTCTTTATCTGACTTGTAAGTTCGGCAAGGAAGGTAGGCCTTCCGATGCCGGCCATATCCTTCAGACAGATTTCGTCACAGCCGTACTCGACTACATGATCGACCACTCCCATATAATATTCCACCGTATGGACAGGAGAGTTCGTGATGGAAAGGGCAACCTGCGAGATCATTCCGGCCTTCTTGGCATACTCGACACTCAGACGCAGGTTACGGTGGTCATTAAGTCCGCAGAAAGACCTTGATATATCCGTTCCCTGAGCCTTCTTTACCTTATACATAAGTTCACGGACATCTGCCGGAACCGGATTCATACGAAGGGCATTCAGGCCGCGCTCCAGCATATGAGTCTGGATGCCGGCGGCATGGAATGGTGCAGTCCACTCACGCACAGCTCTGTTCGGGTTCTCACCGAAAAGAAGGTTCACCTGTTCAAACGCGCCACCATTGGTCTCGACGCGGTCAAAACATCCCATGTCTATTATCGCCGGAGCGACTTCCTTCAACTGAGCGACAGTCGGAACATACTTTCCCGATGACTGCCACATATCCCTATATACAAGGGAAAACTTTATTTCTCGTCCCATAAATCTAAATTATCAAGGCTTCAGCCATTGCAAATATAATGAAAAGATTATTCGATTCACCTGCAATGACATAAAAACCGGAATAATGCAGCGAAATCTTACCTTTTAGAGATAAGTGTGGCGAAAACTTCAAACAAAATATTGCAGATTCAAAAAATATCCGTATATTTGCAATCCTTAAACCAACATGGTGCCCATAGTTCAGTTGGTTAGAGCGTCAGATTGTGGTTCTGAATGTCGTGGGTTCGAATCCCACTGGGCACCCTGAAACAGGAAGTCGAAAGGCTTCCTGTTTTTTGTCCAGTGGGGTGAGAACCCGTGGGTTCGTAATCGACGAAGTCGCTGCCCCTTCCCGTTCACGGGGTCACAGGCGACCACGCCATCCAAACTTACCCTACCGCCACTTCAGAGCGCACAAAATACATCTAAATGCCCCGTATCAACCATGTCCGTTCATATGATATGGTTTGTATTGTACTGTCCCGGAAGAACAGTTCATTTTTTCCGGTTCGCAGCGCCAGATAACCTCAACAATGAAAAGAACATGAGTCGAGTCGGAAGAAACTGCCCGTTCTTCCGACTCGACTCATCGCCCGCTCACCGTCATGAACGGCGGGTATTATTTCTTTTCGCCGTAACAGAGGTCGCCGGCATCACCCAGACCAGGGACGATATAAGAGTGGCTAGTCAGTTCTTCGTCTATTGCAGCCACCCAGAGGGTCACCTTGTCGGCAGGGAGATGCTTCTGGAGGTACTCCACGGCATATGCACTTGAAATCGGGCACACGAGATGCGTGTGGGCAGGCTCTCCTTCTTCGCAGAGTTTCTTGTAGGCTATTTCAAGAGATGCACCTGTAGCAAGCATGGTGTCGGCAAGAATCAGGACCTTGCCCGTCAGATCCGGAGTGCTGCAGTATTCTATCTGTATATGGAAGTCCTCTCCCTTGTCATATTTCCTGTAGGCCGCAACAAAGGCATTCTGTGCATCATCAAAATAATTCAGGATACCCTGATGCAGAGGAAGACCGGCACGAAGGATGGTAGAAACCACGATCTTGTCATCATAGACCGGAATATTGGCTATTCCCAAAGGTGTAACCACCTGCTTCTCTGAAGCATGGAGGGTCTGACTTATCTCATAGGCGAATATCTCACCCAATCTTTCAAGGTTACGACGGAAACGCATGCTGTCCTTCTGGACATCCTTGTCACGCATCTGGGCGACAAATTTGTTGAGAACAGAATTCTTCTGACCGAGGTTAATGACTTTCATATGTGTTAGTGTTATTATATCCATGCAAATATATCCTTATTTTTATCCAAGTCAAAATTTTTCGTTTTCCAACATCTCGTCCGCAAAACTGTACCAACTGTCTTCCGCTACGACGACATGGTCCACAAGCTGGATGTCACATGAGCGCAGAGCCTTTCTGAGTATATCAGTCTGCGTTATGTCCGCCTGGCCCGGAAGAGCGTTTCCCGACGGATGATTATGCACCAGGATGACTCCTGAAGCCTTTTTTTCAATGGCACGACGCAGCACCGACTTCACATCGATTACCGTCGACTCCATGCCTCCGCTGCTCATTCTTTCCTTGCCCAGAAGATAGTTGGCCCTGTTGAGAAACAGGGCCCAGCATTCCTCATGGTCCAGTCCCCGCAGCACCGGCAGCATAAGTCTGTATACGGTACGCGGAGAAGATACCGGTGTCCTGTCATGGACAAACGGTTCTGCAGCACTGCGGCGCCCAAGTTCAAAAGCCGCAGCAACCGTTACCGCCTTGCCCGGACCGATCCCGTCAACGGAGCAAAGTTTCTCCACAGGCATCGATGCCACCCCGTTCAACCGGCCGTCACCGATACGAAGGAGTTCCCGTGCCACGTCCACCACATTCTTCTTTCCCGTGCCGGTCCTCAGGAGTATCGCCAGAAGTTCAGCGTCACTGAGGGCGGCCGCACCCTTCTCCAGCATCTTCTCACGCGGCCTTTCATCCATGCATAGTTCCTTGATCTTCATGAAGGCAAAACTACCTTCCAGACACGAAAAAGCCGTTGTTTTAGTGTAAAACAACGGCAGATTTTTCTTTTTTTTAGTCTCTAGAGTTCTTTTCTGAGACGTGCCTTAGGGATGCCCAACTGATCACGGTACTTGGCAATGGTCCTGCGTGCCACCTTATATCCCTTGGAAGTCATCACCTCGACAAGTTCGTCGTCTGTAAGAGGCTTGTGCTTGTCCTCATTGTCCACGCATTCCTGAAGGGCCTTCTTGAGTTCACGGGTAGAGACTTCCTCGCCTTCCTGATTTTCCAGTCCTTCTGAGAAGAAGTATTTCAGAGGATAGATGCCGAAATGAGTCTCGATGTACTTGCTGTTAACCACCCGTGAGATGGTCGAGATGTCAAATCCCGTCTTTTCCGCGATATCCTTCAGAACCATCGGCTTGAGGTGGGTCTCGTCACCATCGACGAAATAGTCGTGCTGATAGTCCACAATCGCCTGCATGGTATTGGACAATGTGTTGTGGCGCTGCTTTATGGCCTCGACAAACCATTTGGCGGAATCCAGTTTCTTCTTTACAAAGGCGGCAGCCTCCTTCTTCTCGCGTTCCGATGAATTTGCGGCCTCAATGAGGATATCCGCGTATTTCCTGTTGACCCTCAGTTCCGGTACTGAGAAACGGGGCATGGACAGTATGAGTTCGCCGTCCTTCAGTTCCAGAAGGAAGTCAGGAATTATCTGCTGCGCCTGATCTGTATATGAGTCGTCTATCTGTCCTCCAGGGGAAGGATTGAGTTTCAGGATCTTAGACATGGCCGCCTTGAGTTCATCCTCCGAGATGTTCATGCGGGTCATGATCTTCTGGAAATGCTTGTTGGTGAACTCGTTGAAATAGTTCTTGAGAATGCGGACCGCATTGTCCACCTCAGGAGTCTTCTTCAACAGTCTTATCTGAAGGAGAAGGCATTCACGCAGGTCGCGGGCACCGACACCTGCCGGTTCAAACTCCTGGATGATCTTGAGCATATCGGCAACCTCCTGTTCGTCAGTCTCGATGTTAGCCCTGAAAGAAAGGTCATCCACAATGCTGTCAAGGCTCCTGCGCAGATAACCGTCATCATCAAGGCTTCCGATGATGAATGATGCCACTGCATACTGATGTTCTGTGAGATTGCGGTAGCCCAACTGTTCCTGAAGGCTTTGGGTAAAACTTTCCTTCACAGAAAACGTACTGTATTGCGGACGCTCGTCCTTGGTGTTGTAGTTGTCGGACCTCAGACGGTAACTCGGGATAGAATCATCCTCCTTGTATTCGGACAGGGACACTTCCCTAGGAGCCTCATCTTCTTCCTTCTCTTTAGGCGCATCCTCATCCAGAACCGGATTTTCCTCCAGTTCCTTGCGTATCCTCTGCTCCAGTTCCTGAATAGGAAGTTCGATAAGTTTTATCGTCTGGATCTGCAAAGGAGACAACTTCTGGGTCTGCTTAAGTTCCAAACCTTGCTTCAACATAACACTACTACCTGATTGTCAATTAATTAAGACTTAACTTTAGGTCTGAGCACCTTGACGGTGTCGACAACATATGCATTTGACGTATCAACGACAGGAAACGAGATGTTTTCCTTCACCACAAAGGCACTTGGAAATTCACCTTTTATACGCTCGAGAAGCCTCATGGCCTCAGACTTTGTCCTGAAGTCACCCACCGTGACCTTGAAATATGGATTGGCGTAAGTCCTGTATGCCACGACATCATGGTAAAGGGCCTCAAAGCGCTTGAGCGTCTCTTCCGACTCGACTCTCGCCGTCTGTCTGTTGTCAAAGAATATCCTGACACGATAGCCGCTCAAAGTCCTGTCCTCGTTAGATCTTATCTGTCTCCTTACTGCATCAGCCACCACATCCGTCTGCATCACCTTGACATCCGCCTTGGCGCCGGCATTCCTGGAAGGCATGATCATGAAGATATCCTTCCCGGCCAAAGTAGTATCGACCGCTGCGGCAGGTCTGTATACTATCGAGTCAACCAGTTCGTAGCCTTCAGGTATGACAACCTGTTCCTGCGCACGGGATACGGCAGGGATGGACAGCATAAAGAAAACGAGTAAAAGGATAAGATTGTCAGTTATTTTCATTTCGGGTAATTTACAAAAGTTTCTTCAAAGGTATGTCCTTGATGTTCAAAGGTACAGCAGTACCGTTCTTCAATCGTATCTTGACGGAAACGTCGATCACGCACTCCTCGAGACGCTCTGCATCCGTAAGCATCAGAAGATCCTTGAGGGTAGCGTCCTCTCCCAACTTCACAAAGGCTCTGAGGTGGTAGACCTCGGCCGAACGGGCCCACAGAACGAACGGATCCATCGTCGCTCTACCAAGAACCTTGCCAGAATGCTTCAATGCACCATTTATGTCTTCCAGTCCCACCTGGAAGGCAGGATTGTCAATACCCACGGCCAGAAAGACATTCAGTCCCTGAAGGCCCTGTGGGGCAATCGCTTCTATCTTCACCGAGGTCACTTTGATATCCTTGACCTTATTGCACGAGGTCAGGGTCAAGACCAGCGCCGACAATATGACAGTCAGCAGTTTTAATGTCCTGTTCTTCACAATATATATCTTTACATCTTCGCAAAGATAACGATATTCGTTGAAAAATCCTATCTTTGCAATCTGACTGAACCAGTATAGAAGATGAACGGAATAAGACCAATTTCAGACCCTTCGAAGCCGAAGGTATACATAGAGACATACGGATGCCAGATGAACGTGAATGACAGCGAGGTCATTCTCTCGATCCTGCAGGATGCAGGGTATGTGCTCACCGAGAACATGAACGAAGCAGACGTCATCCTTGCCAACACATGCTCCATAAGGGACAACGCCGAGCAGAGGATATGGGGCAGGATAGACCAGTTCCGTCTCCAGAAGAGAAACAGGGAAGGCGTGGTGATCGGTATCGTCGGATGCATGGCGGAAAGGCTGAAGGAGAAGCTTCTTGAGAAGGTGGACCTCGTGGCAGGCCCTGACTCCTACAGGAGCCTCCCTCAACTCCTCAAGGCCATCACACCTGAGACACCTCAGATCAACGTCCTTCTTTCACACGAAGAGACATATGCGGACATCGCCCCTGTCAGACTGGACAAGAACGGCGTGTCCGCCTTCATTTCCATCATGAGGGGATGCAACAACGTATGTTCATACTGCGTGGTGCCTTATACACGTGGTGCAGAGCGCAGCAGAGACCCGTATACCATCGTCAACGAGGCCAAGGTGCTGTATGAAAACGGCTACAAGGAAGTCACTCTCCTGGGACAGAACGTAGACTCGTATTTCTGGAAGGACGCAGACAGGCCTGACAGGAACGTCAATTTCGCCCAACTCCTTGAAATGGTGGCAAAGATCAGTCCAGAACTCCGCGTAAGGTTCTCGACCTCACACCCTAAAGACATCAGCGACGAGGTCATCTACACAATGGCCATGTACGAGAACATATGCAGGCACATCCATCTCCCGGTGCAGTCCGGCAGCAGCAGCATGCTCGAAAAGATGAGAAGGAAATACAACCGTGAGTGGTACCTCGAAAGGGTGGCGAAGATACGCAGCGTCATTCCAGACTGCGGACTCACCACAGACGTGATCGCAGGATTCAGCGGAGAGACGGAGCAGGACCACAAGGACACACTATCCCTTATGGAAGAGGTGGTGTTCGACTCGGCCTTCATGTTCGCCTATTCAGAGCGTCCCGGCACCCTTGCATCCAAGAAATACCCTGACGACATTCCATATTCTCTCAAGACGGAGCGTCTGAACGCAATCATAGCACTTCAGGGCCGTATGAGCCTGAAGAGCAATGAGAAGGAGATAGGAAAGCGTCTGAAGGTACTTGTAGAAGGACCTTCAAAGAAGAATCAGAAGGAACTCTGTGGAAGAGCAAGCAGCAACAAGATGTGCGTTTTCCCTGACATGGGAGAAAAGGCCGGAGACTATTGTGAAGTAGAGGTCGTATCGGTGACTTCCGCAACACTCATCTGCAAACGCATCTGATAAGACTGAATGGGAGGCATATTCTCCATATTGACATCCATATTCGGCATCTTCATGATTGTCGGAGCCATCCTTGTGATACTCAACGACAATCAGGATTCCGGAAGAAAAATTGCGTGGATCCTCATCATAGGCATCCTACCTGTCATCGGACTCCTCCTTTACTTCGTGTTCGGGCTCAACTTCAGAAAACCCGGTCTGTTCAAGGTAAGGAACAGGGAATTCCTCGAGACTTTCGAGCAAAGAGCAAGCGACCGCACCAAGGCTCTTCTTTTCGGTGACGGGCAAGAAAGACAGATAAGGGAAAGATACCGGAGTCTGAGCAGGCTCCTTAAGAGGGACAGCGGACTGACGGTCTGCGAAAACAACGAGATAGAGATCATCACTTCCGGAGAAAGGAAACTGGAAGCGCTTGTCAATGACCTTCTTGCTGCAAGGCACCACATACATTTCGAATACTTCTACTTCCTGAAGGACGACGGCAGCAGAAGGATAAAGAACCTCCTGATGCAGAAGGCACGCGAAGGCGTCAAGGTGCGCTTCATTCACGAAAACATAGCCAACATCACCATCTGGGAAGGATATTACAATGAGATGAAGGAGGCCGGGGTGGAAGTGGTGAAGTTCACCAATCCGAACATATTCCTGCTTTCAAAGTTCAACTACCGCGACCACCGCAAGATAGTGGTGATAGACGGAAAGATCGGATATACCGGAGGCATGAACATCGGTGACGATTACTTCTTCAGATGGCGCGACACCCACACCAGGATAACAGGGAACGCCGTCGCATCCCTTCAATACTGTTTCCTCAACTCATGGATAACTTCCGGCGGAAAGGTCGAGGGCAACTTCGACGAATTCTTCCCAGAGAGTCTGGATGCCAACGACGACAAACTCGTGCAGATCATACCGGACGAACCTGACAGGGAGTTCCCTATCCTGCATATGGGAGCAGTCTGGACCGCAAGCCATTCATCAAGATATCTGTTCATCCAGACCCCATATTTCGTACCTCCGGAACCTCTCATGCTGGCACTGAAATCTGCGGCTCTCAAAGGCTGCGACGTAAGGCTCATGGTTCCGGAAAAGGCCGATCTCTTCTTCATGGGTCCTGCAAACAAGTCCTTCTACCAGGAATGCCTTGAGGCCGGCATCCGCATATTCGAGAAAGGAGGAAGGTTCATCCATGCAAAGACACTTGTATCCGACGACTATCTTTCCATTATAGGATCCGCCAACATGGACTGCAGGAGCATGGAACTCAGTTACGAGATCAACTCATACATCTACAGCGAGGAAGTGGCGAAAAAGAATCGAAGAATATTTCTCGACGACCTTACAGAATGTCGGGAGATCACTCTGGAAGAATGGAAGAAGCGCCCATGGTATCATAAGATATCACAGGCGCTCATGCGTCTTTTCGCTCCGCTTCTCTAAGACTAACGGACCCTTATCTTCTTGCCTATGCGCAAGGTGGTCTTCGTCGTCATGCCGTTGAGGCGGCAGAGTTCACTGACGGTGGTCCCGTTGTTGCGCGCGATCTTGCTGAGGGTGTCGCCGGAACGGATGACATAATATTTCATTGCCGCCCTCTCCGCATCCTCTGCAGCATCTTCCTCATGATTCTTCATCTCGTCCTCGAAGTCCTGCTCATAGTTGCTGTAGATGTTGAAATACTTCTTCTTAAGTACGAACAGACGGTGTCTGAGTTCACCGGTCTTGAAATCGATGAGCCACTGAGGGTCGAAGGCAAAGCCCTTGTATCTTGTCTCAAAATGGAGATGAGGACCCGTAGAGCGGCCTGTAGACCCTCCGAGTCCGATCACGTCTCCCGCATTGACCCAGTCACCGACCTCGACATTCCTCTTGGAAAGATGTGCGTAGAAGGTCTCGATGCCGTTGTCATGCCTGATGACGACCAGGTTTCCGAAGGCGCCCCAATACTTTGAAATCCTCACCTTACCGGTGAATGTGGCATAGACCGGATCACCGACCTTGAGAGGGACATCCACTCCGAGGTGACGTCGTCCGCGCCTGACCCCGAACTTTCCTCTGTAATGCACATCCCCCTGGAACGGGCAATGGTACTGGTTGAGGCTGTCAACGAGCCATATCGACCATGAGGCAGGCAGATCGGCAAGTTCAATTCCGTACGGATTGGTCCCGTCCTCCTTCCAGCATTCGTCGAAAACACCCGTCACCTTCTGATAGTCAGGGGTCTTGTAGTATTGCCAGGTATTGTCCCCATACAGAATGACCTTTATATATTCGTTTACGGTATCCAGTGTATCGATAGGATCCGAAGGTGGCTTCATCCAGTTGGGTACCGACTGAAGGGCAGGACGAGGAATCTGTAGTTTTGTCTTGACCGTATCCAGTCTTACCGGGTTAATTGCAGAAAGTTTGTCTGCCGACAGATATCCTGCCAGACAGACAATCATCATGTTCAGTATGTATCTTTTGATTTTTCCTGTCATTTACTTTGCTCCGAATTGTTCTGTAAGAATCTTCCTTACTTCAGCGACCTTCTCTTCAAGAAGTTCCTTTGAATTGGCCTCACACAGGAACCTGAGATAAGGCTCGGTATTCGAAGGCCTGATGTTGAACCACCAGTCCGGGAACTCTACCCTGTAACCGTCGAAATCCATGTATGCTGAGGGCTTCTCCAATGCCATGAAATGGTCACGCACGGCATCCATAGCACCCTTCTTGTCCTCAAGACGGAAGTTTATCTCACCTGAGTTCTGATAGCCTTCAATCTTCGATATGAGAGCACTGAGACTCACTCCCTGCTTCTTCATCTTCGCCACTACATTGACGATGAGGATGGAGGCAAGCATTCCGCTGTCGGAATAGAAGAAGTCACGGAAATAATAGTGACCTGCAAGTTCACCGCCGAAAATGCCTCCGATCTCACGGAGTCTGCGTGCGGCAAAGGCACGTCCGACCTTCCATGTGTACATCTCGCCACCCATAGGAGCAAGATATTCGCCCACGGCCTTTGAACTTCTGATATCCTGGATCACCAGTCCGGACTCTCCCCTTTCCTCAAGGAAATAGTGGCCCAGGACCGCAATCATCAGATCCGGAGACACGAACCTGCTGTTCTCGTCCACGAACATCACCCTGTCTGCATCACCGTCATAGATGATGCCGATATCGGCACCGGTATCGGCAACCAGTTTCTTGAGGGCCTCCACATTCTTCTGAACGAGAGGATTAGGTTCGTGATTAGGGAAGGATCCGTCAAGTTCCTCATAGATGTATGAAGGGGTGTCGCCGAATATGTCGCGGACAAACAGAGAGGCCATTCCGTTCGATACGTCTATGGCGATGTCCAGGCCTGACCAGTCCTCCTTGTATGAGAGAAGGAAGTCAAGATAATCCTTGCGTATATCCATCGTATGCACTACACCTTTCTTGTCCGCCACAGGGCACTCACGACCCTCCTCGATCCAGTCCCGGATCTGCCCGAGACCGTTGTCCAGGCCTACAGGAAGGGCGTTTTCACGCGAAACCTTCATGCCGTTATACTCTGCCGGATTGTGAGATGCCGTGATCTGGACAGAAGCCTTGAATCCGTACTTGGCTGTACCGAAATAGACCATCGGGGTCGTACTCAGTCCTATGTCATAGACATCGGCACCGGCATCAGTGATGCCCTTTACAAGATATTCATGTATCTCAGGAGAAGATACTCTTGCGTCCCTTCCCACCAGAACCTTGTCGGCAGAAAGAAGTTCAGGAAGGAAATACCCCACCTTGTAGGCCACGTCCTTGTCAAAGTCCACATTGTAGACTCCCCTGATGTCGTATGCATGAAATGCTCCCATTATTTCTTTGATTTATATCGTGTCTGCACCGCACCCTTCGCGATTGCCTGCAGTTTGCGCGCTATCATCTTGCGCCTGATCGGCGACACATTATCTACAAAAAGGTTGCCTTCAAGATGGGAAAGTTCGTGCTGCACCATGCGGCAGGCGAAACGGTCGAACTCTTCGACCACCTTCTCGAGGTTCTCATTGTAGTATTCCACCTTTATCTTCGACGGCCTGCGGACTTCCGCATAGATGCCGGGAACACTGAGGCAGCCCTCTGAATACTCGCATGTCTCCTCGCTCTCTTCAAGGACCACAGGATTGATCATCACGCGGAAGAAATCGTGCAGATAATCATAGGTGTCTGTAAGGTCCCTTCCATCCACGATCACGATATTCCTGTTTACGCCCACCTGCGGTGCAGCAAGTCCGCAACCGTCAGCATTCTTGAGCGTTTCCTTCATGTCTTCAAGGAGTTTTGCTATTCCCTCCCTGTCATTGATGTCGACGTCCTCGTTCTCTCTTCTGAGGACATCCGATCCGTATAGATATATAGGCAGTATCATATTCCTTTTTGTTTTTTATCAAGATAACTCTGCAGAATTATGGCGGCACTGATCTTGTCAACCGATTCCTTCTTCATCCTGTCCTGCTTCTTCATGCCTCCGTCAATCATGGCACGATGCGCAAGGACAGAAGTGAAACGCTCGTCTTCAAGAACGACAGGAATGTCCGGGAAAGCCTTCTTGAGACGGTTGAGAAGCACATCCACATCTTTTGCCGCTTCTGAGGGAGCACCGTTCATATTGATCGGATATCCGACCACAAACAGCACGACATTCTCATTTTCAGCGTATTTTTTAAGATAATCTATTATCTTTGCAGAATGTACCGTTTCCAGTGCAGACGCAAAGATTCCGAGCGGATCGCTCACTGCGACTCCGACCCTTTTCCTTCCGTAATCTATGCCGATGATTCTGTCCATTCGGGTGCAAAGTTATAATAAAAACGAATTTATGGCAAACCACAATAAAGAAAAGAGAAGCAGAAAGTTCAGACTGGCCGTCCTTGACGACAACACCCACCAGCAACTTGTGACCCTTCACTTCAGCAGGACCGGTTTCTTCGTCACGATAGTGACAATAATGGTCGTACTCACAGCCGCAATCTTTTCCATCATAGCGTTCACTCCGGTAAGGACATTCATCCCCGGCTATCCTGACGCAAGGTCGAAGAGGGCGGCCATCCAGAATGCCATCACCATAGATTCTCTGGAAAGGGTCGTATTCAGGTGGGAACTCTATTCAGAGAACCTTCGCAGGGTCGTGGAAGGAGAGGAGCCGATCAAGATCGACAGCCTGATAAAGGTATCGTCCGGAAGCAGTACGGAAGGGGTAGACATGAACGAAGTGGCACTAAAGGACTCTCTGCTGCGCGAGCAGGTCAAGGAAGAGGAACAGTTCGGCATATCCCAAAGGACAAGACGCAACCTCCCGATCGAAGGTCTGCATTTCTTCACTCCTCTGAAGGGAGTGATATCTCAAGGATATGATCCGGCCATGCACCCGTATGTCGACATCACGGCACCGGCAGGATCAGTGGTCAAGGCTACTCTGGACGGCACAGTGATATTCGCCGGATGGACCGACGATGCCGGCAACACAATCCAGATCCAGCACGACGGAGACATCGTCTCAATATACAAGCACAACGACAGACTCCTCAAGAAGATCGGTGACAAGGTGAGTGCCGGCACTCCGGTAGCACTTGTAGGGAACACGGGAGAAATCACTACCGGAGCACACCTCCACTTCGAACTATGGCACAAGGGTGAGACGGTCGATCCTACCAAATACATAAAATTCTAAACTGACGCAACATATAATGAACAGAAGACGCATTGCGATCCTTGGATCTACAGGTTCCATAGGAAGACAGGCACTCGATGTCATCAGACAGCACAGGGACATCTTTGAAGTCGAACTCCTCACTGCCAACAACAGTTCAGACCTGCTGATACGGCAGGCCATCGAATTTGATGCAAATTCAGTGGTGATCTGCAACGAAGACAAGTATCAGGAAGTCAAGGAGGCCCTGGACCCTCATTATATAAAAGTGTTTGCAGGAATGCAGTCCGTATGCGACCTCGTGACATCGGACAACATAGACATAGTACTTACATCCATGGTCGGCTTCAGCGGCCTTTCTTCGACCGTTGCGGCAGTAAAGGCCGGAAAGACCATTGCACTGGCAAACAAGGAGACCCTTGTCGCTGCGGGAAAGACAGTAATGGACCTTGCCTCGAAGCATCATGCGCGCATCCTTCCGGTGGATTCCGAACATTCTGCAATCTTCCAGTGTCTGATGGGATCTGCGGGCGCCGACATTGAAAAGATACACCTTACTGCATCCGGAGGTCCGTTCCGCACTTGGAGCCGCGAAGACATCGCCAAGGCAACGCGTGCACAGGCCCTGAACCACCCGAACTGGAGCATGGGAAGCAAGATCACCATCGACTCAGCGACCATGATGAACAAGGGACTGGAGATAATCGAGGCAAGATGGCTTTTCGGTACTCCGGGAGAAAAGATCCAGGTGGTGATACACCCGGAGTCTATAATCCATTCGATGGTGGAATATGCCGACGGGTCCGTCATAGCGCAGATGGGTCACCCGGACATGAGGGAGGCCATACAGTTCGCATTCAGTTTCCCTGAGCGTCTCACCCTGGACAACCGCAAACTCAATTTCGCGGAACTCGGAAGCATGTCATTCTTCGCTCCTGATCATGAAAAGTTTCCTGCCCTCGGACTTGCATACGAGTCACTGGAAAAAGGCGGCAACATGGCATGCATCATGAATGCGGCAAATGAAGCGGCAGTTGCTGCCTTCCTGGAGGAAAGGATAGGATTCTACGACATCACCGATGTTGTCCATGAGTGCATGAGTGGTGCAGATTTTGCAGCAGATCCCGACCTTGACACAATCTTCCGGACAAACGATGAAGTCCTTGCAAAAGCAGGCGGCATCATAGACAGGATAGCAGGAAGGAAATCATTTTAACAGAAACCCGTCACATGATCGTTCTAATAAAGACACTTCAGGTCATACTTGCCCTGTCGATACTTGTCATAGTACACGAATTCGGACATTTCATCTTTTCCAAGATCTTCGGCATCAGGGTCGATAAGTTCTACCTTTTCTTCGACGCCGGCAACCTGAGCCTTTTCAGCACAAAGAAAGGCTGGTTCCCGAAACTTTTTCCCAAGGCGATGGAGTGGGAGACCGAATACGGCATAGGCTGGCTCCCTCTGGGAGGCTACTGCAAGGTCTGCGGAATGATCGACGAATCTATGGACACCGAATACCTGAAGAGCGAGCCCAAACCATGGGAGTTCAGGAGCAAGCCGGCATGGCAGAGGCTTCTTGTCATGGCTGGAGGCGTACTGTTCAACTTCATATTCGCCATCATCATGTACTCCGTCCTCCTTGCCAACTGGGGAGAAAGCTACATCAGCAATGAAGGAAGCCAGATATATGTGAACGAACTTGCATATGACATGGGATTCCGCAACGGAGACCACATAATAAGTTTCGACGGGGAAGAGCAGGAAGACTTCTTCATGATGCAGGCCAACATGGTCAGAGAAACTGCAGCAAAGGCTACTGTCCTCAGGGACGGAGACACACTTGACATCTACATAGACCAGAACAGGATAGGGGAAATCCTCAACAGTCCGGGCATGTTCGATCTTGCAAGACCGTTCATTGTAAAAGAAGTGGCCGAAGAGTCACCTAACATCGGCGCAGGCCTTGCAGAAGGAGACAGGATCATAACTGTTGCAGGTATCCGTACAGAATACGTACAGGATGCATGGACCGTACTTGAGAACAATGCCGGGTCTGGAGTTCCTGTAGACATACTGAGGGCAGGAGACACCCTTTCCATGAATCTTCAGGTCGACACCCTTGGAAAACTGGGCATATTTCTGGAGCAGCCTCAGATAAACACAAAGGAATACACTGCCTTGTCATCCATACCTGCCGGCTTCAGAAAGACATTCTCTTCCATCGGAGGATACATTCAGGACCTTAAACTTGTATTCACGCCAAAGACCGAAGCATACAAGTCTGTAGGAAGTTTCATTGCCATAGGACAGGTATTCCCGGCAGCATGGGACTGGTACAGTTTCATCAGCATCATCGCCATGCTCTCAATAATGCTCGGGGTCATGAACCTCATTCCGATACCGGCGCTGGACGGAGGACATATAGTCTTCACCTTATACGAGATGATGACAGGAAGGAAACCTAGCGACAACTTCCTGTACGTCACCCAGATAATAGGAATGCTCCTGATCTTCGGACTTATGTTCCTCGCCTTCGGCAACGATATTGCAAGAATATTCAGAATGTTCAGATAATAATATCAATATGAAAGCAACAGTCAAATACATCTCACTGTTTATGACGGCCATCGTCGTCCTCTGCTCATGCAATGAAAGAAAGACAAGACAGGCCCTCCTCCCTAACATCAGCGGCAAGGCCGGTGAAGTCATCGTAGTGATAGACAAGGCTGATTGGGAAGGGATCGTGGGCAACGCTCTGAGGGACTCGCTTGCATGCGAGACTCCTTATCTTCCTCAAAGGGAGCCTCTCTTCAGTCTCGTCAATGTGCCTCAGAACGGATTTACCAGCATGTTCCAGGTACACAGGAACATAATTGTGATGAACATCAATCCGGCAGTAACGGAGCCTGGCATCGTATATAGAAAAGACGTATGGGCAAGGCCTCAGACAGTCATCCACATCAATGCTGCAGATGCAGAAGCGGCAGTGGAGATCATCCGGAAGAACAGTCCTGACATCGTGACGACACTTGAACAGGCGGAAAGGGACAGGATCATCGCCAACACCAGGAAATACGAAGAACTCAAACTCGCACCATACGTAACAGAAATGGTCGGAGGTTCTCCGCACTTCCCTTCCGGATACCAGTTGAAGAAGAAGACCTCTGACTTCATCTGGATAGAGTATGCAATACAGTACGTGACACAGGGAATCCTCGTATACAAATATCCTGTCGTAGAAGGTGAGAACATGATGGATCTCGACAACATCATTACAAACAGCAACGAGATCCTGATGAACAACGTCCCTGGAATGTTCGACAACACATATATGACCACCAGCAACTTCGTAAGGCCTTCGATCGAATACAAGCGTTATAAAGGCCTTGATTTCGCCGAGATCAGAGGATTCTGGGAAGTTGCGAACGATTTCATGGGCGGTCCTTTCGTTTCGCACGCATTCTATAGCAAGGACGGAAAGGAAGTAATCGTACTTCAGGCATTCGTATATGCTCCGAAATATGACAAGAGACAGTATCTCAGACAGGTAGAGTCTGTGATCTACTCTTTCGAATGGGAAAAAGAGAAATAGAAATATACAAAAGATTGCAAAATATTTTGTCAGTTTAAAAACTTTTCTTACCTTTGCACTCCCATTTGTGAAAAGATGGTCAGTTTGGTCGGTTCGTCTATCGGTTAGGACTCAAGATTTTCATTCTTGCAAGAGGGGTTCGATTCCCCTACCGACTACGAAAAATATAAAAAAGAATAACAATGGCAAATCACGCTTCAGCAGACAAGCGCTATCGCCAGAGCGAAAGGCGCAGATTGCATAATAAATATTATGCAAAGACAACAAGAAACGCAATCCGTGCGATCCGTAACACATCAGACAAGGCAGCAGCCGAGGCTAACGCTCCTAAGGTCTATGCAATGATCGACAAGTTGGCAAAGATCGGTGTTATCCACAAGAACAAGGCTGCAAACCTCAAGAGCGGTATCGCAGTTTATATCAATAAACTTTCATAAAGAAAGGTTCCCTTTAAAGGGTTTTCTTATAGCCGAGAGGAGCAATCGACAGATTGCTCCTTTTTATTAGAAATCGAGATGTAGCGCAGTTGGTAGCGCACTACGTTCGGGACGTAGGGGTCGCGTGTTCGAGTCACGTCATCTCGACCAGATATCACAAGACAGCCGGGCGGTCCTTCACAGGTGCCGCCCGGCTTCGTCAATATTTATGTTTAAGGAAGGTTGTCGGACTATTCGTCAGCCACAAATCCGGTATACCTGTAACCATGGATCTTATAAGTGAAGCCATCGTCATCATCATCGAACTTTACACAGAACTCGATGGCATCGGCAGGTTGACCGCTAGGAGTCTTGGCCGCTCCGTAAGTGATCTTGCCTCCAGTGATCTGCACCTGGCTTTCATATGTAAGATTTGATGCCATACCATCGGTTGCAAAAGTCATGGCAGCGGCATCCGCCTTCACCTGCACCTGGAAGTCCCAGAAATTGGCATTGTCATACACATACATCTCTGTAGGCACATTCGCTGCAGTATTGAAGGTACTGACGATGAAGGGCCCCATTAGATCCTCATAAAGGACCTCACCATTCTCATCTACGACATCGGCCGTCACATACCATTCGCCGGCCATTCCTACGGTAGCAGTATTTTCTATCGGATCTTTTGCGCAAGATGAGAAGAGCGCAACAGATGCTGCTAAAACATATAATAACTTTTTCATACCTTCTGTCATTTATTTGGTTATTGGAGCAAGAACGACATTGAGAGTTCCACCATTATATGAGGTATTTATGGTAAGAACACCAGTAGTTGCGTCATAATGTCCGTCAATGATGAAGAGTTCGACCTGGCTTGCAAAATACCAGTCTCCTACATCTCCTACCTGAGTCACTGCGCCTGAAGCGTCCACTGTGAAGTCCACCTCAGCAAAGAAGTCATATCCCATTGCGTCATATCCCGGGTATGTATACCAGCAGTAGAAGCCTCCCATGACATCGTCAAGAGTATATGTGCCGTCACCGTTATCGGTAACCATATGGGTTCCTCCGGACTTCACACTGCCATCCCATTTTGTCATCTGGCCTA
This sequence comes from Bacteroidales bacterium, assembly GCA_017471965.1. Taxonomy (GTDB): domain Bacteria; phylum Bacteroidota; class Bacteroidia; order Bacteroidales; family UBA932; genus Cryptobacteroides. Next base: position 22,172 of record JAFURF010000058.1, read on the forward strand.
CATAAAGGTTTCCGATTCCGCTTTCAGCCACAACATACACGTCGCGTGAAGCACTTGCAGAGAAGCCCTGCTCGTTCACGGCAGAATAGTTTACGGTATATATACCGACCGCAGTGTTGTCTATATTGTCAGTCACAGTCACCTTATCGGTAATGTCCTCACCGTTCATGACCGCAGTGCAGCCAGGATCGACATAATCC
>JAFURF010000059.1 GCA_017471965.1 Bacteroidales bacterium
AGGACTTAAGCTATTGGAGTTGCTTCAGCGAGGTGCGCTACTTGGGCTCCTCAAAACCAAAATAAAAGCGGTAAAACAAATGGCTGCACCGGAGAAGATGTTTCTTGACAATCCAAACCTTATGTACGCCTTTAACAAGAATCCTGAGATAGGAACTATCAGAGAAACCTTCTTCTACAACCAGGTCAGCAGAGCTGCAGAAGTTTACTATCCTAAGAACGGAGACTTCCAGATAAACGACAATATAGTTATAGAGGTAGGTGGAGCCGACAAATCCTTCAACCAGATTAAAGATATCCCTAACAGTTATCTTGCACTAGACAATGTTGAGTTCGGACGCGGTAATAAGATTCCGCTGTGGCTATTCGGATTTCTTTATTGACAGGTAGACAATAGAACCTAATCGAGCCGGCAACTACCTTGGAACTAGCCCTTGGGCAGAGGCATACACATCCTTGTCAGATAAACACCTGATCTTCAACTTCCTAAACAAACGCCCCGCCATCTCAGAAAGGCGGGACACACACGGTAACTTATTATCCATCAATCCATTACAAATCACACTCATAGAAACTCAATTCACTTCATACTACTCCAACCAGATCCTTTGCCTTGCTCTGGCATGAATCAAGAACGTCAATCAAGACCGTCTGCGCATTATACAGACGTTTCTTTGCCTTATTCTGCATAGCCTCCATATTAGGCTGCTGTTCGACTTCATTCCGCAAGTCTATCATCGACTCCTTTGCTCCGGAGATGGAAACAAGGAGGTCCTTCACTATGTCGAATCCTGATTCAACATCTTCTTTATGGGTAACACATGAACGCACTTTGACCGCATAGTCAACCATATCATAGAAATGTTCTTTCAACAACGGTGCATTCAGTTCTACTATTTCAGCAAGATCATTCATGGATTTTGCCGAATGGCGCATGATGGCCTTGATCTGGGAGGCCGATGGATTATGAGCATTCAAAGTCTGTAATTGCTTGGCATTTCTGCTGATAACAGCATTTGAATCATTCAATCCTTTCGTAATGCATCCGCAGATATCATTGACCATCTTGTTAGCATAGTCGAACCTCTCCCTGTAGTCGAGTAATCCAAGTTCATCATCCTGAGGTTGCAGAGGATCGGACAGGACGGCAACCAATGTCATTTCTGCGGGCGTTTGTGCCTGGCATGACTTGACAAAGTCCTCCTTATACCTGTTCCATGATGACAACTTCACTCGTACATCAAGTTTTTTCTCAAAGACCTCGCAAAGACCATCTATTGCATTAGAGTCGCTAATTTTTACCGATTTATCCAAAGAACACAACCATCCCAACTTATCAAAAGAAGTATTTGGAAGAAGAATCTGAACGATTGTTCTATTCAATGCCCATGCTGCCCCCATCTCATTCAGACAGACCTCACTTGTCTTATAATTATCTGAAATCATCAGCAGGACGATGTCCGCACAAGCAATGTTATCCCTGATGTACTTGGGTATATTCTCTCCAGGCGCCACTCCCATATCTTCTCTTGATGTGTACGCTATCAAAGAAGCATCTATATTCATTCCAAGCAGCAGAATCGAATCAACAAAGCGGTTGACCAGATCCTGATCCTCTGACGAATGACTGATGAAGACCCTTTTCCCTGATCCGGATGAAGTTACGGCAGGAAGTGAAACCGGTCCTCCCTTATAGGCCTCGCCATACTCAAGACGGTCAACGAGCACACAAAAATCCTTTCGGATCTTATCATAATTCTCCTTCAACACATAGCCGTTTGTAGATGTGTTATCCACACTGGAGAAATTTACAAATTCCTTACAATCGTTCTCAAAGAACCTGCCAAATAACACGAACGACTGTTCATACCAGCAACGATATGCCTCCATTGCATCATGAGATAAAGGCTGAGCAGACAATCTGTCATATTCTGCCTTCAAATCCTTGAGATTCTTTATAACTGAAGATAAATCCTGTTCCATAGGTTAAAGTTTTACAGTGTCAGGTCCACCGGATTCAACTGCTATGCCACGGGAGGGGTCATGACATTATGGCAGATGACCTTATTATGATAGAAAATCCTCCAACCTTATCATCTTCAGTCTTTTTTTCAATCCCCAATGATCAAGAACAAAGCCGTCTATTCGTGGCTTATCTATCTCTGAATACCAACTCACTTCCCATTGGGCATCAGAAGGGACATGTCTATAAATCCAGTCCATATAATCTTCATCCACAGGAGAGAACGAAAATCCGTAGACATGCACCTGCTCTATATCTTTCAAGATGTCAGGCAACTCACCATGTCTAAAAATATACACATACGGATTCTTCTCATACTGGGACAATTCAAGGCAAGTCTTTTCTTCATCATCAGACCCATCGCCGCTAAGATAAGAATTATGTCCAAAAATCAAGTGTTCACGTTTTGCTGCCCTGCCATGAATATGCAGCACCCGTTCTTCAGGTATTTCATATAACCACTGAAGAACATCAGTGTAATTGAAATTTATGAAAAAAGAATCTTCTTTTTCAAGATGGACATACTTTGGGCCTATAAACATTCTCTGGCAATCCTCCACCCATTTCTCAAAACAATACTGCAATATATCAAGTAACCCCCGTAATCGTCTGGCACAGGGACTGTCAAAATGCAACGAAGGAGGTAGGTTATACTTCCTATCAAACGCTTTTCTTTCCTCTATCGCTTTGAGAATCTCTTCCTTCGATTTCATCGGAGGAGTAAACTTCCTTACATATGCCTTCACATCCAGTTTCCCGAGTTGTACCTCAAAATCATTCCACCACTCAACATCCATATCATACGCCGCCTGCATATCCTCATAAACAAAGGGATAGTTGTTCTCCAGCCATCTGCGAAAATCCACATATCTGGTCTTAAGACCAGTGAAGATATCAAAGCCGTTGCCTATTATATATAAATGCTTCATCGAATAAGATTCTGATGTTAAGTGCAGTTGTCTGGTGAATAACAAATATACAAAAGATATCCGAATATTGTTTTTATGCAGATTTCAATATTCCAATATGTATTTGTAAAAGATTCCGGCAGAAGACTTACCGATAACACATGCAATCTTGAATCCGAAACGGAGGGTTTGATCGCTTAATCGCAAGACTATTTCTTTGAATAATTAATCCAAACCACTATCTTTGACACAGCAATTGCACAGAAAAGCAATAGCGTCATATCATTATAAATTATGAGAGTATTCCACGGAAGTGCCATAGAAGTAAAGGAACCTGAAATCAGAACAGGAAAGTTCACAAAAGATTTTGGAGAAGGATTCTATTGCACAAAGCTCAAGAGACAGGCCAAAAGATGGGCTATGAGAAAGGAAACTCCCACAATCAGCATCTATGAATACACTCCCGACAAGACTCTGTCTATCTGCGATTTCAAAGGCATGACAGACAAATGGCTGGATTTCATAGTAGACTGCAGAAAAGGCATCCAGCACAACTACGACATCGTAATCGGAGCAATGGCAAATGACCAGATCTACAACTACATTGAAGACTTCATCGCCGGAGTAATCACCCGAGAGCAATTCTGGGTATTGGCAAAATTCAAACACCCAACACATCAGATCTGCTTCGCCACAGAAGCATCCCTGAAATGTTTGAAATTTGTTGAATCTGAAAAACTGAGCAAAAAATGACAGGACGCGAACTAAAAAGACACAACGACCTCTTCTACCTCTGCGCCCTGATAGAATACATAGCCAGAGCAACAAAGAACAGGAACAGAGTCATAGTAAACGCCCTTGGAGAAGAGCGTCTGACCAAGATATACAAACTGGCCGACATCTACCATAGCGACAACATTGCCCGCGTAGCAGACGACCTCATCAAAGAGTGCAACATAGAAAACGACTACTTTGACATCACAGACGTCAAATACGCCGTCCCTAGTCATTGGGATATAGCCAAAGTATATAAACGCCTCATCATAAGCGTATCCCAGGACAACCCCAAACAGTACATCAAAACCCTGATCAGTGTCTATAACTCCTGGATTGCCGACAAGATAGACGACTACAACAGCAGTTTCTACTACGACTCAGCAGACTGCATCTATCAATCCTACCTGATCGGCAAACCATTATAAAGCAGTTTAGTCCAATGTTATCGTCACTGACCTTAACCACAGAATAACGTTGTAACAACTCGCATAACCACCCACAAGGGGATCGCACTCTACAACACACTTGAAATCAATCAGCAGCGTGTAACGTATCACCTTGACAATCAGCAAGATAAACAAACGTCCCGCCATCTCAGGAAGGCGGGACGTATATAGTAACTTATTATCCGTCAGAGCGTTGCGAATCACAGCAACCACAGCACGGCACTCACAACAACCACTGCCCTACCCCCTCTTCCGGGAATTGCGGAGGCCGAAGACTGCCACTACGACGAAACTGATCAGAGGAAGGATAAAAGAAAGATTGGCTGCAGGCATGCCGAAGACAACATCCATATCGATGATGCGGGCCTGGAGCGGCGGGAGAACCGAGCCACCGAGGATGGCCATGATGAGACCGGCGGCACCGATCTTGGCATCATTGCCGACACCCTCCAGGGCTATTCCGTAGATGGTCGGGAACATCAGGGACATGCAGGCCGAAATCGCCACAAGACAATATACACCGGCACGCGACTGGAACGATATGACGCCGACAGTCAGCACAAGAGCCACAGTCGCAAGGATCGACAACAGTTTTCCCGGATTCAGATACTTCAGAAGATAGGTACATATGAACCTGCTCACGCAGAAAAGGGCCATCGCCACGATGTTGAACTTCTGCGAAAGCACCTCTGCCTGAAGTTCAGGCATACCCTCGGCCATGAACACCCGCGTGCCATACTGGATGATGAAAGTCCAGCACATAGTCTGCGCTCCGACATAGAAGAACTGCGCTATCACACCCTCCCTGTAACGAGGATTTGCAAAAAGACGCGCTACCGTCGGACGGAAGGCAGAATTTCCCTTCTCAGCACTCTCCCCTTTCGGCATCTTTGCCAGAAGCATCAGTACAAACACCACAAGGATGACACATCCGAGCATAGCATAAGTATTGGAAAGGATCGACAGGTCCGCAGCCTTCACCGCCTCAAACTCAGCATCCCCCAGAAGCGCACGTTCATCAGTGGATAGAGGATTCAGACGCGCCTGGATGAAATGGATGGCAGCATACATACCCATCAGTGAACCGATAGGATTGAACGCCTGAGCAAGATTCAGTCTCTGGGTCGCAGTCTCCGGATCACCCATCGACAGGATGTACGGATTGGCACTTGTCTCAAGGAAAGACAGACCGCAGGTCAAGATGAAATACGCTATCAGGAAAGGATAATAACTACCAGTCCATGAAGCAGGTATGAACATCAGTGCGCCTAAGGCATACAGTCCCAGACCGAGCGCGATACCGCTCTTGTACGAGAACCTGTTCACAAAAAGCGCAGCAGGAAGAGCCATGGCAAAATAGCCGCCATAAAACGCCACCTGCACAAGAGTACCGTCGGTGACGCTCATCCTGAATATCTTCGAGAATGCCTTCACCATCGGGTGGGTGATGTCATTTGCAAAGCCCCAAAGAGCAAAGCAGGACGCTACAAGTATAAAGGGAAGGAGATAGTTCGTTCCGTTTTTTGACTTAAGAAGCGAAGGAGTCTTCATTACTTTTCCAATTGAAATATCTTATCCATAAGTTTCCACTTGGCAGTGGAAGGTGCAGAAGGGTCAGAACCCTGAAAACGAGCCATATACGCCTCCCATTCAGCCTGACGCGGAAGCGTAGCAAGTCGCGCATTGTCTGCAACCCAATCGAAGTCATCGACAGTATCCACTATCATGAACAGACGGTTGCCCAGAGCGTATATCTGCATGTCCAGGATACCGACCTCACGGATACCGGCCTGCACTTCAGGCCACACCCGAGCATGTTCGCTGACATAAGCAGCGATCATTTCAGGATCATCGACCAGTTCAAGAGTCTGACAATAACGTTTCATGACAACACATTTACATTCCGGACCTGCGGATCTTCAAGGCAATAGCCTCAGGATGAGACGCACAGAAAGCCTCACTATCCGTCACCACACAGGCGAGATATCCGCCACCGCCGGCACCAGGCATCTTCCATGCAAGCACCTCGTCCATAACCGAGTATTTATCAATATAAGACTGCACACATCCCTGCACCATCGCCGGAAACATCGCGATCTGAGCATTGAATGACGCACGATACGCTGCCGCGAACCCATCAAGGTCCATACGCAGTATGGCATCCCAGCACTCATCGGCAGCCTTGGCAAGAGCCTTCACCTTCGGCTCAGTGATATCCTTGCCGGTAACGACCGAGCATCCGCTCTGACGCGGGTCCATCGGAATCATGCACAGATGAGCCTCGAGCCATGAAAGCACAGTCTCATCCTCGCATGTCTCCACCTTGTCCGGCCAGAAATGATTGTCATAATAATGACGGCAAAGCCCTGGAATACAGATGCCTATCGCATCCTGCGCACCACTGATGATGCCGTCCTCACGCTCAGGATGGTTCTCGAAGCAGAACACCAGACGCGCAAGAGTCTCCGGATCCATGTTCGGCAACTGATATGGCCAGATACGCTTTATCACATTACGGGTTGAAGTACTCAGACCGCAACGCTCACGCACCTCGAACGAAGGCTCAAGACTTATGGTGATCGCCCATCCCGGATGGAAGCAACTCACATAAGGCTGGTCTATCCAGGTACCTGCAAGGTCAAGTCTGGTAGGAAGCATGCACGGACTCTTCTTCAAGGACGTGCTGCTGCGAGGAGTCAGTCCTTCATGAGGATCCCTCTCCAGAACGACATACTCGATGCCCCTCTCTTCGCATATCAGACGCTTGTCATCGCTGCCACCGTCGCTGTTCACCACAAAGACATCCGGTTCCACGATATCCAGAGTCGGAACGAAGTCCATCACGCCGTCCCCGGCATTAATATACGCATCCTTCACATACCTGATGCTCTTGACCATGAACAGACGCTCCTGCTCGGAATATACGGTCTTGTGGTTCTTATACCCGAGGATGGTCTTGTCCGAGCCGATTCCCACATACAGGTCACCATATTGCGACGCCTGTCGGAAGAACTCCACATGACCGGAATGAAGCAGGTCATAACATCCGCTCACAAATACTTTCTTAGCCATATAGTTGTTGTGTTATTATCTTTCAGCCCTCATAGGGTTGTTGAGGAAGTCTTCATACGAAAGGCGTATACCCTCTTCGAGTTCCACCTTGTACTTCCATCCCAGTGCCGCACTCTTCGACACATCAAGAAGTTTGCGCGGAGTTCCGTTCGGCTTGGATGTATCCCAAAGGATGGCACCCTCATATCCGACCACCTTCGCCACAAGTTCAGTCAGTTCCTTGATAGTCACCTCCTTGCCCGTACCGGCATTGACAGTCTCATCACCACTGTAGTTGTTCATCAGGAACACGCAAAGGTTCGCAAGGTCATCCACGTAGAGGAACTCACGCAGAGGCGTACCGTCGCCCCAGCAGGTCACCTCATTCAGTCCGGCCTCCTTAGCCTCATGGAAACGGCGGATCAGAGCAGGAAGCACATGCGAATGGGTCGGATGATAATTGTCGTTTGGACCGTAAAGGTTCGTAGGCATCACGCTGATATAGTCCGTGCCATACTGCTTGTTGAGATACTCGCAATACTTCAGACCGGAAATCTTCGCAAGAGCATAAGCCTCGTTGGTCTTTTCCAGTTCCGAAGTCAGAAGGCAACTCTCCTTCATCGGCTGCGGAGCCATGCGTGGATAGATGCACGACGATCCGAGGAACTCGAGTTTTCTGCAGCCGTTTATCCATGCCGCATGGATGACATTCATCTCCATGATCATGTTCTCATACATGAAGTCCGCCAGAGCAGTCTGGTTGGCGATGATACCGCCCACCTTTGCCGCCGCAAGGAACACATACTCAGGCTTCTCCTGAGCGAAGAAAGCCTCCACATCAGCCTGACGGGTCAGGTCAAGTTCCTTATGGGTACGGGTGATGATGTTCTCATATCCCTGGCGCTTCAATTCACGCACAATGGCAGAGCCCACCATTCCGCGGTGCCCTGCCACATATATCTTACTGTTCTTTTCCATTACTTCACGATTCCCTTTTCCAGATACTCTGCGAGGTTGGTCCTCACCTTAGCGGCCGCACCTTCAGCAGCAACCTTAGCCATATCATGCTCGACCATTATCTTCACCAGTTCCTCAAACGAAGTCTTTGCAGGATTCCAGCCGAGTTTGGCCTTGGCCTTGGTAGGGTCTCCCCAAAGGTTCACGACGTCTGTAGGACGGTAGAAATCCTCACTGACAGCGACGAGAGTCTTTCCTATCAGTTCAGGAGATGCAGTGCCGCTCACTGCCACGCAGATACCCTTCTCGTCAAGTCCCTCGCCCTCGAACTTAAGTTCGATGCCGGCATGTCTGAACGCAAGGTCCACAAACTCGCGCACCGAATGCTGGACTCCCGTAGCGATCACGAAATCCTCTGGTTTTTCCTGCTGAAGGATCAGCCACATGCACTCCACATAATCCTTTGCATATCCCCAGTCACGAAGAGAATCCATGTTTCCGAGGTAGAGGCAGTCCTGAAGGCCCTGCGCGATACGTGCTGCAGCAAGAGTGATCTTTCTGGTAACGAAAGTCTCTCCACGGCGCTCAGACTCATGGTTGAAGAGGATGCCTGAGCAGCAATACATATCGTACGCCTCACGATACTCCTTTACAATCCAGAAGCCGTAAAGTTTTGCAACTGCATATGGAGAATAAGGGTGGAAAGGAGTGTTCTCGTTCTGAGGCACCTGCTCCACCTTTCCGTAGAGTTCCGAAGTCGAAGCCTGATAGACGCGGCAGGTCTTCTCCAGACCGCACTGACGCACCGCCTCAAGCACGCGGAGAACTCCCGTAGCATCCACGTCTGCAGTGAACTCAGGAGAGTCGAACGACACCTGCACATGACTCTGAGCCGCAAGGTTGTATATCTCGTCAGGACGAACCTTTCCGATGATCTTGATAAGAGACATAGAGTCTCCCATATGTCCGAAATGGAGATGGAAGTTAGGCTTTCCCTCAAGATGCGCTATCCTCTCACGGTAATCCGAAGAATTCCTACGGATCATTCCATGCACATCATACCCCTTCTCCAGAAGAAACTCGGCCAGATATGAACCATCCTGACCTGTTATACCTGTTATAAATGCTATTTTCATGTCCGAACTATGATTTTTACACACAATTGAGCCTATATTTCAATAATTTGCAAAGGTACAAATATTAGGAGAGAAAGCAAAAGAAAACCGGGGCATTAGTGGACTTACAGAACTTACTGATCCCGTTTATACGATAGACTTGCTTTACCCTGCCAGATTTTATTCAGAAAGCCCACATAAACCTTCAGTTCCTCATCACTCATATTAGTATCCAGTAATCTTGCTAAAACCTCGCCTTCGGTCGACAAAGAAAAACAAGGAAAATCCAGATCTCCGTCTGAGTATATTTCATCAATAACAAATGATGCCCTATGAGACGATATCGTATCCCCTTTTTTAGGAGACTTCAGCGACCAACTGACTTGCTGAAAGGCAGACAAAGGAGTAGAAACCACCAGCCTCAAAGAAGACAGAGTCAACCAATTATCACACAGATCAGGAAACTCACCTATAAGACCTGTCGGCACTACACCTTTATCGAGGAAGAATCGGAACGACTTTATGATGGCATCCAACTCAGAACGATCCAGATCACGGATAAAGTATAAAACTCTAATGTTAACACCATTGGGAGAACATATCTTTTCCTTAAGCAAGCGTCCCCACAAGTTCTGAAGCATCTCGTCAGAAACATAACGAGCCTCATCGAAAAAGCGATCGTACCAGGACTCATCATCAGCATCTGTATCTATCGAATCAGCATCTGCAACAAAGGTACCTGCAAAATTTATTACCTTACTGATATTCTGCAACTGTTTATTAAGTCCCTCGGGCTTATTGTCGCCTAACTTCTCAATAATACCGGCACAGTACTCCAGATACTTATGAGGATACTCCTCATACAACTCCAACTCCTTTTTCGCCTTAATCTTCTCCCCACGCGCATATAAATACGGTTCGGCGCATCGCATTATTGCATTGCAAGCAACCTCAACCAATTTCTTCGCAGCAGGACTTAAAGCCAATACTGTTAAAGATGATAAAATATCCATATCAACACAATGATTCCTTTTATTACGTTCTATATACCAGCAGTCTACCAAAGGTATAAATATTAAGTATGGAAAGCAACACCAAGGCAGCATTTTCACAAACGACAGCACTTCACACCACATGATAAAACCCACTTTGGGGCTTAATTTCCTTAATGTGCCCCATTGGGGAAAGCGGGATGGATATAATAAAGACAGCAATTGACGGAGTGGTGATTAT
>JAFURF010000060.1 GCA_017471965.1 Bacteroidales bacterium
AGTTGCGAAGTACCTCGTACAGGGTGTCGACGTATGGATGAACAACCCTACACGTCCTCTCGAGGCTTCAGGTACTTCCGGAGAGAAGGCAGCCATGAACGGTGTCATGCACTTCTCCGTTCTCGACGGATGGTGGGTTGAGGGTTACAAGCAGGGCGCCGGATGGGCTCTTCCAATGGAGAGGACATACGATGACCAGAACTATCAGGACGAACTTGATGCTGCTACAATCTACAACATCATCGAGAATGAGATCGCTCCTACATACTACAACAAGAGCCTCTCGACCGGTCGTTCTTCAGACTGGATCGAGTACATCAAGAACTGTGTCGCTCAGGTTGCATGCAACTTCACCACAAACCGCATGCTCACTGACTATATCAACCAGTACTATGTACCTCAGGCTGCGAGAGTGGACAAGATGGTGGCAGATGACTTCGCTATGGCTCGCGAGATTGCTGCATGGAAGAAGAATCTTCGCCGTGAGTGGAAGAATGTAGAGGTGGTGTCAGTAATGACTCCGGACAGCAACAACAGCGATGTCGCAATCGGTGGTGAGTTCAATGCTGAAGTTGTACTCAATATCGGTGACCTCAAGCCGGAAGAAATCGGAGTGGAGGTACTCTTCGCTACAACAGACAAGAAGGGCCGTCTCCATATCCAGGAAAGATATGAGTTCACACCTTCTGAGTCAGTTGACGGAACAGCAAAATATACTGCTGTGATCAACCCTGACCGTTCAGGACTCTATCAGGTGGCAGGACGTATCTATGCTAAGAATGACAAACTTCCACACCGTCAGGATTTTGAACTTGTAAGATGGTTGTAGCAACCGGATTTTTCGACGGTGTCCACGTCGGGCACCGTCTTGTAATAGAGCAACTTGTAAATGCTGCAGCAGAACGCGAGGATGAAAGCATGGTCGTGACTTTCTGGCCACATCCCCGTAATGTGCTGCAAAAGGAGGCACGCTCTCTCAGACTGTTGACCACACTTGACGAAAAGAAGGAAATACTGAAAGGACTGGGTGTGGATCATGTCGAGGTGATGCAGTTTACACGCGAGTTCAGTGATATGACTACGGAGCAGTATCTCCGTATGCTTGTTGACAGATTTTCGGTGAAGACTGTGCTGATCGGATATGACAACAGGATGGGAAGCAACGCCGATGGTGCGGATCAGGTGGCCAGAACTGCTGAGTCTCTCGGACTTGAGGTGCTCAGGACAGATATGGTGCCTTCGGAACATGGTTATGCCGTCAGTTCCACCAAGATCCGTGAACGGCTTGAGGCGGGAGATGTAAATGCTGCGTCGGCGATGCTCGGATATGATTATTCGCTTCATGGCGTAGTGATAGCGGGAAACAGGATAGGCAGGACAATCGGCTTTCCTACTGCAAACATGCAGATGTACGAGCCTTTGAAACTTGTCCCGGCCAACGGGGTGTACTTTGTAAGAGTCGAGACGCTCGTACGCAGGTTCTACTGAATTTGCAATATAGGTTGCAGACCGACTGTAGGTGCAGGAAATGCCCGTACCATCGAGACCAATATCTTCGGTTTTGATGAAGATATATATGGTCTTGACATGAAGGTGACTTTTGTGAGCAAGATCAGGGATGAGGTCAGGTTCGACTCTCTGGAAGCCCTTCGCAGGCAACTGGAATCAGACCGTGACCGATGCCTGTCACTCATCTGATATCATGAAAATACGTAAAGTATGGAAACGATATTTACATTATTGATCATCCTGCTTCCGATAGTGTTCAAACTTATCGGAAAGAAACTGGAAAAAGCGGGACAACAGTCTCCTGTGCCGGAACATGATAAGACCGGTCCTCAGGAGGTCCTTGCTGATTGGGCTGAGGTGCTTCGGAGACATCTTGAGGCGCAGCAGACTCAGGTTCCGGTGGAAATGGCGCAGGATCATGTCGAGGCAGGAGCAGAGGTAAAGCCTGCTGCTGTTGCTCATGCGGATGTAAGGACAGAGCAAAAGTCGAAGCAGACGGTAAGGGTTAATGCAGAGTATAAGGCAAAATCTTCTGTAATGCCTGAACCCGCAAATGAAGGAATGGGGAAGATTGATAAGAAGAAACTCATAGTATATTCGGAAATCATGAAGCCGAAATATACGGAATGACAGTCCTTGCGGACTATTTTGAACTGAATATTAAAATTAAAATCAAATAATTATGGCAATTCAGTACATGACCCAGGAGGGTCTTGATAAACTAAAGAAAGAACTCGCTGATGCAATTGCCCAGCGTCCTGTCATCTCGGCCGCCATCGCAGAGGCCAGAGATAAGGGTGATCTCTCCGAAAACGCGGAGTATGAAGCAGCAAGAGAGGCTCAGGGTCTGCTCGAACTGCAGATTTCAAAACTTCAGAACCTTGTTGCGAATGCACGCGTGATTGATGAGTCACAGATCGGTACAGACAAGGTTCAGATGCTCAATAAGGTGAAAGTGAAGAATCTGAATACAAACCAGATCATGAACTTTACTCTTGTCAGTGAGCAGGAAGCGGATTTCATGGCAGGAAAACTGGCAGCAAAGACACCTATCGGACAGGCTCTTATGGGACATGGCGTAGGTGAAGTCGTTGAGGCTAAGGTTCCTGCAGGAGTGATCAAGTTTGAAATCCTTGATATAACATTATAGTCATGGCAACAATTTTCACAAAGATAGCCAAGGGCGAGATTCCGTCATACAAGGTGGCGGAGAGCGAGGAATTCTATGCGTTTCTCGATATCGCTCCGATTGCTTTGGGTCACACTCTTGTGATTCCGAAGAACGTAGAGGATGATTACATCTTCAATCTCGACGACACCACCTATATGGGACTTTGTGCTTTTGCTAAGAAGGTGGCTCAGGCACTCAAGGCCGCAGTGCCGTGCAAGAGGGTAGGGGTTGCCGTTCTGGGAATGGAAGTACCTCATACCCATATCCATCTCGTTCCTCTTCAGTCTGAGTCCGATATGGATTTCAGAAAGTCTAAACTTGAATTATCATCAGAGCAGTTTGCTCAGACAGCATCCCGCATATATGAAGAATATCTCAAGATTCAGTAAACTGCTTCTGTCAGCGGCAGTTGCTTTGTCCCTCGCATCATGTGGACGTTCCGCCAGGGTGGATATCACAGTTGCAGACGCACCTTCATCGGAAGTTATAGTAAAACTTCTGGATATCAACAGATTCAAGGTTCTTGATACTCTTACATTGGACGAGTCAGGCAAGATTGTCTATAAGATGGATGTCCAGAAGGGTGAGCCTGAGTTTGTATACCTTTTCCGTGGAGAGAAGAAGATAGCGTCCATGATACTCAAGTCTGCCGATAAGGTCTCGGTAGAGGCGGATACTCTCGGAAACTTTACTGTGACAGGCTCGCAGGAGTCTCTGAAACTTGCTCAGGTGGAGAAGGACTATGCCTATGCGCTTTCGAAGATGAACTCCCTTGCTCGCAGAGCCGAGGATGCCGTAAATCCGGAATATGCGCTTTCACTGCGTCAGGACATGGGCAAGACCTATCTGGAATATTATCGTGACAGAGTCAGGTATGTGATGGAGAACAGCACTTCACTCTCTGTGGTTCCTGTCTTCTTCCAGACTTTGGGTGCTGAACTTCCGGTCTTTTCACAGTCGACTGATGCAATACATTTCAGGAATGTGGCTGATTCGCTTGCAATTGTATATCCGGATTCCAAATACGTCAAGGCGCTCCGTCAGGAGGCTGACAAAAGGTTTGGCTATCTCGAGTTGCAGACAAGGATTGCTGCTGCAGAATCCATTTCATATCCTGAAATCGAACTCCCGGATATCAAAGGTGAGAAACGCAGTCTTACAGATGTGGATGCTAAAGTGATTCTGCTTCAGTTCTGGACTGCATCCGATGTTGAACAGAAGATGTTCAATCTTGATGTTCTCAAGCCGTTGTATGAAGAGTTCAACTCAAAGGGATTCGAGATCTATCAGGTTTCACTTGATGTTGACAAGGGACTTTGGGCGCAGGTAGTCAAGGAGCAGAAACTTCCTTGGATTTCAGTCTGCGATTCGCGTGGTGCGGAGTCCATATATGCAATGCATTACAACATTGCTGCGGTTCCGGCTCTTTTCATTATAGCAGACGGTCAACTGGTGGACGGCTCTGTAGTAGACGAGACATCCCTCAGAAAACTCATCAAGAACTCCTTGAAATAGCATATTTAGAAAAGGGGATGACTAATAAGGTCATCTCCTTTTTCATTTATATATGACGACAGTGGCGGTAGGATAAGTTTGGCTTGGTTCGTCGGAACAAGTTCCGACTTCATCCCTCCCACGACTACGTCGCGGGCCCCTCCCGTTCACGAGGCCACGGGCGGCCACGCCATCCAAACTTACCCTACCGTCACTTCAGAGCATATACAATAGCCCTTCGATATAACAAAACTTTCTGACATCAACAATAACTATTCCTTTGTCTATCAAAAGAATAGTTATATTTTTATGCTATATATTCAGGAGGGAGGATGGTAGTGATTGCGGAGGCGTGTCCACCCCCGGACACGGGCAGGGGGAGGGGCCCGCAAGATACGATTTCCGCGATAGCGGGACGAAGTAGATTGTGGGAGGGGCCGAAGTGAGCGAAGCGAACGGAGTCCTCCGCAATCACTATCATCCTCCCGGTGCAGCCATATATATAGAAAAGAGACTGACTAATCAGTCATATAGACTTTTTAGTCAGCCTTTTTTTTCTATTCCACCAGGTCAATAGGTCCGTCATATTCAAACCTGAATCCTGTCCCGTCCGGAAGTATGATGTCGGCTTTGACATGGAAATCATTTCCGGTCTTTCTGATCATAATCGTCCCGGATTCGAGTTTCCTGTACTGTGAGTAGTATTTCAATGGATCTTCGTAGATGAAGTAGTAGTCATCGTTGTTCCAGGCTCTTCCGACATCTATCTCTGTGCCGTCCAGACTTGAATTGATTCCTATTACTGCGTAGGTCGTCAGCTTGTCTTTCTTCTCAAGCGGAGAGATTCTTACCATGGTGCTGGATGCGTTTGCCGCATATGCGATAGTGTTTACCGGATATTCCTTTCCGTCGTATGTGTATGTGGCGACTGGTCCCTTTTCAGGCTCCGGAGTGACAACTGGCGGCAGCTCTTCCTGTACCGGGGGTTTCTGGCATGATATTGCAGAAATTGATGCGGCCAGAACAATAGTTATGAATGTATGGATGCTTTTCATGGTTATTCAGGGTAAGTTCTGATTGTTTCAAGTGTTGTAGTTCCGCTGATGCGCTTAGGGTTTCTCTGACAGTCCGTCAGGTCATATGAAATCGTATGGCTGCCGTCTGAACCTCGTTCGATAGTGATAGTGCCTCCGTCGATCCTGGCATATGTCTTGCTCCAGTCGTTTTCGTACATCTCATAGTACCATGTTCCTGCCATCTTCCATTCTGCAAACACATCAGGAAGACCTGTTACCGCTACGCCCGGCACTATGTCATCTTTATCCATGGATGTGTCCGGGTTTCTTGGAACCATATGGTATGTTCCGGCAGGAATGCCCTCCTTGAGGTCTGTATCCCATGGGACGAGCATTTCAAGCCTGAGTACGCGGCTTGTTCCGGCTGGCCTTTCGAACGGGAACTCGGCACCATCGTCAACAAGGAACAGAAGGAAGCAGCGGTATGACTCATCCATCAGTCTG
>JAFURF010000004.1 GCA_017471965.1 Bacteroidales bacterium
AGAGACTGTAGTCTTTACTCCAAAGAATATCAAGGTTAAGGTTGCCAGCGATAATCAAGTTGAGTACGAAGGCCGTATTTACAAACTATCACCATTTACTGCTGCCTTCCTGCCAGATGAAATGAGAAATGCTTCAGATGCATATCAGGGACCTAAGTACTTTACATTTAACGGTAGACCTCTAGATGAAATGAGAAAAGACTTAGAAGACTGCCAATAAAAGGTTGCATCATGAAAGCCAACGAAACCATAATACCATTCTTCAATAAAACGCCGGAATTAGTAGCCGGTCTAAACCAGTTGGGAATGAGAAACCAAGCAGAAGTACTGTTTACCAGCCTACTGCCTGGTTTGAATAATGTTTCTAATCGTGTAAGATATTATTCTTTCTATTGCTGGCTGATACGAGAATTCTATAAGGATAAAGAGCAAGTCCTTGAATCTGAATTTAACCAATTTATCCGCAAGGCAGAGTATCTTTTAGCGCTGGTGCATACGAAAGGAGAAGGCGTACAAGGAATCCCAGGTATCACCTATGCATTAAACAAACGTCACAATTCTTCAGAACCGTACTTGCTGGAAGAAGGTATATACAACTCGACAGGTAAGACTGACGGTACATATTGGAAAAACACAGGCGGAGTTCTTAGACAGTACTACTCATCTTCACTAAAGGACATCTCAATACTTGGAGAAAATAATAGTAACGCCTCGATTCTTAATATATCAAAAGAAGGAGACTTCATATTTGGGGAACGCTTAGCTACAGTATTTCAGAATAGTGTCTGCTCGAATGGTCATAAGTTTATCAGTTTGGTAAAGAAAGGAAGCGTTTTATCTGAGGAACTTGATCAACTGTACGACGCTTTTAATATGCGTCATTTCGATTCTGAAGAAGAGAAAGCATTGATTATTGATATGCTCTTGCAGAAAGATTATCCAAATCGAGAGTATCGCCATGAATCATACAGGCGCTCTACCATCAAATACTATCTGCAATATCTTAAGACACATACTTCAGATAAGGTAAGCGACATTGACTTTGCGAAATACATGTACAATCGTTTCTTGGGAGACAGTTTATCCGATGCATGTATATTAGGTTGGTATCGCTATTTCCTTAACGAGGAATGGCAGTACAACTCATCTGAACTTTTCTGTTTGCTGTTGTACATACTTTCCAAAAATGGAAACTGGTATGAGGTAAAGCAAGCTTCAGAATTGGTTTCTACTAAGATTCTTGAATCATTGTGTGTATTACCAGAAAGGACAGTTAAAGAAGTTTGCGCAAAACTAAATGACATAGTTATTCCGGACTCACCTAAAACAATAGCGCTTGCTGCGAAAGGATTTATTGGGTTATTGAATAGATATGTTGAGAATTGCAACATAAGAGAAAGATCTGCAGATTTCTCTGTACTCTTCCCAAGAAGTGAGCCAGAAGATTTCTTCACATTGATGGATAACATTGATGCCTGCATAAATATGCCTATCGGAGAATGGCTAGAGAAATTTATCGTCAAGGAAATCATTCATAGGCATCACGAAGTATCACAACGAAAATACCTTCAAACAGGAGTTGCCTCTCAGAAATTCATATATGAATATGGCCATATTAGATTCTTGAAAGAGACAGAAACAACCCATACTGCACCACGAATTTCTACTCTGAACGATTTCCTTTCAGACTTAGGGATTATTGTGAATGACGCATTGACAGTAGAAGGAGAAGAATTATTAAAACGCATAGAAGATGAAGATAGGCCAATATAATCTGTTTGACTTGATTGATAAGGGAACAAAGGTCTATCATTCAGCTATCCTTACGACCTTCTCGTTCGATCCAGTCTTTTTTGAGAAATACTACATGCCTCAACTCAGAAGAAGGGGCATCAGAAATGTCATTCTTCTGGTAGATGCCGGACGATATGATGCAGTCATGCAATCTGAGGAAGGATTTGCATTTACAAAGAAGGATTACGCCATAGTACGCATGGACAATAACCTCGGAGGAGTATTTCATCCCAAGATTTCACTCTTTGCAGGAAAAAATAAAGTAATGGCTATTGTCGGCTCCGGTAATCTGACCTATAGTGGAATCGCCTACAATGATGAACTTTGGGGAGCATTATGCATTGAAGATGCTCAAACTCCACAAGCTCCGTTACTAAAGAACATCTGGGAGTATCTAAACAAACTTATTCTCAATTCTCCAGTTGGTGAAACCATAAAGTGTCAATTAGAGTGGATGAAGGCTTTCTCAGAAAGTCTTCAGAAATTTGATGCGATAGACTCACAGGCCGAAGTTGTTGCAAATGAGCAACAACTGTGGTTTATGCAAAATGGCGATGGTGGCAGCATCCTAGACAGAATAAGCAATATCATTATAAGCCCTGTTACAGAGATAACCATTGTTTCTCCATTTTATGACCAAGACGGACATCTCATTCAGGAACTCCAGAAAAGATTCTCGCCAAAGACAATCAAATGCGCAATTCAACCAGATGGTGGTTTATTACCCCATTTAGCTAAATTGGATAAGACATACTCCTTCTATCATTGGGCAGATGTCAGAGGGTATAGTTCAAATACAGATGAAGCCAAACGACTTCATGCAAAGGCATTCCAATTCAAAACAACAATGGGAACATACCTCCTTGTTGGTAGTTGTAATGCCACTCCTGCTGCATTTGGAATACCTCCGTCAAGCACAAATGCGGAAGCCGGGATATTGGTTTATTCCTCAAAAGGTAAAGACTACCTTAATGACTTGGGACTATCATTTAATCAGCAAATAACGTCAAGTCTTAAGACAATATATCAAGACGGTATCTCCCTCCCTAGCATAAAGCGTCCTCATCTTAAGTTTCATCTGCTATCTTGTGAGGTAAAACTATCTCAGGAGTTATATATAAACGCAGATAAGCCATTAAATGGTCAGATGGTTAGACTGTTTTATGAGAGTGGATACAAGGATTTAATTCTGACAAATAACGCTGTTAAGCTTACCGATGAAGTGCGAGCAGCAAGAATGGCAGTTATCGTTTCCGGTAATGAGGAAATTTCAAATAGGTGTATAATATGGCATTTGAGTGATCTGGAAACAAGAAACCCAGACAGAACACTTGATGACATAAATGCTCTATTCCTTGATCCAGAACAGGGTTGGGACGCAAATATATCGAAAGTTTTATCTTATGTAGAACTAGACATAGTGCGCCCTGGATCGCAAACGACAAAAGATTTTTCTACTTCTGAAACATCTGTAACAAGATCTAAAGAGGTTGCTGTATCGAAAGATCACTTTGATGACATTTCATTACGTCAAAGTTTAGGAGTGGATCAAAGCCTCTCCATGAAAATCCTTGACTACATCCAATTCTATAGCTCGGAAACAAGATTGAATGCGGATGATGGAGAAAACTCCTTTGATAGTGATGCAATGTCCTCTGGAGACGACGTCATCGATACATCCAAGTCTGCTGCCAAGAAGTCTTTAAACACAAGAAATGACATTACGGGATATTTAAGGAGACTACTTAAGCATTACGATATACTGGCCAGTGACTTTGATAAATCACAAGAGAAATACCGTTTCTTGACCCGAGATAATGATATCCGCCAAGGAATCTCTTGCAACAACATATCACATATATTGATTGCCACCATGCTGGTATATCATCGCATGGTGCACCCTAAAGACGGAGAGGACACAACAGGACTTATCAGTAAGTATCTACTCAAAATCTTGGGAAGATTCTTCATGATATTCAGGAATGGTTATGTTGGAGATAGCGAATATACCAAAACCAAACTCTCTGACATGCATAATAATCTTGTCGCATATGCTTTATTGATTCTGACGATGTCCAAATATGCCCATGGTGACAAAATATATAAGCTATTGGTATTAAATATCCTTGACTCATATGCTGGAAAGAAAGCGGATTTGCGTTCGGCATTAAAGAACTACAGGACACTAAGAAATAAGCACAAGGCAAACTGCATAAAAGCGTCAATGGAGTTCATTGATGACACAATCAAACTGTACAGCATCCTTGAAGAGAATATGACGATCTCAATAATTTCACGTTTTAGTGAGAATATGCTAATTTATAGAAGCCAATTTGGTTATATGTTTGCTAAACAAGTCTATGAAATTAAATCAGCAGGTGCAACCGTCCTTTGTTCACTTCCAATAATTTACACGGGATATAAAGAGAAAACTGAAATAGTCGCTGATTTTCCGACAAAGGCTAAGTTGTATAAACTTAGATAAAACAGAATCGCTGTCTAGATAAATAAAGTTTACTAGGTAAACTACTTGCATAGCCCTCGGTTTAACAAATTAAGAACGCCTCCCAAGTATGCTGCCTTGCGGCTCGCCTGGGAGGCTTATTATATCGTTTCCAGTGTATTGACAATAAAAACCCGGATTCATCACCAGTATCTGTTATCTGGGAGAGGAACTACCGGGACTGCATTCAGCAACAAAGATACACAATTTGTCTTAATTCGCTAATCCTGTATCGTGTTTCCGTGCCGGGTACAATTTGTATCCCTCACCAAATCCTCTGCGACTCATTGCCAAGACGTTTGCTGTCCATAAAAATGGCCGTTTTTATGGACGGGGTCTGCAAAAATGAACTGCTGTCCACGAAAAGGGCTGTTTTTATGGATAGGATGGGAAAATGTCGGGACTTCGGCTTAAATGACTCAATTCTGTGGTGCAAATGTGGTGCAAAATCCAAAAGAAAAATCGCAAATCCTTGAAAGTCAAAGATTTGCGATTTGAGATGTACCCGGAGCCGGGATCGAACCGGCACGGATTTCTCCACTGGTGTTTGAGACCAGCGCGTCTACCGATTCCGCCATCCGGGCTGGTGTGCTTTTCCGTCGCCTGCCTGAATCAGGTCAGAAAGAGGCACGTGAAGGATGAACCTTCTTCATAAGGATTGCAAAGGTATCTGATTTTTCGGAAATTGCAAAATAAATATGACAGTCTGTCGAGGAAATCATCATCGCTGCACCCACTAACGATAAAGATTGCTATATTTGTAAGTTAATACGAATGCAGATGATGGATGAAATAAACATATGTTCTTCAGGCAGAGTGATCAGCCGTGTCTTTGTTGGAGATGGTATCGCGGCATTGGAGGAACATCTCGACCCGTACCGCCACGTGTTTGCTGTGATGGACAGCAATGTGGCGATGCAGTGTCCTGTGGCCCAGGAGATTGCGGAGATAATGAACCATAAGGGCGTGCCGGGCAAACTGATAGATGCTTCCGAGGACAGCAAGACGATGGACACGGTGATGGACATCTGCGGATGGCTTCTGGACAACGGAGCCGACCGTGATGCCCTTGTGCTGGCGGTCGGAGGTGGAATCACCAGTGACATGGTCGGTTTCGCGGCATCGATATACAAGAGGGGAGTGAGGTTCGCCTATGTCCCTACGACCCTTCTTTCGCAGGTGGATGCTGCCATCGGAGGCAAGACGGGCGTCAACTTCGAGAACTACAAGAACATCCTCGGTGTGATCCGCCAGCCGGAGTTCACCTACATCTGCCCGCAGGTCCTTGAGAGCCTTCCGTACCGTGACTTCTGCTCGGGTGCTGCAGAGATGCTCAAGACATTCATCATCGAGGATGCCGGCAATTACGAGACTGCCGTAGGCCTGCTGAATGCCATGCATAAGGAGTATGTCATTGTTCCTGAGCAGGATGCCGCTGAATACTGGAGCGACTGCGTGAGCGCCCATGCATGCGAACTGACGCCGTTGATAGCCGCTGCCGTACGTGTGAAGGCCGGAATCGTGTCCCGTGACCAGTTCGAGAAAGGGGAGCGCAGGAAACTCAACCTCGGTCATACTTTCGCTCATGCTATAGAGACTCTGGCCCGTCGCGAAGCCATGACCGGGGACGATGCTCCGGAAAAGACCGACATCACTCATGGGGAAGCCGTCGCAATGGGAATGGCTCTTGCAGCGCGTCTTTCCGACAGGATCTTCCGTAATGACATGGATACGCCGTCTGCGCAGGAAGTGCGGATCAGCGAAGACCTGAGAGCATGCGGCCTGAACCCTGACAGTCCGTTCGACGTCGAGGAGATGTCTCAGGCGATGCATAAGGACAAGAAGGCGGAAGGTGGCAAGGTGCATTTCGTCCTCATCCGTTCGATAGGGGATGTGGCCATGCAGGACCTTACAGTGGATGAAGTATGCCGTCTTCTGGCATAGAAAACAAAGTTGATTATGATTTGTACGACTATACAGAACAGGACTCTTGAGCAGATATATGATGCTCTGGAGCAGTGTGAGATGGCAGAGATCCGTCTTGACAGATGCGGATTGACTGCCAGGGAGATAGATGAACTTTTCACCAGTGATGTGCCTCTGGTGGCTACCTGCCGCATAAGTGAGGTGGCTGCAAGCGAACCGTCTCTTCAGGACCCTTCGATGACGCCTCAGAGCCGTGAGATCAAGGCCATGCAGATCGCCGAGAAAAGGCTCGTCAGGGCCATCGAGGCAGGCGCAAGGTATGTGGATGTGGAACTGGAGGCTCCAAAGCAGATGTCGAAGAGGGTACGCAGTGCGGCCCACGAGAACGGTACCGTGTTCATAAGGTCGTACCACGATTTCAACGGTACGGATTCGTTTGAGGCACTCAAGGCGATAGTGGAGAAATGCGTATATCACGGCGCAGATATGGTCAAGATCGTCACTACCGCTCATTCGGATGAAGATGCGGCGCGTGTCCTTTCCCTCTATGAATGGTGCCGCGGGAAGGATGCTGACGGACTCGGAGCCTTGGTGGACGGTGGACTCATCGCGTTCTGCATGGGGGAGACCGGCCGTCAGTCACGCATCGATTGTCTCAGACATGGCGCGCCTTACACATATGCGGCCCTGACGGAAGAGGAATCTGCCGCTCCGGGACAATGGCCTGCGTCGGAAATGAAGAAGTCTGTTTATGGCGACTTCCGATTCATCTCTGATGCGGAGGATGGGTCTCCTCTGGAGATGCCTTCATCGAAGAGTTTCGCTCAGCGTGCGATCATTGCTGCTGCCCTCGCCGAAGGGACATCACATCTCAAGGGATATACATCATGCGGAGACAACGAGTCCGCACTTCAGGTGGCCCGAAACTTGGGCGCCGAGGTAGTGCAGGAAGGGAATACCCTTACTATCAAAGGAATAGGCGCACAGTCCGGAAGCCTTGATCATGAGACTCTCAATGTCGGCGAATCCGGTCTTCTGACGAGGATGATGATTCCTCTGATGGCGCAGATCGGCTCGAAACCGGTCACATTCACAGGCGAGAAGACCCTCCTCGGCCGTCCTCTTACAGGCGCAAGGGAGATAATGGAGGCGTTTGATGCTCAGGTAAGAAGCGAAGGCGAAGAGACGGAAGATGCTCCTGTACGTGTTCCTCTTACTGTCCACGGTCCTTTGAAGGCAGGCCGGGCGGAGATTTCAGGCAAGCACGGGTCACAACTGATCTCGGGTCTTCTGATGGCCCTTCCGTTTGCAGACAGGAACAGTTCCCTTGTCGTGCATGAGCCAAAGAGCATTCCATATATATTCATAACTCTTGAGGTCCTCAAGAAGTTCGGTGTCAGGATAGGAAACGACATGCTTGGAGGTCGTGATTTTCTTGAGTCTGACGGAGACTGGTCTCTATGCACCGAGATGGTGTTCAAGGTCAAGGGAGGGCAGAAATACAAGGCTGCGGACATTGACCTGGAAGGGGACTGGAGCGCTGCTGCAAATTTCCTGGTGGCAGGTGCGTTGTTCAGCAGGGCGCAACTCCGTGGTCTTGACACGACATCCCTTCAGGCAGATCTTTCGATAATGGATATACTGATGGATGCGGGTGCGAGTCTTTCTCAGGTCGACGGGGACAAGGGAGACATCATGGTTCAGCGTGCTCCTCTCAAGGCATTCAATGTTGATGCCTCGAATTGTCCGGACCTCTTTCCTATAGTCTCTGTGCTGGCGGCTTTCTGTCAGGGTACGAGTCGTCTTGCCGGAGTAGGCCGTCTGGCCAACAAGGAGAGCGACAGGGCCAAGGCTATACAGGAGATGCTCGTTCAGATGGGCGTTGAGGTACGAATAGAAGGGGATGAAATGGTCATCGAGGGACATAGTCTTGCTCAGAGACTCCTTACAGGCCGTCTCCTTCATGGTGGCTCCTACGCATCGCACCACGACCACCGCATGGTGATGGCTCTGAAGGTGGCAGCCCTCGGTGCCGACGGTCCGATAGAGATCGACGACGAGGCCTGCGTCTCGAAGTCCTTCCCGCAGTTCCACGACATCTTCGCGGCTTTCAGATAGACTCTCCTGTCGGTGCTGTGATTGCTAATCTTCTGATAGCCACAGAGATAGCATCATATGCCTGCAGGCGAAGCACGTCGGGCAAAACAAGGAACTGACTGATATACAATAAGTTTTGTGTCACGCAAAGCAGAAATATATGAACACGATAGGTAGAAAATTCAGAGTGAGCATCTTCGGAGAATCCCACGGACAACTCATCGGAGTGGTCATGGATGGTGTGCCTGCGGGCCTTGAACTTTCAGAACAGGATTTTCAGGAGGACATAAGAAGACGCAAGAGCGGGGCCAGAGGCACGACCCCACGCATTGAGGAGGACGAGCCTCAGATCGTGAGTGGAGTCTTTGAAGGGCATACTACAGGTGCTCCGTTGACAGTGGTCTTCAGGAACGGTAACACGCATTCAGAGGATTACGGCCTTTTCGCTGCCATGCCTCGTCCGGGCCATGCAGACCTTACTGCTGCCATCAAATGGGACGACTGCCAGGATCCGCGCGGAAGCGGACATTTTTCCGGCCGTCTGACCCTGCCGGTGGTCGCTGCCGGAGTCGTCGCTAAGAAGGTCCTGGCAGATGCTACCATGCTCGACGGGCTTCCCTTTACGGGAGTTGAGGCGCGGATTGTGGAATTGGGAGGGGTCAGGAACAACTCTCAGGATGATCCGATGCCCCAGGAATGGAAGGATGCCATCGACAATGCAATAAAGGAAGGAGACAGTCTTGGAGCCATCATCGAATGCACTGTCCCAGAGATAGAGCCAGGCTATGGCGAACCTTTCTGGGATAGCGTCGAGTCGCAGATATCCCACGCGATATTCTCGATTCCGGGAGTCAGGGGCATCGAATTCGGCGACGGATTCGACGCTTCGCGTATGAAGGGTTCAGAGCATAACGATCCTATAGGTCCATACGGCCGTCCTATGAAGAATGGTGCAGGAGGGATCAACGGAGGCATCACCAACGGTGGTCCTCTCATCTTCCGAGTGGCCTTCAAGCCTACATCGAGTATCCGCCGGCCGCAGCAGACCTTCAATTTCGAGAAAGGCGAGATGGGGGTACTGGAGGTTCCGGGCCGTCATGACGTATGTTTCGCCCTCCGTGCTCCGGTAGTGGTGGAGGCGATGACTGCCATCGTCCTTGCCGACCTCGTGCTTATGAAATAATCAATCAAACTATGAAAAAGATATTTATTACCACAATCTTTGTACTGCTGGCCACATTCTTGGCTTCAGCGCAGCAACATCCTGAGGACAAAGGTTACAACTATGTCCGCGATATATCATATGTCTCAGAATATGAGACTGATGCGTATAGGAAGGAACGCTGTGTCCTTGATGTGTATTATCCTGAGACTGACAAGGGATTTGCCACTTTGGTATGGTTCCATGGCGGCGGTCTTGAGGTTGGAAACAAGGAACTTCTCGACGGATTCCGCAGACAGGGATTTGCGGTGGTGAGCGTGAACTATCGTCTGTTCCCGCGATGCAAGTGTCCGGATTATATTGACGATGCAGCAGCCGCTCTTGCATGGACATTCGACAATATCGAAAGATTCGGAGGTACAAAGGATCAGATCTATGTTTCAGGACATTCTGCAGGAGGCTATCTGACCCTGATGCTTGCACTGGCGAAGGAATATACTTCCAAATACGGGCTGGATGCCGACAGGATTGCCAAGGCCTATCCTGTGAGCGGTCAGACTGTGACCCATTACACGATCCGCAAGGAGAGGGGGCTCCCTGACGGAATACCTGTGATAGATGAATATGCTCCGATGTCGCATGCGGGCAGAGGAGGTGCTCCGATGATTCTGATATGCGGAGACCGCAGTCTGGAGATGTTGGCCAGATATGAGGAAAACGCTCATCTTCAGTCTCTTCTGAAGCATTTCGGACATGATTCCGTGCTTTATGAAATGCAGGGATTCGATCATGGAACGGTGATTGCTCCCGCTCAGTCCATGATAAGTGCGGACATCCGTCGTCTATGGAAGCAGTATTCCGAAACAAGATAAGACTCCTTACGGTCTCTGATACAGTTTCAGTCCGAATTCTGACGCCATCGTCATAAGGTGGTCGAAGATGTCGGACTGTTTCTTTTCATACGAAGCCCAGGACTTGTCCTTCAGGAAGAAATAGACTTCTACGGGCAGGCCGTACGGGGTGACTTCCTTCTGGGTGATGATGATGTCCAGTGCCGGATTTACCTCGGGATGCTGGCGCAGATACTTCTCGATATATATCCTGTAAATCTGGATGTTGGTCATTCCCGAATTTTCGTGTCCGTTGACCGGCATGATACCTTCCATCAGAGGTACATTCCTGCATATTTCCCCGATTCTTTCCGGTGTCAGTATTTCGAGACAGGTGAGGTCTATGTAGATTTCCTTGTCGACCCGGCGGCCTCCGCTTTCCTGCATTCCGCGCCAGTTCTTGAACGGAGAACTTACGAGGGTATATGGAGGAATCATCGTTATGGTGTTGTCCCAGTTGCGTACCTTGACTGTATTGAGGGTGATTTCCTCTACTGTTCCGTTTGCAGTCCCGTCCGGCATCTGTATCCAGTCTCCGAGTTTGATCATGTCATTCTGAGACAACTGCACTCCTGCTACAAAGCCCAGTATGCTGTCCTTGAATATGAGCATCAGGACTGCCGCGGATGCTCCCAGTCCGGTAAGGAGTACGGTAGGGGACTTGTCTATCAGCACCGCTACTATGATGATGCCTCCGATGAAGTACATTATGACCTGAAGGCCTTGTACAAGGCCCTGCAGGGGATGTTTCTTGTTCTTGTCGGTCTTTGAGTAGGCATCGAGGAAGGACAGCATCGCACCATTGGCAATCTTCATGATGACGATGATCATATATATGATGTCTGCCCTGTGGAAAAACCTGATCACATTGCTGTCTTTTTCGAAGAGCATGTCCGGTATCAGATAAAGGATGAGACCTGGCACCAGGAGCAGCAGGTGATGCCCAAGTTGACGTTTTACCAGATATTGGTGCCACTTGGACCGTTGCAGACGCTTGCTATGCCTGACTATCCATCTGAATGCCCATTGGCAGATCCAGTTGATGCCGATACCGATGGCAATCAGTGCGACACCTATGAGCAGTACGCTCAATGCTCCGGACAGTTGTGTCCCTAGGTGGATTTTCTCTATCAGAAACTCTTCCAGTGCTTTTGCCGATATTGTCATGTCCGTTCTTTTAACGGACTACATGACAAACTTTGTGCAATTCAGATTCCCGCAAGGGCGGATTTTGCTTCTTTGAGAGCGTCTTCTGCACCATTGTCGGTCAGGTCTGCGAAATTGAAACGCTCAAGGGCCTTCTTCATCCTGCATATGCTGGCAGTGTCGCCTTCCGTTTCCCATCTCTGCATGCTCAGACGGGCCTTTTCGTAGTCCTGGATCCCTTCTATGAGTCTTTCCATCCTGACGCTGCTCCGGCCGTCCGGGTAGACGATGAAGCAGTCTCCGGCAGGCCATGACCTGAACCGGGCGTCTCTCACAGGATCCTTTGTCCAACTGTTGTATGCCCACCTCAGGTAGCCGTCATATCCTTTTGCGAAAGCGTGCCATGGGATCCATGTTGCCTCTGATTGCGGTGATATGAGGAAGGTGTTGGGATATCGTTCGGCGCAGCAGGTGTAGAAGGTGCTGATCTTCCCTTCTTCCTTGCGCTTCCGGAGGACCTCTTGAGGGAAGGACTGCCGGAATGCTATGCAGTAGTCGTAGAGGTGTTCCTCAAGTGACGGATGTCCGTTGCCTGCAAGAGATACCTTGAAGTCAGGCTCCACGCCATGAATGAGTTGCATCACAATCTTCATGTCTTCTTCCGACCGCTCGTCCATGGCGATGACGGTCTTTTCGAACCATCCCTTCTCGCGCAGGTGTGCCGCAAAGTCTGAAATGAAGTTGCCCCAGTACAGTCTGTATTCGTTTGATGAAGGGACGCATCTGATGTGTCGTGTTTCTCCGGAAGCCTCGTCGAAATAGTCGAATTCAAGTTTCCATGGGATCATCGAATAGCAGTTTATCTGTCTGTCGATGCCCAGGCCCATCATGAACTCCACCCATCTGTCGAAGATTTCATAATCATATTTCCATGTCCCGTCTTTCTTGAGGATTTTCGTGACCATGGAACCGAAAGGATCTTCGGTCTGTCCGTTCCACGGCCGGTCGAGGATGGTGGCGGTGACGACCTTCTGCCCGGCGTCTGCAAGAATCTTCATCACAGGTTCCATCTGTCTGAAGTGCTCGGAACTCCATGGCTCCAGGCCGTGATATCTTGCCACGGCATATGGATTCTGCCACAGGTCGAGGTGAAAGGCCCATTCTGAAGGTTCTGGCAATGTATATGGGGCTACTTCAAATTCGACCGGAATCGTCTCGCGGCCCTTGTCTGAGATGAGGGTCATCTGCCCGCGGTATGTACCGGGTCCGGCGTCGGAAGGGATCCTGATGCTCATCCATATTTTCTGATTGTGCCCGGAAGGAATGTCAACAGATGTGACAGGGTCGAGCATGTCTGCCACCAGTAGAGAGTCGAAATCCTCTTTCCGTCTGTTGCCGCATTGTCCGTATCCTTCCTGAAATGTGTCGCCCATGACTTCCCTGATGAAGAATACTTGTGCGGCAGAGGCCGGAATGGTGCTGTTTCCGCCACGGAAACCACTCACCTTGACTCTGACATTCTTCAGGTCGTCCTCGCTCGAAATGGACGCTATAGCGCCTGTCTTTTCGCCTTTCCATATCGGGTATGCGAATACTGATGCGTCTTTCCATGAGAAATCAGCATCTGCCTGACGGCATCCGTTGGCGATAAGGGCAAGTGCCGTCAGCAGAATCATCATCTTTCCGGTCATCTCCTGAACAGCCTTACTACAAGTTTCACAATTTCGCTTACCGCAAATGAACCGAATGAGAGTCCTGCCACCCAGAGCCACTGTATGGAGTTCAGTGATGTCACCTTGAATACGGCCTGTACCGAAGGAATAAGAAGTACCAGAAGCATTGTTGCCACCACAAATGCGATCGATCCCCAGAGGAACTTGTTGCTGAACATTCCGCTGAATCCGTGATGCATTCCGCTTCTGATGCTGAAAATCATCGTCATCTGGCAGAAGGCGAGTGTGGCGAAAGTCATCGTACGTGCCGTTGCAACGGCCTGTGCCGGATCAGAAGTACTATGACCTATCTGATATGCGGTCAGTGTCAGTCCTCCTATGAGCATTCCCTGCAGAAGTATCCTTAGTGAGAATCCTCCTGTCATGATGCCTTGCTTAGGGTCGATAGGCTTGCGTGACATTATATCTTTCGCGGCGGGGTCGAAACTGAGGGCCAGGGCAGGGAAACTGTCGGTCACGAGGTTGATCCATAGGATATGTATAGGAAGAAGAGGCGTCACCATATTGCAGAGGACGGCGATGAAGAGGACAAGTATCTCTCCCAGATTGGTCGAGAGCATGAACATGATGGATTTCATCAGGTTGTCGTATATTCTTCTTCCTTCTCCGACAGCAGAGACTATAGTAGCGAAGTTGTCGTCTGCGAGTACAACGTCTGCCGCTTCCTTGGATACGTCTGTTCCTGTGATCCCCATCGCAACTCCTATGTCGGCAAGTTTCAGTGCCGGTGCGTCGTTCACTCCGTCTCCTGTCATCGCGACCACATTGCCCCTCTGCTGATATGCCTTTACTATACGCACCTTGTGTTCAGGGGCGACACGTGCAAATACGGCTGTCCTGCCTGCAACTTCCCGGAGTTCCTCCAGAGAGAGTTTCTCCACATCGGCTCCTGTCAGGGCGGTATCGCCTTCCTGCATTATTCCGAGGGCTTTTGCAATGGCACTTGCGGTGATGAGGTGGTCGCCGGTGATCATTACCGGACGTATGCCTGCCTTACGGCATTCTGCCACCGCCGCCTTGACTTCTTCGCGCGGAGGGTCGATCATTCCTACCATTCCGACGAATTCGAGGTCATGTTCGATGGTCTCCGGAGTCACTTCTGCCGGGATTTCATCGATTCTGCGACATCCCATCGCAAGGACTCTCAGAGCCTGCCCTGCCATAGCGAGGTTGGCATCGGCAAGAGCCTTCTTATCAGCACCGGTACAGCATTGCAGAAGTTCGTCCATTCCTCCCTTGACAGCAATAAGGTAACTGCCGTCTTTGAGTCTATGGATGGTGCTCATGAGTTTCCTTTCGGAATCGAACGGTATCTCAGCGACCCTCGGCATCTGCGCGTCAAGGTCGTCCTTTGATATTCCGAATCTCAGGCCGAGGTCAACCAGTGCTGTTTCAGTAGGATCGCCTATGGTCCTGACAGATCCTTCTTCTTCAGATATCTTCGAGTCATTTGCCAGGACCGCTATGCGGATAATCTCTTTCTGACGTTCGGTAAGGACTGTCTCAGAGCCTCTTACGTCGTCGGTCTTTCCGTCTGTGTGGATGTGGGTGACGGTCATCCTGTTCTGAGTCAGAGTTCCCGTCTTGTCAGAACATATGACTGTCGTGCTTCCGAGAGTCTCCACTGACGGAAGGTTTCTTATGATGGCGTTCTTCTTTGCTAGTCTCTGCACACCCATCGCGAGGACTATCGTCGATACGGCCGGGAGGCCTTCAGGAATCGCCGCTGCTGCGAGTGAGACTGCTGTCATGAACATGTCCAGAAGAGGATTTCCGTAGATGACGCCAACTATGCAGATGATGGCGCAGATGACGAGAGCCGCTATCGCCAGGAACTTTCCGAGTTGGTCAAGCCGTTGCTGCATAGGAGTCTTCACCTCTTCTACGGACTGGATCATTGATGCTATCTTTCCGACTTCTGTGGCCTCTCCTGTCGCTGTCACTATGCCTCGTCCGTGTCCGTATGTGACACTCGTAGACCCGAATGCCATGTTGGTCCTGTCACCGATAGGGACTTCACCGGAGATTGTATCAGTGTCTTTCTCCACAGGTACGGATTCTCCTGTCAGGGCGGCCTCCTGTATCTTGAGGTTCACTGCTTCAGTCAGTCTTAGGTCTGCAGGGACACTGTCTCCGGTCTCTATCACCACAACATCGCCCACAACCAGTTCCCGTGTCTGTATTATCTGGACTTCTCCGTTGCGTACTACCTTGCACTGGGGCGCAGACATCTTCTCCAGGGCATCCAGAGCATTCTCTGCCTTTGCTTCCTGGAATACTCCGATTATCGCGTTGTTGATGATGATCGCCAGTATTATGATGGCATCGGTGAAACCTTCACCATGCATTACGCCCACTATCCCTGATATTGCTGCAGCAAATATCAGGACGATGATCATGAAACTCTTGAACTGGTTGAGGAACTTGACTAGAAGACTTGTATGCTTCTTCTTCCTGAATTCGTTGAATCCGTCCTTTTCAAGACGCTTGCGCGCTTCTTCCGATGTAAGACCGTGCAACGGATCGCTTCCGCTTATTTTTTCGGTTTCTTCAATGCTTTTTCTATAGGAATCCTGTATCATCTGTGAGTATTGTATCTGATGCAAAATTAATGATATTCCGTCATGATGCCAATCTTGCATCAAAAGATATTCCAGATGGACCGTTTGTCGATAAAAACAGAACACCCTGCCGTCTTCCGAGGCAGGGTGTCACTGATATTCATATACTCTGTTAGAGATCTGCAAGGTTCTTCTGCTGGTCGGCAGCAGGGGCAACCAGGATCTCCTGGAACTCCTTCTGACCTGTACCTGCAGGGATAGGGTGTCCGCAGATGACATTTTCCTTAAGACCTTCAAGGGTATCGACGCGGCCACGGATAGCAGCCTCGCTGAGCACCTTGGTTGTCTCCTGGAATGATGCTGCCGAGATGAAGCTGTTGGTCTTCAACGCAGCCCTTGTGATACCCTGAAGTACCTGGCTTGCTGTTGCCGGCCTTGCCTCGCGGAGAACCATCATTGGCAGACCCTGACGCTCGAGTGAAGAGTTCTCGCTCCTCATTTCACGTGCAGAGATGATGTCGCCTTCTGAATATGTCTCCGAACCACCCTTTTCAAGTACGATGAACTTGCCGTAGATGGCGTCGTTGGTATCCATGAACAGCCACTTGTCCACAAGTTCCTCCGGCAGGAATTCTGTGTCGCCCGGATCGTTGATCTGCACCTTCCTCATCATCTGACGAACGATGATCTCGAAATGCTTGTCGTTGATCTTCACACCCTGGAGACGGTATACCTCCTGGATCTCGTTCACGATGTACTCCTGTACCTTGATAGGACCGAGGATGTTGAGGATGTCTGTAGGTGAGACAGCACCGTCTGAAAGACGCATGCCAGCCTTCACATAGTCATTCTCCTGAACGAGGATCTGCTTGGTAAGAGGAACGAGGTAATGTTTCTCTGCACCTGTGCGGTTCTTGATGATGATCTCGCGGTTACCTCTCTTGATCTTGCCCATGATGACCTCACCGTTGATCTCAGATACGATCGCAGGGTTGGATGGGTTACGTGCCTCGAAGAGCTCTGTAACTCGTGGGAGACCTCCTGTGATATCGTTTGCCTTACCGATGGCACGTGGAATCTTGATGATGATGTCTCCGACCTTCACATCCTGGCCGTCTTCAACCATTACGTGTGCACCTACAGGGAGGTTGTAATGCTTGAGGCTCTCGCCATGCTCATCTGTGATGATGATGGTAGGGTTCTTCGACTTGTCACGTGACTCGATGATGACCTTGTCCCTGTTGAGCGAGTACTCGTCGGCCATCTCCTCGCGGAATGTCACACCGTCAACCATGTGATCGAAACGTACCTTACCGGCAGCCTCGATGATGGTGATAGCGTTATATGCATCCCACTCGCAGATCAGGTCGCCCTTCTTCACTGTCGCACCGTCCTTCTTGTAGAGGATCGATCCGTAAGGAACGTCATACTGTGAGTATGTGATTCCGGTGTTCTCATCCACGATGCGAAGCTCAGTGGTACGGCTGACAACAACGTCCTGAACACCGTCTTCTGTGACTCTCTCGATGGTTCTGAGTTCCTCGAATTCGAGCTTGCCGTTGTACTTCGATGTGATCGCGTTCTCGGCTGCAGTACTTGATGCAGTACCTCCGACGTGGAATGTACGGAGTGTAAGCTGAGTACCAGGCTCACCGATAGACTGTGCAGCGATGACTCCGACAACCTCTCCCTTCTCGACCATGCGTCCTGATGCGAGGTTACGTCCGTAGCACTTCGCGCAGACTCCCTTGCGGGACTCGCATGTGAGCACCGAGCGGATCTCCACCTGCTCGATAGGAAGTGACTCGATGAGGTTTGCGATGTCCTCTGTGATCTCCTCACCTGCAGGAATGATAAGTTCACCTGTGAGCGGGTTGAAGATATCGTGTACTGAAGTACGGCCGAGAATACGCTCGCCGAGCGACTCGACGATCTCATCCTTGCTCTTGATTGCTGTAGCAACAAGTCCACGGAGAGTACCGCAATCCTCCTCGTTGATGATCACGTCGTGTGACACGTCCACGAGACGACGGGTAAGGTAACCTGCGTCGGCTGTCTTGAGGGCTGTATCGGCAAGACCCTTACGCGCACCGTGAGTAGAGATGAAGTACTCGAGCACCGACATTCCCTCCTTGAGGTTCGAGATGATCGGGTTCTCGATGATCTCCGCTCCCTGTCCACCGGCCTTCTGTGGCTTCGCCATCAGGCCTCGCATACCGCAGAGCTGCTTGATCTGCGCTGTCGAACCACGGGCACCGGAGTCGAGCATCATATATACAGGGTTGAATCCCTGCTGGTCGCTTGAGATCTGCTTCTCGACAATACCGGTGATCTGGTTGTCGATTGAAGACCAGAGGTCGATGACCTTGTTGTAGCGCTCGTTGTTGGTGATGAATCCCATTG
>JAFURF010000061.1 GCA_017471965.1 Bacteroidales bacterium
CCCTGCCGAGGAGATTCGCAGCAACATCCAGATAATCCGCGAGACTCTTTCGGACCATCACATCAGTGTGGTGGATATACAGGCGATAACGGGTCCTACAGTTACATTGTATAAAGTGTTTCCGGACAAGGGTGTCAAGGTTGCATCGATCAGGAATCTTCACGAGGACCTGGCGGTGGCACTCCGGGTGGAAAGTATCCGTGCCCTTACACTCAAGGACTCCGTAGGATTGGAGGTGGCCAACCAGACCCGTTCCATCGTACCTGTCAGAAAACTGGTCTCATCGACAGAGTTCAAGGAGACCAAGGCCGAACTGCCCATTGCCATGGGTTATACAGTTGACGGCAGGGTGAAGGTCTTTGATCTTGCCACCTGTCCTCATCTGCTGGTGGCCGGTGCTACCCAGCAAGGTAAGTCGGTGGGTCTTAATGTCATTGTGGCTTCACTTCTTTATGCTAAGAGGCCATCCCAACTGAAGATGGTCTTCATCGATCCTAAGGGAACAGAATTCAATACCTACAAGAGTCTGTACAGACATTATCTTGCTGTTCTGCCCAATGCCTCCAATGATGAGGAGGAGATGGATGCTTCGATTGCAGTGATGCCGAAGGAAGCAGACATGGTGCTCCGCTCCCTTTGCAAAGAGATGCAGGAGAGGTACATCCTGATGAAACAGGCCGGTGCTACTCCTGATATTCAGACATATAACCGCAAGTTCAGGGAAAAGAAACTCAATCCGGCCAAGGGCCACAGGTTCATGCCTTATATTGTAGCTGTAATCGATGAGTATGCACAACTTACCCTCGTAACAAGCGTGAAGGCAGATGCCAAGAACGCAAGCCGAAGCATTACGGCTTCCATAATAAGTCTTGCGCAGATGGGACGAGCTGCCGGTATCCATGTGATCATAGCGACACAGACCCCTAGAAGGGATGTGATTTCCGGTATGATCAAGGCGAACTTCCCGACCATGATAGCATTCAAGGTCACAAACATGACAGACTCGCAGGTGATACTCGACTCACCTGGTGCGGAAAAACTCATCGGAAGGGGAGATATGCTCTTCTCGCAGAGTGCAAGGATAGAGAGGATCCAGTCCGGTTATATAGGACCTGAGGAGATCAAATCCATGACTGATGCCATTGCCTCGCAGACTGGAAAAGGGAAGTCGTACGATATCCCGTACTACCTGCCGGAGGTGGAAGAAGACGGTGAGGATAAGGAGGCCGATATGGTAGACATGAAGAAACTGGATTCGAAGTTCGAGGAGGCGGCCCGGATGGTGGTCTCCACTCAGAGGGCATCGACTTCCTATCTGCAGACCACCATGGGTATGGGCTTTGCCCGTTCAGCTCGTGTGATGACCCAGCTTGAAGCGGCAGGTATTGTGAGTGCTCAAGATAAATCAAAGAACCGCGAGGTGCTGGTCTCTACCTTTGAAGAACTCGACAGGATACTTGCCGCATATAAGAACAACTGACAACTAAAAATAACAGACTATGGAGTATAGGTACAATAAGCTGCCCGAAATGGGGAAGGAACATTCGCGCAAACACCTTGTGGTCCTGACAGGTGCAGGAATAAGTGTGGAGAGCGGTCTTACGACCTTCAGGAAATCAGCCGACAGCATGTGGGGTAAGTATGACTTTCAGAAACTGGCCAGTGTGGGATGTTTTCAGGAGGACCCCGGGGCAGTGCTGGATTTCTACAACATGCGTCGCAGACGTCTTCTTGAGGTCGAACCCAACCATGCCCACAATCTGCTTGTCGAGCTTGAGAAATGGCATGATGTGACAGTGATAACGCAGAATGTAGACAATCTTCACGAACGTGCAGGCAGCAGCAATGTGATTCATCTGCACGGAGAACTGACAAAGGTCACTTCATCAGTGCACAGGAATGATCCTGCCTGTGTCAGAGAACTTCAGCTGGATGTCCCTATCCGTATGGGGGACAAGGCTGCGGATGGTTCGCAGCTTCGCCCGTATGTGGTCTGGTTCGGTGAGTTTGTGAACAACTATGAGATGGCTGCAAGGATAGTCAGGAACGCAGACGTCTTTGTGGTCATCGGAACATCACTGACGGTGACACCGGCAGCAGATCTGATCAAGTGCCCTCGTTATGGTGTGCCGAAATTTATCATTGATCCATGCGAGCCGTTTGATCCATACGATGACAACTATCCAGAGGGCTATGTGCATATTCGTGAGAAAGCGACTTCCGGAATTGAGACATTTATCGACCGTATGATGACATTATAAATAAAGAGTGTGTAAATATTACGCAAAATATTTGGCGGTTTCACTTTCTTTTGCTTACTTTGCGTAAAAATAACACACAATGAACAAAGGAGCATACACATACGAATATCCAAGACCTGCTGTGACGACTGATTGTGTTGTGTTTTGCAAAGCTTCGGACGGATTGTCTGTCCTGTTGATTGAAAGAGCTAATGAACCATATAAAGGATGTTGGGCCTTACCTGGAGGTTTTCTGGAAATGGAGGAGGATGGAGAAGCTTGCGCAATACGTGAACTCAAGGAGGAGACAGGGCTACATCTTGAACACATGACTCAAATCGGAGCATTTACAGAAGTAGAACGTGATCCTCGTGGCAGGACAATCAGCATTGCCTATTATGCGTTTGTTGAGAAGGCTGAGGTCAAAGGAGCTGACGATGCCGCTCAAGCTAAATGGTTCCCTGTGGATTCTGTTCCTGCATTGGCTTTCGACCACGATAAGATTCTTCGCCTGGCTCTCGAAGTGAATAGCAAGCAATACTATAAATAATTTGGCATATGTATAACAGAAGATATACCCCAGAAAGAATAACTCATCTAAAGGAGAACGAGATATTTGTATTCGGATCGAACCTTGCCGGTTCTCATGGTGGCGGTGCGGCACGTCAGGCTTATAATTGTTTTGGAGCTGTCTGGGGCCAGGGTGTCGGTCTGCAGGGTCAGAGCTATGCCATCCCTACCATGCACGGAGGAGTAGAGGCGATCGAGCCTTATGTGGAGCAGTTCATGAATTATGCTTTTTCTCATCGGGAGTATACATTTCTGGTGACGAAGATAGGTTGCGGAATCGCAGCGTTTACACCTTATGAAATTGCCCCTCTTTTCACAAAGGTTATTGATCTGGAGAATGTCATTCTTCCTAAAGAATTCGTGGAGATAATCCACAATAAGCCGTGCGTTTCAGGGATTCCGGCGTGGACTTGGGATTCACGAAGAGACTTTCTGGATGAATATGAGGTCTTGATGCCAAGGGCAAGCAAAGGTGATTCGATAAGTTATTACAAGATCAAGGAGCTTCGTGCCCGTGAGTTTCGTAATAC
>JAFURF010000062.1 GCA_017471965.1 Bacteroidales bacterium
CGTAACAGACCTTTTGAAATAATAAGGAGGACAGCAATATGGAGATTATTCTTAAGAAAGATGTGGCTAACCTTGGCCACGCAGACGATATCGTCAATGTAAAGACAGGATACGCTGTCAACTACCTTATCCCACAGGGCTTCGCTATCATGGCTACTCCTTCAGCAAAGAAGGTGCTTGCTGAGAACCTTCGTCAGAGGGCTCACAAGATTGCTAAGTTCGTTGCTGACGCTGAGGCTCTTGCTGCTAAACTTGCTGAGACTACAGTGCAGGTTGCCGTAAAGGTGAGCGAGAATGGCAAGATCTACGGTTCAGTTACAACTGCTCAACTCGCTGAGGCACTCGTTGCTGCCGGTGTTGAGGTTGACAAGAAGGACATCACTGTGGCTGAGGCTCCAAAGGAACTCGGTGTTTATGAGGCTACTGTAAAGTGCTACAGAGACATC
Organism: Bacteroidales bacterium; assembly: GCA_017471965.1. Taxonomy (GTDB): domain Bacteria; phylum Bacteroidota; class Bacteroidia; order Bacteroidales; family UBA932; genus Cryptobacteroides. Next base: position 447 of record JAFURF010000062.1, read on the forward strand.
AAGGGTACATTCAAGTACGAGATTGTTGCTGAGTAGTCAGCGTCAGATCATGATATTGGGACCGGTCAATGGCATTGACCGGTCTCTTTTTTGGGGATTTTCTAATTTTTAATATTTCCAAATTAGAAAATTTGTATTATCTTTGCAGTGTCAAAGTGAAACATATAAATAAATAAAGAAATATCATGAAAAGCGTAAAAGGAACCAGAACAGAGCAGAATCTGCTCAAGTCATTTGCCGGAGAGAGTCAGGCACGTTCACGTTATACATTTTTTGCAGAAGTGGCCAGAGAGGAAGGATATGAGCAGATAGCAGGAGTCTTCATGGAGACTGCCGAGCAGGAGAGGGAGCATGCCAAGAGATTCTTCAGTTATCTTGAAGGAGGCGACCTTGAGATCACGGCAACATATCCTGCAGGTAAGGTAGGTACCACCGGTGAGAATCTTCTTGCTGCAGCAATGGGAGAGAAAGAAGAGTGGGATGTGCTTTACAAGGAATTTGCAGATGTCGCGTCTGAGGAAGGTTTTCCTGCAATAGCAGCCACTTTCAGGAACATCGCCAAGGTAGAGGCCGAGCATGAGCGCAGGTATCTCAAACTTCTGAGCAGACTTACAGACGGAGATTTCTTCCATCGTGACGGTAAGATCTGGTGGCAGTGCCGCAACTGCGGTTACATTGTGGAGGCTCAGGACGCTCCGAAGACATGTCCCGCATGTCTTTTCCCAAGGGCGTATTTCGAGCCTATGAAGGAGAATTATTAGGATTCCGAGGACATATCGCAACTTTTTGAGATTGTCGGATTATAAAGCCGTGCATACGACGTGAGCATGATGTCAGATTATCAGATACCTATGGCAGAAGCCCAGAAGATCGTCAACAAGATGATGACGAGGGCTAATATCAGTGTGTATGAAATGATCAGTTGCGCCATGATGAATGGCGCGGATGTCGACAAGGCTGTCCGCGAGTCAATTTATCACGTCATTGTCTATCTCATGGACAAAATGTATTTGGAAAAGCATTATGAAGACCCCTTCTGTTGGGTTCCATATGAAGATGAATTCTTTGATAGGGTCGGTGAGTGCGTGAAGGCTTTATCCGGATTATCCGAGGACAGGGTATCTTGCTGCAGTAGTACGTTGACCATGCATCTTGAGAATTCTAAATGGTGTCTGCTTACCGGATCGAAACAAAGAGCATGGGTGGTATTGCAGTGGGAGGATCTTACACCTTATCCGTATTTCCGTAATTTCTGGAGAAGTCCGATAGAAAGTGGAGTCAGGATGGAGTATACCTTGAAACCTGAAGAGGCGGCAGAACTGATCATTACTATGGATGCCCTTGTCCCGGCCATACGGAAATATGTTGACAGGAAACGTGTCATGGTGGCCCGCAGGTTCATGGCGTCTGAAATCATCGGTGCAGGTATCCTGCCGGCCTTGCAGGATACGCATGTCACCAGATACAGTTTCTACCGGTTATCTCCCCTCTCGTATAAACTTTATGTCAAACTGTCGCGAGGGCGTATCGCTGACATCGTCCTGAAGCCGTCCAATGCTGACAGGATCCTGGGCAATCTCCCGTCACTCCTGCTTGCTGCCGAGAGTGAGACATGTACGGATCCTGATATTCAGGTATATGGAGGATATCTTGAAAACTGGAGCGTTATCGACCGATAGCCCTCCAGTTTTTCATTATTGTCTCATTGTGAGTCTTGCCCTCAGTACAGGATCTGTCTTTGTCATTGTGGCAAGGTCGATGTGGGTGCAGACTTCTTCCCTGAGGAACGGTGAAGTGGATCCGGTGCCTGCAGGGTCCCATGTCATCAGTACCACATGGGCCTTGAGGGCCTTGAGTTTGCGTGCCAGCATCTCGTGGTCGGCATCTCCGCTTATAAGTACCACGTAGTCGAATTCCCTGAACAGGGTCATCTCATAAGTGTCAAGGGCGAACCATGTGTCGATTCCCTTTTCGATCACGCCGCCCTGAGGGTTGAGGCGCAGGTGCTTGTAATGGCATACGATGTCGTTTTCTATCAGTGTGTCCTCGAATGCCCTTTCCGAATAGAGAAGATCTCGGTCTTCAGCCTCGTCCACGCGGTATCTGCCTCTGTAGTAGTGACTTTCAGTGACATAGAGCCTTTTCTGTTCCACATTCTCCTTCTGGGCGATGATCTCTGGGATGAATTTCATGAGGTTGGTGAGGTTCACCTTGTGGCTGGCGACCTTCATTAGTCCCTCGTTTATCTTTGCATAGTATCCTCCGTCGATGAAGACACCTATTGACAGGTTTTCAAAATGTTCCATGATGTTTTGTTTTATAGAGGAAACAAATTTACGCATTATTTTCATAATTCGGATTACATTACATATATTTGTCAAAACCACTAAAATTATATAATAACTATGCTTAACCCTCATATTGAACTCGAACAGATTCTCAGTTCGCAGATTTACGATGCCCTTCATGGAAGGATCGTGGAAGGTATCCTTGCCCAGTCTTCAATGGATCAGGGAGGTGATTATTGGAAAAACGTGATGGAAGGTCACAGTTTCAAGGTTGAGAAACGCCTTATGAGCCATCTGTACGATCTTTTCTATGATGTGAAGGCCAAGTTAGGCTTTGAAGAGGATGTCGACTTCTATATAACAGGAGATTCTTCAGTCAATGCTTTTGCCGTGGCTTCATCCAAGAAGGGTGAGCCTCATATCATCAATGTCAATTCAGGATTGGTCGACCTTATGACAGATGACGAACTCCGTTTCGTTGTCGGTCATGAGATCGGACATCTCATGAACAAGGATACAGAACTTCTGAAACTCATCTATTTCATCTTCCCGCCTAATGTGAATCAGCCTCTTGTGCTCCAGTACAAGATCCGTCTGTGGCAGCAGTTGTCTGAACTGGTGGCTGACAGATACGGATATATGGCCATTCCTGACCTCGAAGTGTGTGTGTCTGCATTTTTCAAGATGGCTTCAGGTCTGGACCTGAGCAAGATAGATATGCAGATGGACGTGTTCATCGAAGAAAACCTCAAGCATCTGGAGTATTTCAAGGAGGGGCAGGGTCTCAACAATGCCAATCATCCGGTTAATCCGGTACGAGTGCAGTCACTCAACCTGTTTGCCGGTTGTGCAAGCGACGAGGAACTTCAGGAGAAGATGGCCGAAGTTATCGAGATCCTTCTGAAACTGCGTAACAGCCCTATCGATTATTTCACAGGATACTATATCGCTACAGCAGGTCTGATGGTGGCCGCTGCAGATGAGAATATTACAGATAAGGAACTTGAGCATATCCTTGGCAACCTCTCAAGTTACCAGATGTTCCCTCGCAAGTTCCTTGACAATGTGTGCGAGCAGAATGTACAGGAGATCTTCATGGACTGCGTGAAGAATATTCTGGAAATCAATCCTGGCATGCGTGACAGCCTCTTCGATTATATGATAGGCCTTGTGCTTACTGACAGGATGTTCAATGACAAGGAGGTGGAATTCCTCTTCGGCGTCGGCGAGAACATCTACGGCTATACAAAAAAAGAGATCGCCGACAAACTGGCGTCAGCGATCCAGGCTAATTTCGTTCCAAGTTTCGAGAGTCTCTGCTAAGGAACGAAGGTCATTTCTTCCAGAAGGTGGTCGGCATCGGCCACCTTATCTATTATAAAGAGGACATACCTTACGTCGAGGGAGATGTTCCTGCATATCTCCGGGTCGAACACGATGTCGCTCATTGTCCCTTCCCATACACGGTCGAAGTTCAGACCGATAAGGTCGCCGTCTGCGTTGATGACAGGACTTCCTGAGTTGCCGCCTGTGGTGTGGTTGGTCGCGATGAAGCATACCGGTACTTCACCTGATGCATCGGCCCATTGTCCATAGTCCTTTTCTGCGTATATGTCGCGCAGGCGTTGAGGGATGTTGTAGTCGAATATCTCAGGATTGTCCTTTTCCATGATGCCCTTGATGGTCGATGACGGGGTATAATATACTCCGTCTGCAGGTGAGTAGCCCTTTATGTGGCCGTATGCCACACGAAGGGTCAGGTTTGCGTCAGGATAGAATGCGTCGAGTCCTGCCTTACCTTCAACAGCCTCCGCAAATTCCATCTGTCCTCGCATATAGTCGCGGTAGGCGAGTTGCAGGTCCTGATTTATCTTCTGCGTATGAGGCTGGACTTCAGCGGTGTACCATTTGAGGAATTCGTTGAAGAAGACGAATGCCGGGTCGCTGAACACCTTGTCCTTGTCATCTGCAGTCAGAGCCGCTACCTTGGACTCGTCAACGAACAATGAAGTGCTGAAGAGCGATTCTGCCCATGCTTCAGTCGTGCCGGATGCCTCCATCTGCTCCTTGTAATATGCAGGCTTGAACTCTTCCGGTACATTCCTGTCATACTCCTTCATCATGGCGACGAAGCATTCCTTGTCGATAGGGAGGTACCAGTCCTTGAAGAATGCAGTGGCCATCTCTGCGGCCTTGGTGTTGTCGAAAGTGACGGTCGAGTCTTCGGTCTTGAACAGTCTTGCCATGCTCATTGCGAAGTTGGCGACTTCGATTGTGCGGATGGTCTCGCTATAGTAGTCTGTGGCGAACTGATATGGCTCCAGGTCGGCGTACATCTTTGCAATCTTCTCTGTCAGACCTTCGTATTCTGTTCCCTTTGCCCATTCCTCAAAGGCCTTCTCATAAGCCTTCTTGGTGGCGACTGTGTTCATCTTGCGGATACCTTTCACCTCTCCCTGCCATTTCTTCCATGCATTGGATACGCTCGCATTCTTGGATGAATACTGGATGCGGACCTTCTGACTCTGCGCCTGGTGGCTGTTCATGATGTCCAGACGGAGGGTGCGGAGATGTATCTTGTGGGGGTCACCGGTTTCCTCGATGTATCTTACTCCTTCGGAATGGATGTATTCCTGAGTGCGTCCGGGGAAGCCGTAGATGAAGGTGAAGTCTCCTTCCTGCACTCCGCCGGTAGAGATGCGGAAATACTTTTTCGGTCTGTATGGGACGTTGTCCTCCGAATATGGTGCAGGATTGTTGTCCTTGTCGGCATATATACGGAACATCGAGAAGTCTCCCGTGTGGCGTGGCCACATCCAGTTGTCGGTGTCGCCTCCGAACTTGCCTATCGATGAAGGCGGAGCGCCTACGAGGCGCACGTCGTCATACTGTCTGTAAAGGAAGAGGAAATACTGGTTGCCGTAGTATAGCGCCTCTACAGTGGCTCTGAGGCCCTTCCCGGCACTGGTTGCCTCCTTGATGACCTCTGCGCTGTTCTCCTTTACGAGTGCAACCCTCTGATCTTCTGTCATTGACGGGTCGTATCCCTTGAGTACCTGTGCTGCGACGTCTTCCATCCTTTCAAGGAAACTTACCGAGAGTCCCTTGTTCGGAAGTTCCTCTTCTCTGCTCATGGCCCAGAAGCCGTCCTTGAGGTAGTCATGCTCCACGCTGCTGTGCTGCTGGATCTGTCCGTATCCGCAGTGGTGGTTGGTCAGAAGCAGACCTTCTGGAGAGATGAGTTCGCCTGTGCAGCCGCGGCCGAACAGTACCACAGCATCCTTAAGAGATGCCTGGTTGATGCTATAGATGTCCTCTGCCTCGAGTCTGAATCCTTTCTCCTGCATGTCGATGATTCGCTGGGAGATCAGTGAAGGGAGCCACATTCCTTCATCAGCCCTTGCGGTCTGGAAGACCATGGCAGTCAATGCTGTAATAGTAAGCAGTATTCGTTTCATTGTGTGATATGTATTTTGTTGATAATCAGCGTGTTGTTAGGTTTGTCCTGCCTTGCCTGTCCTGCGGGCTACCATACTTAGTTGATTGATTGTGAGTGAGTTATGCTTCATGGCTATCCAGGATGTGCTCGGTGACAAACATTTTCCGGTAGTATTCCGCCTTCTTTTCAAGAGGTAGGGGATAGGCACGGGACGAGGAGGGCATCCTCCAGAACCTGACGGACCGCTCGTCAGTACCGGGTATTCTGCACTCAGTCCAATCTCCGACAGATGGCTCTTCACAGCCGAACTTCTCCACTATCACATCAGTTGCCTTCTGACCGGTTGTGACAATGGCCCGGCATTCAGGAATCTTTTCCAGAAGGGCATCCAGGTCAGTAGGGACAACTACCTCAAGGAACTTATCGGATGCATTGTCCTTCAGTCGTCTCACCTCGGATGCTGTGTCGTACATCGCTATTCCTTTTCCGGATGCGAACTCCATGCATTTCTCCCGGTCGAATTTCTTAAGGATACTTCCATCCTCACTGCGGGCTACGAAATGGTCCTTGTCGGAGAAGAATATCAGTCCCCATATGCGCCACATGTCGTTTATCCAGTTGGGATAGAAGAAGTCCATCGACCATCTTTCACGCTTGGGAGGGAAACTTCCGAGCATCAGTATCCTGGCACCTTCCGGAAGAAAGGGCTGGAGTGGATGTTTCTCGATTGGCTGGTGGTGGGTTTTCATATTTTACAAAAATAGAAAAGATTTCCCGACTTCGCTCGAAATGACGTGGATAATCACGAAAAGTCCAGGATAATCTTGAATGAACGGAAAAAACCGCCTGCCGGATCACTTCGGCAGACGGTCACTCTGTAAGTTCAATATTTATGTCTAACACCTAAAATGTTATATCTGTTAGACGCAGATATCATGCCAAAACTACAACTTATCGGCAAATAATCACATCATCAGGACCGGTAGAATATCAGCCACGTTCTTGATGACATATGCTGCTGTTACAAAGATGCTCACGATCCATGCCAGGAACAGGACCAGCCCCGGTCTCCATGACGGTGCCTTAAGGTTGAACAGAAGCATTACACCGTTGTAAAGGAACCATACAAACAGGATTCCGAGCATCACCATGATGAGCCACCAGAATGTGTCTCCGGTCAGAATCTCTGCCATCATCCGTTCTCCTGCGTCCAGATCCATGATCTCATCTGCTATTTCATGGCCGATGATGGCCGGTAATGATGTGGTGAAGATGCTTCCTAGAAGTCCGCCTAGTCCGATGATCAGCAGCAGGCTTCCGAGAAACACACCTCCTGCGCGCACGAATACCCGACCGGCAGGGGATTGGACCGCTTCCTTAGCCTCCTTTTCTATGTTGAAGTCCTTGGACCTGAATCCCTGAAGGTCCATAGGCTTGCCTTTCATCTCGCATTTCTGCTCTACTGTTCTTGCTGCGGGCATTGCTATCCATAGACATACATATGCCAGTATAGAGAATCCGAAGTACGGACCGTCGTCCCATCCTATGAATCCAAGGAAGAGGAAGATCAGAAAAATGATTCTGAACAGCACTTTGTCCAGTCCGAAATATGCTCCCAGACCGGAACATACGCCCCCGATCACCCTTTCGTCAATGTTACGATAGAGACGGCGTGTCTTCCAGTTCTTCTTTTCATTATCATGTTCCTGTACTGTCTCTGTCTTCGATGCTGAAGCGGGTTCTTCCGAGGCCATTTCCCTGGGATCTCCGATGCGTTTCATGATGTCCTGAACCATCTGCATGTCCACGACCATTCCGCTGATGCACCTTTCCTTCAGAAGTTCCGCTATCCTTTCTTCGATGTCAGCGACAATCTCGTCAGCACTGCTGTCCCCGTTGAAGCATTGCCTTATCTCGTCAAGATATGCTATCAGAACCTGATAGGCTTCTGTTTCGATGATGAAGGCATATCCTCCGATGCTTATGTTTTCAGTTATCTTCATTTCAATTTCAGGTTTTAAGTTATGCTCTAGAGGCGTTTCTTATCGATTCTATGCCTTGGGACAATTCGTCCCAGGCAGCATCCAGTCCAGCGAGTTGTCCGCGTCCGAGTTCTGTGATCATGTAGTATTTTCTCGGCGGTCCTTGAGTGGATTCCTCCCATCTGTAGTTGAGAAGGCCCAGTTTCTTGAGACGGATGAGAAGGGGGTAGATCGTGCCTTCGGCTACGATTATGTTGACATCCTTCATCTTCTGAATGATAGATGAGGCATATTCATCGCCGGCAGCAAGAATCAGGAGTATGCTGTATTCCAGCACGCCCCGCCGCATCTGCGTCTTGTTGTTCTCGATTATGCCTGTGTTTTCCATGCTTATTTCCCTTCGGTGAATCTTCTGATGTTCTCTGCTGTTGCTGGAATTCCTCTGAGTTCGCATTTCTCGGCTGCAGTCCTTGCTTCAGGGGCGGCGATCCATACGACCAGGTAGATCCAGAATCCGGCCGATCCGCATATGAGGGCGATGAGGAACAGTATTCTGATCACTACTACGTCTATGCCGAGGTAGAGTGCCAGTCCGGAACATACTCCGGCAATGCGTTTGCCATCCGGATCACGGAACAGTTTCCTGACGGGCTTTACATTGTCATTTGTTTCGTTTACTGCCTGCTCCTGGTTATATGCCTGTCCGTTTGAAGGGCGGTAGTTGGCCGGATATCCCAACGTAGCGATGACTTCTGATGCCATCCTGTTGTCAACAACTTCGCGTCCTCCTAGTCTTCCTTTGAGGAGGTCCGCTATCCTTACCTCGAGTTCGTCCATTACGTCTGCGCTGCTGCTGTTGTTGTCAAGGGCTCCCTTGAAGTTTTCAAGGTACACGCTGATGGTTTCGTAAGCGTCGTCATCGATGATGAAACTGCAGCCACCGATTGCTGCGTTGATCGTTTTTTTCATATTTTCTACCTTATAACTATGTTTGACTTCAATTAACTTATTACACTTCAATTAACTTATCACTTTTTTCGGGGACGTGCTGATTCAACTATTGTACCGCAAAGATATATAAATTTTTGAATACCTTGCAATACAAGGTACTAAAATTTTCAAATAATTATATGAAACACCTGTTCAGGAACTGATTTTGAATGGTAGAAGCAAAAAACGTTATGAAAGAAGATGATGCATATTTGGAGTCATGCAGCGACATGGCTTTGTTGAAGGATGTGGCAAGGGGCAGGGAAGACGCATTCATGGTTCTGCTGGACAGATATCTTGATGTCGTCTCGGTGACTTCCTTCCGTATCTTGTGTGACAGAGAAGACAGTGAGGCTGTGACGGTCAAGGTCTTTGTCTCGTTATGGCATGATGTACTGGCCTATGACGACAGTCTTTCCTTACGCGACTTCCTTCTCCGCAAGACCTGTCTCTATAGCAGGATGAGGATAATGCGTCGTCGTATTCTTATGTTCATCGGGGTCAGAAACGGAGTCTTTGTGAAGGCGTCACCCAAAGTTGAGAATGAGGATGACTATGTGACCAAGCAGGCATGGGAACTTTACTGTCGCGCCACTGCTCATATGACCCCGTTGCAGACGATCGTATATGTGCTTTGCGAACTGGAAGGTATGCTTCAGGATGATGTTTCCCGCCTGATAGGACTGACACATTTCCGTGTCAGTCTTGCGTGTCAGAGGGCTGTCGCGAAGATGAAGGGAGAGTTGCATCACTTCAATAGAGAAGATGATTACATGCGTTTTACAGGATTTCTTAAAAAGGTTGCAGAGAGTCTTACCGACCGGGAAAAGTTGACTAAATCCATACTTAAACTTATAGATGTCTGACTTTTTGCGTATATTTGCATGATAACCATGTAAATTATACCATGAAGAAACATCTTATCTTTTTATTGGCGCTTGCCTTCAGCCTTTCTGCTGCGGCTCAGGATGATACTGATTTCCGTCTGGCCAAACCTGATATTACTCTTGAATTGGAGACATCTGCAAACGCTCTTTTTACAGAAGGAGATTTCGACGAGATGGTCTTCAAGATGAACAGACTCCGTATGGGAGTTGCAGGAGGCTTGGGAAGCGGTCTCTCATATCATTTCAGGATGGCTTTTCATAAATCGTTTGACAAGTTCTCGCTGGACAATATCTCCAAGTCAGTCGAACTTGCGAAAGTCACCTGGACTCCGAATGAAAGATGGGATTTTTCTGCCGGAAAGATGTTCGTCGTACATGGCGGTTACGAAAACTACGTGAATGTCCTTCTTGTCAGGGAATTCACGGACTTCAACAGTTGCATCGAGGTATATCAGACCGGAGTTCAGGCTTCATATCACACCTCAAATGACCAGAGTTTCACATTACAGGTCGTAAACAACAGGGCAGAATCCCATCAGGAACTTTTTCAATACGGACTCCCGGACGGCATCGAGGCCTCAAGACTGCCTCTCATGGGTACGTTCAACTGGGACGGATTCTTTGCTGACAGGTCGATACGCCTGATGTATGCAGCAACGGCGTCACAGATTGCCAAGGGTAAATATCTGTATTACCTGACAGCAGGCAACATCTATGAGAAAGGTCCGGTTCTCGCTTATCTGGATATCATGTATGCACGCGCAGATGTGGATAAGCACCAGCGTATCACTTCTCTTGGCGGCGGTTTGCTGCCGACTGCCCAGAATGTCGAGTATCTGACTCTTATCGCTGATTTCGAATATCAGTTCACTCCAAAGTGGAATGCGTACGTAAAGGGAGCATACGAGACCGCAAATGTGTTCAAGGAGAACGGTCCGTACAGGAAGGGGCGCTACCTTACTACATGGAATGCGCAGGCTTGCGTGGAATGGTTCCCGTTCACAAAAGAAAAAGGCCTGAAGGTCTATCTGCACTATGTGTACAAGGCAAATGAACTTCAGGACGATTTCACAATCATGGGTGCAGGCCTTCCTGATACGCAGCGCATATCTCTCGGTCTGACCTATTCTATACCTGTATTATAGGATATTAAGGCTCTGTTCCTTGATCTTTTCCAGTTCGTCCTTCATCTTTACGACGAGTTTCTGGATTTCGGTATGGTTCGCCTTTGAGCCTGTCGTATTGATTTCCCTTCCCATTTCCTGCGCTATGAATCCGAGTTTCTTGCCCGGGTTCATTTCGTTTGTAATGGTGTCGAGGAAATACCTGCAATGCTGGCGCAGACGTACCTTCTCTTCGTTTATGTCGAGTTTCTCGATGTAGAATATCATCTCCTGCTCCAGACGGCTCTGATCAGGATCTGCCTTGAGTTCCGCAAACCTGTTCAAAATTTTTTCCTTGACAGCATCGACCCTCTCTTTCTCATATTGCTCCACCTGCTCCGAGTATGCGAGGATGTTTGCTACCTTTTCGGTCACATCCTTGTAGAGGATCTCACCTTCCTGAGCACGGAAAGCATTGATGTTTGCGAGTGCCTCGTCGATGCATGCTTCCACGGCAGGCCAGTTTTCTTCAGTGATGACATCCTGCTTCTTTGCATCCATCACTTCAGGCATGCGGAGGATAGTGGCCAGAAGGTCATTCGGATTCTGTGACTGGATACTATGTGCGCCGATTCTTCCCGCCAATGCCTCTATCTGCTGGAAATATTCCATGGCGAGGTCCATGTTGATCTTCTTGGCACTGTCGGCAGCGTTCGGTTCAAAGGTCACGAAGAAGTCGATGTTTCCCCTATGAAGTTCGTTGGCAATCTTGTGACGTACAGCCATTTCCTTGTCCTTGGGGAGTATGGATGTCTTTATGCTGATGTCGGCGGTCTTTCCGTTGAGGGAGCGCACTTCGACTGTTATCTTTCCTGTTTCGAGCAAGGTCTCGGCCTTGCCGTATCCTGTCATTGATTTTATCATGGTACAATATATTCTGTTTGCGGACACAAAAATACGGAAAAATCCGTATATTTGTCAGATTATTTGCAAATTCAAAAGACCAACCATATGGAAGAGGTAAACAAGGAAGTAAACGAGACGAAGAATCTCAACTTTTTGGAGGAGATCATTGAGGCTGATCTCGCAAGCGGCAAATGTGAATCGGTGATGACACGTTTCCCGCCTGAACCGAACGGATATCTCCACATCGGACATGCGAAAAGTATCTGCATCAACTTCGGACTCGCCAAGAAATACGGCGGAAAGACCAACCTCCGTTTCGACGATACCAATCCTGTAAAGGAAGATACCGAATATGTAGACTCCATCAAGGAGGACATCAAGTGGCTCGGCTTCGAATGGGAGAACGAGAGATATGCATCAGACTATTTCGACCAGCTCTACGAGTGGGCCGAGGAACTGATAAAGAAGGGACTGGCATATGTCGATGACCAGACCCAGGAAGAGATCCGTGCCGGACGCGGTACAGTGCAGGTGCCAGGTACAGAGAGTCCATACCGCAACAGAAGTGTTGAGGAGAATCTCCAACTCTTCCGCGACATGAAGGCCGGAAAGTACGCTGACGGTGAGAAGGTGCTTCGCGCGAAGATCGATATGGCACATCCGAACATGCTCTTCCGCGACCCTCTCCTTTACCGTATCATCCACGCACATCACCACCGTACAGGAGACAAGTGGTGCATC
>JAFURF010000005.1 GCA_017471965.1 Bacteroidales bacterium
CGAGCAGGGTACCACAAACGGTACTTCGACCGGTCTGGACGGCGACTATGTCCTTACTGTTTCTAGCGCTGATGCAGTGGTCGAGATCAGTTGCATCGGCTATGCATCACAGACTTTCGTTGCATCACAGATGCCTGCGACAGTGACTCTCGGCGAGGACACACAGTTCCTTAACGAGGTTGTTGTGATCGGTTACGGTACTGTCAAGAAGGAAGACATGACCGGATCCATCACTGCAATCAAGAATGAGGAACTCAACCGTGGTGCTGTCGTTTCAACTCAGGATATGCTCAAGGGTAAGGTTCCGGGCCTTCTCATCACTCCTGGTGACGGTGGCCCTGGTTCAGGATCTACCATCCGTATCCGTGGTGCCGCTTCACTCAATGCATCCAACGACCCTCTTATCGTAATCGACGGTGTTCCTATAGCTCGCGAAGGTGGTTTCGGTATGTCCAATCCTCTTGATATGGTCAACCCTAACGATATCGAGTCATTCACCATCCTCAAGGATGCATCTTCGGCAGCCATCTACGGTTCGCGTGCATCAAACGGTGTCATCCTCATCACTACAAAGAAGGGTAAGGGAAATGCTCCTAAGGTGTCTTACAGCGGAAGCATGAGCGTGCAGACAAACTCACGTCAACTTCAGGTTCTCTCTCCTTCTGAGTTCAGAGGATTCATCAAGGATACTTACGGCATCTATTGGGAGAACGGACAACTCATGGGTGACCTTTCTACACCTGCAGGCAAGACCATTGCGGCAAGACTCAGCGAGAATACGAATGTCAACTATCAGGACCTCGTCTTCCGTCCGGCAGTCTCATATGAGCACAGTGCAAGTGTGAGCGGCAACATCAATGACCGCATGCCTTATCGCGGATCGCTCAGTTATACCGGACAGCAGGGTACCCTCAAGGGATCTGACTATGACAAGGCTACCATCGACCTCAGTCTGAATCCTCACTTCCTTGACAAGCACCTCACTTTCAACCTCAATGCAAAGGGTGTATATACATATTCAAAATATGCTGACGGCGGAGTTGTGGGCAATGCGGCCTTCTTCAACCCTACCCAGGATCCTTATTTCAGAAATGCTGACGGCAGCATCGACTACACCACATGTAACGGTTATTTCAACTACGGTTCAGGGCGCGGAGATGACTTTGTGGGAAACAATCTTCTCGGTGTAGGTCCGATGTCACAACTTTATGACAGAGTAAGTTACGGATCTTCACGCCGTATCGTTGCAAGCGCTGCAGCCGACTATAAGGTACACGGACTTGAGGCTCTGAGATTCAATGTCACAGGATCCGTTGACTGGTCGGATTACGACAATAGAAACGGCTCTGTTCCAGGTTCTTATCAGGCGATGGCAGATACTGAGAACCGCGGAATAGGTCAGTACTCGGAGGAATGGCAGATGCGCCGCAGTACCGCTCTCGAGGCATATGCCAACTATAACGAGACATGGGGCGTTCACAACCTCGATGTAATGGCCGGTTACTCTTGGCAGCATTTCTACGGATCGAACCGTACCATCTCATATTTCAATGAGACAGACGAGATGAAACTGAACCCTGGTGAAACTCCGCTCGGACGTTACCCTAAGTGGGCTTGGGAAAGTTATCTCGTTTCATTCTACGGACGTATCAACTATTCGATCGCATCCAAGTATCTCTTCACGGCATCTCTCCGTAGCGACGGATCATCACGATTCTCTCCTGCAACACGTTGGGGTATCTTCCCTTCAGGAGCGTTCGCATGGAACATCGGTGCTGAGGACTTCCTCAAGGACAGCAAGGCCGTCTCTCAGTTGAAACTCCGTCTTTCAGCCGGTATGACAGGTCAGCAGGACGGTATCGGAGAGTATGCACATCTTTCTCGCTATGGCCTTTCTACAGATGTATATCATCAGTATTGGATGGGTGACAAGGAAGGCTTCCAGTTCATGTGGACTCCAGGCGTCTATGACCCTAACATCAAGTGGGAGACAACAACTACCTATAACGTAGGTCTCGACTTCGGTTTCCTCAAGGACAGGATCACCGGTAGCGTGGATGCATATCTCCGCAATACTGACGACCTCCTTAATGAGGTGATGATTCCTATGGGATCGAACTTCGGTAACAAACTCCTTACAAACGTGGGTTCTATGCAGAACAAGGGTATCGAGTTTGCAATCAACGTGATTCCTGTCCAGACAGAGGACTGGCATCTTTCTATCGGATTCAACGGTACTTTCCAGGATACCAAGTTCACGAAACTCAGTATAAACGATTCTGAGGACTACTACATCCAGACTTCAGGAATCTCTCATGGTACAGGATCATTCATAGGCCGTCATCAGGTGGGATATGCTCCATACAGTTACTATGTATTCAAGCAACTCTATGATGACAAGGGAATGCCTGTACAGGATGCCTTCGTAGACCTTACAGGAGACGGCGTGATCAACAACGACGACCGTTACTGTGCAGGTGACCCTAATCCGGACTTCTATTACGGTCTCAACCTCAAGTTGACCTATAAGAACTGGGACTTCGGCTTCAACGGCCACGGATCTGCCGGATATCAGGTGTTCAATGACTTTGCATCCAACAATTCTACCGCATATTTCGATGTGAATGCAGGTAACCTCCCTAACTTCACAAAGGCTGCGGTAAGATCCGGCTTCACCAAGAACAGCGGTGACTATCAGTTCTATTCTGACTACTATCTTGAGGACGCATCGTTCTTCCGTCTTGACGATATCAACCTTGGATATACATTCAGGAACATCAGGAACTGGGCTGGTGACATCCGTATCGCGGCATCATGCCAGAATGTGTTCGTGATCACTAACTATAGTGGTATCGATCCTGAAATCAACAGTACTGACGGTGTTGACAGAACTTTCTGGCCAAGACCTCGTACATTCTCTATCCGTCTTAACGTTAATTTCTAATAAGGAGGATAATGAAAATGAATATAAAGAATATCTTTTCAGCGGCTGCCGCTGCTGTAATGCTTACAGCCTGCATCGGAGACCTCAATACAGTTCCTTTGAACAAGACCGATGTGACTTCTGAGTCTGCCTATGGAGCAGATGAGGCAGGCTATCTGCAGGGACTTACAAAAGTCTATGCACTCATGATCAATGATGATAAGGAAAATCCGAAACTTGAGGTCAGCGACGGTGGTGCATCCGAATTTGTCCGTGCCTTCTGGTCTACACAGGAGGTTACAGCAGATGCTGCGAAATGTGCTTGGCCTGACGCTTGGGTGAATGACCTCAACAACTGTACATGGAAGGGTGATGTCCTCAATGACGCTGTATATGCCGTGTATGTGCGTACTCTTCAGGGAGTAGCATACGCTAATGAATTCCTTCGTCAGACATCTTCTGCAAATCTCGAGTTGAGAGGTGTAAGTGCTGAAGTGGCAAAGAAGATTGACCAGTTCCGTGCAGAGGCCCGCTTTATCCGTGCATATTTGTATTGGGCGGCTCTTGACACTTTCGGACAGGTTCCTTTCTCTACAGAGGATTCTCCATTCGGAGGCGGATACAACCCTCCTCAGACAGACCGTAAGACAGTCTTCAACTTCGTGATAGAGGAACTTGAGGAACTTGCCGGTGAGAATAGTGCGATGCCTGCGGCTCAGTCTAATTATCCTCGTGCAGACAAGGGTTCATGCCTTGGTCTTCTTGCACGTATGTATCTCAATGCCGAGGTCTACACAGGAACTGCGATGTGGGCAGAGGCGAAGTCTACCTGCGAAAGGATTTACAAGTTGGGGTATAAACTTGCTCCTACTCATGCAGAAGTGTTCAGAGGTGATAATGGTGAAAACCCTGATGCAAGGGGTGAGATCCTTTTTGCTGCATCATATGACGCCGAGAATGCCCGCTCTTATGGCGGAACCACTTATCTGACTCTTTCTACCTTGTGCTCTAATGAGACTCTTGATGACAAGCCAACAGAGAAGACAGGTATAAACGGAGGATGGGCAGGAAACCGTGTGCCTTATGAATATATCCAGAAGTTCTTCCCGGATGTAAAGAATCCTGATTATGAGGCAGAGTGGACAGTAAGTGATCCTGGTTATGATTATACTGATAAGCGTGCAGGCTATTTCTTCATTCAGAACAGAAGTGAGTCCATGCTTGATGCACTTAATACCTTTAAGTGCGGATGGTCGTGCATGAAGTTCAATAATGTTCCTCATGACATTGAGAACCCGCTCGACTATAAGAATACGGCTGTAGTAAAGACATTCAGTGACATTGACTGGCCTCTTATCCGTCTTGGCGAGATCCACCTTATCTATGCCGAGGCTTGTATGCACGCAGGCGGTGATGCTTCCACTCAACTTGCTCAGATAGCGAACCGTGCCGGTGTCGCTCCTGTAAAGCAGGCTGATGTTACAAATGACTGGCTTATGGAGGAGCGTGCCCGCGAACTTATGTGGGAAGGACATCGTCGTACAGACCTTATCCGCTACGACAAGTGGATAAGCGGATACAACTGGACATACAAGGGTGGAGACTTCACAGGCAAGGATCTTCCTTCGCATTTCGATGTGTTCCCTATCCCTTCTTCAGAGTTGACCACAAACCTTGATCTTGAGCAGAACCCAGGTTATGCAAGACCATAAAACCTTATGAACATGAAGATTACAAAATATATTCTTACTCTCGCAGCGGCAATCGGAATGTTTGCCGGATGCCAGAAGGCTGAGTTGGTCCAGATGGCTGCTCCGGAGGATGTGCTTGCTCCGGTACTTGCTGATGTCGCTGATGAAGTCATCGTCGATGCCAAGACCATGACCAACGATTTCCTTGAGTTCACATGGACCAAGGCGGACTATGGTGTGAACACACAGATCAATTATGCAGTGGAAGTAGCCCTTGCTGGTTCGGATACCAAGGCTGTGGTCACTTCGGGTATCTCTGTCGCACTAGATGCTGAACCTGTTGCCAAGGTTTCATATGAGACCCTGAACAAGGTGTTCCTTACTTCTCTTGAACTCGAGCCTGAAACCCTTACTGATGTCAACTTCTATGTAAGTTCACAGGTAGGACAGTCTGTGAAGGTCTACTCCAATGCAGTCGCTTCAAAGGTTTCTGCAGCATCTGCAGAGATTGACTATCCTAAGATGACAGTTGTAGGAAACTATCAGGGATGGTCTCCTGGCAAGCCTCAGTATGTGTTTGACTTTGCAGGTGATGACAAGGCATATGAGGGTCTTGTTGACTTCGGTGCAAACGGCTTCGATTACACAACTCTTGAGTTCAAGATCACAGGTAAGGATTGGGGTGCAGCAAATGGCGAGCATTCTGTTCCAAAGGGAGAGGCTCAGGAAGAAGAGGCTGCGACAATCAAACTTGTAAATGATGGTGGAGATAACATCACTGCATACCGTGAAAAGAGATTCTATCACTTCACATTCGACAAGACTGTTCCTAGCATTACAAAGAACATGTCGTTCGATCAGGTAGGCGTGATCGGTGCAAACGGTGACTGGGAAAATGATATCGTGATGAACTTCGATCCTGCCAAGCAGAAGTTCTGGGCAGATGTGGAGTTCCCTGCTGACAGTGAGTTCAAGTTCCGTCTCGACGCAGCCTGGGGCACAAACTGGGGTGTGACAGACGGCAAGATGGTCAAGGATGGAGAAAACATCCCTGTTGCAGCAGGCAAATATCGTATCTACTTCAATATGAACGACCTTGATGCATTGACTTACGAACTCAACGCAAATGATTATGGAAAGGCTGACGACACTCCTGTAGAGCCTGAAGAGCCAGAGCAGCCTGAGGAGCCTGGACTTGAAGGCTGGGGCCTTGTAGGTGCGTTTACCGGCTGGGCTGACGGAGCGGATGTGATGCTCGCGTCGGACGGCACCTATTTCTATGCGAAGGGTGTTGAACTCGAAGGAGAATTGAAGTTCCGCAAAGACGGCAAGTGGGAGATGGATTTCGGTCTTGCGGAGGGCGCTTCATTTGAGGCTGACGCAGAAATTGCTCTTGCAAAGGGCGGTGCGAATATCAATGTAACGGCTGGAACATATGACGTATATCTGGATGAGGCGAATGCAAAGGCATGGTTCATTACCGACGGAACATATCCTGGCGGTGGCGTGGCTCCTGTAGTTTCTGAATGGGGACTCATCGGATCTCTTGCAGCATGCTCGAACTGGTCTGACAATATTACGATGTACGAGTCAGGTGATTATATTGTCGCTAAGGACGTTGTCTTTGCTGAAAATGACGAGTTCAAGTTCAGGAAGGGTACAAGTTGGGATGTTGCCTATACTGCGGATTGCTCTGTTTCTCCTGATGCAGAGTATCCTATGAGCACAAATGGCGGCAACACCAAGATGTCTGTTGCCGGAACTTATGACGTATATGTTACCAAGACTCTGGACAAACTCTATGTCATGACCTCGGGAAAGACTCCTGCTGATGCCGGTGAGGCTGTGGTTACTTATATCGATGCATCGAATATTGTTGTCGGCTTCTCAGGTGCATTCGGTGGCCAGGAACAGTGGACTGACCCAGAGGGTGCGAGACTTGCGACATTCGAGAGCAAGACACTCACAGACGAGGCTACATATGCCGGAAACTATGTCTATAAGATCGACGGCTTCCAGATGTCCAACGGTGACAAGTTCAAGGTGAGAATCAATGGAGCATGGATCGGTGGTTCTGATGGTTTGACTTGTGAGGGAATCGACGCATCCGGTGACGGCGATATCGTTGTCAACGAAGGCGGTACATTCAACATCAAGATCTCGTTTGATTGGGACGGCCAGAAGCATTCTGATGTAAAGGTTGTCTTTACTAAATAGCATGTATGAGTGACCGATGCATCGGTCACTCATTTTATGGCCGGAAGCCCCTGACAGGACTTCCGGCTGCATTTAACGATAATTATATCAATTATGAAAAGGTTTGTTTTTGCCGTTCTCGCTGTGGCATTGATATTTGCAGGATGTGCTCCTGAGACAGTAAAGGGTGAACTTTCCGTATCTCCGGACAAGTTGGATTTCCCTGCAAAGGGTGGAGTCAGGCAGATCGAGGTGTCCTCGACTTCCGCATGGACTGTGACTGTCGGTTCCGGCTCCGACTGGTGTACTCTGTCCCGTACTTCTGCTGAATCTTCCGCAAAGGTGAATATAACGGTTTCGGAGAATACAGGGGACGCAGGACGTGCCGCTACCCTTAAATTCTCTTCTGCAGGCTGTGATCCCGTGTCCATGTCTGTGACCCAGGACTTTGACGAGATGGCTAAATATGCATATCTTGACATTGATACATCATCTCTTGAGGACGGTTTCACCCTGTCTCCTGACGATGCTGATGCAGACAAGCCGGCGAAGATATATTTCAAGGCAGGCTCTTCTTCTGCCCTCTATGGCTATTCCGGTGATGTATATGTCCATATCGGGGTTGCTGATGCATATGACGAGTGGCAGTGCGTTCCGTCTGGTTGGGGAGAGAACATTGACAAGTGCAGGATGTCAAAGGAGACTTCCAATGTATGGTCCATCCTCCTCTATCCTTCCATCCGTGAATGGTTTGCCTCCGGAGAGGCACCTGTAAATGCCATCGCAATCATTGCAAGGGATGCAAAGGGCGAGAAGAAAGGAGTTGACCATGACACCTATCTCAGAGGTATCACTGACAATAAATACCATGCTGAAGTATTCAATCCGGATCCTGTAGTCAAGGAGACGATGCCTGCAGATGTTACTTACGGAATCAACTGCAAGGCGGACGGCAGCGTGACATTCGTTCTGTATGACAAGGATACCGAAGGCAGGTGCCACGAGTACTGTTATATAGTAGGTGATTGGAATGAGTGGGAACGCAATGCTGAGAGTGCCATGAAGAGGGATGATGCGTCAGGCTGCTGGTGGATCACGATCGACGGATTTGACCCGGCAAAGGAATACCGTTTCCAATACAGGCTCGGCAACGCCGACGGACGTGCCGACACATTCGTGAGCGATCCGTATACTGAAATCGTTTATGACCAGTGGAATGACCAGTATATTGCAGGAGTGCCTGCGTTCCCTGAAGAGGCGAGAGGCCATGTTTCAGCATTCCGGATAGAAAGACCGGAATTCGCATGGCAGCATTCTGATTTCGAGATCGAAGACAAGCATGACCTTGTCATTTATGAGATGCTTTTCCGTGACTTCTCAAAGACTCAGGACATTGCAGGAGCGATGGCTCAACTCGACTATATCGAGGGACTTGGTGTGAATGCGATAGAACTGATGCCAATACAGGAGTTTGACGGCAACCTGAGCTGGGGTTACAATCCTAACCATTGGTATGCTCTCGACAAATACTACGGCACCCGTGAGGACTACAAGAGATTCATTGACGAATGCCATCGTAGAGGCATGGCGGTGATTGTTGACGTGGTGTACAATCATGCATACGGCTCACATCCATGGGCCAAGATGTATTGGGACTCGTCGCTCAACCGTACTGCGTCAAACAACCCGTGGTTCAACACGTACGCCAGACATCCGTTCAATGTAGGCCATGACATGAATCATGAGAACCCTATGGTCAGAGACCATGTCAAGGGCAGTCTCCAGTATCTCCTTGAAGAGTATGATGTTGACGGCTTCCGTTTCGACCTCAGCAAGGGATTCACCCAGAAGGACTCCGGGGAGCAGGATACTCCGTCGAATGTCACGAGCTGGGGCAGATATGATGAGACCAGGGTTGCCATCCTCAAGGACTATGCAGATGCCATCTGGGAGGTGAATTCAAATGCAATGGTCATTCTCGAGCATCTGTCCGACTGGGATGAAGAGGAGGTGCTTGCAGATTACGGCATGCAACTCTGGAGAAAGGGTAACTGGGAATACCGGGAGGCAGTCAACGGAAAGACCGGCAATTTCAAGGACATGTATTCGACAGAACCGTTCGGTGGTTTTGTGGGCTATATGGAAAGTCATGACGAGCAGCGTTTATGTTATAGTTCATCTTCTGACGAAGAAGCATTGAAGACAAGGCTCTCCCGTGCCGCTGCTTCTGCAGCCTTCTTCTTCACAGTGCCGGGACCGAAGATGATCTGGCAGTTCGGAGAGATCGGATATGACTATGATATAGAACATAACGGACGTACCGGAGAAAAGCCTGTAGTGACTGCGGAATATATGGCAGTTCCGGAGCGCAAGGCCCTGTATGATACCTATGCCGCTCTGATCGGGTTCCGTCGTGACAACCCGAGATTCTTCGACCAGGATGCAGATTTCACATGGACCCCTTCAGCGACAGTGAAGACAATAACCTGTTCTGCAGACGGCAAGACCTTCCACGTGGTCGGCAACTTCGGCAAGTCTTCGACGACATATTCTGTCCCTTCCGGCGACTGGAAGGACTATTTTGCCGATGGAGCCTCTGTGAGCGGTGACATCACCCTCGATGCCGGTGAGTTCCGCCTCCTGACCGATTTCTAAAACCAGACCTGAGTCATCCGGAGAAACCCGTGTTTTTCCGGATGACCTGTTTTTATTTTGCTCACTGGTCGGGATTTGGTCCGAGGATTGTTTGTAAGGCCGTTTGTAATTTGGAATAATTATAAAATGGCTTACAGATATGGACAGATTGATTAACATTTGCACTGCCTTGATACTCTTATGTACGGGCAGTGCTGTTGTCTCGGCCCAGGGCGGATATACGGTTCAGGGAAGCGTAGAGGATGAATATGGCCCTGTGATCGGTGCGGCAGTGGTCGAGCAGGGAACCTCGAACGGTACATCCACAGGACCGGACGGAGGGTTCTCCCTGACAGTGTCGGGCCCTTCAGCGCTTGTGGAAATAAGTTGCATAGGATATGCGAGCCAGGTCTTCGAGGCTGCCCTTGTTCCCCAGACGGTGACCTTGAAGGAAGACTCCGAGTATCTGGACGAAGTGGTGGTGATCGGTTACGGAACCGTGAAGAAGGACGACATGACCGGCTCGATCACGGCTATCAAGGCCGAGGACCTGAACAGAGGTGCTGTGGTCAATACCCAGGACATGCTCAAGGGAAAGGTTGCCGGACTTCTTGTGACTCCCGGTGACGGAGGCCCGGGTTCAGGATCGCGCATCCGCATCAGAGGCTCGGCATCCTTGAACGCCTCCAACGACCCTCTTATAGTCATAGACGGAGTCCCGATAGCGCAGGGTGCAGGTGGGGCCATGTCAAATCCCTTGGACCTTATGAATCCAAATGACATCGAATCATTCTCGGTGCTGAAGGATGCGTCTGCTGCCGCCATCTACGGCTCCAGGGCATCCAACGGTGTGATCATCATCACGACCAAGAAAGGCAAAGGAAGCAGGCCTCAGGTAGCCTACAGCGGCTCCGTAAGTGTGCAGCGCATATCCGGGAAGGTTCCAGTGATGTCAGCATCGGAACTGAGGGATTTCTATTCGAAGGTCTATCCGGCAGGCACCGCCACCGGTGACAGGATTGCTGAACTTACAGGCAACTCAGATACAGACTGGCAGGACCTTGTGTTCCGTACCGCGCTTGCCACAGAGCATAATATAAGCATATATGGAAACTACAGGAACCGGATGCCGTACAGGGCGTCTGCTGCCTACCTTGGTCAGCAGGGAACCCTGAATGAATCCTCATACGACAGAGGAACTGTCGATTTCAGTCTTACACCGGACTTCCTTGACAAACATCTGACTTTGGATGTCAATGTCAAAGGAGTCTATTCATATTCCGACTATGCAGACGGAGGTACGGTAGGACGTGCGGCATTCTTCAATCCTACTATGGACCCGTACTGGCGCAATGCTGACGGCTCGATAGACTATACGACCACCAACGGATATTGGAATTACGGGAACGGCCGCGGAGAGGCATTCACGCCCAATACCCTCGTAGGTCCTAGTCCTCTTTCGCAACTTTATGACAATATCAGTGATGCCCGTTCGTCACGGTTCATCGGCAGGATGGCCGTGGATTACAAGATCCATGGCTTCGAGGCTCTTAGGGTCAATGTCAGCGCAGGGCTTGACTTTACCGGGACCGATTCCTACAACGGAGTCCGCCCGGGGTCGTTCCAGGCATATTCTGACACCGACAACCTGCGCATCGGACAGCATACGAAAGGCCGTCACATAAGCAGGAGCCGGATCTTCGAGGCCTATGCAGACTACAATGAGACCTGGGGTGTCCACAATCTTGACGTCATGGCCGGATATTCATGGCAGAACAGCTACAGGGCGAACCGCAGCGTGACCTATTTCAACATCACCGATGAAGTCAACCTCAATCCGGGTGAGACTCCGGAGTCCAGATATCTCTGGTACAGGAATGAGAATTACCTTGTGTCATTCTACGGCAGGGTCAATTACTCTCTTGATTCAAGATATGTCTTCACCTTCACGGCGCGTGCTGACGGATCGAGCAAGTTCGCCAAGGCCCACAGGTGGGGATTCTTCCCTTCGGGAGCCTTCGCATGGAACATCAAGCACGAGCCTTTCCTGAAGGATGTGAAGGAGGTGTCCACACTCAAGTTGCGACTGTCTGCAGGACTTACAGGCCAGCAGGACGGCATAGGCGACTATGTCCACCTTGCCCGGTACAATATCTCCAACAATCCGTCATATACCTACAACATGGGCACAGGGTTCGTCGATCCGATGACCCCTCAGGCCTATGATCCGACCATCAGGTGGGAGACCACCATGACATGGAACGCCGGAGTCGACTTCGGATTCTTCGACGACCGTCTGTCAGGAAGCATAGATGCCTATCTCCGGGATACCAGGGACCTTCTGAACTCTGTACAGGTACCTATGGGGTCCAATTTCGGCAACCGTCTGATGACAAACATCGGATCCATACGCAACAAGGGACTCGAATTCTCCATCAGCGGAGTGCCTGTCCAGACCGGTGACTGGAGCGTGCAGGTGGGCTTCAACGGAACCTTCCAGGACACGAAGTTCACGAAATTGAATCCTACAGACGACAGGAATTATTATATCGAGACCGGCAATATATCGAAGGGAACCGGAGGCTTCCTGTGCCGTCAGATGACGGGATATGCTCCGTATACATATTATCTGTATCAGCAGAAATACGATGCCGACGGAAGGCCTCTGCAGAATGAATTCGTGGACCTCACAGGTGACGGACAGATCACTGAGGCCGACAGATACATGACCGGCAAGAGCGTGTCTCCGAAATTCTTCTACGGCCTCAACATGAAGGTGACATGGCGCGACTGGGACTTCGGTCTGAACGGTCACGGTGCGGCAGGGACATGGGTCTTCAACGACTTCGCTTCTGCCAACTCTACCGCAAGCGTGGACCTGAATGCAGGAAATCTCCCGAACCAGGCCCGTCTTGTCAAGACCACCGGTTTCACGGCGCCGAACAGCGCAAGACAATGGTACTCGGACTATTTCCTTGAAAACGCCTCCTTCTTCCGTCTCGACGACATCAACCTCGGATATACCTTCCGCGCCATAGGACGGTGGGAGACCGATATCCGTCTGGCCCTTGGAATGCAGAATGTGTTCATCCTGACAGGTTACAGCGGGGCGGACCCTGAAGTGGTATCGGAGACAGGTATAGACGGCACCATGTGGCCTCGTCCACGTACATGGTCCCTCCGTGTCAATGTGAACTTTTAAACCGACAAAGAAATGAAAAAGACAATATATATTATCGCCATAACGCTGACCGCAGCGTCGTGCGTGAACGATCTCGATACCCTGCCGCTGGACAAGACGGAACCGGTATCCGAGTATGTCTACGGCACATCCGAGGAAGCCTACCTTTCCGGTCTGGCACGCCTGTATTTCCAGTTCGTGTCGAATGACCTTACCGACCTCCAGGCCATGGATGGAGGGGCGTCGGAGGTGATAAGGGCGTTCTGGTCGGTGCAGGAAACCACTACAGACGAGGCAAAATGCTCATGGGAGAATGATGCATGGGTGCGTGCCTTGAACACAAATACATGGACTGAAGTCCAGAATGACGCTGTCTATGCCGTGTATGTGCGTACCTTGCAGGGAGTAGCCTTTGTCAACGAATACCTTCGTCAGACCACTCCGGAACGTCTTAAGGACAGGGGAGTGTCTCCGGAACTGGCGGCAAAGATCGATGTGTTCAGGGCTGAGGCCCGGTTCATAAGGGCATATCTCTACTGGATGGCTCTCGACTGTTTCGGAAGCGTTCCGTTCACTACTGAAAACTCTCCTTTCGGAGGGACATATTTCCCTAAGCAGGCATCCGGAGCCGAGATATTCGCCTTCTGCGTGAATGAACTGGAGTACCTGAGGTCAGATGAAAGTCCGATGATGGCTCCACGTTCTCTTTATCCACGTGCTGACAAAGGTGCCGCTACGGGGCTTCTTGCCAGAATGTATCTCAATGCGGAAGTCTATACGGGGACAGCCATGTGGTCTGAGGCAAAGGCTGCCTGTGAGGATATCTTTGCGATGGGATATTCCCTATCGCCGGACTATGCCGCCCTCTTCCGAGGCGATAACGGCCAGAATCCGGAGACGCGTGCAGAGATGCTGTGGGCAATCGATTATGATGACAGCAATACGGATTCATATGGAGGAACATCCTACCTCCTTGCCGCATCTCTGGCATCTACCGACATTACGGATGTCTCCCGTCCTAACGGGCAGCGTAACGGATGGGCCGGTCTGCGCGTACCTTATGAATTTGTGAACCGATATTTTGATGTGAGCGGTCAGAATTATGAGACAGGTACATATGACGTCGCGGACAAGAGGGGAGAGGTGTTCTATATCAAAGGCCGTCAGGAATCGATGGATGGGGCTCTCTATTCGTTTATGAACGGGTGGTCGTGCCTGAAATTCAACAATATACCTCATGACCAGACGAATGAATCCTTCCTGTCCCAATCCGCCACGAAAAACTTTTCCGATGTGGATTTCCCTATGATAAGGCTGGGTGAGATATATCTGATATATGCGGAGGCATGCATGCGCTTGGGGCAGCCTTCGACGGCATTGACCAGAATCGAGGAACTTGCCGGGAGGGCAGGTACGGAGCCTCCGACGGAAATCACACCTGGATTCCTTGTGGATGAAAGGGCCCGCGAACTCTTCTGGGAGGCCCATCGCCGTACCGACCTCATAAGGTTCGGACTCTACCATACCGATGCTTATCTCTGGCCGTACAAAGGTGGGGATTCATATGCAGGTCAATCGTTTCCGGCACATATGCTGCTGTTTCCGATTCCGCCTACGGAACTTGCCACAAACGATGCTTTGGTCCAGAATCCGGGCTATCCGGTTCCGTAAAGATTACGATTCGTCACGAAAAAATGACCGTTCGTCGTAAAACTTTAAGTGATTCATCTTTCATTTATGACAGATTTGCCGAATTATCACTATTTTCGTAGGATGTGTAAATGGGCACTTATGAATTTTGATATAAATTTGGAATCATGAAGATATCATTTAAAGTTTTTTTGATGGGAACAATCGCTGCCGCTATGGCTTCATGCGCTTCTGACGGATCTTTTGCCGTGCCGGAACCGCCTCTTGAGGAGTGTGTCTACAATGGGGGAACTACGGAATTCTCCGTATGGTCGCCGGATGCCGACGCCGCACAGTTGAGACTGTATCATTCTGCATCAGACGACGCTGCATTCAGGACAGTCAACATGAAGAAGGCCAAGGGCGGACTTTGGAAGACAGTGGTCAACGAGGATCTCAAGGGGACCTTCTATGCTTTCAGGGTGGAGAAGGATGGAAAATGGCTGGAAGAGACGGCCGGAATCGCAGCAAAGGCTGTGGGAGTGAACGGAATGCGTGGTGCGGTGATCGACTGGAAGGATACCGATCCTGAAGGCTGGTCCGAGGACAGGAGCCCGGCCATCAAGCCTTCGGACATCATCGTATATGAACTCCAGCATAGGGATTTCTCCATCCACGAGACCTCAGGAATCAGCAACAGAGGCAAGTACCTCGCCCTGACAGAGGAAGGTACGAAGAACCCTCAGGGACTTGCTACAGGTATCGACCACCTCAAGGAACTGGGAGTGACATATGTTCAGCTTCTTCCTTCGACTGACTTCGCTACCATCGACGAGACCCGTCTGGAAGACAATCAGTACAACTGGGGATACGAACCTCTGAACTACAACGCCGTAGAGGGCTCGTTCTCTACAGACCCATACAACCCTGTAACACGCATCAAGGAGTTCAAGCAGATGGTCCAGGCTCTTCACAAGGCCGGTTTCCGCGTCATCCTTGACGTGGTCTACAACCATACCACCAACGCTGCCAACACAGGTTTCGAGCGCACCATGCCGGGATATTTCTACCGCATGCGTGAGGACGGCACCTTCTTCGACGGCTCAGGCTGCGGCAACGAGACTGCATCGGAGCAGGAGATGTTCCGCAAATACATGGTCGAGTCCCTCGAATGGTGGATGAAGGAATACCACATAGACGGATTCAGATTCGACCTCATGGCCATCCATGACATCGAGACCATGAACCTCATCAGCGAGCGTCTGCACGCCATCGATCCTGACGTCGTGATATACGGTGAAGGCTGGGCAGCATCAGCCCCTGCATATCCTGCAGAAGAGATTGCGCTCAAGGCTAATACATACATGCTCGACAAGGTCGGTGCATTCAGCGACAACATCCGTGACGCCGTACGCGGCCCTCTCGGATGCGAGAATGCCGGATTCATGGACGGAGTCGCAGGAAACAAACCGAATGTGGAATTCGGAATCGCCGGCGGAATCGAGCATCCTCAGGTGACTGTGGAGCGCTGGACAAACAATCCTCTCCAGCATGTAAGTTATGTAAGCTGCCACGACGACCATTGCCTGCGCGACCGCCTTGAAGAGGCTACGGATGCGACAGAGGCGGAGCGTCTGAAGATGGTGAAACTGGCCCAGACTGCAGTCTATACCTCACAGGGCATTCCTTTCATCTTCAACGGAGAGGAACTCTACCGTCACAAGCAGGGCGTGAAGAACAGTTACAATCAGCCTGATTCCATCAACGCCATCGACTGGACCTACAAGACAAAGTACAAGGACCTCGTGGACTATTATGCGGCGCTCGCTGCAATCCGTCATGCACATCCGGGCTTCTGCCTCGGCGATGCGGATCTCGTACGCGAGAAACTTTCATTCATCGATGTCGATGACCCATGCGTAGTGGCATTCAGGATCGACTGCCTTGAGGGCATTGATTCCGCAAAGTCTCTCACAGTGCTTCTGAACGGATCGAAGGACGCTGTCAAGGTCGGTATCCCGCAGGGCAACTACACCGTGCTTGCAAAGAACGGACAGGCCGATGCAGAAGGCCTCGGAGCGTTCTCCGGCAACACCATTTCTGCAGAGGCTACTTCTGCAACCATTCTTGCTGAAATGTAATGCAGCATGGACCGAGGCTCGCGGAGCGAAGCATTTCCCTATGCTTCTGCGAAGCGAGGCGAGCCTCGGTCCATGCATGAAAAGACAACAATAAAACAAACAGATATGAAGAAGATACTTTTTGCAGTCTGCGCTGCCTTTCTGGCTCTTTCGTGCACTCAGGCACCGGAACTGAAGCAGCAGCCTCTTGAAAACTCGGTAGTCTACGAGATGAACGTGCGTCAGTACACACCGGAAGGAACATTTGCTGCCGCACAGCAGCAGTTGCCTCGCCTCGCCGAACTCGGCGTCGACATCGTATGGCTCATGCCGATCTATCCTATCGGAGTAGAGGGCCGCAAAGGCACCCTCGGTTCATACTATGCCGTGAAGGACTATTGTGCCGTGAACCCTGAGTTCGGAACCCTCGAAGACTTTGACAACTTCCTTGCAGAGGCTCACCGCCTCGGTCTGCGCGTTGTCATCGACTGGGTGGCAAATCACACGTCTCCTGACGCAGTCTGGGTGACAGGCAAGGCTCCGGAGTGGTATGAGCGCGATGCTGAAGGCAATACAACCTTTACAGCCGACTGGTCAGACACCGCAAATCTCAACTATGAGAATAAGGACGTATGGAAAGGCATGCAGGCGGCGCTCCGTTTCTGGATGGAACGCGGCATCGACGGCTTCCGCTGCGACATGGCATGCGAGGTCCCTCTCGAGTTCTGGCAGGAGACCATCGCAGGACTCCGTGCTGACTACCCGCACATGTACTGGCTTGCAGAGGGCGAGGAACCTCTCCTTCATTCCCTTTCCGACTTCGATGCTTCATATTCATGGGAACTCCACCACATGATGAATGCGATCGCACGTGGCGAAAAGAACATCCCTGAACTTCTCGAATATATTCAGAAGGACGCTGAAAGACAGCCGGCCGACGCCTTCCGTCTTATGTTCACATCCAACCACGACGAGAACTCATGGGCAGGAACCGAATTCGAAAGGATGGGTGATGCAGCAAAACTGATGGCGGTACTTACCTTCACCCTTCCAGGCGGTCAGCCGCTTATCTATACCGGTCAGGAAATGGGCTGGAACAAGAGATTCGAGTTCTTCGAGAAGGATCATATACCGGCATGGGAGGAGAACGAATATACCGATTTCTACAAATCCCTGATCGACATCCGTCACAATAATCCTGCTCTGGCAGCGGGTGACAAGGGCGGCAAGTTCGAGGTAGTGTCTGCCGAAGACAGCGTCCTCGTCTTCACCCGTACCCTTCCTGACAATACAGTCACAGTAAAGGCTGAACTCAAGGCACCTTGGTCATACGAAATCACAGCAGAATAACAAACGTGAATATGAAAAGAATCCTTTTAGCAATCGCAGTCGTTGCCCTCGCGGCATGTTCGGGCAAGCCTGCCTTCGATCCTGCTTCAGTGGCTGATGCCACTTCAGAACAGGTGACACGTGTGGAACCCCTTTCATGGTGGGTCGGCATGAAGACGGACCTTCAACTCCTGGTCCAGGGTGCCGGCATCTCTGAGTATGATGTGACCATCGAAGGTGGTGCTGGTGTGTCAGTAGAGAAGGTCATCAAGGCGGAGAGCCCTAATTATCTCTTCGTCGATGTCAATATCGCTCCGGACGCCGAGCCTGGCACATACTATATTGTCTTCTCGAAGGACGGCCAGTCATTCAAATATCCATATGAGATCGCTGCACGCGAGGAAGGCTCTGCAGAACGCAAGAGTTTCACCACCGCTGACATGGTCTACCTCATCATGCCAGACCGTTTCGCAAACGGCGATCCGTCAAACGATTCCACCGAAGACACTGCAGAGAAGGCAGACCGTGCAGACGGCAACGGACGCCACGGCGGAGACATCCAGGGTGTCATAGACCACCTCGACTACATCAGCGATCTCGGTGCTACATATATCTGGACGACTCCGTTCCTGGAGGACAATGCTCCTGACGGATCATACCACGGATATGCCGCTTCCGACTATTATCACATCGACTCGCGTTTCGGCTCGAACGAACTTTACAGGACCCTCGTCGACAAGGCCCGCGAAAAGGGAATCGGCATCATCATGGACATCGTCCCTAACCACTGCGGTACTGAGCACTGGTGGATGAACGACCTTCCGTTCCAGGACTGGATCCATCAGTTCCCTGAATACACAGGCACGAACGTGGCATTCTCCACAAACATGGACCCTAACGCTTCACAGAAGGACCTCTACATCCAGGAAAGCGGCTGGTTCGTGCCTTCTATGGTGGACATGAACCTCGACAATCCATACGTGCTCCAATATTTCATCCAGTGGGGCGTGTGGTGGATCGAGTATTCCGGTCTCAACGGTTTCCGTGTGGATACATATCCATACAATGAGAAGGAACCTGCTTCTGAGTGGTGCAAGGCCATAATGAACGAATATCCGAACTTCAACATAGTAGGAGAGTGCTGGACTTCATCAATTCCTCAACTCGCATACTGGCAGGGCGGCAACGAAAACAAGGACGGTTTCGACTCTAACCTTCCGTCTATCATGGACTTCCCTCTCCACGATGCGATGCGCGCGGCTCTTGCCGAGGATGAAGGAGGCTGGGGAGCCGGCATGACCAAGGTATATGACATCCTCTCCCATGACTTCGTCTACCACGACCTTTCCAAGATGCTCATCTTCCCTGGCAACCACGATACAGCACGTATCGGTGACGTTGTGCGCAAGGATCCTCGTGCCCTCAAGATCGCCATGGCGATGATGGCCACAATGCGAGGCATCCCTCAGATATTTGCCGGTGACGAACTCATGTTCGTTTCATCAAAGCCGGACAACATCGGTGACCACCCAGGTCTCCGCGTGGATTTCCCAGGCGGATGGGAAGGCGATGAGATCGATCTCTTCACAGCAGAAGGCCGTAAGGCTCAGACTCATAACACCGACGGACTCAAGGTGGAGAAAGGTCAGGCAGCCGACCTCTTCGACTATGTGAGCGGTCTCTTCCAGTGGAGAAAGACAAAGGACGTCATCCACAACGGCAAGACAATGCATTTCATGACCCGTGACAATACTTATGCATACTTCCGTTACGACGAAGACGATGTGGTGTTCGTATACATCAACAACAACCTCGAGCCGGTGAACGTTCCGTGGTCATACTACTCGGAGATCGCAGACGGCCTCAAGGGTGGCGTGGATGTCATCACAGGCGAGCCTTTTGAAGTGTCCGATGCCACTGTCGTCGCTCCGAAATCAGTACTTATTGTGGAATATAGTAGATAATAATTTCATCTGATATAATATGGAGGAGACATCGCACCCCCGCGTAGGGGGTGGCTGCCGAAGGCAGACGGGGGTCTCCGGAATATTATACAGATGAAAAATAATCAACAGAGCATATGAACAAGATATTATCAGCAATTTCAGCAGTAGCCCTTCTGGCAGGATGCGCAGTCAAGCCTGCAGGCGAAGTGACCGACGTCCAGACCCTCAAGTCTCCGGACGGGAACATGGAGATGACCTTCCATCTCACTGCAGACGGAACACCTCAGTACACACTCAACTACTGTGACCAGAAGGTGATCCTTCCGTCAGACCTCGGATATGAACTCCGCGGTGTCCTCAAGGCCCAGAAACTGGTCTACAACGCAGACGGTTCTGTATCAAAGGAAGACCGTGAACCATGCAACTCCTTCCATGACGGATTCGCACTGGAGAGCGTGGAAACCGGTACATTTGACGAGACTTGGGAACCGGTCTGGGGAGAAGAGTCTGAAATCCGCAACAACTACAACGAACTTCTTGTGAACCTTGTCCAGACTTCTACCGAAAGGAAGATGGCCATCCGTTTCCGTCTCTACAATGACGGTCTCGGATTCCGCTATGAGTTCCCTTACCAGAAGAACCTCAGTTACTTCGTGATCAAGGAGGAAATCACACAGTTCGCCCTTGCCGGCGACCACACCGCATGGTGGGTTCCAGGAGACTATGACACACAGGAGTACAACTTCACGGAGAGCCGTCTTTCAGAGATCGCAGGCAAGATGGAGAACTCCATCCCTGGAAACGACTCACAGACCCCGTTCTCAGTGAACGGCGTGCAGACATCCCTTCAGATGCGTACGGATACTGGCCTCTACATCAATATCCATGAGGCTGCCTTGGTGGACTACCCATGCATGCATCTCGAACTCGATCCGAAGACCTTCACATTCGTCTCTCACCTCACCCCTGACGCACAGGGATGGAAGGGCCGTCTTCAGACTCCTTGCACTTCACCTTGGAGAACAGTCCAGGTGGCTCCAAGCGCGACTGCGCAACTCGCTTCACGTCTTGTCCTCAATCTCAACGAGCCATGTGCGTTCGAGAACACAGACTGGATCAAGCCTGTCAAGTATATCGGAGTATGGTGGGAAATGATCACAGGCAAGGGATCCTGGAACTATACTGACGATTTCGCTTCTGTACAACTCGGCAAGACCGATTATTCAAAGGCTACCCCGAACGGCCGTCACTCGGCGAACAACGAGAAGGTGCGCCGTTACATCGACTTCGCAGCAGAGCATGGCTTCGATCAGGTTCTCGTGGAAGGATGGAACGAGGGCTGGGAAGACTGGGCCAACTGCAACAAGGACTATGTATTCGACTTCGTCACTCCATATCCTGACTTCGACATTGAGGCCCTCAATAAATATGCTCACTCTAAGGGCGTAAGACTTATGATGCATCATGAGACATCATCGTCTGTACGCAACTATGAGCGTCATATCGACCAGGCCCTCGACCTTATGGACAAATACGGCTACAACTCTATCAAGAGCGGTTATGTAGGCGACATCCTCCCTATCGGAGAGCACCACTACAGCCAGTCCATCATCAACCACTATCTCTTCGCCCTCAAGAAGGCTGCAGAGCATGAGGTGATGGTCAATGCCCATGAGGCAGTGCGCCCTACAGGTCTCTGCAGGACATATCCTAACCTCATCGGAAACGAGTCTGCACGCGGTACCGAGTATCAGGCATTCGGCGGCACCATGCCTCACCATGTGACCATCCTTCCGTTCACCCGTCTCAACGGCGGTCCTATGGACTATACTCCTGGTATTTTCGTGATGGACATAGGTAAACTTACAGACGGCAGGAATAACTCATGGGTGAATGCTACCATTGCTAACCAACTCGCTCTTTACGTGACCCTCTATTCTCCACTCCAGATGGCTGCTGACCTTCCTGAGCATTATGAGCAGTTCATGGATGCCTTCCAGTTCATCAAG
Organism: Bacteroidales bacterium; assembly: GCA_017471965.1. Taxonomy (GTDB): domain Bacteria; phylum Bacteroidota; class Bacteroidia; order Bacteroidales; family UBA932; genus Cryptobacteroides. The sequence continues at coordinate 21,659 of JAFURF010000005.1, forward strand.
GATGTGGATGTGGACTGGATCCAGTCCAAGTACCTCCTTGCGGAGCCGGGCGAATATGTCGTGATAGCACGTCAGGGCAAGAAGGACGGACAGTGGTTCTGCGGCGGTGTTACCGACGACCAGAAGCGTACTCTTGAAGTACCGATGAACTTCCTTGACGCAGGAAAGACCTATGAGGCTACCCTTTACCGTGATGCGGATGACGCCCACTACAAGGACAATCCTCAGGCTTATGTGATCGAGAAGATCGATGTGACTGCAGATACCGTTCTTCCTGTGACCATGGCTCCGGGCGGCGGCTTCGCCATCAGTTTTGAAGTCAAGTAGGCGGTTCTTTCAATAAGACAGTTCCCGCTGGATAACAATAAGGTGACATGCCACCCCCGGCCAGGGGGTGCCTCCCGAAAGGGAGGCGGGGGTCACCGGTTGTTACCAGCGGGAACTGTTTTGTTGCAGGGTATGCTATCTTTTTGGAATGTCCACGAACTTCTCGCTCTGTCCCTTGAGATGCTCAGAGAAGTAGTCCACGAGCCTCCAGTAGAAGTATTCGTTCATATCTCCGAAGCCGTGACGCTGCTGAGGCAGGAGAAGCATGTCGAAACGCTTGCCTGCGCGGATGAGAGCGTCTACCACCCTCATGGTGTTTCCCGGATGCACGTTGTCGTCGATGTCACCATGGATCAGAAGGAGATGGCCCTTGAGGTTCTTCGCGATCTCAGGATTTGTTCCGATCTTGTATACGAAGGTAGTGTCTCCCTGGTCTGTGACTGTCTCCTTTACGCCGTGATGAGTCTCGCTCCACCATCTGTTGTAGATGTTGTTGTCATGGTTGCCGGCGCATGATACCGCAGCCTTGAAGAAGTCAGGATACTGGCACATTGCTGCAGTACTCATGAATCCTCCGCCCGAGTGTCCGTGGATGCCGACCTTGTTGATGTCGATGAACGGATGACGGTTTGCAAGTTGCTCGATGACATACTTGTGGTCCGCCAGAGGGTAGTCCCTCATGTTGCCGTAGCCGTAGTTGTGGTACCACTTCGACCTGCTCGGATGACCTCCGCGATGGCCGACTGTGATGACGATGAATCCAGCCTGTGCAAGGCGGTCGGTGCGCGGGCTCATTCTGGTGAAAGGATAAACGGTAGACTCTGTCTGAGGACCGGGATAGACGTAATCCACGATAGGGTAGACCTTTGTCGAGTCAAAGTCGAACGGCTTGTACATCACTCCGTAGAGGTCGGTGACGCCGTCTGCAGCCTTTGCGGTGAAGAGTTCAGGGAACTTGTATCCGTTGGCGAACAACTGCGAGAAGTCGCTCTCCTGAAGATCCATCACCTTGTTTCCGGCATTGTCGAGAACGACAGCGACAGGAACGGTGTCCACGCGTGAGTAGTTGTCCACGATGTAACGGGCGTCGTCATCTACCTCCACCTGATGGAAGAACTCTCCTGCCGTGATCTGCTTCAGGCCTGTTCCGTCGAGGTTGGCACGGTAGAGATGCTCGTAGTATGGGTTCTCGCCCGTGTTGCGGCCGTTTGCCATGAAGTATACCGTACGTGTCTTCTCATCCACCTTGAGGATCTCATCCACATGCCATGGGCCTTTGGTGATGCGGTTCTTGAGATTTCCCTTGTCGTCATAGAGATAGAGATGTGCCCATCCGTCACGCTCGCTCCACTGGATGAGTTCCTTTCCTCCATTCAGGATATGGATGTCGCGGCTCTCCTGATAGGTGTTCATGCGCTCTTCGATGATAGGGACGATGCTGTCCTGTCCGACGGTGTATGTGCATACATCGATCCTGTGGAGGTCGCGGCTATGGCGTGTCATGAAGAATCTTTCGTTGTCTCCCTGCCATACCAGGGACAAGTCTTCCTTGTCACGCTGCTTCTGCTCGAAAGGCTTGCCCTCGATGCCGATGAACTGGTTCTTGAATGCCGCCACCTTTATCTCCTTGCGGGTGTTATTTTCCATGTCAAAGATGTACAGGTGCTCTTCCGGTGCCTCCTTTTCGCCGGGCATCTGATACTTGTATGTCTCGAGGGTAGGGCGAGGCTGTGACATGGTGTTGATGACCCAGAGGTCCTTCACTGCCCTGTCGTCAGAGATGGTGATGGCGAAATGCTTCGAGTCAGGAGACCAGTATCCGTATACGCCGCGGCGTGATCCGTTGCACAGAGTGTCGGTGTTCACCATCTTGTGCGGAATGCCGTAGCCGAAATGCTCCTGTCCGTCAGTAGTGAGTTGAATCTCGACGATGGTCGAGTCCTTCTCGTTCTTCTTCGCCTTCAGGTAGTCCTCGTAACTCATCTTGTAGAGGTTCATGTCCTTGGCATATACTACTGTCTTTCTGTCCGGTGATACGAGTCCCCATCTGAGTTCCTTAGGTTCCTTTTCCTTGTCCTTGAGGTGGGTCAACTGACGTGCAGGATAGTCGTATGAGAAGTAGAATGTGGAGTCCTTTGAAGACTTCACCTCGAAGGTGAAGGTCTTGCCGTCTTCCTGTGCCTTGAGGTTGGTGATAGGGATGTGGCGTGCCTCGAAAGGATCCTTTACGGTCTCGGTAAGTTGTGCTGCGATCTCATCGCGGTCAAAGAGAGGGGTCTGTGTCTTCTTGGACGGGTCCACTACATACCATGACTTTCCGTCACTGGTCTTGTACTCATACCAGAAGCAGTTGCCCTTCTGGAACCAGTGAGGGTCAACCTTGGTGGAGAAAAGCATGCTGTTGAGTTTGTCCAGAGTGAATTTCTCGGCCTGAAGATATTCAGGCAGTCTTTCCTGTGCTCCGCAGTATGCGCATGCAATGCAGGCTGTCAGGAATAATATGGTCAGAATACGCTTCATTTTATGTTATGGTTGTGTTTTCAGAGGGCAAATGTAAGGATTTATCCGCTTATTTTATTATATTTGGACGGTTTCTCCCCGCCAAAGGATAAAATGAAACTTCCAATCGACAATTCTGTCCTTGCCTCCGTACTGGAGGAAATGGACATCCTTGACATTTCCGGCGCAACGATCCGTCAGTCTGGAGCGATTGCGCGGACTCTTGAAACGCGCACTTCCACTGAGTTCCTCCATCTTGAGATGGGCATCCCCGGCCTGCCTCCGACACGCGTCGGCATCGAGGCGGAAAAGCATGCCCTTGATGCAGGTGTGGCATCTCAGTATCCTAACATGTTAGGCACTCCTGACCTGAAGGAACAGGCATCCCGTTTTCTGAAGGCCTACCTTGATGTCGACCTGGCGCCATTGGGCTGTATCCCTACCGTAGGATCCATGCAGGGCAGTTTCTCCATCTTCCTTCTCTGCGCCCATCTGACCCGGGAAAAGGATACCATCCTGTTCATAGACCCGGGATTCCCTGTACAGCGTACCCAGGCCCATATCCTGAACATCCGCAGTGAGTCTTTCGATATATATGACTATCGCGGGGACAGGTTGAGGTCCAAGTTGGAAGAGCATCTCAGGAGCGGACGCATCGCGGCCATAATATATTCGAGTCCGAACAACCCAGCATGGTTCAATCTTACCGAGGATGAACTCAGGACGATAGGTGAACTGGCTACGGAGTATGATACTATCGTCATAGAGGACCTGGCCTATATGTGCATGGATTTCCGCAAGCCTCTGGGCAATCCGTACGAACCTCCTTTCCAGCCTACTGTGGCCAGATATACGGACAACTACATCATCATGATGTCCGGCTCAAAGATGTTCAGTTATGCCGGTCAGAGAATTGCCATCATTGCGATTTCCGACCATCTTTACAAACGGGAATATCCGCTTCTGAAAGAGATATACAAGATGTCCCGGCTGGGTGATGCATATGTGTTTGCCGTCCTTTATGCCGTGTCATCGGGAGCGAGTCATTCGGCGCAGTATGCCCTCGCGGAGATGCTCAGGGCTGCGGCGGACGGTGAACTGGATTTCGTTACCGCCGCATCTGAGTATGCCCGTCGTGCATCCCTTACCAAGAAGATGTTCCTCGACAACGGTTTCCATATAGTATATTCGATGGACGGCGACGAGCCGGTAAGTGACGGCTTCTTCTATACCGTTGGATATAAAGGACTGTCGAGCGGAGTACTTATGAGCGAACTCATGCGTTACGGAATATGCTCGATCTCTCTCGAACTGACCGGCAGCAGGCAGGACGGTGTCAGGATATGCGTATCACAGATGAACCGTCCGGACCAGTTTGAACTTCTGGCTGAAAGATTGAAACAATTTGCACAGGACCATATATGATCAGATACATGAGCGCGGCGGAGGCCGTTGGCCTGATAAACTCGGGCGACAGCGTCTATATTCAGGGAAGCACTTCCATTCCGGAAGTCCTTTCTCAGGCACTTGCCGACAGAGGAAATGAACTTCGTGGTGTGACCGTCTATGCCGCCTTCGCGGTGGGACGTTGCGAGGCGCCTTACTGCCGCCCCGAATACAAGGACTCCTTCATAGTCAAGAGTCTCTTTGTTGCAAATAATATAAGACGTTGGCTTGCTGATGGTTATGGGTCTACAATACCTGCCTTTCTTGGCGAGATTCCAGGCCTTTTCCGTGACGGGACCCTCCCTCTGGATGCGGTCTTTCTGAATGTATCACCTCCGAATGAGGACGGTTACTGTTCCTTCGGAGTGTCTGCCGACCTTGCCGTGAGTGCGACTGAATGTGCCCGTAAGGTGATAGTGCAGGTGAACAAGGCCATGCCGTTTTCGTATGGTGATGCCCTGATCCATGTGTCGAAGATAGATGCTGCGGTTGAGGTGGACGATCCTCTTGTGGAAGTCCCGACTGCCGTGCCGACAGAGGTCGATATCGCCATAGGCCGTCATATTGCAGAGATGATTCCTGACGGAGCCACTCTTCAGATCGGTGTGGGAGGCATCCCTAATGCCGTACTTTCTGCACTGAAGGACCATCAGCATCTGGGTCTTCATACGGAGGCAATGACGGACGGAGTCCTGCCGCTTCTTGAGAGCGGAGTCATAGACAATTCATGCAAGACTGTCTGTCCCGGCATTTCGGTGGCTTCACTTGCTCTGGGATCGCGCCGTCTGTATGACTACATGGACTACCGCAAGGACCTCCTGCTGAAGGATGTGGCCTGGACGAACGATCCTTTCCGCATTGCGCAGAATCCTAAGGTGATGGCCATCAATTCCGCTGTGGAAGTGGATCTGACAGGACAGGTCTGCGCCGATTCGGTAGGTACCCGCATCATTTCCGGCGTAGGCGGCCAGCATGATTTCATGTACGGAGGTTCTCTGTCAAAGGGGGGAAAGACATTCATCGCCATCCCGTCCATGACCGAGAAAGGCGTGTCGAAGATAAAGCCGGTGCTTACGGAAGGGGCAGGAGTGGTGACCACGCGACATTTCGTGCAGAACATAGTTACCGAATATGGTGTCGCTGAACTTCGTGGAAAGAGCCTTGCCGAGAGAGCCCGTGCCCTGATCGCCATCGCCCACCCGTCTGTGCGTGAAGAACTGGACCGTGCCGCAGCCGCCCGTTTCGGATATGCGTATCTGCGCTGTGATGCGTAACTTTCTGGCACAGAGTGTCTTGACTGCTTTGTCCTGCAGGATTTGTCTTGCAGGCTGGAGTGGTTAATATGCTGATGTGTAGTGTTTTGTGTATCATGCAATCTATTCGTGTGAAAGTTTTCAAGATAATTAGTAATTTTGCATGTTGCGATATGGTTGCAGAATGGATAAAAAGGAATATATAGAGATAAAGGGTGCGAAGGCGCATAACCTCAAAGGTGCAAGTCTTTCGATTCCGCGCAGGAAGTTTGTGGTTGTGACCGGTCTGAGCGGGAGCGGCAAGTCGTCGCTGGCTTTCGATACCATATATGCGGAGGGGCAGAGGAGGTACATGGATACGCTCTCGACCTACGCAAAGCATTTCATGGGCATACTGGAAAAGCCGGAGGTCGAGTCCATCACCGGCCTAAGTCCCATCATCGCCATAGAACAGAAGACCACCGGAAACAATCCCAGGTCCACAGTGGGTACCATCACGGAAATCTATGACTTTCTCCGACTTCTGTATGCCCGTGCGTCGACAGCATATTCTCCCGAGACAGGCAAGGCCATGGTCCGATACACGGACGAGCAGATCGTCTCTCTCATCATGGAGAATTACAAGGACCGCAAGTGCTATCTCCTTTCGCCTGTGGTCAAGGGAAGGAAGGGACATTACAAGGAACTTCTCGAGCAGATGCGCAAGAGAGGATATACCCAGGTGCGGATTGACGGAGAGTTGCATGAACTTAATGAAGTCACGGCGCTGGACCGTTACAAGGCTCATTTCATCGAACTTGTGATCGATCGTCTGAAGCCGTCGCAGAAGGATGAGAAGCGCATCAAGAGTTCTGTGATGTCTGCTCTGAATTACGGGAAGGGCTCACTTGCCATAATGGATATGGAGACCGGTGAAGTCAGCCATTATTCGAAGCATCTTGTCTGTCCGGACACTGGAATTTCTTTAGCAGAGCCTGCACCGCATTCGTTTTCGTTCAATTCTCCCCAGGGATATTGTCCTCACTGCAAGGGACTTGGCATCATCGTGGATGTCAATATGGATACGATCATCCCCGACAGGAAACTATCCATTGCGGAAGGTGGTATCGTTCCATTGGGAAAGGTGCGCGAGACGAAGAAGTTCGATGTCATCAGGTCGATAGCACGAAAATATAACTTTTCATTATACGATCCTATAGCGGAACTTCCTGATGAGGTGGTGTCGTTGATAGTATTCGGTTCAGATGAACTTTTCAGGGTAGGTGAGGGTACGTCTTCCGAGATGGTGTCGTTTTCCGGCATTGTCGGTGATATCAATGAGAAGGTGGTATGTCCTGTGTGCGGAGGTACAAGGCTGAATAAGGAAACTACATATTTCAGGATAGACGGAAAGACTATTTCCGAGGTTGCGGCGATGGAGATAAGCCAACTCCGTGACTGGCTCTTTTCTTTGGACGATGTGTTCGGCAAGAGGGAGAGCACGATTGCCCGGGATATCCTGAAGGAACTGAAGGACAGGGTGTCCTTCCTTCTGGATGTAGGTCTGGATTATCTTTCACTTGATCGTGCAACTGCTTCATTGTCAGGAGGTGAGAGTCAGCGTATCCGCCTCGCGACGCAGATTGGTTCGAAACTGGTCAATGTGCTGTATATACTTGATGAGCCTTCGATAGGCCTCCATCAGAGGGACAACCGTAAACTCATAGCGTCGCTGAAGAAACTTCGTGACGAGGGCAATTCCGTGATGGTCGTTGAGCATGATGCCGAAACCATGATGGCTGCGGACTGGCTTGTGGACGTAGGTCCCGGGGCCGGTGAGGACGGCGGCCGCATCTGCCTCAGTGCTCCGCTTTCTGTTCTTCTGTCCGACTCCTTGTCAGATGATTCTGTGGTATTGTCCGACAGTCCGGGATCTGAAGGACAGGAGGATGCGGAGAGAATGATTATAGGCCCGTCGACAACTCTGGAGTACCTCCGCGGCGAAAAGGCCATCGAAGTACCGTCTTCCAGAAGGACCGGCAACGGCCTTACTCTGGGTATCCGTGGCGCTACAGGCAACAACCTGAAGAATGTAGATGTGGATTTTCCTCTGGGAATGCTGATCGGAGTGAGCGGAGTCAGTGGCAGCGGCAAGTCGTCTCTGATCAACGAGACTCTCATGCCGATCCTCAAGAACCGGTTCTACAATGCCAAGATGCAGCCTCTGCCATGCAGGGAAATTGTAGGAGTTGAGAATATAGACAAACTCATTGAGATTGACCAGAGCCCTATAGGAAGGACGCCGAGAAGCAATCCTGCGACCTTTACGGGCGTGTTCAACGATATCCGCAGTCTTTTCGAGGCTACACCTGACGCAAAGGTACGAGGTTTCAAGGCCGGAAGGTTCTCGTTCAATGTGCCGGGCGGCAGATGCGAAGAGTGCAAGGGTGCCGGAATAAAGGTGATAGAAATGAATTTCCTGCCGTCGGTCAATGTCGTCTGCAACGAATGCCGTGGCCGCCGGTATAAGAATGATACTCTCGCAGTAAAATATAAAGGCAAGAATATCAATGACGTCCTGGAGATGCCTATAAGTGAGGCATACGAGTTCTTTGAGAATATACCTTCAATAGCGCAGAAACTGAAGGCCATGGTGGATGTCGGACTGGGATATGTGCGTCTGGGACAGTCTGCCGTAACTCTTTCGGGAGGTGAGAGCCAGAGGATGAAACTTGCTGCTGAACTTGCGCGTAAGGGGACGGGAAACACTCTGTATATATTGGATGAACCTACAACGGGCCTTCATTTTGATGACATCAAGGTGCTCATGGATGTGCTCCAGCAACTGGTGGAGCAGGGAAATACCGTCATCGTCATCGAGCACAACCTCGATGTCCTCAAGTCGATGGATTATATCTTCGACATGGGTCCGGAAGGTGGAAAGGCCGGAGGAATGATAGTTGCGGAGGGCACTCCGGAGCAGTTGGCCGCCGACCCTGATTCGGTGACCGGTCCTTTCCTTAAAGAAATACTGCCGTAAAATACAAAACACGCTATATGGAAGAAATCAGAATCTGGTGCGAAAATACCGGTTCATTTGAAAAGGTCGCGATGGGTACGACCTTGAAGGAAGTGTCTGAACGTATCTGCCCGACAGTCAAATCCGGGGACGCATGTGGACTGCCTGTACTGTCTGCCCTCGTGGACAATAAACTCAAGTCTCTGGACTATAAGATAATAAATCCTCATAATGTGCGTTTTGTCGGATATGACCATCCTGACGGACGTCGTACATATATCCGTTCTCTGTGCTTTGTCCTGCAGAATGTGATAAGGGAAATGTATCCGTCCAAGGTACTTGTCATAGATTATTCTCTTCCGAGCGGACTCTATTGCGAGATCCGTGAGGTCGAACTGATGGAAGACGGACGTCCGAAGGTTTATTATGCGACGGACGAGGAACTGGAGAAGATCGAGTCCAGGATGCATGAGATTGTCGCTGCCGACCTTCCTTTCCGAAAGGTGATGATGAGTCTGAACGAATGTGAGAGATTATATTCGGCCAATCACCAGACCCTTAAGGTTAATCTTCATAAAAGCATCGGCAGGTTCAACTATAATGTGTATTTTCTTGACGGACAGGCTGATACCTTCTATGGCCCGCTGACTCCTTCCACAGGAGTGCTGACGACCTTCAACATCATGGGCTTCAATGACGGATTCTGTCTGCAGTATCCTATGGACGGAGATCCGGACAAGGTGCTTCCTATGAAGAGGCAGTCGAAACTTGCCACTGCCCTGAAGGAGCATTCTGACTGGTGCTCGATAATGGGTGTGCGCGGAGTCGGCATGCTGAACAGCAAGGTACGTGACGGAAGCATTGTGGACCTTATAAATCTTTCCGAGGCCCTGCATGAGAGGAAATATGCCGACATTGCGGACCAGATATACGAAAGGCGTGGCAGCGTGAAGATCGTCTTCATTGCCGGACCTTCGAGCAGCGGAAAGACGTCGACCTCGAAAAGATTGGCCATACAGTGCCGCATCCTAGGCCTGAACCCTAAGGTGATAGAACTGGACAACTATTTCGTCGACCGTGAAAGGACACCACGTGACGAGAATGGAGAATATGATTTCGAGGCCCTGAATGCCATGGACCTGGATCTTCTGGGACGTCAGTTGAATGATCTTCTGGACGGCAAGGAAGTGGAGATTCCTCGTTTTGACTTCAAGGAGGGCCGTCAACTTTTCGAGGGGAACATGATGCGGTTGCATGAAAAGGACATCCTTATAATGGAAGGCATACATGCACTTAATCCTGCGATGATCCCGGGAGTGGACCCTTCGAAGGTCTTCCGCGTGTATGCGTCAGCCCTTACGTCTCTCTCCATTGACGAGAACAACAACATCTCGACTTCCGACAACCGCATGTTGCGTCGTATGGTCCGTGATAACCGCACAAGGGGAGTGGTTCCTGAGGATACGATAATGAGGTGGCATAGCGTGCGTAGGGGAGAGAACCGCAATATCTTCCCGTTCCAGGAGAATGCCGATGCGGTCTTCAATTCCGCCCATATCTTTGAACTGCCGGTGCTGAAATACTACGCAGAGCCGCTTCTGCGCCGCATTTCGCCGTCTTCTCCGGCTTATGCAGAGGCCTCGCGCATGCTGAAGTTCCTGGATTATATCGTGGCCCTGTCTCCTGCTGAGATCGCGGCCATCCCTCCGACTTCCATCCTCAGGGAGTTCATCGACGGACAGACTTTATAAATATCGATATTATGGCTAAGGTTCTGACACTTAAATTTGTAGACGGCTCATACAAGGAGTGTGAGGTCACAGGAAGAATCATGGGTGGCGAGAATGTATACTACAGGCCCCTCTCATCTTTGACAAAGGGATGTATCGGATGGGATTCCGGAGCCGAACCCGATCATAATGTGTATGTCCTTGAGGTGGGCGAAGACTATGTTGTAGTCGAAGTCAAGGGGTGGGGACGCGAGAAAACCGGTCCTTACACACTGTATGAAGGCGTCGAGAAACGCTACAGTTACATGTTCGGGGAATGGTCCTACCATTTTTCCGTCTCCCTCGTCCGGATGGATGTCTGAATCCGTTGACGTCAGTCTTCGTAAGGCTCGTTGAAAGGCATGAGGAACGGATTGGTCATGCGCTCGGTGGCGATGTCTGTCGACGGGCCGTGGCCGGGATGTACCTCTATGGCTCCGTCCAGTGTCATGATCTTTTCGAATATGCTTTTCATCAGGACATCGTAGTCGCCGCCCGGATGGTCTGAACGTCCGATGGCGCCTGCGAAAAGCGTGTCGCCGCTGAAGAGGATTCCGTTTTTACGCTCAAGGTAGCATACACCTCCTACGGTATGTCCCGGAGTCTCGATGACCTCGAACTTCAGGGATCCTACCTCTATTATATCGCCCTCCCTTACGTCAGAAGTCCTGAAGGACTCTGGCATAGGGGCACCGAACACGCGGCAGAAGAATTCGTTGTTCTCCAGAGTGAAATTGTCCTCCGGATGCATGTACACAGGGATACCTCCGTAAAGTGCTGCCAGTCTGGCTACTCCAAGTATGTGGTCGAAATGGCCGTGGGTGAGCATGATGCATGAAGGCTTGAGGCCTTTGGATGTAACGAAGTCAGTCAGGCGTTTTACCTCTGCTTCTGAATTGCATCCCGGGTCGATGAATGCGCAGTTTCCCTCTTCATCCCACGCTGCGTAGCAGGTGGTCTGGAAACTGTTGAAGGTGAAGTGTTCTATGTGTATCATTCAAAAAATCATTTAAAACACACAAATTTACATTAAAATTTAGTATGTTTGCTAATTATTAGGTTAGAAACTGCTTTGGGCGATGAAAAATTCGAGCCAAAACGGTTTCTCAAATTATGCTAAAATCTAAGTTATGCACATAGCGATTGCAGGAAACATCGGCAGCGGAAAGACAACCCTTACAAGGATGCTGGCTGCCCATTACGGCTGGACCCCTAAGTTCGAGTCGGTAGATTACAACCCATATCTCGCTGATTTCTATGAGGATATGGAAAGATGGTCGTTCAATCTTCAGGTGTACTTCCTTAACAAGAGGTTCAAGGATGTGGTGGATATTTCAAAATTGGACGAAGTCATCATCCAGGACCGCACCATCTATGAGGATGCCCGTATATTCGCTCCTAACCTTCATGGCATGGGGCTGATGAGCACGAGGGATTTCGAGAACTATTCGGATCTCTTCGACCTGATGATGTCTCTGGTGAATCCGCCTGATCTTCTCATATATCTCAGAAGTTCGATCCCTAACCTTATCGGTCAGATCCAGAAGAGAGGACGCGAGTACGAGAAGAGCATCCGTATCGACTACATCACAGGACTGAACGAATGCTATGAAAACTGGATCAAGGACTACAAGCACAAACTTCTTATCCTTGACGTAGACCGCATCAAGTTCGAGAACAATCCGGAGCATTTCCAGGAGGTTACCGACAAGATCGATGCAGAACTCTTCGGACTTTTCACTAACGAATAACTAGCGGGGCGGTTCCCTTGAAGGGAGGCCTCTGTACTAATCTAAACAGAATAATTATGGCAGAAAGATTAACCATTATCGACTTTGTCGAGAAGTATGTTGCCAAGTATTCCAAGAATCCTTTCCTCTGGGAGAAGAATCTTGATACGAATGTCTGGGAACCTACAACTTATGAAGAGACATTGGCTAAAGCCAAACGTATTGCAGCCGGTCTCATGGCTCTTGGCGTGCAGAAGGGAGAAAAGATCTCATACCTCAGCGAAGGCCGTGACATGTGGGTGATCGGAGAACTCGGAGTTCTCTATGCAGGTGCAGTGAACGTTCCTCTTTCCATCAAACTTGGTGAGACGAATGACCTCGTGTTCCGAGTGAAGCATTCGGATTCGAAATATGTGATCACCTCGAAGTTCCAGCTTGCCAAGATCAGGGCCGTTCTTCCTGAATGCCCTATGGTGGAGAAGGTCATCATCTTCGATCAGGTGGATGACATGAAGGAGAATGAGATGTATATCGGCGACATCATCGAGATGGGAGACAAGTTCCTCGCAGAGCATGAGGACCTCTTCATCCAGAGATACAAGTCTATCGGACCTGACGATTATGCTAACATCAGTTACACTTCAGGAACCACCGCGGATCCTAAGGGCATCCTCCTCACTCACAGGAACTATACTGCAAACGTCGAGCAGGCTCACTCGGTTATCGGTGTGACACCTGAAGACAGGATGCTCATCATCCTCCCTCTCGACCACTGCTTCGCTCACGTAGCAGGATTCTACACAATGATGTCATATGGCGCATCCCTCGGTATGGTGCCATCAGGAAAGAGCGGAAAGGAGGCTTTGAGAAACATTTCTCCAAGTATCCAGGAACTCAAGCCTAGCGTGATGCTTTCGGTTCCAACCCTTGCAAAGAGTTTCAAGAAGAACATCGAGACCACCATCGCAAAGAAGGGCCCGACTATCGAGAAACTTTACAACTTCGCACTCAGGAATGCGATCGCATACAACAAGGAAGGCTACAACAAGGGAACGCAGTTCGTCGACATCTTCCGCAAGCCTCTCATGCTTCTCTTCGACAAACTCATCTTCAAGGCTGTGCGTCAGGGACTCGGCGGAAACATGAAGTTCTTCGTCGGCGGAGGCGCCCTCCTCGATATCGACCTTCAGAGGTACTACTATGCAATCGGCATCCCTATGTACCAGGGTTACGGCCTTTCAGAGGCGACTCCTATCATCTCGGCAAACTCTCCTGCAAGACATATCTTCGGTTCATCAGGCAAGATCGTCCAGCCTATGGAGATCAAGATTCTCGATGCTGACGGCGTAGAGCAGCCGTTCGGATCGAAGGGTGAGATATGCATCAAGGGCGAGAATGTGATGGCCGGTTACTGGAAGAACCCTAAGTCGACAGCGGATACTATCGTGGACGGCTGGCTCCATACCGGAGACATGGGTTACATGCGTGACGAGGAAATGCTTTATGTCGTAGGCCGATTCAAGTCTCTCCTTATCGCTGCTGACGGTGAGAAATATTCACCTGAAGGAATCGAGGAAAATCTCGTGGAAAGTTCGAAATATATCGACGGAGCCCTCCTTCACAACAGTCAGGACCCATATACCATCGCCCTCATCACTCCTAACAAGGAGGCCTTGAAGGCCTATGCAAAGGAACTCGGTCTTGATCCGACATCCAAGGAGGCGAAGGTGAAGATGCTCGAACTTCTTCAGGACGAGGTCAACATGTACCGCAAGGGCGGACGTCTCTTCGGTGCCTTCCCTGAAAGATGGCTTCCTGCTGCAGTCTGTGTGCTTCCAGAGCCTTGGACAGAGCAGAACCACTTCCTCAACAGTTCGATGAAGGTTGTCCGTGGTCGTGTCGAGGAGGCTTACAAGGCACATATGGAGTACGTATATACTCCTGAAGGAAAGAATATTGTGAACGACATGAACCTTGCTTCACTCTAATGGATTTTTCAGAACTGATTCAGAAAAGACAAAGTGATAGAAGATATGCTCCCAAGCCAGTGGCGAGGGAGCATATTCTCAAATGTCTCGAAGCCGCCCGTCTGGCTCCGTCGGCCTGCAATTCGCAGCCATGGAAGTTCGTCGTTGTGGACGACAGGGCAAAACTTGCAGAGATGGCCGACGCTGCCATCGGTCTGGGGATGAACAAGTTCACTGTGCAGGTTCCGGTACTTGTGGCCGTAGTGCAGGAGCCGATGAACCTTTCGGCCAGAGCGGGTGCCCTTGCCAAGGACAAGGACTACAGCATGATGGACCTAGGGATGGCTGTGGAGAATTTCTGTCTTCAGGCTGCAGAACTCGGTCTTGGCACATGCATCATGGGCTGGTTTGACGAGAAGCGCATCAAGAAACTTCTCGGCGTGCCGCGAAGCAGGCGCATCCAACTCCTCATAGCCTTGGGGCATCCGGATTCTCCTACCCGTCAGAAGATCCGCAAGCCCCTGGAAGAAATCTCCTCCTGGAACAACTACTGATTCCTGTCATTTTTCAGGTTCGAAGTGTTCCTTGCCTACACCGCAGGCAGGGCAGGTCCAGTCGTCCGGCAGGTCTTCGAACGGCGTGCCGGGGGCTATTCCGCCTTCCGGATCTCCTTCGTCAGGGTCATATACCCATCCGCAGATGATGCAGACGTACCTCTGCATTGCTGCCTCTTCATCTTCTTCGATGGCCTCTTCGATCATTTCCTTGACTTCTTCTTTTGATGCTTTCCCCACGACGATAGTCTCCTCGCTCAGGTCTGCAACCTTGGCTGCCGGGGATGGCTCGTGCAGCCTTTCCGTCACCTTTTTCCAGTCGATGAGGTCCCAGCAACTGTCTACATAGGCTGCCCTCCTGTTGCGGTAGTCGATGTAATATGCATGTTCCCATACGTCAATGGTCATCAGCGGCTTGTAACCTGCTCTGAGAGGATTGCCTGCATTCGATTCCTGAATGATATGGAGTCTCCCGCCCGGATCCTGGGCTAGCCAGGCCCATCCGGAGCCGAAGATTTCAATTGCTGCCTTCTTGAATTTCTCCTTGAATGTTTCCACCGATCCGAAATCACGGATGAGGTAGTCCTTGAGTTCCAGTGGCATAGGCTCCGGATCTGGGGATAGTGTGTTGAAGAAGAAGGTGTGGTTCCAGACCTGTGCCGCATTATTGAATATAGGCCCGGTCGATGTGAGGATAAGAGTCTCCAGAGGAACCTCGGCATAAGGTGTGCCTTCAGTGAGACGGTTGAGGTTGTCGATGTAGGTCTGGAGATGCTTTCCGTAATGATACTCGATGGTCTCCTTGCTCATTCTTGGCTCCAGTGCATCATATGCATAAGGGAGTTGGGGTAAAATGTAGATCATGACTTTTTGTTTTAAAGTTCGTTACTTACCCCGGAATCAATTATCAGACCTTAGGCGTCAGTGAGCGAATATGAATCCGAAATAAATTCTCGGACCCATAGGGCGGTTGAGTCCGTCCTTGTTGACTGCAAGCAGAAAGTCTGCCTTCAGAGTCAGCCTCAGGGCTTCTCCGGCGGCATATTCCACTCCGATGAAAGGGTCTACAGCGAAGAAAGGTTTCTTGTTGTAGACAGCACTCGTTTCCGGAATCCAGTCGTGCTTGTCTCCCTCGAACATATAGTATGCTGTCTCCATACCTCCTCCTACGGTTGCTCCTATATAAGGATAGAATTTTCCCACTTTCCAGTACCAGTCGGCAAGAAGTCCGGTCCAGAACAATTTGTTGAAACTGCCGCTCGCGACCTCTTTCCTCAGGCCCATGCTGGAGAAATATCCTTCAAATCCTGCGCGGAAATGGTCTGTAAGGTGCAGTTTTGCTACACCTCCGATGCCGAAGGTCATGCCTTTGGGGTTGAAGTTGAACGGATTGTCGCATCCGCTGAGATAGCCTGTGTGGACCATCATTCCGCCGGAGAATCCCTTGATGACCTTGTTGTCTGTAGACTGAGCCATGCCGGAAACGGGGAAGAGCATGAGAAAGATCGCAATATATATAAGTGTGTTTTTCATAACTACTGCAAAAATAGACATAAATCTGACTATACGCAAATGCTGGAATCTGTGTGCTGATTTTTGCCTAAAGGGTCGGTTTGTCGCTTTGATTTTTATTAAAATGCGTAAAATGTCTTTTAAATTTAATTAAAAATTTGGAAATGAATTTTAAATCATTACCTTTGCAAAAGACATCAGAAATTTTTTTCGTGTCTATTTGTTAAGTTCGTTTTATATACGGCAGGCGTCCTTGGGGAGGGGCGCCTGCTAATTTTTATGCAATTGACCCTATGTGTCGATTTTTTTTGTAACTTAGGCGCGATTTTGACGGATAGTGTCGAATTCTATGTAATTATTAACAATAAAACACAACTGAAAATGAACAAGAACAAGATCAATTGGGTTGCGGTCCTTACCATGATGTTCCTCTTCGGAATGATCTCTTTCGTGACCAACCTTGCAGCACCTATCGGAGTAATCTGGAAACAGGCCCCTGGTATCGACGGCTCAAGTTTCTGGGGTATGATGGGTAACATGATGAACTTCCTTGCATACCTTTTCATGGGTATCCCTGCCGGTAAACTCATCACAAACCATGGTTACAAGAAGACTACCCTCATCGGTGTCGGAGTCGGATTCTGCGGTGTACTCGTGCAGTTCCTTTCAGGTAAGATCGGTGTAGGCGCAACTCTGGCAGGACTTCCTGCAAATTTCTTCGTATACCTTCTCGGAGCATTCATCTGCGGTTTCTCGGTATGTATCCTCAATACAGTCGTGAACCCTATGCTCAACCTCCTCGGTGGCGGTGGTAACAGAGGTAATCAGCTTGTTCAGATCGGTGGCTCATTCAACTCTCTCATGGGTACCCTTACTCCTATGCTCGTAGGAGCCCTCATTGGAGCCGTTACTGCCGAGACTCAGATTGCTGACGTCAATACAGTGCTCTTCATGGCAATGGGAGTATTTGCTGCAACATTCTGCGTGCTTATCTTCGTTCCTTTCGTTGAACCTGAGCAGGATAAGTCAAATGCTTCTGTAAAGAGCCTCTTCCAGTATCGTCATCTTGTATACGGTGTGATCGCCATTTTCCTTTATGTAGGTGTAGAGATCGGAATCCCTGGTACACTCAACTTCTTCCTTGCCGACTCAGAGAAAGGTGCAGGTCTTGACCCTGCTACTGCCGCTTCAATCGCAGGTTCTGTTGCTGCGATGTACTGGCTCCTCATGCTCTGCGGACGTTTTGTTTCAAGTTTCATCAGTGGAAAGGTATCCAGCAAGATGCAGTTGGGAGTAACTTCAGCGGTTGCTATCGTTCTCGTCCTCTGTGCGATGTTCACTTCGAACGTTGACATCAAGATGCCTGTATTGAAGGGCTTCACTGAGGGATTCGCAATGATGACTCTTCCTCTTTCTGCTCTTCTGCTCGTGCTCTGCGGTCTCTGTACTTCAGTTATGTGGGGAACTATCTTCAACCTTTCTGTCGAGGGACTCGGAAAGCAGTCCGCTCTTGCATCAGGCCTCTTCATGACAATGGTCGTAGGTGGTGGCGTCCTTCCTCTTATCCAGAATGCTATCGCTGACGCTGCGACATATATGGTAAGTTACTGGGTGATTGTAGCCGCTCTGGCTTACATCCTCTGGTTCGCTGTCGCAGGTTCAAAAGTTAAGAACGCTTAATTAATAACTTGATAATACTATGGATTCATCATTTGTAGTCGGTATTGACGTAGGAGGACAGACCTCCAAGATCGGTGTTGTTGATGCACGCGGAACAGTTCTCGCACAGACTGTCATCCGCACAGATACATATGAGCAGGTAGAGCCTTATATCGCGGAACTTGCTGAGGCAGTAAAGAAACTCATCAAGGAGTCAGGCACAGAAGGCAAGGTGAGGGGAGTCGGAGTAGGTGCTCCTAACGGAAACTATTATACAGGTACGATCGAGAACGCTCCGAACCTTCTTTGGGGACGTCAGAAGGTGGAGTTTTCAAAACTTCTCAACAAGGCCCTCGGCCTTCCTGTAGCGCTTACCAATGACGCTAATGCAGCGGCAGTAGGAGAGATGACCTATGGTGCAGCGAGAGGTATGAAGAACTTCATCATGATCACTCTCGGAACCGGAGTCGGCTCAGGTATCGTGATCAATGGTGAGGTCGTATATGGCCATGACGGTTTTGCCGGTGAGTTGGGACATACGACTGCAGTCCGCAACAACGGCCGCGTATGCGGTTGCGGAAAGACGGGATGTCTCGAGACATATTGCTCTGCTACAGGTGTGGCACGTACCGCACGCGAGTGGCTCGAACTCTCTGATGAGCCATCTGTCCTCAGAAGCCTCGACAGCATTGCTTCAAAGGACGTGTATGAAGCAGCAAAGGAGGGTGACAAACTTGCTCTCAAGATATTCGAGTTCACAGGAAAGATCCTCGGACGCTCGTTTGCAGACTTCATCGCATTCAGCGCACCGGAGGCTATCGTCCTCTTCGGTGGTCTTGCACGTGCAAAGGAATTCCTTCTTGAGCCTATGGAGAATGCGATGAACGAGAACTGCCTCAAGATGTGGAAGGGTAAGGTGAAGATCGTGTTCTCGCAACTCAAGGAGTCAGACGCAGCCATCCTCGGCGCCTCTGCTCTTGCTTGGGAACTCTAGTTTTTACTGAAATATTCGATAAAATCGCCCTTGGAACTGCTTCCAAGGGCGATTTTTTAAATTATCCGCATACTTTTCGCTTCGCTCCTCGCAATGACGGGCAGTGAAAGTTCTCGCACCAGACCTCTGTTCAAACGCCTGTTTTTGCTGTCCGAATCAGGTAAATTCCCCGTGGAAGATGCGCATGCGAGAGGCCCGGCTGAAGAACAGGTGGAGGCATTGTTTGAGTTACCTCTTACTCAAGGACGATCATGGCCCCTCTGTCTGATTTTCTTAGGCTCTTTGATATGCGCATGTCCTTGATAGGGCGGAGGCTCTGCTGCATTGGAGCCTGTTCCTCTGTCACCTTGGTCATCGCCATCGGGAATGGTAGATACCCGTTCCATGACGTCATGTCTTCTTCGTTGTATGCAAAGTATCCCATTCCGATATACTTGATGGCAGTTCCTTGAATGGTCTGTCCAAGTCCTGATATTGTACCGGTCTGACCATTGTCTTCAGTCTTTCCTATGGCCATCGGCATTTCATCAAATCCAGCAAGTACGTTCTGAGTCTGTCCTTCAATCGTCAGGCTTGCAATGCCGTAAAGTCCGAAGTAGTAGTAACCGCTTTCCTCAAATTCGACATAGTCAAGCGTTGTTTCGCGGAATTCGAGATTTCCATTGTTGTAATATACAGGGATAACATACTCACCTACATATTCCCTGATATCCAATTCCGATCCATTCTCTTCCCAGCCTGTCATCGCATAGATATTGTTGTTGTCGTATGGCAACAGAGTGACCGTATAGGTGGTCGTGAAATCATTGATGTTCCCATCTTCATCCTTAACCTGATAATTGCTTGTCAAGTCCCAAGTTCCCAGCCACTGGTTGTATGCATCTTCAGCAGTTTCCTCCACAACAGTAAACTCTTGAGATGAGAAGAATCCTGTCGGCTCTCCCTCAGCATCATATCCTATTGCAAGAGCAACATAGTCGCCATGTTCCATCCTTTGAGCGGCCAACTTGTAACTCTCGTCTACATAAAGGTCAGACCATTTGTATCCATATGAGAGCAAAAGAGGCACTTCTGTTTCAATCACATACTTGATATAATCCACGATAGTGAACTCGTTGACCTCGAGAAGGTATGTGTCGACTGTAGTGAAATAGAAGCCTTTGCCCTTTTCGCATTCGATAGTGAAAATTTCTGCTTTCTGTCCCTGGTTCTCGCCTCTCTGATAAGAGATCTTCCAGTCTTGAGTCTCAGTCATGAGGTCCTTGTTTCTTGTGGTAGTGAACTTGACAGAGGCAGCGGTTCCGTAGAATTCGCCTTTATCTGAGAGACCGAATACAATATATTTATAGTCGGTCTTCGCATCGAGTCCTCTTATGGTCAATGAAGAGGATTTCTGTTTTTTCAGACCGCTGATCTTTCCTTCGTCAGTCATTCTCTTTATTTCGGCAGCGATGAGTGTCGCATCGTTACCGTCGGCATCCGAGGTTACGAACCCGTACCATGTGTCTTTTGTTTCTCCGTTGTGTGATACCTTGATCTTTGCCTGATCATGAGAAACCTCCGTAACTTCTAGCGTGAACTCTATACTTTGATTGAGTTTCTCTTCTTCTTTCTGGTCACCGCTGCCTGTGTTTTCCTCAGGAGTTTCTCCAGGCTTTTCTGTATCTTCCGGATCATTAATTGGTGTACATGCTGCTATCGCTATCGCTGCGACTGCTGTCAGTAAGAATTTGAATGTCTTTTTCATTGTGTATATTTGATTGATATATTATAAGTTAGAAACAGTACCCCAGTCCGATTGCAAAGGTGTTGCCCATTGTCTCGGAACTAAGAACATATGCCATATTAAGTTTGATGCCGTACCATTTTACTCCAAGTCCTACGGTTGCAAACTGTGGTACAGGAGATTCGCCGCCATGACGATAACCGGCACGCACAGAAACAAGGTCGTTGAAGGTATATTCTGCTCCGAGTGCTGCCGCGATGCTCCCTTCAAGGAAATAATCGGCATCCAGAAGAACATCAACGGCGTGCTTTTCAGCGAACTTTCTTCCATATCCGGCACCAATGCTCACTGATGACGGAAGCGAGAACTTCGCTCCGTTGTCAGATGTTATTGCGGTTCCGATATTGGCGGCTCCCAGGGCAACTTTCAGTCCGGAAAACGATCCCATCACGAATACGTCTGCTGCGACCGCTCCATATGAATGTCCTTCAGCCAGTGCACTTGTCGCATATCCGATGTTTGTTCCAACAGACAGAAAGTCCAGAAACCGATATGCTACACCTGCTCCGATCTGCAAGTCTGTCGGTGAGAATGAACCTGATGGAGCACCATTAGCCCCGATGATGTCATATGACGGATTTATTCCGTATGAGAATCCTGCTGCTATGCCGAGTCTGCCTCTCATGTTATATGCTCCGGAAGCAGTGATTACATTGCCGGATGTCGGTCCCCACATGGTATATCCGGCCGCAATGTCAAGATCTGTCTCTGCAAATGGGATTACAGCAGCATTAGAAAACGCCGCATTCGAAACCGATCCTGTCTCGACTAAATCGGCACCGGCCTTACCTAGACTGGAAGCATCAAACTCCGCCGCTACGAACGGAAGCGCCTGAGCGCCTGCTACAGCAGGCAGCAGAAGCAGAACCGCTGCCACCATAGATGTATGTATCTTCTTCATCTCTGTCAGATTTTAACGATTGTCTTTTTGTATTCGCCTCCACCGAATGACACCCTCATAGTGTAGATTCCCGGAGCAAATGCGCTTATGTCGATTTTTGCCGGCTCGAACGCGCTGGCCTTGACGTTGTCTTCATATACTGTCTTTCCGGTCTGGCTCACTATTGTCACCTTGGTGTCAGCCATGTCCAAGGTACCGACATAGACAAAATCTGTAGCAGGATTCGGATAGACTGAAAGCGGATCGGAAGGATCTTTCACCATAAGTCTGAATGTTACTGTTACGGATTCTCCGCGTGCATCGCTTGCCTTGACAGTGACATCTGTGCTTCCGTATGCTATGGCAGTTATGATCAGCGAATTTCCCTTGACATTGCAGTGTGCCGTCTTTTCGTCAGACATTGTCACCTCATATTTCAACTGCTCACCATCCGGATCACTGAAATACTTCGACAAGTCCATAGTCATTTCCTGTCCTTTTGCCTTCATGAAGATATCTTCTGGGTCAGAGACTTTGACCGGTGCCATGTTCTCACGGATAGTGTATTCTATTTCAGCGGAAGCACTGAGACCGTATTCGTCCGTTGCCTTAATCGTGGATGTATATGTTCCCATATCGACAGCGTTTCCTTTGATGGTGAGACGCCACTTGCCGTCTGGAGTAGATGTCAGAGTCTCAGCAGGAGAACCTGATATGAGTTCCACAGTCATCTTATGGCCGTCTGGTTCTGTGACTTCTATGATGATATTAATTGTCTCTGAAGGCATCAGTGTAAGGTCTTCTTCAGCGGTGAACTCAATCACAGGAGGATTGTTCCCGGTTGTGTTCAAAGTCACGATGTCCGTGTATCCGGAGTAATTTCTGCCATAAGAATATGCCGCCATCTTGATATGATATGTGGTCTCGAATTCCAGGAACGGTATGCTGAACTCTACCTTGTCTCCTGCTTTTGCATTTGGAGTGACAGTCATGTATCTGACTTCGTTAAGTTCCTTTTCTGTTGCCGCTTCGATCTTCGACCTGTCAGGATCATACATGATCATGAATCCGTATGCTGCCTTTCCGTCTTCGTCGGCCGGAACCGTCCATGCAAGGTCAAGATTATTGCCTCGCCCTGTACCTTCGAGGTCGACGACTGCCTCCGGTGCCTTGTCGTTGCCGTATGCGAACGCGCCATAGGCATCAACAAGACCACCGATCTGATAGGCCTGCGAGATTACAGATTTGTTTGCACTGCCGATAAGTTTCTCCTTGAGCATCTCATTGGTGAAGCCTGGGCCTCCGAAATGCGATACTATCAGAGCTGCTACACCGGATACATGCGGACAGGCCATCGATGTGCCGCTCATCATGCCATAAGAGTTATCCGGCAGGGTGCTGATTATATCCGTTCCAGGAGCGCAGATATCCACCCAGTCTCCGTAATTCGAGAAAGAGGAACGGGTGCCGTTGGAAGCGATCGAGCCCACTGCTATGACAGATTCGTATGCGGCTGGAGCGGCGTTGGTGATGGTTTCGTTACCTGCTGCGAAGATCACGACACCTCCCTTCATCGGTGAGTCTGGAAGTTGGTTTCCTAGATTGTCACAACCTGCCCTTCTGATGAAATAATCTATTGCATCTTTGTCTGGGCCAGATATCGTTGCATCCATGGCTCTTTCCAATTCGTCTCCGGTAAGTTTGCCGTCACCGTCTGCATCGTATGTATATCCCCAACTGTTCTGCGAAATGACTGCACCATGATCGGCTCCCCATTTGATGGCCTGAGCGCTGCTGCCCTGGGTGTCAGCCCCATCCTTGAATATCTGGCAACGGAGTATCTTCACGCCGCTTTTGCCTTTCGCATAGTCTCCGCCTGCAACTCCAACTACACCCTTCCCGTTGTTGCCGACTGCTGCTATGGTTCCAGCCACATGAGTGCCGTGACTGCCTGCCTTGATTACGCTGTTGTTGTCTACGAAGTTTCTGTGGCCTGAGGCAAGGACGTTTGCGCTGAGGTCCTCATGTGTCAGGTCAACTCCGCTGTCAACGACGCTTACGATCACTTCAGGATTACCTGCTGTGTAATTGTTCCATACGGGGCGTACATTTATATCAACTCCGGTCTTCTCGCGGTTATATAGTCCCCAAAGATCAGAAGTCAGGTCATTGAAGTCATTGTTCCTTATTTTCCGTGCAGGCTCGAATTTTTCGATGCCGGGTACTGTTTCAAGACTTGACCGGGCCTTGGTGACGGGCATGTCAGGAGAATATTCCACAACATACCACCTGTGAAGGCCGTCCTCTCTGGTTCTTGGTTCAAATTCTCCGGCATGGGGAAAGAGTCGGTACATCCTGGAGATGCCGAGGTCCTCCAGAACATTGTTCAGCGGTTCCGACTTGGTCGCATGAGAGCCTGAATCAACGGCATCCTCTACTATTGCAGTCAGATCATTGCTGAGGTAAACATATGCCTCACCAGAGACAAAGACATCGGAGACCTCCGCGGAACTGCCTTTATCCGCTTCGGGCACCGATTGTACGAGTTCGTCCTGTACGCATGAAATGAATGTTACCGCCATAATGAAGGCAGCAAGACAATGCTTCATAACTGTTGTTTAAAAAGTTTAAAAGGTGGGCGGCCAATTGACCGCTCACCTTGAGTAAATATATCGGTGATGTTATTGCTTGCTGAAGACTGCCTTATTCTTATACAAGGAGTAAAATCCGGCTTGGTTAGGGGCAAATCCTGTGCTCTCAAGCCATGCACCATATGGATTGGTGATTGTAAGTGTTTTATCTGCCTCTTTATATATCATAATCATGTCTTTGTTTAACTCAGAGAACGTTTCGTTCCATCCCATCAGCAGTCCTACTTCATACCCTTCCGGAGGAGTAACCAATGTCTGTTTGGCAGCAAATACAATTTCCTTCGTTTCACTGTTGTAGGTTCCGATTATAGCTTCTGCAAAATCCCCGTTCATCGGGTCAAGCCCTTCTACAACCACATTCTTGTAAGTAGGATCCTCAGTGTCTTCTGATATGGTGAGTTCTGTAGGGATCTCGTAACCTTCAAACACATCAATAAGGGTTCCTGTCCATGTGCCCATCAGGAATGTCAGCGGATGGTCAAGATCCTTGATGCTGAATTTTGCGGTAGATATGTTGCCAACAGATACTCCATCTGTAAGGCTTGAAATCTCCATGGAGAATGACTTTCCTCCAGTGAATGTTCCCTCGAAAGAATTTATTCCGATCACCACGGCAAGGGAATCGGTATCTCCAGAGAATTTGAGTATGCCATTTTCCGGAGATGTGAGTTCGTAATCAATGTCTTTTTCTGCAGAATCCGGAATCAATTTGATTGCAATCTGTACTTCTTTACCAGTAGGGTTGTTCAACAGAACAGGCACCTTTACTTCACCTACAGTCTCATCAAATGAGAAAGAGGTTGTATATAACGTCGCATAAGTTGTCGGCTCATACTTATATTCTCTGTTGCAAGATACTGACAGAAGAAGAGTAAGAGCGAGTGCGGCAAATATCAGTATGTTTCTTTTCATTTCTTCTATGTTTTAAATGTTACTCAGAGACATAGCCGTCATTCTGCACAAGAGACGGTGTGATCTGAATTTCATATGTAGGGATAGGCCAGTTGAACACATGACTGCCGGCGGCAAGAGTTCTTTCTGTAAAGCCGACACCTTGCATTACAAGATTCTCGGCTCCGTCCTGCTCAACTCTTGCTTCAAGTCCGTCTCCCCAACGCTTGATGCAAGATAGACGAAGTCCCTCACCTACGGTTTCTCTGAACCATTCCTTCTTCACGCTGGCTAGGCTGCCATCCGTAAGATTAGCCTTACGTGCTTTTTGAAGTTCGTTGAGGATGGCTTTTGCCTTGGCCTCGTCTGTGTGACTGTAAGCCTCTGCTACAATGAGATACATTTCTCCTAGCATGATTGGCTTCGCTGAATGAGCACCGTTCTCTACCTCGCCGTCATAGAGGTTCGGATTCCCTCTATACTTCTGGAATACATATATTCCGCCATAGAATGAACCTTCTACCCTGAGCGGATATGGAGGGACAGCCTCTGTAGTATAAGTGTCGTCCGTAAGACAGAACCATGATGCAAGACGAAGGTCATCATTACCATATGCAGATACCAATGCCTTGGTAGGCAAGTAATAAGGAGAGAAGTATTTCGTGTCTTCGTTCTTGCTTACAAGGGTATAATAGGTGTTCCCCTTCAGTCCCTCAGTTTTTGATGCATAAAGTTGGATTACAGGTTCTGTTCCAAGTTCGTTAGTGTACTCTGCGAGCATTTTTTCCGCAGTGTTGGCAAGACCGTAGCCTGCCTCTGAGTCAATGACATTCAATGCATATTCCGCAGCATTGTCATAGTCCTGTACATCCAGATAGTAGCGGGCCTTGAGAGCATATACGGCATCTACGGTCGGGATTTGTGACCTGACTTTCCCTGGAATATCCGCAAGCAGTCCTTCGGCTTCTTCAAGGTCGAGAAGAATCTGGTCATACACATCCTTTACTGTTGCACGTTCCGGTTTCTCCAACTGGTCGTATACCAGAATGAGAGGGACACACAGGTCAGTGTCTGCTGTGGCCGGGTTGTATGCTGGACCCCAGTGTCTTGCAAGGTGAAGGTAAGAAGATGCCCTGCAGAATAGAGCAATACCCTTTAGTATAGAAGCGCTTTCCTTAAGTTCTTCAGTTACATTGTCTGCACCTTCGATTGCTATGTTGTAGTTCTTGATAACAGAGTAGTGGTTTGCCCATACGGCCTCTACTTCCTGATTGCTAGGAGTAAAGGTGTCGTCTGTCTTATGAATTATACCATAATTGTTACCGTATCCGAGAACAGCATTGAAACCGTCGCACATAAGTTCGCTCGTGTACGAATATGTTCCGTATTGTACTGAACGATATGAAGCAAGTACACCGCTCTGGAATGATGCGACATCGTTCTCGCTGATCAGAAGAGGCTCGTTTTCATCATAGACGATCGCTGTGGTTGGAACGAGATTCATGTCGCAAGACAGGAGTATAACTGCTGTCATTCCGCCCACGAAGATATTTCTGATTATATTTTTCATATTCATAGTCTTTATTTTCTGTTCCGTTTTTAGAATGTGAGTTCAAGACCGAATAGGAACTGCTTTGAAGCACCGACACGGCCAAAAGTCAAGTTTCCGTATACCTCTGGATCAACACCGGAGAATGGTGTGACTGTCATGAGGTTACGTCCGGTAAATGATACTTTGAGACCGTTGACAACCTTCTGATTGCCGAGGAATTTTCTAGGAAGGTCATATGCGACCATAAGATTCTTCAGACGAAGGAAGTTGGCGTTCTCATAAAGATGGGTGTCGAACTGCATCGTCTGACCCTTAGACCAGTCCGGGAACTTTGCATCTGTGTTTTCTGGAGTCCAGTAGTCCTGTACCATCTTGTGGGTGTTGTAGCCGAGATTTGATGCAGGGTTGGCATAGAAGATCATGTCGTTATTGAGGAGAGTCTTTCCGACGACATATGAAAAGTCTGCCTGGAATGAGAGTCCTCTCCAGCCTGCGCCGATTCCGAAGCCGCCGTTGATAGGAGCGTTGAGTCTCTTTCCTATGTTCTGGGTGAGCGTGGTCTCGTCAAAGGTTTTTGTCACCCTTTCCGGGTCCATTGTGGTGACATCCTTGTTCTCACCAGGAAGGTACCACATCTGGCGTCCGTCCTCAGGATCGATACCAGCAAATATAGGAGCATAGAAAGACACTGGTTCGCCTACTACATATGCAAGACCTGTATTGGCAATCTCCCATCTTTCCATCCCGTTGAAGAGTTCGGTTACCTTTTCCTGATTCCATCCGAAGATAACGTTTGCACGCAGATAGTAGTCCCTGCCTCTGAGGATGTCAACACCGAGAGTGACGTCTATACCAGTGTTGCTCATGCTTCCTACATTGGCATATAGGCTGCTGAATCCTGTGGTATAGTTGTATGGAACATCCATGAGCATTGAGGTCGTAGTCCTGTTGTAGAACTCAACATTTACATCAAGTCTGTTGAAGAGACGTCCGTTGATGCCCACGGTCAGGAGAGCCTGCTGCTCCCATGTAAGGCCTGGGTTTGAAGGCTGACCCAATCCTGTAGAGTTCTGGTCTGCATACTTGGTCATAGTTCCTACGAGTCCATAATGCTGATAATCACCAATTTCAGCATTGCCCTGAGTTCCGTAACTGACCTTGAAGTTGAGATCATCCACCCAGTCTGCATTGAGCATAAAGTTCTCTCTCTTGATCTTCCACATTCCTCCGACAGCCCAGAATGTAGCATTTCTGTTATCTCTACCGAAACGTGAAGATGAGTCATTACGGATGGATGCATCAAAGTAGTATTTGTCCATCAGTGCGTAGTCCACTCGGCCGAAGAATGACAGGAACTTGCTCTGTGACAGACTTTCGCTCACATCGTAGTAGTCCTGAGTTCCATTCTGAAGATTCATGAGACGATCATCGGTGTGTCCCTCTGAATATGCAGAGAATCCATCATAATAGTTGCTGATACCCTCCTGACCTGCAAGTACGATGAATTGGTGGTTTTGTCCGATATCGAATGAATACTCTATGGTATTCGTTATGGTTGCAGTATACTGCATTGAGGTCGACCTTGACCTGTATCCGCTTCCTGCGAACATGGTAGATGAGGGATATCCCAGAGCAACGCCGTAGCCGATATTTCCATCGAGACCAGCACGTGATGCTATCTTGAGATTCCTTATCGGTTCTATCTCGACATTGAAGGCTCCCATCAGTCCATAGCGGTTAGATACGCCGTTTGTACTTGCCACATAATAGTCCTGGTTTAGTATCTGGTTCGGGAACTGTACTTCATAGACTTCACCAGTCTCTGGATTGATGGCAGGATGAAGCGGGCTAAGCATATATGATACACCGCCTGACAGATATGGGTCATCAGTAAGGCTTGAACCTCCCCAGTTTCCGTTCGAAGAACGTTTATCATACGAAAGGTTGATGTTCGCTCCTACCTTGAGCCAATCCATCGGACGTCCCTGGACATTTGAGCGGAATGTGTAGCGATCATAGTAGTTGCCATATGTTGTTCCTCTCTGATGGAACTGTGAAGCACCAATCATGTATGCAACTTTGTTGCCACCGCCTTCAATGGTAACATCATTCTGATACTGAGGGTTATTGAACTGCATCAGATATTCGTACCATTTTGTGTCTGCATCATATCCTTTTGAGGTATAATTTGCATAAATTTGTGCTGGGGTCATCAGACCGGATTCTACCCAGAAGTCCTTAAGTTCAGGACCGGACATCATGTTGTCATAGAGAGTCATGTCTGCAAGAGTGGAGATACCTGCCTGGCTTCTGATGGTCACTGATGCCTTGGCGTCGTAGGAACCGGATTTTGTGGTTACATATACGACTCCGTTTGCTGCGCGGGAACCGTAAATTGATGTGGCAGATGCATCCTTAAGTACCGAGATGCTGAGGATGTCATTTGGGTTCATCGCCATGATTGCACGACTTGTTGTCTGAATACCGTCGATAATGTAAAGAGGTGAAGTGCTTGATCCGAGCGAACCCATTCCGTGAAGAGTCATAGACACGTTGTTTTCTCCGGATACACCACCTGTTGTCAAAACTGCAAGGCCGGCCACCTGACCTTGTAGAGCATCAAGGGCTGAAGATGACGGAGCATTTTTAATGCCTTCAGACTTTACGGTAGTTACTGAACCGACCATTGTGCCGACTTTCTTGGCTGAACCATATCCGACAACAACGGCATCCTCAAGGATCTCCTTGTCTGCAGGAAGTTCGCAATTGACCTGAGCCCTTCCTCCTACTTCCACTTCCACTGTCTCATATCCGATAGACGAGAATACGAGAACAGCGTTCTTGGACACTGTGATCGAGTAATGTCCGTTAACGTCAGTGTTGACTCCGTTCATCGTACCCTTCTCATGAACAGATGCGAAAGGTACCGGATCGCCGTTTGTGGCGTCAGTCACATTTCCAGTGACTGTCAGACTCTGGGCAAAGGCCAAGGTGCTGATCATCACTGCTAACGCTGTGAGAAACAGTTTGATTTTTCTCATAGTAGTTACTTTTAGTTGTTAAACATAAATATTGAATTATTATTCTTCGTACAGCATACACTACACTTACTGCACTTATAAACGGGCGTTTTATCTGGCAGAAACTAACAGGCCGTTTCTGGTAAAAAAGATTACTAACGAATTAAATATTAAGACAATGTCCGCATTTGCTTACATCAGGGTCAGTACGGAGATGCAGACCCATTCAAATCAGAAATACGAAATCTCCAACTGGTGCAGACAGCGAGGAATCAGTGTCATGGCATGGGTGTCAGAGTCTGTGTCAGGAACCGTTGCCGTCGAAAAAAGAAGTCTGGGAAGTCTGCTGGACCGCATGGAAAGGGGTGATCTTCTCATATGTACGGAACTGTCTCGCCTCGGGCGCAACATGCTGATGATCATGGGGATACTGAATACATGTGCAGAAAAAGGGATATCGATCCACTCCATCAAGGATAACTTTGATCTCTCGGACAACATCAACTCTAAAATAATCGCCTTTGCCTTTGCGCTTGCAGCGGAAATCGAAAGGACCCTTATTTCTCAAAGGACAAAGGAGGCCCTCGCTGTACGTCGGCTTATGGGAGTCCGCCTCGGCCGCCCTCCGGGAACATCTTATAAAAGGGAATATTTTGAAAAGAACAGGAAAGCCATAGAGTCGCTGCTTGCTGACGGCGATTCATTGTCTTCAGTTGCAAGAAGATACGGCATGCACAGGAATACGCTGAGAAGATATCTTGATGACGGGCGGTGACAATTCATAAGTTACAGAATCATTAATAATGATATGAAACGGTTGACATTGCACTGAACAAAGTGTCTATATTACAGCATATAAGGCAACTGTAATGCATTAAAAAAGCAGATATGTAACTTTTTTGAAAATTTATTTTTGTTTGGCACTGGTGCAAAAAAACTAAAGAACTGCAAAATCTTCCATAAAATCGCTTACGAATTGTAACTAAAATTCAAACTTGTTGCTCAAAGAGTCAATCAGCGTGTTTTCAAAAGGTTAGGATTTTTAAAAATATCTTTTTATTTTTGCAATTCGGGCTGTTTGTAAAAACGCCCGTTTATCAGTGCAGTAAGTGTAGTGTGTGCTGTACGAATAAGATAATTCAATATTTATGTTTAACAACTAAAAGTTCAACCCATGAAAAGAATCAGACTTTTTTTCACGGTTATGGTTATGCTGCTGGCTTCGGCTTCGGCCTTCGCTCAGAACATGACCGTATCAGGTGTTGTGACCGATTCCAATGACGTGCCGCTTATCGGCGCCACAGTGATGGTGGAAGGCACTCAGACAGGAACATCGACAGATGTGGACGGAGCCTTCAAGATCACTGCTCCGAAGAACGGAACCCTCGTCGTTTCAGTCATCGGATACGCAACAAAGAACATTCCTGTCAACGGACAGTCTTTCATCACTGTTCAACTTGAAGAGGATGCGGAATTCCTTGATGCAACCATCGTCATCGGCTATGGTTCAGGCCAGAAGATCGGCAACATCGTAGGTTCGGTCGCTACCGTGTCTTCAGACGAGATCGCTTCGCGTCCGTCCGGAAACATCAGTGACGCCCTTCAGGGTAAGGTTGCAGGTCTCCAGATCTTCAACTCTTCAGGAGAGCCACAGAGTTCGGTAAGCATCAAGCTCCGCGGTACTTCATCCCTTAACCTCAGCAATGCTCCTCTTTACATTCTGGACGGAGTGCCTGTAAGTTCATCGGTATTCTCTACCCTGAACCCTCAGGATATCGAGAACATCTCCATCCTCAAGGATGCATCGTCGACAGCCATCTACGGTTCCCGTGCGGCAAACGGTGTCATCTACATTTCTACAAAGAAAGGAAAGAAGGGTGAAAAGGCGACAGTTTCAGTACGCGCCCAGTATGGTGTGTCGACTCTGACAAAGTATAACTTCGACATGATGAACGCAGAGGAACTCATCCGTTTCGAGGAAATCTGTGACCCTGTCACTACTAGTACACCTGAGTATCAGGCAAGAAAGGCTTTCATTCTCGGAAACAACATCGACTTCGACTGGCTCGACTATCTTTATGACAGCGCGGCACCGGTAATGCAGGCTGACGCTTCATTGAGAGGTGCTACAGAGACCACAAACTACTATGTGTCACTCGGATACTACTCTGAGGAAGGTACATACAAGTACAATTCAGGTATGGACCGTTTCAATATCCGTGCGAACCTGGATACTCAGATCTCCAAGTGGCTCAAGTTCGGTCTCAACCTTTCGCTTTCATACAAGAAGTATTCTACCATCACTACCGGTTGGTACTCTCAGTCTCCTATCCTCGTCGCTGTGACGGAACTTCCGTACAGGACTCCATATGAAATCATCCACAATCCTGACGGAACGATTTCTTTCGGCGACGTGAAGCAGACTTATGACTGGAACGGTACAATGGACCTCCATGAGTATTACAAGAATACTTATAACAACAAGGATGATTTTGCAATAATGGGGCAGACGTATTTCCTTCTGACTCCTATGAAGGGTCTTACCATCCGCGCTGCGCAGGCAATAGATGCTTACGATTACACAAGCCAGAGTGTTGCCAATCCTTCCTTTACTCCTTATACATATAGAGGACGTACAACCCGTTATTTTGAGAGATATTACCAGTTGTCATCAACCAACACTATTGAGTATAAGACAGATATCAATCAGGATCACTTCTTCACCGCCCTTCTGGGACATGAGTCTCTATACAAGAACTCGAGATTCTTCAGTGCAACAGGTACCGGTCTTACAGATGACCGCCTTGTAGAGTTTGCTGCCACTACAGACATCGAGTCTTGGGATGGTTACACTCAGGAATCTGCCTTCAACTCTTTCTTCGCAAACTTCAACTACAGTTACCGCGACAGATATTTCGTGGATGCTTCCGTACGTACTGACGGTTCGTCACTTTTCGGAAAAAATCACAGATATGCCACATTCTATTCTGTAGGAGGTATGTGGAAGGCAAAGAACGAGGCCTTCCTTCAGGATGCCCATTGGCTCAATGATCTTAGTCTGAGCGTAAGTTACGGTACTACAGGTAACTCAGGCCTCAGCAGCTGGTATGCTTCACAGGGTCTCGTAGGTACAGGTCCTAAGTACAACGGAAATGCAGGTTGGGCACTTGCTCAGGTTCCTAACGCAGACCTTACGTGGGAGACTGTGGCGACCCTTAACGTCGGTCTCCGTGCAAGATTCTTCGACAGGTTCGGAGTAGGTGTGGAATTCTATGACAAGTCTTCTTCAGACCTTCTTATGGAGATTCCATACTCAGGAACCACAGGTCACTCAGGCGGCTGGGGCAACATCGCTGCGATGACCAACAGGGGTGTTGACCTCGAAGTGGATGTAGACCTTATCCACACCAGAAACATCTACTGGGGTGTAAGGGCGAATGTGAACTACAACAAGAACGAGATCACCAAACTCTATCAGGGTCTTGACGAACTCGCATTCCCTGATGCAGGTCTCAAATATCAGGTCGGCAAGTCTTCTACTCTTGTATATACACAGATTTTCGGAGGCGTGGATCCTCTGGACGGTAGCCCTATGTGGTACGACCTCAACGGAAACCTTACAAAGACATTCTCAAATGAGATCATGCAGTTCTGGGGTGACGACAAGGATGCCACTGCAGCATGGTCCGGCGGATTCTCGACCAACTTCTCTTGGAAGGGTCTCGGCATCAACGCCGACTTCTCATGGGTAGGTGACCGTTGGATCTGGATGAACGAGTACTACTATACAAGAAACCCTCAGAACCAGTTGTTCAACAGCAACTTCGAGAGAAAGATGATTGACATCTGGCAGAAGCCGGGTGACGTGACGGATATTCCTAAGTATGGTACTACATTCCAGTTCGATACATCGGTCTACTCAAACGCATCATTCCTCAGACTTAAGAACCTCTCGATTTCATATTCATTCCCTAAGGCTCTCCTCGAGAAGACAAAAGCTCTCACCGGACTCAAGGTATATGCTACAGCGCGTAACCTTTGGACAGTGACAGGCTTTGAGGGATATGATCCTGAGGTAGGTTACTCTAACGGTACTGCAGGACTTTATCCTAACTCCCGCCAGATCGTATTCGGTGCAGAAATCACTTTCTAACATCTAAAAAGAATTGACAATGAAAAAGATAAGAACAATACTCTTTACATGTGCCGCTGTCTTGATGACTGGGGCATGTAATCTGGAGAAGTTCCCGACAACTGCGATCAACACCGAGGAGGCTATGGAGAGCGTTTCTGACTGTCAGGCTTTCCGCAACGGTCTCTATTCGGGAATGAAGTACGCGTTCTCAGGAGCATTCGTATATTATCAGGATCTTCAGACCGATCTTTTCCATGCAGTGAAGAACTTCGGTAACTGGGGCGGTCCTTTCTACAGTTATCAGTTGCAGCCGTCTGAGTCTATGTGCTCTACAACATGGTTCGGACTTTACGGATATATCGGAAATGCCAACTTCCTCATTGACGGTACAAAGAAACTTCTTGCTTCTGAAACTCTGAATGAGGCAGATACGAAACTCGTTCAGCAGTATTATGGTGAGGCATGCTATATCCGTGCCCATATGTATTTCAACCTCACTCAGTATTTCTGCGAGGACTATGATCCGGACACGGCATCTGAGGTTCTCGGTGTTCCTGTAGTGACCAAGTATGAGCCTACAGGTGATGCTTCAAAGTATCCATCAAGAGGTACCCTGGACCTTGTCTATGAGCAGATTGTCGAGGACCTCGCTGAGGCAGAGACTTATGTTACAGAACCGGGAAGCGTCAATGCCAAATATGTGACCAAGGATGTGGTTACGGCTCTTCAGGCACGCGTGGCTCTTACAATGCACGACTACGACACAGCACTCCTCAAGGCGAAGTCACTCATTGACGGTGGCAAGTATGCTCTTGTAAGCGATGCTGCCGCATTCGCTGCAGGATGGCTCAACGACAACCTTTCAGAGACACTTTGGCAGGTTGAGATGACAGGACCGGACGATACAGGTAACGCATATTCTTATTTCATCTACAACACTACAGGTGAGGAAGGAATGGATGACCCTCAGTATGTTCCTGAGGATTGGGTTCTTGATCTTTATGACCAGACCAATGACATCCGTTTCGCAAGTTGGTTCGACGAGCGTGAACTCAGCGTAAGAAACACAGGCCGTCTCACTCTCCTTGTAAAGTATCCTGGTAATCCTATGCTTTATTCTTCAGTTACCAACTATGTAAACAAGCCGAAAGTTTTCCGCATCTCCGAGATGTATCTCATCGCAGCCGAGGCGGCCATCGCTAAGGGAAATCAGGACGCCGTAGCAAGCAAGTACATCAACGACCTCAGGGCAAAACGTATTGCAGGCTGGAAGAATACTGATTACACAGGTGATGCACTCGTGGTGGAACTCCGTCAGGAAAGGGTTCGTGAACTTTATGGCGAGGGCTTCCGTCTCAATGACCTGAAGCGTTGGCATATGGGCTTCACCCGTACGGCAGGTCAGGATCCTGCAATGGTTCAGCCAGGTGAGGGATATGCAAAATGCACCCGCCCTGCAGATGATCCATACTTCCTGTGGCCTATCCCTGAGGATGAGATCCAGGCTAACCCTCAGATGGAGCAGAATTCTGCTTACAAGCGTTAATCAGTAAACATTAAAGTGAATTCAAAATGAAAAGTTTCAAATATTTGGCAATGATCGCTTTCGCTGCTGGAGTTCTTGTTTCCTGTGATGAGACAAAGACTCCGGACGGAGCAGGAGATGCGACTATAGGCTTTGCACAGGAAGTCTACACTTTCAAGGAGTCTGCCGGTCTCCTGCGAATTCCTGTGGCGTTTACAGGAGAGCCTAAGCAGTATCCGATCACTTTCGATGTCGTTGCAGAAGTGGACGGCACCGAGTTCGAGGTTGAAGACCTTCTTCACTTCACTCAGACAGAAGGCCTTAAGTATGCAGGAAATGAAGATGCTCCTGCCTATATCGAGTTCCAGGTCTATGACAATCAGGAGATAAACGATTCCAGGTTTGTCAACCTTACGATTACAAATGTCAAAGGTGCTGTGCTTGCAGGTACAGGCAAAACTTCAATCGAGATTGCTGACAATGACAACAATCCGTATGAAAGACTTTGGGGTAACTGGGTACTTTCAGGAACCAGTCCGTTTACCGGTGCGACTGCTAGTACAGAAGTGAACATAAGTGGCGGATTCTCAGCAGATGAAGAGGCTGTCAACTTTGAAAAGACTTTGGTATGCTGGGGAATGGCCGGCACGCAGTCAGAGGTCAAGGGCGACCCTGTGAAGCAGCCTGTGTGGTATTTGGCTTATAATGCAGAGGAAAAGACTCTTACCCTCCAGTCAGGTAAACTCATGGCAAATGCGTTCTCTTTCGGTATCGGAAATAACGAAGAGGTATATGCAGCGGCTCTTTATGTAAACGAAGAGGGCAAATTGGTATATAGCATGGATTATAACGGAGTGACTGCGACGTGGAGTGACGATATGAATACCATCACATTCGCAAATAATACCGGTATTTATGCAGCAATTTATGCAGATGGTGAAGATACCGGATATGGATGGGATGGATATCTCAATGTCACAATGACCAGAAAGTAGATTTAAACTAAATTGAATTGATTATGAAGACATTAAAATATTTTGCTGCGTTTCTCGCTGCTGTCCTTGTACTTGGTGCATGCGACAAGGGAGACGGCCTGAGCCAGCAGAACAAAGATAAGGAGAAGCCTTATGTGACTCTTAGTCAGAAGGTCGCGGATGATGTCACCTTGACGTTCGAAATCACTGCTTCTGAAGATGCCAAGCATTATGCTTATGCTGTCTTCGCAGGGTCTGACAATGCGGTTCCTGCTGCATATGATATCCTTGTAGGAGAAACATCGGGAGCAGATGACGGTGCATTCACTGTAGGTGAAGATAAGAAGTATACCCAGACTGTCACTGTGGACTGTTCTGCCTTCCCTTCTGAAACCTATCAGATCTTTGCGGCAGCGATGACCGAGACCGGACTTCTGAGTGAAGTCCTGACTCTTGATGTGACCATGAACGACACACTGATACCTGAGCCTGCAGGTGCGGATATTGATGGCAACACCATCACTCTTGCTTTCGATGAACTCATTGCACGTGGCAAAGGCAAGGCTTATGTGTCTGTGATAGCATGGGGAGTAGGAAAAGTTTATATCAACAATCAGGTGATTGCTGAGGAGAACATCACGATCGAGGCCAATACCGTGACCATCGTTTGCCCTGAGGCAGGAAACGGAGCAGGCTATATCCTGAGTTTCGAAGAAGGACTTGTGACTGACCTTTCCGGAAATCCATGCGAGGCATGCAAGTCCGGTCTTGATGAGAACAGTGAATATGTAGGACTCGGATGGGACACCGAGTGGGTTAACTTCAACATTACTGAAGACTCTTTCGAGACTCCTGCAGAAGATACGGATTGGGCTGCGGAAGATGCAAGTCTGACTTTCAAATTCCCTGTACAGGTAATGGATGCCAAGGCTGTCAACCCTATCAAGGTCATCTACAAGGAGGCAGAAGGAATATACCAGCTCAATGCAGAGTATGTCTTGGCAGAGGATGCTCAGACTGTAACTGTTTATCTTCCTAAGATGCCTACCGGTGAGTTCGATGTTTCTGTTGATGCCAATGCATTCTATGACATGTGGGGAAACACGAACAATGCATTTTCTCCTGAAGGATACAGATATTCTAACTTCCTTATAGAACTTGTTGCCGGCAACTACCTTGTAGAGTATCTCTATCCGGATGCAGAAGGCAACCCTGTTCTTGATGAGTTCCCTCTTGAACTTGAGATGGTAGACAAGACTACTGTTGTCGTTTATGCTGACTGGTTCAACTATATGTATAACCAGTATGGCATGAGCGGCTATGCTGCGGCCCCATATCTGATCGGTACAGTCAATTATGCGAAGCAGACCATAGTATTTGACGGAAGATATCTTGATAGTAAAGGTAACCTCTCACAGTATAATGCTTTCGGTGGCGGATTTTACTACTACGATGCCGATCAGACCATGATGACCGTATTCTGGGGTGGCGGAGCAGACGGAAGTGATCCGGTTGTAGTGACATTCAATGAAGATGGTTATCTTGACTCGATGTCATACTGTGATTACAGTGTATATAAAGTTTCCGGTGGGTATCTCGCACTGTATGGATGTACCGCTGTTACAGAAACCGCTAATGCCGCAATGACATATGTTCCTGCTGAAGATGATACAGTGTCGGCAAATGCTCCGGCAAAGAATCTTGTTGAACCTGTATATGTTCACGGCAACTTCAGGAAATAGCCATCATATGCTTCAGATGAAACCTTCCGGCTCCCAAACGGGCCGGGAGGCTTTGTCGTTTAATCAATAATGTTAAAACCAACAATTTGTCGTAATGAAAAAATTTACCAGAATGCTGTTTTTGCTCGCATCACTTATGCTTGTGGCGGGCGTTTCGAACTCCTGCAAGGAGGAGGACAGCATCACGGCATCCAAGACCGAACTCACCTGGACCAGAGAAGGTGGCAAGAAGACAATTGAAATCTCAGCCAACTGCACATGGTCCGTATCCGGTCCCGATTGGGTGACCGTAGACCCTTCAGAGGGAAGCGGGTCGGCAAAAGTCACTGTCACTGCGGGAAAGAATGAAGAACTTGAGCGCAAGGGTGTCCTGATGATTTCAGGTGGCACTGCTTCAGCGTCTGTGAATCTGGCCCAGTCAGGAGTAGACTTCTCTGCCAGTCAGATGCAGTTCGAGTTTTCAGCAGAGGGTGAGCCTATCACATTTACCGTCGTTTCAGCCTATGACTGGACCATGTCGATACCAGCTGAAGCGTCATGGGTGTCGGCAAGCCCTGTATCAGGAAAGGCCGGGGAGACAAGTGTGACCTTGACTCCTGCACCGATCGTGGACAGAACTCCTAGGGATAAGGTTTTCCTGACCATAGATTACGGCAAATCATTCACGATGCTGACTGTCAGCCAGGTTCTGCCGAACAATGCTCCTGCAAAGCCGGAACTTGTGGCGCCGGCGGACGGAGCCGCAGATGTGAAGATCAATGCTTATTTCTCATGGAAGGCTGTGACTGATCCTGACGGTGATGCAGTGTCGTATAAACTCATGATTTCCGAGGATGACGGC
Organism: Bacteroidales bacterium; assembly: GCA_017471965.1. Taxonomy (GTDB): domain Bacteria; phylum Bacteroidota; class Bacteroidia; order Bacteroidales; family UBA932; genus Cryptobacteroides. The sequence goes on from JAFURF010000005.1 coordinate 60,364, forward strand.
GCAACCTGGAGCGGTACCGAGACAACTTCTACCCGCGCAAAGCACAGTGCTTTCCTTGCCAAGAGCAAGACACATGTCTGGAAGGTTCAGGCCATCGATGCATTCGGGGCGGTCACCGATAGTGAGGTCCGCAGTTTCACAACCGGAGACGGCGGTGCATACAAGGACGGCGAGGTGACCACATATCAGATGGAGAGTGCAGGTGCGCCTAAGCCTATCCATCTTGTCTTCATGGGTGACGGATTCATCGAAGAGGACTACTTTGAGGGCGGTGCATTCGATCAGGCTGTCGAGACTGCAGTCAATGCCTTCTTCGGTCTGGAGCCATACAAGACGTATAAGGACTATTTCCGTGTGAGCACTGTTGCTGTATATTCTCAGGAAAGAGGTGCGACAGTCATCAAGGATATGAGCACGGTAAAGGCTCAGAAGAAGAATACGGCATTCGCGGCGACTCTTGAGGGAGGAAACAGCACAGGAACCTCATGTAACTACGACAAGGTCTTCAGTTATGCGAAGAAGGTGTCCGGCGTAACGGAGGATGCTCTTGAGAACACGACAGTATTCCTGCTTATAAACATCGACGCTTATGCCGGAACATGCATGATGGAGTCTACAGGACGTTCAATCTCGATGTGTCCTATGGGCAAGAATTCGTTCGAGCCTGTTGTGTGCCATGAAGGTGGCGGACACGGATTCGGAAGGCTTCTCGACGAATACAGATACGACAAGGCAGAACTTCCTAACGACATCAAGCAGCAGATCAAGTCCTGGAGGTCGATAGATCCTTACTATGGCTACAACATAGACATTACCGGAAGCAGGGACGAGGTTCACTGGAACCACTATTTCACCCGCTCAGGTTATGACGCGGTAGGCATGTATGAAGGAGGATGCCTCTATTATTATGGCGTATGGAGACCGGAGTATATCAGTTGTATGGAAGACAACAGGATGTATTACAATGCTCCTTCACGTGAGGCGATCGTACGAAGGATCATGAGGGCTTCAGGAAAGACCTTCAACATGGATGATTTCATAGCAAAGGACATTGTAAGGTCGACGAGCCAGGCTCCCGAGACCAGGGCAGACTATGTGTCAGAGCCGTTCGTTCCTTTTGCTCCGCCTGTACTTGTTGAAAAATAAGCAAATTTCGCTAACTTTACATCGGACAAACTGATGATGTAAGATGGCGATATTCAAAATCAACGAAAAATATGTAAAGCCCGTCGCTCTTGGAGTGACCGGGCTTTATCTGTGTCTGGCCGTGATGTTCTTCGTTCCGGGTGTGGACATACCATGCAAGGTGGCGCTCCCTGTCTCCCTTCTGTTTCTGGCATCTCTGTTTCTATGCCCATGGCAGATGATTCTTGCCATGCTGTGCTCTGCAGCAGGGGACTTCCTCGGTGCCAGGGACTGCTTCATCGGGCAGATGGGCATGTTCGGTCTTGCTCATATATGGATGATCTGGTTCTTCGTCGGGCGTTATCTTTCCAAGGTCGAGCATGACCGCAGACTGACCGGGAAGGCCAAGGGATATACGACAATGCTGCTGTTGTGTGCAGCAGTATTGCTCATTGTCGTATTTGTGAGGATTGTTCCTTTTGCTCCTGTGGGAATCATCCGTACCGGAGTGGGAGTCTATGCCGTCCTCATCTGCATCATGCTTGTGATGGCCTTGCTCCAGAGAAGCAGCCTGTATGCCCTTGGTGCGGTCCTGTTCGTCTTCTCTGACTTCATCCTGGCCTGGAACATGTTTACAGAACCGATACCGAATGCAGGAGCACTGATACTTGTCCCATATTTCCTGGGTCAGTGGCTTCTCTTCATAAGATCTTCCCCATACAGGATAAAGTCCCAGATAAAACTGATGCGGTTCTGACAGTTGATCGCCCCAATCCTCAGGTGGTACATGAAAGTCTTGGTTTCATGTACCACCTGTGCTGTTTTGAGGTCATTTAAGCCTCGTTCGAAGGGGTGTTGGACATGTAAACCCGTATTTCATGTACAACGCCGTTGGCCATTTCTACGTCTTTTGCGACAAGGTTTGCCATGAAAAATAACTTTGATGAAACCGATTTTATTAAAGTTGCTGTATCTTATTGTAGTTTAGGTGATTATAGGAGTTTACCGGCCGTTTGGGGCAATCGTGCCTGACAGATTGAATGTCAGTTGATTTGCCAATTAAACAATTAAGTGTATATTTGTCATTGATTGAACTGTTCTGGTTCGCCATCCACGATCAAATGGCAGGAAATTATATTAATACACTTGATCATGGAAAATCGAAAAAAGATCCATCTCAATGTAAAGACCGTTCCGGCTTTTGATCCTCTCACAATGGGTCCTCACACTGCGTTCACGGTCTTCTGTAAAACTGGTTCCACGCTTCTGTATGCTTCGGGGTGGACTCTGAAGGATGCTATTGAACTGTATGCATGTCAGTATGGATGCAATCCGGAAGATATCCGTCTGATACGTCCGTTCAGACCCCGGTAGAGACTGGTCATTGTATGAAACGGACATTTCATATCTGTCTGTCATCGCATGACGAGGTCATGTTCAGGGATGATGACGACTATAACAGGGGGTTCAATACATTTGCATTGGCTTTGTATAAGACTGATTCCATAGGACTTGTGGAGTCATTCATGTCAGATCATGTGCATATGCTGGTCCAGACTGAAGACCCCGACAGATTCATGAGGGCATACAGGATGCCCTATACAAAATATTTCAACAACAGGTACTGCAGACATGGAAGACTTGGTGAACCCCGCCATTTTGTGTTGGAGATAAAGGGACTGCACCATCATCTTGCAGCGGCAAGTTACATCCTGCGAAATGCTCTGCATCATGGCATTGTCCCAATTCCATATGCATATCCGCATTCGTCTGTCAATGTAATTTTCCAGAGGGAAATGGGGAAACGACCTGAACGTGATCTGATTCCCAGGACTTCATATTATCGTCATATCGGCAGACATGCTTCTTTTCCGGATTCATATGTAATGAACAGATCCGGTCTTTTCCTGCGTGAAAGTGTACTTGATATTCCACAGATGGAGAACATGTTTATGACTCCTCGCAATTTTGATTATTACATGGGGCGAAGAACATCGGAAGAGTGGGTCAAAGAGCAGGAGAACGACCGCAATGGTACTGCCTCAGTTACACTGGAAGTCATTGAATCCAATGTACGGATGACGACACTGAAAGATATGCTGGTTCTGGAAAGTGGCAGGGCGGATTACCGCAGGATTTCTGATGTTGATCTCTGTCGTGAAATAGATCGTATAGTCAAGGAAGACCTCCATGCGGCTTCAATATATTCACTGTCATGTGAAGAGAAAAAGAATCTTGCCGGATACCTGAAAGGAAAATATTATTCCGGTGGTGCTCAACTCTGCCGGTGTCTTGCACTCAATTACAGGCCTTCTGCAGATTGACGTACGTCTCTATTCTCGAATAAAGACATGTGGTGCATGAAACTAAGACTTTCATGTACCACATGTGCTGTTTTGAGGTTGTTTCTAAGTCTATTCAAGTGATGTTGAACATGTAAACCCGTATTTCATGTACAACGTCTAGAGTGTGTCCTTCCGTAGGTTCTCTACATATTTGTCGATCCTCTGGATTTCCCTTGGGATGTTGATGCGCTGTGGGCAATGTTCCGAGCATTGGTTGCAGCCGATGCATCTTGCGGCCTGACGTAGTTTCGGAACAGCCCTGTCGTAGCTTACAAGGTATGCGCGGCGTGCCTTCTTATATCCTTCATCCTCTATGCTCTTCGCTATTTCTCCGGCATTCACGCATTTGTTGTAGTGCAGCAGGATGGCAGGGATGTCGATGCCGTAAGGGCATGGCATGCAGTATTTGCAGTCATTGCATGGCACTGTAGGATATTTCTTCATCAGGTCCGCGATGTATTCGAGGAAGTCCATTTCATCCTTGTCCAGAGGCTTGAGAGGGGAGTATGTGCTCAGGTTGTCCTGAAGGTGCTCCATATAAGTCATGCCGCTCAGTACGGTCAGTACACCGGCAGGTGTTCCGGCGAAACGGAAGGCCCATGAGGCTACACTCGACTGTGGTGATCTCTCCTTGAACTGGTCTGCAACATACTGTGGTACTTTTGACAGACGGCCTCCGAGCAGAGGTTCCATGATGACGGACGGTATCCCGAGTCTGTCAAGTTCCTGCTGCAGGTAGGCTGCATTGGCCTTTGTGTTTCCTCCGTTGTTCCAGTCGAGGTAGTTGAGCTGGATCTGAACGAAGTCCCAATGATATTTCTCATGCAGTTTCAGCAGTTCGTCAAAGACGGCATTGTCACCGTGGAAGGAGAAGCCGAGGTTGCGGATGCGTCCTGCCTTGCGTTCCTCCATCAGGAAGTCCATGATGCCGTTGTCGACATATCTTCTGTTGAACTGTGCCATTCCGCCTCCTCCAAGTGAGTGCAGCAGATAATAGTCTATATAGTCCACCTGCAGGTTCTCAAAGGATTTGCGGTACATCTCGAGAGAATTCTCTCTGGTGAAGTTGCTGAAGTTGGACAGTTTTGTCGCTATGAAGTAACTTTCGCGCGGATGTCTCTTCAGGGCGATTCCTGTAGCCGTCTCACTCTGGCCTTGAAGGTATACAGGTGCGGTGTCGAAGTAGTTGACTCCGTTCTCAAGGGCATGGTCCACAAGACGGTTGGTGGTTTCCTGATCTATGACATCCTTGCCGTTCTCATCCTTGATCATGGGCCATCTCATGCATCCGTAACCCAGAATGCTCACCTTGTCCCCGTTTCCAGGATTTGTGCGGTATGTCATGTCGCCATCTTCACCTGTCGTTCCGAGCGGTGTCGAGGAACCTCCCTCCTTGCATCCTGCAGCAGCACCAATTCCGCCCATAACTGCAGCGGCAATTCCCGCTGTCTTGAAGAATTCTCTTCTGTCTATATTGTTCTTTTTCATAGTTAGATCATTTTGTGGACTTCGTGTCCTTCGACATGTATTGCTGTGAACGGTCTTGCCGGGCAGAGGTTTTCGCATGCACCGCATCCGATGCAGATTTCCTCGTTTACTGCAGGAATTCTGAGTGAATTAGGGTCATCCGGATTCTTGCGTACCATGCTTATGGCTCCTGCAGGACAGTGGCGTGCGCAGTTTCCGCAACTTACCTCGTCGGTATTCACTACGCATGCATCAAGATTGACGACTGCATGTCCTATCTGGATGGATGATTTCTCTTCTCTTGAAACAGGCTTTATTGCTCCTGCAGGGCAGATGTCAGAGCATCTGGTGCATTCAGGGCGGCAATAGCCTCTTTCGTATGACATTTCAGGCAGCATCAGGGTCGAAAGAGATGTCGAAGGTCTGAGAACCTCGTTCGGACATACGCTCACGCAAAGTTGACATGCGGTGCAGTGGTCCTGGAAATTCTTGACACTGAGAGCACCGGCGGGTACGAGAGGGGTCTGTCTTTCAGGCTTCTGCGCATTTTCGATAGCAGCAAGTCCTCCGTCCACCTTCATGTCCTGGGCATGGGCCGCTACTGCAGTGCCGGCAATGGCTCCTGATATCAGGAATGCCCTGCGGCTCTGGTCGGCGCCTTTCTTGTCCTCCTGAATGTCTTTCTTGTCCTCCTGAGCGCGAGCGAAGGATCTTCTGGCGTAATGTATCGCCCCTTCGTTGCAGGTGTCGATGCAGTCCATGCACGCGACGCATCTGCTGTAGTCGATCTCATGCTCCTTCATGTTGATGCAGGATGCCTTGCACTGCTTTCCGCATAGTCCGCAGTTGCGGCATTTTTCCGTATCGATGACCGGTGCAAAGATGCTGAATCTTGAGAAGAATCCCAGGACAGTTCCTACCGGACAGATGGTGTTGCACCATGTCCTGCCGTGCTTCCATGCAAGAAGTCCTACAACAATCAGGGTGACTGCAGCAATGATGAAGGTCGATACGGACCTGATCCATACGTCTACACTATAGAATGCATAACTTCCTGCTCTTTCTGCAAACCATGCCAGAAGGTTGTTGCCCCACTGGTAGAGAGGTGCCAGAAGGTTGCCGGCGATACGTCCGTATGCGCTGTACGGTGCGATGAGGATGGCAATCGAGTGTGCTCCCAGCAACAGACCCAGTACGAAGAGTACGAGTACGGTATATCTGAGCCAATTCTTTGTCGGCGAGTATGAGAACCTGAATCTGTTCTTTTTCTTTGTCTTTCCGTGAACCCATGATATGATGTCCTGCATGACTCCTAACGGGCAGATGACCGAGCAGTATACTCTTCCGAAGACAAGTGTCAGGAGCAGGAGTCCGACAACAACTGCAAAGTTCATTGCCAGGACTGCAGGCAGGAACTGTACTTTAGCCATCCATCCCAGGTACGCGTGAAGTGTTCCGGTGAAGTCAAGGAACAGCAGGGTCACGCCGATGAAGAAGATGGCGGCCAGAATGATTCTGATCTTTCTGAGCATGATAGTTATAGTTTAATTGTTAAGTTCATAGCGGTCGAGGGCCTTGGCGGTAAGTTCTCTTCCAGCCTCGGAAATCTCCTCGGCACGTGCATAGTCTCCGATTTCTCCGTATGCATCAAACGGCATCTTTATGAGGATGTCAGGTCTGTATCTTTCTGCAGCATCCTTTGCCAGGACATGGTTCATCAGAGAGAATGTACGCGAAAGTATGCTGTAATAATTGTCCTCAAAAAGGAGTTCCGGCTCAGGGTCATCGTTATGCATGTGGTGTTCGATGATTTTCTGCCCCTGGGCTCCGACCAGTTTCAGTTTGTCGATGAGCGACAGGCTTGTATTGTTCCTTACGGAATTGAATACAGATCTGGTCTCGGCGTCGAGATCCTTTTCTGCCTGTCTGTATTCTTCTTCCTGCCTCGCGTCGTCTATCAGACTTTTGCGGATGGCGTCGACATCGACGTCGTTCACGTCAAACGCCACCAGTATATCGCCCTCGTGACGTACAGCGCGGCTTATCGGCATGGTGTTCACCACACCTCCGTCCACCAGTGTCCTGAATCCGTATTTGACAGGTCTGAAAAGGGATGGGATGGAAATGGATGCGCGGATGGCATCGAAGAGAGGACCTCTGTCAAAGACCACTTCTTCGCCGGTGTAGAGGTCGGCAGCAACTGCCCTGTACGGGATGCGCAGGTCTTCGATGTTGATGTCGGGAACGATTTCCTTAAGCGCTCCTATGACCTTGTCGCCTTTTACGAGATGGTTCTTGCTGATGGACAGGTCCATGAGACTGAATACCTTCCATGCGTCAAGGGTGAAGAGCCACTGCTTGACTTCCGCAAGTTTTCCTGCGGCATAGATGCCGCCTATCAGAGAACCGATTGAAGTGCCCGCAACGGAAGTTATCTTGTATCCTCTGCGCTCAAGTTCCTCAATCGCTCCTATGTATGCCCATCCTCTCGGGCCTCCGCTGGAAAGGACCAGCGTAACATCCTTAGTCTTCATAGTCGGACAAATATACAAAAAAAGAGCCTTACGAAAAGACTCTTTCTTGTGTTAATTCATGATTGCACAATCGAAATATTCGTTGAAGAGGGCCAGGGCCCTGTCGAGTTGTTCCGGAGTGTTATGAGGAACATGCTCCAACCTGTACTCCCAGCCGAGAGATTCGTATTTGTGCTTTCCGAGTGTATGGTAAGGAAGGATCTCGACTCTCTTTAGCATCCTGAAGTCCTTGAAGTGCTCTCCAAGGGCGCGTATGTCCTCTTCGAAATCGCTGATTCCAGGTACAAGGACATATCTGAGCCAGAAAGGCTTGCCGTTCTCTTCGAGCCACGCGGCGGTCTTCAGCATCTGCTCATTGCTGCGCCCTGTCAGTTCCTGATGCCTGCTGTCGTTGATCTGCTTGCAGTCAAGAAGGACGAGGTCTGTCTGCCTGAGGAGTTCCTCAATGTCACTGTTCCATGTCCCTCCGTTGGTGTCGAGGCATATGTTTATGCCTTCCTCCTTCAGTCTGGCATATAGGGGCAGAAGTTCCTTGGCCTGCATGGTCGGCTCGCCTCCCGAGAAGGTTATGCCTCCTCGTCTTCCGAAGAAAGGCTTCTGACTCACGGCCATCTTTACGATTTCCTCTGCCTCCGTCGGCGTGCCGCCATCGAATGTGATGGTATCCGGATTTGCACAGTACAGACATCTGTATGGGCATCCTTGCAGGAAAACGACGAGCCTGAGTCCAGGCCCGTCGTATGTTCCCATTGATTCGTAAGAATGAACCTTGAGCATTATCTGAGTGATTCGTGGAATGTTCTTGAAATCACTTCCAACTGCTGCTCGCGGCTCAGTCTGATGAAGTTCACTGCGTATCCTGACACACGGATGGTCAACTGAGGGTATTTCTCCGGATGTTCCATCGCATCCTCGAGCATCTCTCTGTTGAGGACGTTCACGTTGAGGTGGTGTGCACCCTTTGTGAAGTAACCGTCCATCATTGTGATGAGGTTGTCGATCTTGTCCTCGACTGTAGGACCGAGAGACTTAGGCACGATAGAGAAGGTGTTGGAGATACCGTCCTTTGCATCGTGGTAGTCGAGTTTCGCTACTGATGAAAGTGATGCAATCGCTCCGTGGGTGTCACGGCCGTGCATAGGGTTGGCTCCTGGTGCGAATGCCACGCCCTTTGCTCGTCAGTCAGGAGTAGCACCGGTCATCTTTCCGTACATCACGTTTGAAGTGATGGTAATGAGTGAGAGGGTAGGCTCTGCGTTCTTGTATACCTTGCGTGCGCGGAGTTCTGTGTCGAAGAGCTGTACGATGTCACGTGCAAGAACGTCCACCCTGTCGTCGTCGTTACCGAACTTAGGGAAGTCTCCCTCGATGTCGAAGCCTTCTGTGAGTCCGTCCGCGTTGCGGCGTGCAGTCACCTTTGCATACTTGATTGCAGAGAGTGAGTCAGCCACGATCGAAAGACCTGCCACTCCGTATGCGAGGTTGATCTTAGGATCTGTGTCGATGAACGCCATCTGTGACTTTTCATAGTCATACTTGTCATGCATGAAGTGGATGATGTTCATTGTCTCGTTGTACACACGCGCAACCTCGTGAAGGACTTTCTTGTAGTTCTCCATGATCTCATCGAAGTCAAGCACATCGCTGGTGAGCGGCTTGATTCCTTCCACCATGAGGGTGCCTGTGTTCTCGCAGCGTCCTCCGTTGATGGCAAGGAGGAGAGCCTTTGCAAGGTTGGCACGTGCTCCGAAGAACTGGATTGCCTTTCCGATGGCCTGGTAAGAAACGCAGCATGCGATACCGTAGTCGTC